>JBGAJQ010000045.1:0-14083 GCA_044224875.1 Gemmatimonadaceae bacterium | reverse complement strand
CGGCGCGCGACCGTTGAGCTGGCGGGACCCAGCGGCCCACCATGTTGATCGCGGAGGGGAAGACGGCGGCCTCGCCGAGTCCCAGCGCGATTCGCGCTCCCACGAGCGCGGAGAGCGACATCATCGCAGCTGGCGGCGTCAGTAACGTAAAGAGTGACCACCAGACCACCGCGACGCCAAGGACGATCCATCCGCCAAAGCGGTTGGCGAGCGTTCCGCTGACCACCTGCAACAACAGGTAGCCGATGAAGAAGGACGAGAGGACGAAGCCCTTGGTGGTCTCGCTCCACTTGAACTCGTCCTGCATCGCGATCGATGCCACGGAGATGTTCGTGCGGTCGAGATACGAGATGAACACCGCGGCAAAACAGAGCAGGACCACCGTGTAGTACTGAGGCCAGCGTCGCGGGGGGGTGGGCATGAGTCCTGCGCGTGGCAAGGGTGGCATCGGCTCGGGAGTCAAATGGGTGGCCCCCGTCTCTCTGGCTCCACCTACAACAGCATACACATTTCGCGGCCCGGCATGCGTCCAGGCTAGCGTTCCGAGCCGTTCCGCGGTGCGAGACATTACTGCGGCGGGCACGCACCCGCCAGCAACCGCAGATGCCCTCGAGGCGGGGGGTCAGAGGCGCGATCCGAGGGATGCGCGGGACTCGCACCCCGTCGAATCCGCACCCGGACCTGCACTTCGGCGACAGGAAGTGACGGAATCGCTCATCCGTCGAGTTGCGCCCCACCCGGCGTGCTCGCGCTTGGACGCCCAGCGTTCGGCCGGTTTGGCGTCGGTCTCCGTAGCCCGTTCTTTGCATGATAGGGGCTCCCACGCCAAGTTTGCCGACCTCAATTTGCCGCCCCATTCGGAACGACCCCATGATCGACGTCGCCATCGTAGGCTTTGGATTCACCGCCGTCCCACTGATCCGGGAGTTGGAGCGGACCGGCACGCCGTTCGTGATCATCACCGCGGAGGAGAACAGCGTCTGGGACGGCCTGAGCCAGACCGAGCGACTGGACTTCGACCTCGTCTCCAGTTACCTGACGAGTTTCTATTCGTTTGACCTGACGGACATGTTCGAGCGGGACGGCTACCCCACGGCGCGCGAGTTCTACGGCACGCACCTGAAGTGGCGGGGCGTCTACAAGAACAAGCTGGTGATGGACGAGGTGACGCGAGTGGAGAACTACGACCACCACTCCGTGCTCTTCACGCGCGCGGGACAGCAGATCAAGGCGCGGCACGTCGTGTTCTCGACCGGATTTGGCCGTGCCATCATCAAGGATCTGAAGTCGATCGACTACCGTGCCCCGGCCAAGACCGCGGTGTTCGACACGATGGGCGACTCCGCGAACCTCATCATTGCCCAGCTCATCCCGAACAACGTCAAGGTCATCATACGCACCAACGGCTTCCATGCGCGCGACAAGGTCGTTCCTTCGTTAGGCACGACCTACACCCTGGACCAGCTGGAATTCCACAACTACCGATACGTCTCGCACGAGCACTACGCCGACATCATCTACGGCGCGCACCTGGGCTCGGACAACCCATACCTGCTCGGCGACCAGTTCCCGGACAGCGTGCGCGATGAGTCGTACAATCGTAGCCGCTCACGCCCGGTGAATGGCGCCGTGGCCATCAAGTACTGGCCTGTCGATGAATACGCGCGACGGTTCGGTGCCGACCTTCCCCGTGCGATCACGAACGGGTACCTGTTGAACGACATCGCCATGTGGCTGCATACCGGCAAGGCGATCGTGGTGCCCAAGGACACGCCACTCGACCTCGACAAGCAGACGATCACGTATGCGGGGGTCGAGCGCGAGTTTGACCTGTATGTCCAGGGAGATGCCGAGACGCCCCGACTGCCGCTCATCCTGGCGGGAGGGGCGCGTCCGTACCAGTACGTCCAGCGTGAGGCCTTCATGGGCGTCATCCCGCAGTCCCTGCGGAACGTCTATCTCATGGGCTTTACGCGGCCGTACACTGGCGGCTTGGCCAACATCATCGAAATGCAGGGCCTGTTCGTTCACAAGCTCGTCACACAGCCGGATTTTCACCGTGAAATTCACCAGAACCTGCCGCAGCGCATCGCGGCGTACAACGCGCACTACTACGTCTACGATCGCGTACGCCGCTACGAGCACCTGGTGTACTATGGGTTCTACACGGACGAGATTGCACGCTTGTTAGGCATCGACTACAAGGTCAGCGACTGTCGCACGGTGCAGGACCTCCTCTTCTACTATGCCTTTCCGAACAACGCGTTCAAGTATCGCTTGCGAGGGGAGTACGCCGTGCCGGGTGTCCGTGCACTGATCGCCAAGGTCAACCGCGAGTTCAACTACTTCGTGTTCCCGTTCGCGTTCGTGTTGGCCAGCGGCAGCATGAGCCCAGCGGATCGGGCGCGGTGGCTCTCCGCTACACGACGCAACTTCTTCAACGACATGCGGCATAAGGAGGAGCATCGGTCGTTCATGGAGCGGTACCTTCAGACCTACCGTCAGGTGAAACAACTGAATGGCTCCGGACCATCCGACGGCGATCCCCAATGGGCACAGCTCGTGGCAGCCGCGACGCAGGCGCGCGACCAGGCCATGAACCGGGTCCACGCGAACGGCGACGCCCAAATGGACGCGGACCTCGCCAACGAGGTCGAGCGCCTGGTCGGGTGGCTCACGTCGCACCAATCGCTGAAGGACCTGGACGCTTTGGCGCTCGATCCGGCTCGACAGGCCCTCATGGAACGGATGCTGGAGCCGGCCGAGTTCGGACTGGACTTCGTCGCGCGAGGGTAAGCAAAGGCGCTGAAACCCAGAGCCGGGCGGTTCGTAGGCGAAGGAGACCGCTCGGGTCGCTCGTGACGCGTGTCCTTGACGCTTTACACGCCACCTCCCGCCGCATCGGCGCTTCCCTCACCACGACCGCCATGTCAGCGCTCCGCCACGACCTGAAGATCGCCTCTCGTCTGCTGACGAAGAATCCGCTCTTCACCACGATCGCGATCGTTACGCTGGCCCTTGGGATTGGCCTCAACACCGCCGTCTTCTCGACGATCGACGCGCTCCTTCTGCGTCCGCTCCCGGGCACGTATGAACCGGACCGGCTCGTGCAGCTCTACAAGAAGCATCCTGGCATGGAGTACGGCTCAAACAGTCCGCCGGGCTGGCGCGACCTGCAGGAGCGCACCAAGGACATCTTCAGCGACGTGGCCACCTGGGCCTTCGTACCGCTCAGTGTGTCCGCCGATGGACGCTCCGAGCTGTTGATGGGTGAGATGGTCTCGGCCAACCTGTTCTCCGTACTCGGTGTGAGCGCGGAGCGCGGACGGATGTTTGTGGCAGAGGAGGATAGCGGGGCTGGCGGCCACGCCGTGGCCGTCATCTCCAACGCCATGTGGAAGGGTCGCTTTGGTGGGGACCCAGCGATTGTCGGGAAGAGCCTGACGCTGAACGGCGCTCCGTACACCATCGTCGGCGTGGCACCGGCATCGTTCCGGGGCCCACTCCCGCTGGTGACACCGGCGATGTGGGTGCCGCTGGTGCAAGTCGACCAGATTCGCCCGGAATCGCGCGGTGCACTGGAGTATCGCGGCAACAACTTCATGAACGTCGTGGCACGATTGAAGCCCGGAATCCGCTACGAGCAGGCGCAAAGCCGCATCAAGGCCGTCGAAGCCCAGCTTCAACAGGAGATGCCGGACAACTACGAGAACACCGGCATCACCATGCTGCGACAGCAGGACGCGGGCATTCACCCGACCATGCGTCAGGCGCAGGTTGGACTGTCGGGCGTGGTGATGGCCGTCGTGTTGATGCTGCTGCTCATCGCCTGCGTGAACGTGGCGAACCTCTTCCTCGCGAGGGCTCGGGACCGGTGGCGCGAAATGGCCGTGCGTCAAAGCCTAGGCGCGACACGTGGCGTGCTCATTCGCCAGTTGATGACCGAGAGCGTGATTTTCTCCCTCATTGCGGGAGCGATCGGCTTGTTCGTGGCGTGGGGCGCCATCACGCTGTTGAACGGGGTCTCTCTCCCCTTCGACATCGACTTCACCCCCGATGTCCGGTTGTCGCCGGCGGTCCTGCTGTTCACGCTGGCGATCACCCTGGTAACGGGCGTCCTGTTTGGGCTCGCACCGGCCCTTCAGGCCACGCGTCCATCACTCGTCCCCACGCTCAAGGGGGAGGCGCCGGCCGGTGGGGGACGCTCGCGCATGAGTCGCGGGCTGGTGGTGGCGCAGATGGCCCTGTCGCTCATTCTGCTGGTGAGCGCGTCCCTCTTCCTGCGCAACCTCCGCGAGGCCACGACCGTCGACAAGGGCTTCGACAGCTCAAACGTGTTGCTGGCCTCGGTCAATCCGGAGCTGCAGGGCTACGATCGCCCGCGAACCGAACAATTCTATCGCCAGCTGCTCGATCGTGTCCAAGCGATCCCGAACGTGAAAGCGGTCGGGCTGGTGGATCAGGTCCCGTTGGGCCTCGGCAGCTCCGACACGTATGTGGAGATCCCCGGATACACGGCGGCACCGAACGAACCCATGAGCGTCCTCTACGCGACCGTGGCGCCAGGCTATTTCGACGCCATGCGCATTCCGATCCTGCGGGGCCGCGGCTTCACCGTGCAGGACGACTCCCTCGCGCCGCGAGGACTCGTCGTGAACGAACGCTTTGCCCAGCGGTTCTACAAGGGTGTGGACGCCGTTGGTCGGACGCTCAAGGTGGGCCGGCGCGAGCACACCATCCTTGGAGTCGTGCCGACGGGAAAGTACAAGAGCCTCGGAGAGGACCCGACCGCCTACATGTACTTCGCGCAAGCGCAACGATGGAGTGCGCAGATGACGATGAATATCCGCACGACGGGCGATCCGTCCGCCATCGTGCCGACGCTGCGATCCGTCGTCGCCGCTATGGACCCTGCCCTCCCCCTGGCCGACGTCCGGACGATGGACGAGTGGCTCGGGACGGCCCTACTCCCGGCGCGGCTGACGGGCAGCGTGCTGGGGATCTTCGGAATTCTTGGGTTGTTGCTGGCCGCCGTAGGGATGTACGGTGTGATGGCCTACTCGGTTGCCCAGCGCACGAAGGAGATTGGTATTCGTATGGCGATCGGCGCCGCCGAGAGTCAGGTCTTGGGCCTCGTCATGCGACAAGGCATGACGCTCGTTGGTGCTGGAGCGGTGATCGGACTGGCCGGTGCGCTCGGCGCCTCTCGACTGGTGCGAGGGTTGCTCATCGGCGGTCAGGCGGTGGACCCGCTGACGTTCGTCGGTGTGCCCTTGGTGCTGATCGGCGTGTCGGCACTGGCGATCTGGGTTCCGGCTCGCCGGGCGGGCGCGGTGAATCCCGTGACCGCGATCAAGTCCGAGTAGCGACTGGCGGGCATCGCGCCCGCCAGCGCTAGAACTTGCGCGAGCCCGGTAGATCGGGCAGCGCTGGGAGCCGATCAGGGGGTCGGTTTGAGCGAAGCTGCGGCCACACCCGCCGTCGTGATCTCGACCGGAACGATCCGTCCACTCGCGTCGAATCGCAGCTCGTCGATGCTCACCACGCGATGATTGCGATCGGTCTCGCCTAACGGGCGGCGGTGGTAGACGATATACCATGTGTCCGAGCCCGGCGCGTGCAGCACCGAATGGTGCCCCGCGCCCGTCGCGACCTTGGGATCCTGTTGGAGAATCTTGCCAACGCGCTCGAATGGCCCAAATGGCGACGTGCCGACGGCATAGGCCACCGCGTAGTCCGGTCCTGTCCAGCCGCCTTCGGACCACATGAAGTAATACTTACCATCCTTCACCAGCATGTACGCGCCTTCCACAAATCCCTTGGGCGTGATCTCCTTGAACGTGGTCCCATCTGGGAATGGCACGAATCCCGTGAAGTCGTCGTTCAACTTCGCGATGTTGCAGTGCCCCCAACCGCCGTACACGATGTAGTAAGCGCCGTCTGTATCGCGAAACACCATCTGGTCGATCGGCTGTGCCCCGTTGTGAAAGCGATCGATCAGTGGCTTGCCAAGGTAGTCAATGAACGGCCCGTTAGGCGTCCGTGCGCGCGCCACGCCAATCCCGCCATGCTCCTGATCGCTCTGGATGTCGTTGGCGCCAAAGAACAGGTAATACCACCCATCCTTTTGCACGATGGATGGCGCCCACATCGCGCGCCGGGCCCATGGCACATTCGACCTGTCCAGCACGCGCGGGTGCTTTACCCACGTCACCAGGTCGCGCGACGAAAATGCGTCCAGGAAGACCTGTTCGTCGTAGGGCGCCGAGTAGGTCGGAAAGATCCAGTACTCACCCGCGAAGACGTGTGCCTCGGGATCGGCGTACCAGCCCTTGAGAATGGGGTTCCCGGAGCGCTGCTCCTGTGCGATCGCCGACGAAATGGGTGGCGTGATCAGGAGGCAGGCAATGGCCAGCGCTCGGAATATCCGCTGGGCGCTGGTTCTCTGCACGGCTCCACGTCGCAGAAGGTCTAACGAGTCTTGCACCGGGTTCTCCGCTGACTTGAGGCTGACGGGCGTCGCATCGACTGGGACGTCAGTGTCACCCACCGGTCAGGTGGGCGGCCGGCGACGTCAGCAGACAATCTGGCTGTTGGGGGCGTGGACCGCGACTCCCGCCATCACTCGGCCCGCAATACCTCCGACGGGTCCGTCCGAGACGCGCGCCACGCCGGTAGCCAGGACGCGAGCGCCGCCGCAAGCAGCAACGCCACCGTCGTAGCCGCATAGACCAGCGGATCTCCGGGGGCGACGCGATACAGCAATGATCGCAAGATGCCCGTGCTAAGGAACCCGATGAGGACGCCAGCGACGGCTCCAACCGCGCTCACGCCAACGCCCTTCCGCACCAGCAGCCATACGACTTCACGTCGACGCGCGCCTAACGCCATACGAATGCCCATCTCGCGCAGGCGCCGACGGGCGATCTGTGACACAATGCCGTACACCCCAACCAGGCCAAGCACGAGGCCCACACCTGCGAATCCCAGCAGCAGCGTGGCCAGAAAGCGCTCGCGGCGCAAAGCCTCGGATCGTACCGCTTCCATGCTCTTCATGGCGCCGAGCGCCAGGGACGGGTCGAGACGACGTATCAGGTTCCGCACGGCAGGCATCGTCCCATCTACCGGTCCGGCCGTGCGCACGATGAGCGTCATCGCATTCCGTGGTTCCTGGGCGTACGGCGCGAACACTTCGGGCATCGGGTCCAAGGCGAGTGACGTCTGGTGCTCATCCGCGGACACGCCTATGACGGTACGCCATGCGGAATTCGGCCCCGGCGTACCGTCGAAGGCGATACGCCGTCCGATGATCCCGCCGACGGGGGCGAATCGTCTGGCGAAGGTCTCGTTCACGACCACCACCAGCGGCGCCGTGGACTGATCGTTGGCGTCTATTCCACGCCCTTCGCGGATCGGCGCGTGCATGACGGCGTTGTAGCCGCCGGTAACTTCCCGATGGACGATCTGCGGCGAACCCTCGATCGGCGGCAACCCTTCGATCGCAAACTGGCTGCTCCACGACGACGGACCGAGCGCGACCTTGGACGTCATCGCGGCACCTTGAACGCCCGGGAGCGCACGTGATTCGGCGACGAGACGGTCAAAGAAGGCGATCACCTTGCTCACGGAGTCGTAGCGCACGGACGGGAGCGTGACCTCTGTCGTGAGCACGTTGCGTGTGTCGACGCCGGGATCGACCTGATCCAGGCGGAAGTAGCTCTTGATCAGGAGTCCGGCGGCAGCCGTCAGCACCAACGCGATGGCAACTTGTCCGGCCAGCAGGACGTGCGTTCCTCGGGCCGCCCGACGACCCATGCTGGCCCCGCGCCCTTCATCTCGCAGCGCCTCGGAGGGCAGCATCCGGCGACTCCACCATACGGGGACTGCCGCGAACACCAGGGTCAGGGTGACGACGATCGTACCAGCGACCGCCATGGTAGCCCATGACACGTCGATCCCTGACACGGGAAGGAGCCCCGCCGGCTGCAACGCAACAAGGGCGCGCGTACCCCATTTGCCGAGGAGCAATCCGGCGACGCCGCCAAGCACGGCCAGCACGGCGCCGTCGACCAGGGATTGTCGAAGCAAGCGAGCGCGGGAAGCGCCCAGTGCCAATCGCACGGCCTGCTCCCGATGAGCCGTCGAGGCACGCACGAGCAGGAGGTTCGCCACGTTGCCGCAGGCGATGATGAGAAGGAGCGCCGCCCCACCCAGGGTCACCAAGAGTGGCAGGCGAGTTTCGCCGACGAGGTACTCGTGCAGCGGCGTCATGCCCGCGCCCATGTGAACGTTGGTTTCCGGATATTCCTGTTTCAGGGTCGCAGCGACGCGCTGCAGCTCCGCATTGGCAGACGTCAACGTCGCGCCGTCCGCCAGGCGTGCGATGACCATGAGCCAGTGGGCGCGACGGAAGAAGACCTTCGCGCGATCTTCCGGGTCCCAGCGCATGGGACGCCAGATGTCGGCCGTGGCACCCGGCAGGGCAAACCCCGCGGGCAGCACGCCCACTACCTGGACGTCGCGTCCATCAATCGCGATGGAACGCCCGACGATGGAGCTGTCGGAGGCAAAGCTCTCCGTCCACACCTTGTAGGAGAGCAGCGCAATCCTCCCGGCGGTATTGGACCATGTTTCCTCATCGCGAAACGCACGTCCCAGGAATGGCGTGACGCCCAGTACCTGGAACAGGTTGCCCGTCGCCTGCAGCTGGTTGACGAGGCGTGGCTCGTCACCCGATGTGATGGTCGCCGACGAGCTAAACGTTGCGTACGCGGCCACATCCTGGAATCCGCGGGCTCGCTCCTTCCAGTCGAGCATGTTCGCAGGCGCGGCCTCGGCGTGTACCCAGCCGAAGTCAGGGTTCTCTTCCCAAATCGCGACCAGTCGCGCTTGATCGCGAACGGGGAGAGGTCGCCAGAGGACTGCGTGCACCGCGCTGTAGATGGCGCTGGTGGCCCCGATCGCCAGGCTCAACGTGATGATGGCGGCCAGCGCCATCGCCGGCGCACGTCGCCACGCACGAAGGGAAACTCGGACGTCGCCTCGCGCGTCCTGGACCCATTCGCGCAGGCTCAGGCGCCGCTGTCGCAAGGTGGCAGAGCGTTCAACCGCGTCATACACATCACTCATATCGGCTCCCAGACGGCGTAGCGCCTCGGCGTGGGCTTCATCGGGTGTACGACCACAGGCGATGTAGTAGCGTACCTGTTCGTCGATGAGCGCGTTCAGTTCAGCGCGGGCGTCGCTGCGCGCATCGCGACGACCGTCGGCAGGGAGTCTGATGAACCGGCGTATCATCCTGCGGATTGGCATCACGCCCGCTCCCGGGCCAAGAGACTGTTGAGCGCGGTCACGGACGCTCGCAGTGAGTCCGTTTCGGATCGGAGAAAGGCTCGCCCGGAGGGAGTGATCTTATAGAAGCGGGCCCGCCGATTGCTGTCCGTGATGCCCCATTCACCCGAGAGGAACGCCCGCTCTTCGAGGCGGTGCAGAGCCTGCAGGAGCGCCGCGGTTTCCACCTCGATTTCGCCCCGTGATCCGTCTTCGATCCACCGGATGATCTCGAAAGCGTGCATGGAACCAAGGCTCAGGGCCTTGAGCGCGAGGGCATCGAGTGTGCCTTTCAGAAGGGGCATGGTTGCTCAAGTTACTTGGTGAAGTAACTATACCATGCCCGCGCACGAATCGCAGATCAAGAGGTCAGGGACGGAACGCTTCGTCCCTGACCCCGCGCCGATTTCGCTAGAGGTACCTCGCCACGGACATGGCGACGGCCGCGAGGACCGCACAGAGCGCGACGACTCGCAACGCCATGCCCAATGTGGCCTGGAGCGCCTGCATCTCCGCCGCCATGGGAGCTGGCGGCGGGGATCCGGCCGCCTGGATCTTGGCGCCTAACGCCGCAATCTTGTTTGCCGTCGGGCGACTCCAGAACGCCCCGAGTAGCAGGGCAGTCAACCCGAACAAACCACCGATCCCGAAGGTCATCCCGGCAGGCGTTCCACCCCAGCCGGTCCCGCGGGCATTCCCGGAGAACAGGGCAAAGCCCGTCAGGACGGTTATGAATGCCAAGATGGTCATATGGACAGGCAACTTCCGCACGAAGACGATTTCGCGCATCACCGCACCACCAGCCGGCCCAGTCGCCTGCACCGATGGCACAACGTACGAGGCGATGACGACGGCTCCTCCCGTCCAGATGACGCCAGCTACGACGTGAAGCAAGCGAAGTACGATGGTCAACATGGTACCACTCACTTGTTGGCGGGTGTGATGATATCGGGCGCGAGAGCCTAGCTGACAGCGCGGGCGCGCACAAGAGCTGGCAACTCCAACGATCCCATTCCCCGCAGACGAATCGAGCGCCGCCGTTCAAACGCTCTCGAGCGGCGTTCCTTCCTCCGCGTTAGCGCCGCCGGCCAAGACCGGTCGGCCGGTTTCCACTACTTGGCGGGTGGCGGCTGGGTTCTCGAGGCACGTTCGGCGTCGTACTTCGCAGCTTCCGCTTCGCGTCCCATGGCTCGATACAGCTGGCTCAGTCGTTCGAGGAGCGTTGTCATCTGGCGGCTGGAGTCTCCATGGCGAGCGGCCAAGACCTTGTAGGACTCCAGATACGCGTGCTCCGCATCCGAAAGCTGCTTCAGCTCAAAATCCGCCCGACCAAGGTCGCTGAGAATGTAGGCGACCGACGGGTGCGTCGCTCCCAGCTTGCCTCGCTTGATCTCCAGCGCCGCGGCGAAGAAGCCCCGCTCCCTCCCATGTTCCTTTCGCTCGTGAGCGACGGCTCCCAGCCCAGCATTCGCATCGCCTACGAGGACATGGTCGGGGCCCACCACGGCGACAAACAGGTTCCGCGCGTCCTGGTACATGGTGCCGGCCTCGCCGAGCTTTCCTTGTCGGCGTAGGGTCAAGGCAAGGTTCAACATCGCGATCCCTACGGCCTGGTGCTTTTCACCAAACAGTGCGCGCCGCATGGCGAGACTTTCACGCAGGAGTGGCTCAGCGGCCACGAAGTCCCCCTTGTCCTGCAGCATGCTTGCCAGGTTGTTGATGCTGATGGCGATCTGGGGGTGCGGTGCCGTGAAGCGGACGCGTCGGATGGCGAGCGCGCCACGCAGCATCTCCTCAGCCTCAACGAATTGGCGGCGTTCGGAAAGCACGTTGCCAAGGTTCGCCATGGCAGACGCCACGTGCGGGTGTTCTGGACCAAGATCCTTCTTCCAGATTTCGAGCGCTCGTCGTAGGTATGGCTCCGACTCCTCATACTTCGCCTGCCGCGCCAACGCCGTCCCGACGTTGGCGACACTCTCCGCCACGCGAGGATCGGCCGCGCCGTACTCGGCCTCCGAGAGCGAGTGTGCGTGACGATAGGTGCTTTCGGCGGCAGCGAAGTTTGCCTTGGCCTGCTGCGCGTTGCCGAGGGCGTTGAGGGCCGTGAGATACGACGCCCGCTGCGTAATCGAGTCGGTCGCCAACGTGGCGATGCTGGATTGAAAGAGCGCGGTTGCCTCGTCGTCCTTGCCAAGGTCCAGCAGAGAAAGCCCAAGGTCCATCTGACTCACCGCGATCTCCGCAGATCCCGCCGGAAGGTTCTTGGTGCGCAAGTCGAGGGCCTGTTGCAGCAAGGGTCGCGACGGTTCGAGCTGACCGAGGTTTCGATACGCTTTCCCGAGCACCGAAAGGAGTTGCGCCTGAACCAGCGGCTGTCCGGCCAGTTCCTTATCGACCTTCGCGGCGCCTTCGTCCAGGAGGTCGCGGATGCGCAATGTGTCGCGGCGCGCCGCCCCGTTCGCGTAGGGATCGGGCGCCTTGAAGAGGTTTTCGAGGAAGGCCGTCACCTGAAACGCCACATCGCGTTCCTTGGCAAGCGCAGCGGCCTGCGTCCGACTCGTCACCGCGGAGCGAACGGAGACGATGGCCAGCGCCGTTAGTGACGTGGCGATCGCCGCGGCGGCGGCAATTCCGACTTTGTGACGGCGCAGGAAGCGAGTGGCAACGTACCCAAAGGTCTCGGCGCGTGCATGCACGGGAAAGCCCGAAGCGTATCGCTGGAGGTCGTCGCTGAGATCAGCAACGGTGGCATATCGCTCCGCCGGTTCCTTCCGCAGCGCCTTGAGGACGATGCTGTCGAGGTCACCCTCTATTCGACTGGTCGCGACCGGTGAGGGCTTGCCAGCCTTCTCGCGTAGCTGCGCGTCGGCGCTCGCCATGCTTGGCGCGAGGGGATCGCGCTCGCAGATCGCGTGGTGCAACTCCCCCTTTGGCACAAACTGGAATGGGCGAAATCCTACCAGCAGCTCGTAAAGCAGTACGCCTAACGCATACGTGTCCGTGGCCGTGGTAATCGGCTTGCCGAGGAACTGCTCGGGGGCCGCGTGTTCCGGCGTAAGCAGGAGCGCATCGCCCGTCTCAGGTGATCCGGCGGCGTCCCCCGTGGCATCCAGCAACTTGGCGATGCCAAAGTCGAGGAGGCGAATCTCACCATGCTTCGTGACCAGGATGTTGCTCGGCTTGAGGTCCCGGTGGACGACCAGATTCACGTGCGCGAATTGCACGGCGTCGCACACCGTGCGAAAGAGCGTGAGACGATCGGCCAACGACAGTTGGTGCTGTGCGGCATATGCCGTGATGGACACCCCGTCCACATACTGCATCACCAGGTACGGCTGCCCGTTCTCCGTCACGCCACCATCCAGAAGGGTGGCGATGTTCGGATGTTCGAGGCGCGCGAGGATCTGGCGCTCCAGCCGAAAGCGACGAAGCAGCTCGTCGGTGTCCTTTTCCGGACGAACGAGCTTGATCGCTACCTGCTGGCTGAATTGATCGTCCGTTCGCACGGCGCGATACACCTCACCCATGCCCCCTCGGCCGACGACCTCTTCCAGACGGTACGCACCCACACGTTGGCCGACCATTGAACCTGCCGACGCCGTCGTGGGAAAAGCGAAATCGCGCAAGAGACGATCTGGTGTAGACGTGCCGCCAGCCTCAAAGTGCGCGGCGAGCAGAGCCTCGACTTCCTGCCGCAGGGCGTGCTCGTCACCGCAGGCTTTCAGGAGGAACGCCGATCGCTCGCCCGCCGGAAGGGCTAAGGCGTCGTGGAAGAGCGTGTCGAGTCGTTCCCAGTGATCGGGTTGCATGGCGCGAGGTGTGGCGAGTGAGTCGTGGTCCCGCTCAAGTGGTAGGCGCGAATCAAGCCCGACAATGGACACTGGTGATTGCCGCCGCCTATGGCATAGCGTCCTTTGGGGAGGCGGGCAAGGGCGCGAAGGGGCTTCGCAACGCCTTCTCGATCGGGAGTACGGTCTGGCCGACTCGCTGGCCGGCAGGTCACCGCCACGAGGTGGCGTACGTCGCTGCCACGTCCGCATGCTGCCGCGCCGCTTCCTGGTCAGACCACCCAAGTTCCGCGGCCATGGTACTGATTACGCCGTGAACCATGGTGTCGGAGGGCTTCCCCAGCGTACCAATGCCCGTGCGTCGCAAGAGGACGTCACACGCGAACTGGGCTTGCTCGGAACGGACCGCATGGACGACCTGCGCGCGAATATCCGGCTCGTCATCGGCAGCTCCAACCGTCGCCAGGAGGTCCGGCTGCTTGTCACAGAGCCCAAGCACATCCCGATGGCGAGCCCCGTACAGGCTGATCAGGTGGTCGACTGTTCGTGACGAGGCGCCGTGCAAACCTTCCTGCAAGGCACTGGCTCGATATTGCCGGAGCACGCCAACCGCGCCGCCCGGCAACGGCTCCTCGTGCGTGGTACATCGCCGTCCGTTGGCGTTGAGCTGCCGGGTGATCACGTTGACGCACTGCTCGGCCACATGCCGCGCGGTCGTCCACTTGCCGCCTAACGCTGACACAAGGCCCGCAAGGCCGCCGCTGGCCCCATGATCGACAATCTCGGCGCGACGGCTCATCCGATAGCTGCTGCCCGTGGCGTCGCCGAGGAGCGGCCGTACGCCCGCGTAGGCAAAACGGACGTCGTTCACCGTCAGTCTGGCTTCCGGCATGCCGCGGTTCACGACCGACAGTAGCAACTCGATGTCGGAGGCCTCGGCGCGCACCTGGGCTGGGTCCCCGCCA
>JBGAJQ010000003.1:180627-201057 GCA_044224875.1 Gemmatimonadaceae bacterium | reverse complement strand
TCAGGTGAAGCGCTGGGCGCACGGCATGCATGTCGGTGTAGCCCGCGCCCACCAACGGTCCGGTGGTCGAGTACAGCAGGCGCGGGATGCCGACGACCCACAGGCGCATCGCCGTCAGGGTAAACGCGGCCGCCATCAGCACGGCGATGTGCATGCCGGCAGCCCGTTCGACGCGTATGGCGCGTGGGTCCAGCACGATTCGGGCGCGCAGCAGGTAGAGAACGACCGTGGCAATGAGCGACAGGGTGATCATGCCGCCCACAACGCCGAGTAGCAGCTCCAACCCCGGAAGGGTGAAGACGTAGTACCCGATGTCCCGCCCGAACACGGGGTCGGCGACCCCGAACGACGTTCCGTACCACAGTTGCAGCACCTCACGCCACCCCGAGCTGGCGACGAGACCGGTCATCAGGCCCAACCCGAGCGCGACCACGGTGGCGAGTCGCTGCACGCCGGTTGGCTGCATCGGCCGCACCTGCGTTTCGCCGAAGGGCACCACCAGCGGCCCTGGCGCCGCCGCACCGCGCGCCACACGCAGATTCCACAGCAAGACAGCGCTGGTTGCCCCGCTTGCCGCCAGGAACAACAGCAGGCGTGTGAGAAGCTGGCGCGTAAACACCACCTGAAACCCGACCTCCTGAAACCACCACCAGTCGGTGAGGACGCCACTCAGTGCGGGGAATACGACAAAGACCGTCGCGAATGCGGCGATCGCGAACCCGAGTACCACGCGTGACTTGTTCACGGCACTCCTCCGAGGCCTATCCCTACGCTAGCCGGCGAGCGTCTCCTGGACGGCGCGCCATGCCTGTGTGATGGCAGAATTCGTATCTGCCTGTGCGCCAGAATCCGAGTTCGCGATCGCAATGCGTCCGAACTTCTTCCGCCCGCGTACCCACGGCTTGTCGGCATCGGACGCATAGGCGGGCTCCCATAGCAAGTGCGGGGAGTACGCGTACCCGTGCGACCAGCGGTTGACGGTGATGCCTTTGATGTCTCGCGCGTCATCGAAGCCCGCACCGGAAAGCGCCTGACTCAATTGATCCCGGACGTGGTGCTCGAAGACCGAATACGGCGTCGTGAGCAGCCGCCGGCGTCCCTCGCGCCACTGTTCGGGCCCCTTGGTCACCCCGTCGTGATGGACGTAGCACATGTGCAGGACCATCGGCTCATCGGGCGTCTGCGAGCGCTTGTACTGCCCGATGGAGACGGGATAGTCAAGCTCCACCTGCTTGAAGAAGTCCTTCGTGTAGTAGACGAAGTCCGTGCCAAGTTGAGCGAACGGTTTCCAGTTCTGCACCAACACCTTGGTGTAGGTGAGCGGCACCTTTACGCCATAGGCGAGCGCCTTCTTCTGTGCGTCAGGCAATTCGGGACAGATGTAGGGAATCGCCATGTTGTAGCACGCCATGATGACGTGCGTGCCGCGCACGGTGTGCGGCTTGCCGCCGGTGACGTAGGTGACGTCAACGGACGTGTCGCGCGCCACGTGCCTGACGTGAACCGCAGTGCTGTTGAGCCGAATGCGAACGTTGTTGCCAGACCGGTCCAGTTGCGAGTAGTCGGCGCGTGTGGTGACCACGTCCTCCATGGTGGTGCCAGGCATCGCCGCGGGGATCAGCGAGCGAACCAGCAACCGTGCCACCGACGCATTGCCGTCGGGGAAATGGAAGATGTAGGGGTCTTCGCCGCGTGAACCAAAGCGGGGCATGGTGTGGTCGAGGCCAGGCATCCCGCCATCGTAGTCGAGGATCAGGCTACAGGGGATTTCATCGATGCCCACGCACCAGAAGGAGATGCCCCACTTTCGGTACAGCTCCAACAACTGCGGATCCACCTTGCAGTAGTCGCGAAGGTAGGCTTCGTAGCTGGTCCGGCTCAGGAGCTTGAATCGCTCCTCCTTGGACATGCCCGGGAGATAGTCCGTCGTTTCGGTCTGCACCCGGATGAAATCGCGGCGCGCCTGTTCGTTGAGGGGGGCGAGTGCCGCGAATTCCTCCCACGGACGTTTGCCATACCCGGTGACGAGTTTGCGCTCGCCGAAGTTCTCCTGGTCGAAGACGATGGACTTCGCCAGCCCCATCTTCGCGTAGAGTGTCTGGTCGAAGTAGTCGTAGAAGCGTTCGACGTGAATGCCGATTTCGAGGAGCGTCTCCTTGGCCGCTTTCGTGTACTCCGACGGCGTGTCGATCGACTCCGTGCCGCCGTACCCGATGCGGGTGTCGCCATTGAAGGAGAATTCGTTCCGCTTGGCGTGCCCGCCAAAGTCGTCGTGGTTGTCGATAATCAGAACACGCGCATTCGGCCGCGCCTTCCGGAAGAAACGCGCCGCCGACAGGCCACTGATGCCGCCACCGACGACGACCAGGTCGTATTGTTCCGAAGGCCTGGCGTCCGGCCACGACGTCCCCGCGACGCGCGCGTGCATGGTTTCCCAGGCACCATCGTGCGTGCCGCGCAGTCCTGTCTTAGCTGGCGGATAGTACTCCGCTCCCTGTCCGAGCTCGTTCGCCAGCAGCTCGGCCCACGGGACGACCAGAGAGGCGCCGATGGCCAGGCGGGCCCCGTTCAAGAAGTCACGTCGTGTCACGCCATCGTCTTTCATACCTGCGCTCCGGCTCGGGCTTACGGGATGCTCCCTTGATTGATCCTACTCTGGGAGCTGTCGGGCCGCGAGAGCGTCGCTACCGATTCCCCTGGTGAGCGCCGGGTGGCGTTGGACGCAACCGCGCCGCGGTTCGCGACAACCCGTCCAGGAGCCGGTCGAGGTGCTCCTCCGACGTATGCGGATTCATGATTGTCGTCCGCAAGGCGCGCTGGCCATCCAGGACGGTGGTCGTGATCCATCCTTCCCCAGACCTGTTGTAGGCCTGTCGCAGCTCAAAATTGAAGCTGTCGACGTCGGCGCCTGCCTCGCGCCCCACGTAGCGAAAGCAAAGGATGTTCGACTCCGGCGCGTGCAACGGCTCGAAGTCCGGATGGTCGGCGACGCGGGTGTAGAGGGCGACGGTCAGGTCGCAGAGTCGGTCATACAGGTGACCGATTCCGTCGGCTCCATAGCGCTCCAGCGCCACCCACAACTTGATCACGTCCGTCCGTCGCGAGCATTGGAACGAGCGCACGCCTTGGTCCCAGCCGCGTTCACTCTCTTGTGCGTGGAAGAGGTAGGGAGCACGTTGGGCGAACGTGGCGTCCAGGTCGCGTTCATTCCGGACCAGCAGCAGTCCGGCCGACAACGGCAGCAACATCATCTTGTGTGGGTCCCACGCGATTGAGCTGGCGTGAGCGAGGCCGGCAAGGCGATGCCGATGACGCGAGGAAAGCAGTGCCGACGCCCCATGGGCTCCGTCCACGTGCAACCAGATCCCTCGTCGCGCACATTCGGCGCCGATGGCTTCCAGGTCATCGAAGGCACCGACCGAGGTCGAGCCGGCAGTTGCAACGACCGCCATGACCGGCCGGCCTTCAGTCGCCAATCGATCCAATGTCTCCCGAAGCACCGTGGTGTCCATGCGATGCTGACGCACCGGGACCGAGATACCCGAGCGCAGGCCCAGCCCCATTTCTGCGATCGCACGCGTGACGGCATAGTGTGCCTGTTCGCCGTACACGACGACCGGCGGGCTCGCGCCCACACCCTGCTCCCAGGCGTCCGGACAAGCCCGGGCCCGCGCCGCGAGCAAGGCCGTAAACGTCGCCTCTGTCCCGCCGGAGGTCAGCGTGCCACCAGACTCCGGGCCGTAGCCCGCCAGGTCGCCTAACCAGCGGACGACCTGGTGCTCGATGGCGTTGGCGCTCGGCGACATCTCGCGAACGGAGGCGGAGCCGTTCACGGCACTGATGAGTGCATCCGTCCAGATGGTGGCCGGCAGCGGCGCCGACACCTGGTGGCCCATGCACATCGGGTGCATGAGGCGCGTGGCGTCCGTGAGCACGTCGCGCTCGATCCGCTCGAGTACGTAGTCCAGCGGCTTGACGCCGGTGGGAAGCGGCTCCGCGAAGTGCGACGCGACCTCCTCCGGTGAAAGCCGCGTGGAGACAGGCGACTGACCACGAGACGTGAGGTGCAAGTAGCGCGAGATCAGCTCGAGAAACTGCGCCCCAACGTCTCGGGTGGCGTCTCCCCGGAACGCGTCGAGGACCGGGTCGAGTTCGTTAGGCTGCGACATGCCCTAGTTGATCTCCAGCATCTCCCGGGCCGGCAACTTCGGGAAGCCTTGGTGCGGCTCGGTCTGATACCAATACGCCACGGATGCGATATCGTCTCGGAGAGGGAGGTAGGTACCGTTCGAGCGCCAGCCTAACGCCTGAATCGTGATCTTCAGGTCCGTATCGAACCGAACAGGATCGGTGATGTGCCACCGATACAGACCAAAGCGTTGCTGTGACACGTACAGACCGTCGGGCTTGATCACCTGCGCCAAGCCACTGTACGGGCTCGTGAACGTTTCGTACTGGTGCGTGACCTGGTTCTCGAAGTCGTACGACCCGTTGAAGTAGTCCTCGGTCCCGGTGCCAGCGATGGTCGGGAACTCCTTGTCGCCGTCAATGAAGAACTTGATCTCTCCCTCTCCCCACCAGCCGTTGCTCTTGGTCCCGTAGGCCATGTAGGTGCCGACGTAATGCCCCTTCCCTTTCACGCCATCGAGGATCGTGAAGACTTCCTTGTAAGGCAGTGGGTTCACTCGGCGGAACTGCGCGTGGAAGTAGGCGGCGTCCTTTGGGACCTCGCCGAGTGTGTAGTCGATCTGGTAGTACACGCTCATCTGCCGGTCGTCCAGGTTCTCCATGGTGATGCGCGCCTTCTTGTGGAAGGGCATCGGCCAGTAGGAGTTGAACGCACTGCCTGGATTCACGCAGATGGCGAGTGACTGCAATGGTGCGTACTTCCCCCAACCCATGCCGAAGAAATCACCCACCGGTACTTCCACCGACGGTTCTTTCTCGTCATCCCAGTAGATGCGCATGATGGAGAGACGCCAGTTCCCAGTCGGCGTCATCCAGATGTGCTGGATGTTTCCCTCGCCGGTGATTTCCCCAAGGGTAAAGGTCTGTCCTGGCTGGATGACGACATACGGATTGACCTTCCAGCCGCGCCCCAGATCGCGTGCCGCCCGGGAGGCACTACCCTCTGCGGCCATGGCGGCCTTCCCTTTTTCCCCCGTCAGGTTCTCTGGGCTGATCGAGAACGACTTGGCGTTGGACAGGCGATAGAGATTGTTCAGGCTCCCCATCAGGCCATCGTACTGCTGGGCATTGGAGATGGCGGGGAGGATCGCGAACGACAGCACGAGCAACCAGGTCAGGCGCTTCATGGGAATCGTCTCCGGGGCAATCGACGTGTGATGAAGGGACGCTGGCCAAGGTAGCCCGCGATCTGTCGCCCCTCAAGACAACGCCTCCGATCTCCGACGCGGCGTCGCACGAGATTCCTCCTTGGCGCCGTTGTAGCGAAGCAAAACGACGCAGCATATGTTCGCCGGTCTCTGGTTCATTGCGTGTGGATGCCCTCACCAGCTTCAACGGAGCCGACACCGATGCACGCGAGCGATCGTTCGAGCCCCAATCCCTGGCCACTATGGCAACGGGTGCTCTTTCGCTTCTTCTTCGTGTACCTGCTCCTGCAGATCGCGCCGCTCAACTGGGTGGCGAGGATCCCGCTGCTTGGGAATCTCACCGATTGGTACTACCGCGGCGTGGACTGGGCAGTGCGGGCTGGCAACGAGTCGTTCTTTCACGTCCGCGACCCCTTGGTTCCCGTCAACGGCAGTGGCGATACCTCGTGGGCCTGGGCGCAGCTCTGGCTCTACCTCTCGCTCGCCGCAGTCAGCTGCATCCTTTGGTCGGTGTTGGACCGAAGGCGGCCGGGCTACGATCGTCTGGCCTATTGGCTGCGCACGGTTGTCCGGTACTACATCGCGACCTTCGCCCTCAGCTACGGCATCATCAAGATCTTCGCGCTGCAAATGCTGTTCCCCAGCCTGAGCCAGTTGTCGACACCACTCGGCGACTTCCTGCCGATGCGCTTTTCCTGGCTCTTCATCGGCTACTCCACGAAGTATCAGGTCTTCTCGGGCATCATGGAGACTGTAGCTGGGTTGCTGCTGCTCTTCCGCCGCACGGTCACCCTTGGCCTGTTCGCCGCGACGGGAGCGTTCATCAACGTCGTGATGATCAACATGAGCTACGACGTACCGGTGAAGCTGTTCGCCAGCCACCTGCTGTTTGCGTGTGTCTTCCTGTTGGTGCTGGATGCCAAGCGCCTGACGACCTTCCTGGTGTTCAACCAGGGCGCACCCGGCACCAACGCGTACGAGCCGCCGTTCTCACAGCCGTGGCAACACATCGCTCGTTTGCTCGCCAAGGGCACGTTGATCGTGTTGATCCTGATTCTCCCCTTCAGGGATACGTATGGACGATGGCAGGCGATGCGTCATGAGGCGCCCGCCGTGCCATTCCGGGTTGGCGTCTACGACGTGCAGCGCTTCACGGTCAATGGCGACACCATACCACCCCTCGTGTCCGATTCCTTGCGGTGGCGGGATGTGATCTTCGACAATGCCAGCGGTGGAAGCGTCGGGACGCGCGACACCGTGTTCTGGCAGCGCTATCGACGTGGATACTTTCGCTTCAAGGCAGACACGGCCAAACGCACCGTCGCCGTCTGGAAGACGAGCACCGCCTTCGACAGCACCTACCTGTTCGACATGCGCTATGAGCTGGCCGACACGACGGGTATTCGCCTGTGGACGAAGATTCGCGCGGATTCCGTCTATGTCGACTTGCGCCGCACCAGTCGGCACTTCCAGCTTGCCGAGCGCCAATTCCACTGGCTGTCCGAGTACAACCGCTAGCACGTGCAAGGTGCAGTCACGCGTAGTCCTAACGAGGGGTCCCGGTGGGGCGCCATGCCGTACGGCGCTGCTCGACCCGCGGACCGACTCGGTGCCGGCTAGTGCGGTTCGCCGGTGAGGGGCCTGAACACCGCGCGAAAGGCCTTCAGTGCCGCCGGATGGTAGATCGTGGCGTGCGTTTCCGCGGGCATCGGCTCGAGATGCCAGGTCAGCCCCTGCGGCGCGCGAGCGGTCAAAACCCGGGACAGTTCCAGCGTTAGGCGCTCCATGATTGGCTCGCTGCTGGAAGCCAGGTACAACGTCTGGGCGCGCTGGCCGCGCGTGCCAAGGCGTTCGCCCGCTCGATGGACGAGCTCGCCCGAGTTCCACCACAGGCTGGGATCGAAAGCGATGTAGGTGTCGAACAGCTCGGGTTCAAGGAAGAACGTTTCAACGACGAACAGGCCGGCCAGCGACTCCCCCACGATGGCGGTTTCCGGCATCGTTCGATAGCGTCCGCGGATCGCTGGCATCAGCTCCAACCTCAGGAACGTGCGAAAGGCCGCAGAGCCGCCCACCCGCGGTGCGATCTTGCGGTCTTCCGCATTCTCCGTGGGCCCCGTGAGGTCGCGCCGCCGCTCCGTGTTTTCGATGCCCACGAGTATGAACGGTCGCATGGTCCCGTTTCCCGTCAGCACCTGCACCAACCCGGCGACGTGCAGGAAGTCTTCCCCTATGCCGCCGTCCGGCATGTAGAGCACCGGCAGGGGAGCTTCGGGCGTGGCCGTGTAGGCTGGCGGCAAGTACACATTGATGCGGCGCGTCTCGCGGAGCGTTGCCGACGAAATCGTGAACGTCTCACCGACGGTTAGGCGCTCCACCGGACCTGCGGTGGACTGCGCGCTTCCGTGGCGCGCGCCAGCCAATAGCACGGCCAGCAGTGCCGCGCGGACGCGGTGTCTCCAAGTCGTCACGTCCCTCCCTTGCGACCACGTGCCTTGGCGGCCGGCTTTCTGCTTGCCGAGGTCCGCTTCGCAGCGCGGGGCTTCGTGGTGGACTTTGCGGCCTTCTTCCCAAGCGCTGGCTTTGCCTTCGCGCTTGCCTTTGGTCTGGCGCTCCCCCCCGACTTCGCTCCGCCGCCTCGTCCGGTTTTCGAGCCAGACGTCGTGCTCTTCGTCGCGCCGGACCTTGCGACGTTCTCACGCACGCGAAAGGCCACGATCTCGCTGATCAGCTCGAACGGGAGGGGCTCGTCGATGGGAAACTGCACAGATCCCTTTGACGTTTGGTAGCGCTTCAGACGCTCGGCGAAGGCGACGATCCCGCCGGGCGTCGGGTAGAATCCGATGTGACGCTCAAAGGCGGCGAAGTGCACCAGGTTCCCGTTCAGATAGAACGTCGGAATGCCATACGCCATGCGCTCCGTCGCTTCTGGGGCGTCCTTTCGTATGCGCGCACGCAACGTGGACAGGATCGCTTGAACACTCGTGGGAAACTCGACGATGTAATCGTCAATCGTGTCGGCCATGTCTCAGTCTCAGGTCGTTAGGGTGTCTGTCCGGAGTCAACGATCAAGGTCCTCGATGAGCTCGACCCCGGGCCCCCGCGAACGTTGCAGCCGTGCGGCCGCTTGTTCCACCTGGCGCATCACGCGCAGGAAGTTCTCGCCGATGATCTTCTTCACCTGCGCGTCCGTGTAGCCACGACGGAGCAATTCGGCGGTTAGGTAGGGGTAGCGCGACACATCCTCCAGGCCCTTTGGATGATTCGTGAGCGAACCGAAATCCGCGCCATACCCAACGTGGTCGATGCCGGCCACTTTCACGATGTGGTCGATGTGATCGGCGACTTCACTCAGGGTCCCCGATTCCATGTGCTCCATCATGTCGCTCAGCCATTGCACGTACTCTCGAGAGGCACGCTTGGCGTCGTTGGGGTACATCGCCATGAATTCGCGCTCCTTGTCGAGTGCCCCCGCAGCCTGCTTCGCCGCCTTGGCGTTCACGAAACCAGGGAAGATGTTCACCATCACGATGCCGCCATTCTTCGGAACGAGCTTGAGGATGCTGTCGGGGACGTTGCGGGCATGGTCGGCCAAGGCACGCGCCGACGAGTGAGAAAAAATCACCGGCGCTTCCGATACGCGCATGGCGTCTGACATCGTGCCGTCGGATACGTGCGAGATGTCGACCATCATCCCGACGCGATTCATCTCACGGACGACCGCTTCACCAAACTTCGTGAGCCCACCGTGTGCCGGGGCTTCGGTGGCCGCATCGGCCCACGCCGTGTTCCCACCATGCGTGAGCGTCATGTACCGAACGCCCAATTGGTGGAACATCCGGATGTTGGCCAACGAGTTTTCTATGGCGTAGCCGCCCTCGATGCCGATGAGCGACGCGATCTTTCCCTTGGCATGCTGCTGCACGATCTCGTCGGCGGTGGTGGCGTAGCCTAACGACGGAGACTGCGCGATCATCCGATGGATGACGTCGATCTGCTCCAAGGCATAGGTTGCGCCGCCGCCCTTCACGAACGACGCCGGCACGTAAGCGGCCCAGAACTGGCCGCCGACCAATCCCGCCTTCAGCCGTGGCAAGTCCGTGTCGATGCTGTCGAGCGTCTGCTCCGGGTTCATCTTCGCCAGGTCGTTGTGCACCCGACCGCGGAGCATCTCCGGAAGGTCGTTATGTGTGTCAATCATCGGCGTCGCGCGATGGAGCGCACGTGCGCGCTCGAGCATGGGGTCGCCGGACTGGCCAGCCGCGGAGTGATAGGCCATGAGCACCAGAAGAATCGCGGTACGTCGCATAGGTGTTTGGGAGGGGGAGCGCCGAAGAATGCGGCTGACGGTAGGGCCGTCGCTGCGTCTGGGCAAGGTGCATCGAACGGCCTGAACGCATGGCGCCCAGGCCCCGGGAGTTCTGGAGCCGGAGACGCCCGCCGCACACGATGCGCCCCCGTTCGCCCAGCGCGCCAGTCCGGGCCAAGCCGCGCCGCCGAGCGACCCAACATGACGAACGAGCGTTCGGGCGATACTGTTCACGGATTGTGCTTCCCCCCGGGCGCTTCACTTCACCCGGGGCACCAATCTTCCTCATACCTCGCTCTCACGCGGTGGCCTTCTCGTGATGTCACGCCTTTCTTTGGGTCCCGGCTTCGCTTTCATCCTGGTCGCGGCCTGCGCGCCGGCCGCCACGCCTTCTACTCGGCCGGCGCCATCGGCGACCTCACCAACCGCCGCCGAGCTGCGGCGCGACTTGTTCGTCTTCGCTTCGGATTCGTTTGGCGGGCGGGAAACGGGCACGCCGTACGCCCAAAAGGCGGCCGAGTGGATTGCGGTTCGCCTTGCGCAACTCGGGCTCGAGCCTGGGGGGGATAGCGGGTACTTCCAGCGGGTGCCCATGGAGCGAACGTTGGTGACGGCGGGGCCCATCAACGTGGCCACCACGACGGGATCGAAGACGCTGACGCAGGGCCGGGACATTTCGTTTCTCGCTTCGTTAGGCCCCGGCGCGCCGTTACCGAAAAACAGTGTCGATGCTGAGCTGGTCTTTGCCCGGTACGGGCTGGTGGACAGCGCACTCAACCGCGACGACTATGCCGGTTTGAACCTGACGGGAAAAGTCGTGGTGCTCGTCGGGACGGCACCACCGGGTGTGAGCGCTGACAAGAAGAAGGAGCTGGAAAACCCCCAGAACCTGTTCAATCGCATAGGGCTACCGATCGCGCGCCAGCCTGCTGGCATCCTGTTGCTCCTGCCGGACTCCGTGTACCTGTTGGCGGCCGGCCAGTTCTCTGGTTCGCAGATTGCCTTGCAGACCGGTGCGAAGACCTCTCCGGCGTCAAAGCCCAGGCTCTTGCCAATGGTCGCCGTGGCCCGCCTGGAGGATGGCAGCCCATTCCTTCCCACTGGATGGCCCAGCGACCAGGCGGCACAATTTCCGGCAGGAAGGAAGTTCACGGCCAGTTACAACGAACAGACGTCGTCGCTCAACGGGTACAACGTCGTAGGCATCGCGCGCGGGTCGGATCCTGCGCTCAAGAACACCTATGTCGCGTTCGGGGCACACTATGACCACATCGGCATCCAGCATGGCGTGTCGGGGGACAGTATTGCCAACGGGGCGGACGATGACGGCTCCGGCAGCGTGACGCAGCTGGCGATGGCGCGTGCCTGGCTGGCTGGCCCGCGACCGAAGCGTTCGGCCCTGTTCATCTGGCACGTGGGCGAGGAGAAGGGACTCTTTGGGTCGGAGGTCTTCACCACGCATCCCACGGTGCCGATCGACTCGATAGTCGCGCAGCTGAATGCCGACATGATCGGCCGCAACAACCCGGATTCGTTGTATATCGTTGGACCTGGCGCGGCACCGAATGGCCAGAGCACGGTGCTGGGCGCCGTCGTCGACTCGGTGAATGCCGCCAGCCCGCACCCATTTGTCTTCGACCGGGAATGGGACACCACGACGCACCCCGAGCGCATCTACTATCGCAGCGATCACTACAACTACGCGCGCAAGGGAGTGCCCATCGTCTTCTTCACCACCGGACTGCATCCGCAGTATCACAAGGTGAGCGACGAGCCAAGCCTGATCGATTACGACAAGATGGCGCACGTCGGTGACCTGATCCTTCGCACAGGGATCGCGGTGGGCAACCGCACAACACGGCCCAAGCCAACCGGCGTACAGTAGTTCGCCAGCGCGCCACGGGCGGCGAGGCTACTCTCACCGCTCGTGGACGCCCCGGCTCGTGTCTTGGTCAGTCCGTGCGCAGGGCCGACATGGGATCGGACTTGGCGGCGCGGCGTGCGGGGACGTAGCTCGCCACGAGGGCCACCACTACAAAGAGCAGTGACATCCCCCCAAAGGCCAGGGCGTCCAGAGGATTGGTGTTCAGGAGGAACTTCGACAGGAGGCGCGTGGCTCCGACCGCCAGGACGAGCCCAAGGACCACGCCGACTCCCGTCAGACGCAACCCCTCGCCGACTACCAGACCCAACACATCCGCGCGGCGGGCACCGAGCGCCATACGGACACCAATCTCCCGTGTTCGACGATTGACCGAATAGGAAATGATGCCGTAGAGCCCGACGGCTGCCATGATCAGCCCTAGGCCGCCGAACAGTCCCGTGCCAATCGCCGCGATCCGTTGCGGGAGCACGGCGATCTCGTTCGCCTCATCCAAGGCGACGACGACCGGGCGGGGGATGGCCGGATCGATGGTGCGCACCGCCGTCGCCAGGGCCTCCCCAATTGCAGCTGTCGATTGACTCGATCGCACCATCAAGAACCGGGAGGACGGTCCCTGCTGCCGAATCGAGAAGTACACGACAGACGCCGGGACCTCGTCGATCGATTCGTACTTCGCATTCCGGGCAATGCCCACGATCGTGTACCGCCGGCCGTGCGCGGTGAAGGCCCGACCCAGGGCGCCTCCCTGTGGCCAGTACGTCCTCGACAACGCCTCGCTGACGATGGCCACCGGAGCCGACGATGTGTCGTCCGACGTGAGGAAGGCTCGGCCGCTGGTCAATGGCGTGCGAACGACGTCAAAGTACCGGTCGTCAACGTTCATCAACTTGACCGATTCGCCAACCGGGCGACCGACGACTGGCGCCTGATCGCGCCCGTCGATCTGGATGCTCACGTCGGACCCGGACATCGTCATGGGAAGCACCAGGCTGTACGCCGACGCCGTCACCCCGGGGAGCGCCGTCACGTGCTGCTGCAGATCCCGGTAGAACGTGGCACCTCTGGCATCGGAGTATCCCCACGATTGCGGGTCGAGTTGGACGGTGGCCACTCCGCCGGCGCTAAAGCCGACGTCCGTGTTGCTACTGACGGAGATGGCACGTACAAAAAGCCCGGCCGAAACCAGTAGGACCAGCGACGACGCAAGCTGCCCGGTGATCAGCGCGTTCGCCATGAAGGTCCGTCGCACTCCGCTCCCCGAAGTGTCTGTGCGCAGCTGAATGTTGATGTCACGACGCGCGGCGCGGAGCGCCGGCGCCAGCCCAAATCCGACGCCAGTGACCAACGCCACACCTAACGCGAGTACGAACGCTCGAGGATCCGGCGAAATCTCGAGGGCAAGGTCGCGGGCAATGGCGATGCGCTGCTGTTCGAGCAACCCAGTCGCGACCACGGCGATGGCGACACCGCCGAGGGCCCCCACTACGAACAACACCAAACTCTCCGTCAGGAGTTGGCGCACCAGTCGCCATCTGCCAGCACCGAGCGCGGCGCGCACGGCCATCTCTCGACGGCGCGCGATGGCTCGCGCCGAGAGCATACTCCCGACGTTCACGCTGGCGATCAACATCAGCAGCCCAGCCGCGCCCAGCAACAGGGAAATGAAGGTGAGGAAGCCGTCGCGCGCGTCCTCGGGAACGGCTCGGAGCATGGCCGGCCGTACGCGATCCCACTGACGGTTGGCCTCCAACTCCGTGGCGTCCGCCGAACGTTCGCGAATCAGCGCCGTCAGCTCGCCCTCTGCCTGCTCCAGCGTGACGCCATCCTTGAGTCGAGCCACTGGGCGGATCCAGATGTCCGTCGGTCGCGGCTGTCCCGGAAACAGCAGCGGCTCCATGGTCAGCGGGATGAAGAGGTTCGCCGGCACGATTGGCATGGTGCCGAGGAACTCGGGTGGAGTCACGCCGATCACCGTGAATGCCGTGCCGTTGACCATTAGGCTCCGTCCCACAATCTGTGGGTCGCTGCCGAGTTTGGAGGTCCAGAAGGCGTGCGAGACAACCATGACGGGGGGCGCCCCCACAGCGCTGTCTTCCGCCGCCAGGAAGAACCGGCCCCGTTCCGGCGAAAGGCCTAACGTGGCGAAATACCGGCTCGTCACCATCACCGCCGGCGTGGCGATCCCCTCGCGCCCCGGGAACACCGTGACGTTGTCGCGATTCCACCCTGCCACCGCCGAGAAGCTGTGCTGCCGAGCCGCCAGCTGGTCGATGAGTGTGCGCGAGCCCGTCATCTGCCGGCTCCCATCCTTCCGCCGGAATTCCAGCCCGACCACCCGGTCGGCTTGCGCCACACCGGGCAGCGGGCGCAGCACCAACGCATTCAAGGCGCTATAGATGGTCGTCACCGCCCCAGTGCCTAACGCGATGACCACCACGGTGACGAGCGTAAAGAGCGGGCTCTTGCCAAGGAGCCGGATGGCAAAACGCAGGTCGGCCAGCAGGGTCCGCATCGGTCCGTCTCCGGGTTTTTTTGGGGATTGTCCATTCGGCGCGTCGCTCAGACGATCGCGGAGCGCGTCGACGTGTTCCAACAGCGCCGCACTCAATGCGGCGGGGATCGTCCTCAACCACAACTTCACCACGTGGCGTCGCCCCATACGCCGGGCGTCGCGGACCTGGTCCGCAAAGACGTCGCACGCGTCACGTTCGAACCGCTGACGAAAGTCACGCGGGTAGAGCGCCATGAGCCTCGCGTACCATCGCTCCGAGTGCGAAACCATCTAGGCAAACCGCTTGGTGAGGGCACGCGCCGCAGGCGAATTGACGACGGCGCGCAGGCGCCGCAGCTCCAGCGATAGCTCATGCGCGCCGGCCGCCGTCAGCCGGTAGTACCGGCGCCGCTCCTCGCCCGCATCGGCAGCTGCCCGATACTCCGACTCCTGCACGAGCCCGATCGCCAGCAACCGCTTGAGCACGCGGTACAGATTCCCCGGCTCGAGCGTGATCGCCCCGTCGGACTGGGTCTCGATTGCCTGCACGAGGCCATAGCCGTGCATCTCACGCTCAGAGAGCGCGAGCAACACATGGAGCTCGACCGATTTCAGCGGCATGGTGGAGGCGGTGTGTGGCCAGGTCAGCGGGTTGAGCGCCCAGTGCGCCATATGATCAAAGTGATCATACGGCGGCCGCCGGCGGCGGTTTCAGCGTGTTTCGCAGGCCGACTTGGGGCGCCTGGAAGGCGCGCTATAGCATGGCGCTCGGGCTTTCCATGCTCGAAGCCGTTCCGGAGCTGCGACTCATGGAGCTTGCCCCGACGGGCTAGCGAGCACCCAACCGGCTGGCGAGGTGCCGCGCGAACCGCTCGGCGAGTGTTGGATCGAGCCGGAAGAAGAGCTCAGGCTCCACCAGCTCCAGCTCGAGCAGCTGAAGCATGCCGTCCTCACCGCGGACCAAGTCGACACGCGCGTAGGCCGGAGTGGGCGACACCGCGGCGAGGGCCTGAACCGCCGCGTTGCGGATCTCGCCGGTCAGGGCGGTCAGCTGGCAGGTACCACCGAAGTCCGCCTGAACACGCCACTCTCCGGGTTTGGCCGTCTTGACGAGCGCCATGTGGACGTCGCCACCGATCGCGATGACGGAGATTTCTCCGACGTCGGTGATCGAGGGGAGGTACGGCTGAACGACGACGTCTTCATTGGCTAGCAGCTTCAACAAGTGCTCGCTGGCCGCCTCGTGCCCGATCTCGTCGTAATGCACGGTGAGGCGGGAGGTTCCGCCGACGGCCGGCTTGATCACGACATCGCGCCATTGGCGGCGCTCCATAATCTCGCGGAGTGAGCACGACTCGCCGCGCCGCACGACATCCGTGTCGACGGTAGCGACGCCGTCGAGCGCCAGATCGCGCAGATAGCCCTTGTGCATGCTCCAGCGCAGCGTCTTTGTGGCATTTAGCACCATGGCCTGCTGCGCATCCAGATGATCCAACCACTGGGCGAAGTGCGCGGGTCGCTCTACATAGTCCCAGGTGGAACGGATGACGATCGTGGATCCCGGGTTCACGAGCGCGCCCCAGCGCAGCGGTTGCGGCGCGAGTCCCGCGCGTGCTAATGCGTCCGCGAAGATCTGGTCGTCGGCGGTGAGTGAGGACGTGCGTTCGTCCACTGCAAGGAAGACGATGGGCCTCACGCGACCTCCTGAGGTGAGCCGCGGCGCTTGACCTTCGGGTGCGGGCCGCGTCCCAGACTACGCGGGAGGTGGCAGATCTGCTACGGGTCGACCGTGACGTCGACAGAGATCGTCCCCAAGACGAGCTGGCCGCCGGGTTCGCGCTTGTAACCGTAGACGGTCACCCGGTTCGTTCCCGCTCGGGAGAACGTGACGATGGCTTCGTGCCGATGCGAAGCGATGTCGTCCGTGCACGGAGTGCCCGCCTCGGGCACGTGCACCCACGGTGTCAGTGTCACTGCGGCCGAGGTATAGGAAACGTCCATGCCGGCCGGGCGGGCGCAGGTGGAGCTGCCGAGCGTCCTTATGGCGATCATCGTGGGGACGCCAACGCGAAGCGGGGGACCTATGCTCAGGAATGGCAGTGATGACAGCTCCGGGAACGAGATGACCCCGTGATCGCGCTCCAACAGCATCGGATCGCTGGGGCTCGCGCATCCGTTCGCGGCCAGGGCGAAGCCGATCAGGATCGGTCCGTAGTGTCTCGGTCTCATATCGGTTCGACACTCGCGGTGTATGGCGCCCTGACGGGCTGGGACGAGTCGTCATTGCACGTGCGCGGTTAGGCACGTTATGAATGGTGCGAGAACGCGCTCCTAAACCTAACCGAGGGAAACTCGTGGCCCCCAGAGTATTGGCGTTGGCGCTCCTGTGGCTTGCCTGTGCGGCGCAAGCACAAACAACCGAGGCGACAGGCGTCGTGTTTTCCGACCGCAACGGGAATGGCCAACTCGACCCGGGTGAACGCGGAATCCCTCGGGTCGCCGTGTCAAACCAGGAAGCGGTGGTGCTGACCGACGCCGCTGGCCGGTACCAGATAGCGGGTGGCGGGAGCGGGATCGTCTTTGTTTCCGTCCCGGACGGCTACCGCGCCATCGGGGGATTTTGGCACGCACCCGCATCAAGCAGGAGCCAAGACTTTGCACTCGCGCCGATACCGAAGGTCACGCGGTTCACGTTCATTCATGGGTCAGACACGCACGTGGCGCCGCCCGTGGTGGCGCGGATGCAACGCTTTCGCGCCATGGCGGATTCGATCAACCCGGCGTTCGTGATCATCACCGGTGACCTCGTCCGCGATGCCTTGCGCGTTGGAGAGGCCGAGGCGACGGGCTACTATGAGCTGTTTGGGCGCGAGGTGGCCGCGTTCCGGAACCCGGTGTGGACGGTGCCGGGGAATCACGAGAACTTCGGGATCGAACGTGAGCGGTCGCACGTGAGTGCGTCACACCCGCTGTACGGGCGCGGTATGTATCGCCGTTATCGCGGGCCGGACTACTACTCGTTCACCTACGGCGGAGTGCACTTCGTCGGGTTGAACAGTGTAGACGTCGACGACCAGTGGTATTACGGGCATGTGGATCGCGTGCAACTCGAATGGCTAAAGCGGGACCTGGCGACGATTCCAGCCACCATGCCGGTCGTCACCTTCAACCATATCCCCTTCTTCACTGCCGTGGAGACGATCAATGGCTACATGGATTCGCCGCCGGCTCCAACGTCCATCGTCGTGGGTGGCACGACGTACTTTCGACATTCGGTCTCGAACGCCAAGGACGTGATTACCGCCATCGGGCTTTCGCGGTATCCGATCGCGCTGGGTGGGCACATGCACGTCCGTGAACGTCTCGTGTACGATGGCGTGCCGACGCGTTTCTTCCAAACGGCAGCGGTGGTCGGGCCAAGTGAAGGTGGCGGGATCAGCTTCCCATCCGGGATCACGCTATACCGCGTGACGAATGGGAAGATCGATGACGGGACCTTCGTGCCCCTCGTGAGGCCGTCGCGTGGTTCGTCCCAGCATCCGTGACGAGCGCGGACGACCTGACATTGTTCGAGCTGGAGCGCGACGGAGCGTCAAGTGGTACCCGGGCCGAGCTCAGGGCATTGCGTCGCCGCCGAGCGGGCCGGCCCGGTGTTAGCGACGACCTCGGGCGCGCCACTCCGCGAGGACCTGCGCTTCTTTCTCCGGTGTGATCCAGCGGAAGTTCGGCTTCTGGCCCGGTTGCAGCTCCGCCAGACGTGCCGGCCAAGCGGCTAACGTATCGCGCAGTGTCTCGGCGAGTGGGCGAAACTTGAGTCCCGCGGCAATCGCCTTCTTGTTGTTGATCTGGAGGTGATACTGGTTGTCGCCCTCGGGAATCATCCATGGAATCGCGTAGGTGATCTTCTTCTCCTTCAGGAAGTCGTAGTCGTCGATCCACACGAGCTTGGCATCGGGGTTCAATGTCTTGTGGGCGACGTCGATAAACTCGCCAAAGGACAGGCGCTCGCGCGGCCCAGCGGCGTTGTAGATGCCACCCTTCCGTTGCTCTACCAGGTCCATCATGAACGCGGTGAGGTCGCGGACGTCGATCAACTGGGAGGGGTCGGACGTCTTGCCCGGCACGAGCATCTCTCCGCCCTGGGCAAATCGCTGCGGCCAGTAGGAGAAGCGATCGGAGTTATCGCCGGGACCCACGATGTACGTCGGACGAACGACCGTGCCACGGTCCCCGAAGATTTCCTTGACGATCGCCTCGCATTGGGCCTTCTGGTTACCGTATTGCGGCGGACTTCCGTCCGTCGGCATCAATAGGACCGGTGCATTCTCGTCGTTGTTGCTGGTGAGGTACGGATAGAAGACACCCGTGGACGAGACGAACATGTAGGACCCGGAATCCTTGAGCAGCGTGGCGGATTGGCGCACCCAGCGGGGGTCGGTCGCCGGATCGTCGATCACGGCATCGAAGCGGCGGCCTTCCAGTGCCTTGAGGTTGCCTTGCGGGATGGTGTCGTTGATCAGCCGGTCGCCAACCAGTCGTTCCACGCTCGATGGGAGACCGCCGTCGCGTCTGCCTCGGGAGAAAATTGCCACTTTGTGGCCGCGCGCGATGGCCTCACGCACGAGATGCGGGCCAATGAAGCCCGTGCCGCCGAAGATGAGAATATTCAGGGGTGCGGCCGTGCGGCGGCGTGAGAGGTCGCGCGCCACTTGCGCCACGACCGGCGAGCTGGCGGCGGCCAGTGTGCCGCCCGCGATGGCGCCGGTCTTCAGGAAGTCTCGTCTGGTGATCATTCCACACCCTGTGGCAAGAATGTTTGAGCTGAAGGGACAGGCGGCATGGATCGCGGCCGCCGTGACCGCGCGTCGGTCGGCGGCCGTCTTCTCAGGTTTGGTCGTCGACTTCGGCGCTGCTCGCCCCTTCCCGTATGCGATCGATCGCCTCGCGGCACGCCGACCTGGTGCTGTACGCTTCGCCGCCAGTGGCCAACACGCGGCCGTTGGCAGACTTCAAACGCCAGCGGAAGCCCTTGCGGCTATCCCGATACAGCTCAAACCGCAGTCCTCCCTTCTGTTCCATGGCGTCTGCGCTGCCCGGCGACGTCAGGATGCCGCCGACGAGCGCCACTGCCGCTCCGAGGGCCGATCGCCGCGTGATCGACGTCATACCCACTCCCTATGCAGATGGTGGTCTTACGGTGCGCGCATCAGGAGATAGTGGCCGTACCCCTGATCCATCGACAACTGCGTCACCTTCCCGGCAACCCGCTTGAACGTGAGCACGCTACTCTTCCGTTGGAAGGTCTCGTTTCCGACGTACGTATAGGGGCTGGCCGGCGCACTTCCCACCGACAGCTGCAATCGTCCGGTGCTGTCGCGCGAAATCTTCGCCACCGCCGTGGCTCCGCGCCCAGCGCCGCGGTAGGTCCCTTCATAGTCCGACATGGGGTGATCCAGCTCCACACCCTTCACCTCACGCGCGCCCAGGAGCATCGCGACGAGCTTCTCGGCCAAATCATCGGCCGACACGGGTCCCGCCGTGTTGATGAGAACCACGACAATGACATCGTCGTCGGGAAGGTACGCGGATTGTGAGAGGTAGCCATTGATCCCGCCACCATGATGTATGGCGCGATGGCCGGCGATGCTGGTGAGCGCGATGCCTGTCCCGTACTGCAGGGGAGTGCCGTCATTCAGCTTGGACGGGCTGGAGAGCTCTCGGTACGACTCGGCGGACAGGATGCGTCCGCCGTGCAGGGCGCGATTCCACGCAATCAAGTCGCCGGCCGTCGAACAGAGCGAACCCGCCGCGTATGGCCACGTTTGGTCGAGGTATCCCTTCACCACGAGCCCTGCCGGGGTGGCATCGTAGCCGTGTGCCCGTCCCTTCTGGATGGCCCGCTCATCGCAGTAGCGTGAGCGATTCATTCCCGCCGGCTCAAACAAGTGCTTCTCGACATAGTCGGCATAGGAGACCCCGCTGACCTTCTCGATGACGAGGCCGAGCAGGAAGAAGGCCGAGTTGTTGTAGATCTGCGCGTCACCCGTGGGAAAGTCGAATGGCTGCTTGCTGAAGAGCGACACCAAGGAGTCCTTCGGCAACTGCTGGACCATCAAGCGACCGAACTCCGGCATCTCGGTGTAGCCCTTGATCCCGGAGGTGTGGTCCATCAGCCGTCGCAGCGTGATGTGGTGCCCCTGCGTCGGGTAGTCGGGCAAGAACTTCGTGATGTCGTCTGCCAGCGAGAGCTTTCCCTGTTCCTGGAGTTGCAGAATGGCCGCTGCGGTAAACTGCTTGGTGACCGAACCGATTTCATAGAGGGCGTCATTCGGCGTTGGTACATCGAATTCCAGGTCGGCGAATCCGTATGGCTTCAGCAGGAGCGTGTCCCTTCCCCGCACGACGGCCA
>JBGAJQ010000003.1:111533-180594 GCA_044224875.1 Gemmatimonadaceae bacterium | reverse complement strand
AAGGGCCGCCGCGACCGTCGAATCCACCAGCTGGACGAAACGATGCCGATCCGTCGTTTGGCCCGACGCGGAGTTGGTGTTAGCCGCCAGCAGCAACGACGCGGTGGCGAGGGCAACGGCGCGGGACCTCTGGGCTCCCTGCATGGGTCTTCCGGTCGAGGGGACGATGTACGTGGCGCCCGGAAGATGGCGCGGCGCGGTGCACTTCGCCATGCGTGGCTGGCCACGCGATGGGGCCCGCCCTCGTCAGATGGCGAAGTACAGTGATTGGTCCCGGGTTGCTGCGTCTCGACGCGGGCAGTGTGCGCAAGGATCGTCCAGGTGCGCATAGGCGTGGCGGATGGCGAGCAGCGTCGACGTCTGGCGCACGGGCTCCTCAAGGAAGACTTGTTCCCGTAATCGTTCGTCCAAACCCGTGCGTACGAGTTTCTGCCGGAACTCGGGGCGTACTCCGCAGAGCAAGACGTGCACACCCCGTTCCTCGAGTCGGTCGACAAACGCGGCGATGTGCGTGATTCCCACCGCATCCGGATTGCGTGTTCGCTTCACTCGCAGGATGACGAACGCCGTGTGCTCCGTTAGCTGCTGCTCGATCGTGACGAAGTGCTCCTCCAGTGCCGCCGAAGCGCCAAAGAACAGTTCCCCTTCGAGCCCAAAGATCAGGATCCGATCGCACGGCGTATCGGACGCGAGGCGTTCATGAACCCGGCCGTCATCGGTGATCACGAACTGCGTGAGCAGCATGCGACCCGCCCTCGGCACCGTCAGCAAGAACGACATGAACGTGCCGATCAACACGCAGAATTCCACCGATATTGCAACCGCAGAGAACGCCGTGGCCGCCACGATGACCGCGTCGAAGCGTGTGGCGCGCCAGTGATACGAGAGGGCGTGCCAGTCGACCATCTTGTACGCCGAAATCATCAGGATGCCGGCCAGCGACGCTCGCGGGATGAACCGCGCATACGGCGCAAAGACGATCATGATCAGTGCCACAGCGGCCGCCGACCACACGCCGGACCATTGCGTAGAGGCCCCTGCCTGCTGGTTGATCGCCGATCGGGTCAACGATCCCGATCCCGGGAAGCAGTGAAAGAACGAACCCGAGATATTCGCCAGCCCTTCGGATAGGCACTGCTGATTCACGTCGAGCTTCTGCTTCGTCCGCGCCGCAATGGCCTTCGCCATGGAGATCGCCTCGAGAAGGCCCAGCACGGCGATGGCCAAGGCACCAGTCGAGAATTCCCGCACCTGCGCCAGATTGAACGACGGCACCGCGAAGGACGGTAGCGTGGCGGGAATTTCACCAACCACCTTCACGCCCGCTGCGTCCAGGTCGAAGGCTCCGACCAGCCACGCCATCAGGCTCACCACAATCAGTAGGTCGGGAAGCAACCGCCACCCAAAGCGCTCCTTGAACCACCTGATGACCAGAACAAGGACCACCGTCGCCACCCCAATGGCCGCCGTGGTGGTGTGAATGCCACCTCCATCCACGAGCGACCGGTAGAAGCGAAGCAGGAAGTGATCATGAACACCGCCCATCGACTTCATGCCGAGGAAGTTCTTGACCTGATCCAGCACGAGCAGGCTTCCGGCACCTAACGTGAACCCGACGATCACCGAGTGAGAGATGTACCGCGTCAGGTCGCCAAGACGGAGGAAGGTGATACCCAACTGCACGACGCCGACCAACAGCGCCAGCAAGACGGCCGCCTGCACCTTCTGATCGGGCTCGACGACCGCAATTGCAGAGAGCACGGCGATGGAGATCGCGTTGGTCGGCCCGTTGATCAGCTGACGGGAGGAGTCGAACAGCGCGCCCACCGCGGTCATCACGATGGCGGTGTAGAGCCCGTACTCCGCGGGAAGTCCCGCGACCATGGCATACGCCATCGCCTGCGGAACGGCCACCGCGGCGACAGTGAGGCCAGCCACGAGGTCTGCCCGTGCATCCTCCATTCGGTAGCCACGCAGACTACCAAAGGCGGGGACTTTTCGGAAAAACCAGCCGTTCGCTGTGGTTGGCACGCCTTACCTGGAGCGCGGGAAAGGAAGCATGACGAACTCTGGTCGATGCGTCGACCGTTGGGAACCGGTTGAGGCGCGCCTAGCCGCTGGTCGTGCTCGAGTCATGGGGAGACAATCGTAAGATGTGCACCGTGGTCAAGCACATTCTACAGGTACAACGGCGAGTCGCCAAACCCTTTGTGTTGGACGATTGTGTGCCCCGCCGGTTTCGATTGTGCTGGCCATCGCCAGGCCGACATGCCACGCAACAGGCCCACGTCCGGTTGTCGCACGCCTTCTGCCCCGTGCTCCATCCATAGTCCTGCAAGCTGCGGTGCAGCCGAGACGGTGCGCCACTGGCAGCGTCATGACGTCGCCAGCTTCAGGATGTCGTTGAGCACGCCAGCGGCCGTGACGGCAGGCCCCGCGCCGGGACCCGTGATCACGAGCGGGTTTTCGCGATAGCGGGTCGTCGTGAATACCACCTGATTGTCGGTCCCGCGCAGAGCACCGAATGGCGACGCGACCTTCACCGCCTGCAGGCCCACGGTGACGCGCTTCGTCGTCACGCGCGCCACGTACCGCAAGACGCACCCCTTCGCACGTGCGGCGGCGGCCCGCTCCGTCCAAGTCGCGTCCATTTCGGTGACACGTCGCAGGAATTCTGGCAGCGGCACGAGCTGCAACGACTCGGGCACCAGTGATTCAACCGCGAGATCGCTCAATTCGCCGCCGAATCCGATCAGTCGTGCCAGGATCAGTGCCTTGCGCGCGACGTCGCGGCCGGACAGGTCATCGCGCGGGTCCGGCTCGGTGAAACCGCGCTCCATGGCGCGGCGAAGGACGGTGGAGAAGGGCGTGCCCTGACTCACTTCGTCCAGGAGAAAACCTAACGTGCCGGACGTACACCCCTCGATGCTGAGGATGCGGTCGCCAGACTCGACGAGCTTGTGAAACGTGTCGATGATCGGCAACCCGGCTCCAACAGTCGTTTCGTGAAGCAGGCGACGCCCCTGCGTGGCTGCGAGGTCCAGCAGCATCCTTGCCTCGGCGCGCGGACCGCTCAGGGGTCGCTTGTTCGCCAGGACCACGTCCATGCCAGCCGTCAGCGCCAACTGGACGGCCTCGGTCGTGTCGCCCGCCGTCAGGTCAACCAACACGGGATGGGTCAAGGCGTGTCGCGCCACGTCCTGAACGGCTTCCCGAGCGGAACCGACCTTGGTCGCACCATCGAGCGTCGCAAGGCTCGAGCCGCGCGCCTTGTGCCTGGCGAGAGCCGCCAGGCGGCGTGAGCTCAAGCCCTTGGCCTCGAAGAGCAGGCCACGCCGGTCAATAACACCCACAATGCGCAGCGAGGTCCCTTCGCGCGCCCGCGGGATCATCCCCGTCAATGCGCGACCGATTTGCCCGAACCCGAGCAGCACCAAGTCCACGTGGTCCGCACGCGACACCGCACCGCCACCGATTCGATTGAGCTGAAAGGCGCCATGGATGCGGCGCACCGCCGCCGGCGCTTCGTTTGCGTCGACGACCACCGAGATGTTGAGCTCGGACGAGCCCTGCGCGATGGCTACCACGTTGATTCCACCGCTCGCGAGTGCCTCGAACACCCGCGCCGCGATTCCGGGCGTGCCGGACATGCCGAGTCCCACAACGGCCAGGGTGGCCACTCGCGAACGCACCTCCACGCCGTCGATCTCGCGATGGGCGATCTCTTCCGCAAAGGCCTCCGCCAACGCGCGGCGCGCGAGTGCAGCGCTTCCTTCGGGGACCGAGAAGCAGATGGAGTGCTCGGATGACGCCTGCGAGATCAACGACACAGAAACCCGCTGCCGGTGCAACGCCGCGAACGTTCGCTCGGCAATACCGGGTACGCCGAGCATGCCATTCCCCGTGACCGTCACCAGTGCGAGCCCTTCCATGCTGGACACCGCCTTCACGGGATACTCGCGGAGCGTATGGCGTCGCGAGATCTCCGTTCCCGTCGCTGCGGGATCCGCGAACGGCCTGATGCGGAGTGGCAGTGGACGGTCCCCGAGGGGAATGAGCGCTCTCGGGTGCAACACCTTCGCGCCGTAATAGGCCAGTTCCGCGGCCTCACGCGGAGTGAGCTGCGGAATGACGCGCGCATCCGGGACCATGCGCGGGTCAGCGGTCAAGAGACCCGGTACGTCCTTCCAGAGGGTGACGTCCCGCGCGCGCAGCGCGCGCGCCAACAAGGTCGCGGTCAGGTCGGAGCCACCCCGACCAAGCGTCGCCACGTGACCGCTTCTCGACTGCCCGATGTAGCCCGGTACGACCGGCAGGAGCCCCTCGGCGATCATGGGGAGCATGTGCTTGCGGACGGCGCGATCGGTGAGCAGCAATTCAGGTGACGCACCGCCGAAGTGATCATCGGTGCGAATCAAGCTTGTCGCGTCGACATAACGGGCGTGGACCTTGCGCTCGAGCAGTGCAGCTACAACGATCTGGGCGCTCAGGCGTTCTCCTCGCGCCACGACGTAGTCCGACGTGCGGGGCGTGAGCTCGCGCAAAACCGAAAGGCCACGGGCAAGGTGCTCGAGTTCGTCGGCCGATTCCTCGATTGCCGATTCAGCGCCGCGGCGCACGCGCGCCGAATGAGCGACACGGCGCAAGGCATCCAGATGCCGCACCCGGAGCGCAATGGCAACCTGCCGCAGTCCATCGGCGTCTCCGGCAGCGGCACGGCGTGCCCCGTCGAGGAGTTGATCGGTAACACCAGCCATGGCGCTTACCACAGCCACGCGGCGCCCTGGCTGCTCGTCGAGAAGCTTGGCAACCCAGACCATGGCGGCGGCATCGGCAAGCGAGGCGCCACCGAACTTGTGAACGTGAATGGACTCTCGAGACCCCGAGACGCGTCGAGACATGCCGGAATGTAAACGCGCCCTTCCGCGTGTGCGGTGTTGCCCCACCTGCCGCCTGAGCGCTGCCGGGCGTTACGTATCCTTGGCGTCGCGGAGCTCGAGCGCGGACAGGAGCTTGGGGATAAAGTCCCCGAACGCGCCATTGCTCATGACGAGGACGACGTCGTTCGGACGCGCGCCTTGTGCCACCATGTCCACCATTTCTGTCACGTCGGAGCGCGCGGATGCGGCGATGCGGCGTGCCGCGATCGATCGGATGATGGCTCCGACATCCAGCTGCTGGTCTGCGGGGACCTTGTCATGGGGTTCCGGCGTTCGAATCATGACGATGTCCGCCAGGTCAAACGCCGAGGCGTACTCGGCCTGGTGGATGTTGCGGCGGCTGGTGTTGGACCGCGGTTCAAACACTGCCCACAGGCGTCGACCGGCATAGCGTTGCCGGATGCCGGCGATGGTCTCGCGCACCGCGGTGGGGTGGTGGGCGAAGTCGTCGATGACCAGCACGCCACCAACCTCTCCGCGCGGTTCTTGTCGGCGCTTCACACCCCGGAACGACGCGAAGGCCGACCGCACCTGGTCGGCGCTCAAGCCTAACGACCGTGCCGCGGCGTAGACACCGGTGGCGTTCTCCACGTTGTGGTGCCCGGACATCGGCAACAGCAGCGCCTGCCGTTCGCCACTAGCCCCCTCGAGGGTGAAGCGGGCCCCATCGGGACCAAAGTGTACCTCATCGACCCGAATGTCGACGTCGCGTGGCACACCGTACGTCACCACCGTGGCCGAGCAGGTGGCGCGGGCAATCTCCACGGCCCGTGTGTACGAGGCGCTCACTCCCAACCAGCCGTCTGCCGGTAACGTTCGACAAAAACGCTCATAGGCGGACTCGTAATGGGCCATGTCCGTATAGATGTCCGCATGGTCGAACTCGATGCTGGTGAGCAGCGCCGTGCGAGCCCGATAGTGCAAGAACTTGGGCCCCTTGTCGAAGTAGGCGGTGTCGTACTCGTCTCCTTCAACCACCACGTGGGGGCCGTTGCCAAGACGGTAGTTGCCGCCGTAGTTGACCGTCACACCGCCGACGAGAAACGTCGGGTCCAGGTTGCAGTGCGCAAGGACGTGTCCCATCAACGCCGATGTCGTCGTCTTGCCGTGCGTGCCGACGATGACGACGGAGTGCTTGTCAGCTGCAACGAGCGCTCCAAACGCTGCCGGGAAGCTCATCTGCGGCAAGCGGCGTTCGCGCACCACGGTGGCTTCCGGATTCACGCGACGGATGACGTTCCCGATGATCACCAGGTCTGGCCTGGCGCGATCGACATTCTCCGCGGCGTATGGGGTGAACACCTCGATCCCCCATTCGCGCAGCATGTCGCTCATGGGTGGATAGACGTTCTCGTCGCTCCCCGTCACGATGTGGCCCGCAGCCTTCAGCATGCCGGCAAATGCCCCCATGCCGGTACCGGCCACGCCAACCAGGTGGATCCGGCGCACCGCGTTAGGCGCCAGGTCGGTCAGGACGTTCCCGTTGTCCAGGACGGGCCCGCTCGATGATTCGGAGGAGCTCATGTCACGGCTGCCCAACTGACGAGTGAGCGCCGTGACCGAAAGACCGCGCCGAGGTTAGCCAAAGAAGATGTAGGCAATGATGATGCCGGCGACGACGCCGACCAGGTCGGCGATGAGCCCGGTGGCCACGGCATGCCGCGTCTTCCGCACACCGACGGACCCGAAGTAGAGCGCCAGAATATAGAAGGTGGTGTCTGTCGCACCCTGAAACACGCAGGCGAGCCTACCGACAAAGGAGTCGGCACCATACGTCTTCATGGCATCCACCATCATGCCGCGCGCCCCACTGCCGCTGAGGGGCTTCATGAGCGCCGTGGGAAGGGACGGTATGAAGTCGGTCCGAAGGCCTAACGCTGCAAACAGGTTTCCGATGCCGGTGACGAGGTAGTCGAGCGTTCCCGAGGCGCGGAACACACCGATGCCAACCAGGATGGCGATGAGGTAGGGCACGATGCGAATGGCGACCTGAAATCCTTCCTTGGCGCCCTCGATGAACGCGTCGTACACGTTGATGCGTTTGAAGACCCCCATCAGAATGAACGACGAAATCACGCCGTACAGGGTGACGTTGGCAACCACGTTGGAGATCGCCTGCACCCGATCGGGAGGCAGCCCCTGGAAGTACCACAGCGCTCCGCCGACCAGCCCCGTCAGCCCCACCAGGTACGCCAGGACCACAGGATCCAGCAGGTTGATCTTCTGTACGACGGCGACGGCGATCAGCGCCACCACCGTGGCGATGTAGGTCGTGAGCAGGATGGGGAGAAAGACGTCGGACGGATTCGCGGCGCCGAGTTGGGCGCGAAACGTCATGATGCTGATCGGGATGACTGTGAGCCCGGAGGTGTTCAGCACCAGGAACATGATCTGGGCGTTCGTCGCCGTTTCCTTTTCCGGATTCAGCTCCTGTAGTTCCTGCATCGCCTTGAGCCCGAGGGGCGTCGCCGCGTTGTCCAGCCCCAGCATATTGGCGGCGAAATTCATGATGATCGACCCGTGGGCGGGATGATCGGCGGGCACTTCGGGGAAGAGTCGCGTGAAGAATGGCCGGACGAGCTTTGCCAGCACCCCGATGGCCCCGCCCTTTTCCCCAACTTTCATGAGGCCGAGCCACAGCGTCAGGACGCCCGTGAGGCCTAACGAAATCTCGAATCCCGTCTTTGCCGACTCGAAGGTGGACTCCACCATCTTGGTGAAGACCATCGTATCGCCAAGGAAGATCAGGCGCACCAACGCGACCACGAGCGCGATGATGAAGAACGCCACCCAGATGTAATTCAGGACCATGGGAAGGGGACCGATCAGGGTGCGGGTTGTGTGAGCAGCTCCACCAATATGGGGACGTGGTCGCGCATCAGCACCTCCGTGGCGGCGAGCGGAAACTCGTACGTGACCACGAGGACACCATGCTCGCTCCCCCACGTCCCGAACGAGCCGGGGGTGGGATAGCCAACGTCGCGCACGAGTGGCATCCCGCTGCGCTGCGCGAGGTGGCGGCCTAACGCACTGCCCTGGGCGTCGTCCACGCAAGCCAGCGGCGCGTGCAGGGCCACGACAGCGCGAGGCCGCAACTCGTCGATCAGGGCCAGTAAAGCCTGCACCTCGGGCTCCGAGCCCGGATGCGAACCCGGGCTCAGCCGAATGTCGCTGGCATCTTCCAGCGTCGACCGATGCGTGACGGGTTTGGGCTGCCAATCGCTCGTCGGAAAGTTCCGGTTGAGGTCCACGCCGCGAGCATTCCCGCGCGTGCCTCGCACCAGTCCATCGGGGTTCGCGGCCAACACAACGGCACAGTCGGACAACGGCTCATTGAGCTGACGGAGGGCGCGGGAGAGGGCGTAGGTTGTTTCTGGTTCTTCCCCGTGAATGGCCGCAAAGATGAGGAGCCGGCAGGCGCCGGTGGGGCGCCAGACTTCCAGCGGCAATCCGAGGTGGGACGTCCCGTAGGTCGACGGCGGGACTGGGAGTGTTCCCCATTCGGGGCGCTGGCGCAGCGTCACGTGTCGGCCCGATTCAAGATTGCCACGCGGCTCTTTGGTGTGTGGTAGTCGAGAGCGGCCGAATGTTGTAGCCCCGAACGACTGATGCGCAGAGAGTGATCCCGCTCTTCCGCGTATCGTTCGTTGCAAGGTAACGTTCATGCCCCGACGAGACCACAGGATGCCCTTCGTTCCATCGCTGCGCTCCACCGCCGTATGAAGCGTCCGCTGACGCGTCCCGCGCCCAGCACCGTCCGCCTGACGAACGGCCGATGAGTGCCGAACTGCTGGTCGTCGGCGGCGCCATGCGCGGCGGGACGTCCCTGCTTCAACGCCTCCTCGACAGCCATCCTGCGGTGCAGCTGATGGCACGAGAACTCCGCGCCCTTCGGTACGCGGACCTTTCAACCTGGGCGCACGTCGCGGCCGTGCATCAGTCGTTCACGACGCCATTCCACCGCGTTCGCGACACCGCGTTCCGTCGACAGGTCTATCGGTACCTGGCGCGCATCATCCGCGGATACGGATGGCAGGAATTGGTGACGATCGATCGCATCCATGACGCCCTCGACGGTGCGCTGGCGGATCCGGGCACTCGGTTTGTGGGGGACAAGTATCCCGATTATGTCCTGATGTACCCGCCGTTCATTCACCGGCCGCGCACGCGATGCATCTTCATTCATCGCGACCCGCGCGATGTGGTCGCTTCGATCCTCGACCGCATCCACCACGGGGACTGGCGCGGCCATCGGTGGGCGTCCAGGTACGATACCGTGGAAAAGGCCACGGACTACTGGATAGGCATCATGAGGGCGTTAGGCGACGTCCAGCGGCTGCAGACGAATGCACTCGTCCTTCGCTACGACGACCTCGTCCATCGCGCACCGGAGACCATTGCCGCCATCGCCCGGCATCTCGAGCTTCCCGCTGACGGCTTCGATGCATCCCTGCCGCACACTGCCAGCGTAGGTCGCTACCGGCAAAGACTCACCGACCGCGACGTGGCCACGATCGAGGAGCGAGCCGCGTCCTTGCTGGCGTCCTGGGGCTACGAGGCTAGATCGGCCTAACGACCAACCCACTCCGCGTCCAGCGAGTGAATGCGCTTCGCCTGGTGTCGCGTGAAATGCTGAGGATCGTCCACCCGCCGTCCGATCATGATCGGACGTGCCTCGCCCTCGCCAAAAAAGTCGGTGTAGTCCCCATAGAACCCGTCGCAAATCGACTTGACGTCGCAGCTGGCGCACGCGTTCACGTGACGATATCCGGTGTACTCCTGCGAGCGCATCCGCGCTTCGGCACGATACTGCTCATCGGGAGACGACGCGCTTTCACCGGCGGCCCAATAGCGTTCCATGCGCTGCTTCACGCCATGCAAGACCTTGGCGAGTTCCGGACGATCGGCGGCAAGGCGCCGCACCGGACCGCGCAGTCCGCCGAGTTTGAGTCGTGGCCCCAATCCAAAGGGTGGCGTCATGGCCTCGTCACGGACGCGCTGCGCCGGGAGGTCCGTCCACGACCAGCTCGCGAAATCGTTCTCGTGCAGGTCGTATGGAATCTGCTGGAAGTCATACATCGAACTGCGATGCCGCTCCGAGACGATGCATAACGGGAGATATCGCACGTTGGCCTCGACACCCTCAGCTGCCAAGGTGTCCAGCACAGGGTCCAGCGCCGCACCAACCTCCGCGTACGAGGGTACGTTGTCCGCACTCCGCTTTCCCGTGGTCTGGTCATTGAACGGGTTGAAGCCGAGGAAGTTCACGACCTGTGCCCCGGTTCGGATGGCTAGCTCGGCGATATCAGCGATCTGCGGAAGGGCCACCTTGGAAAGCACGGTGTTGAACCTGAACGGGATCCCCACCTCCTGCAGGTTTCGGAGTCCCTTCATCTGCCGAACGTGTGCGCCCGCTCGGCCAACCAGCTGGTCGTAGACGTCGCCGAGGCCTTGTACGCTGACCAGGAAGTCGCGAATGCGTGCCTCTCGAAACCGTGCGGCCACCTCGCGATTGGAGAGCGCTTGCGCATTGGTAATGAGGGTCGGCGAAAGGCCGATGTCGGTGCAGTAGCTGACGAGGTCGAAGATTTGCGGATAGAGCGTGGGTTCGCCGCCCTGGATATCAATGGAATTGTTGCGGTAGTAGTCGACGAGGGTCTGACAGATCGCCTTCGCCTTGTCCAGCGTCATGAAGTGATGTTCGGGGTGCTCGTCGTTCGTGATGCGATCAAGGAAGTAGCAGAACTGGCAGCGCAGGTTGCAGGTTTGTCCCAGCCACAGGATGCCCCGGCGAGTGATGGGGCGCGCCGACGTCGGGCCGTACGCGGGCGTCCCGGCACGCGAGCCCGGTAGCGCGAGGGCCAATGCCGCGTCGAGGACGGCGGAAGGTGTCGGCGAAGCGGTCATGAGGGAGTCCCGTGGTCAGACTGCACGTTAGGCGTTTGTCCAAAGCGGCGTGCGAGACGACGTGCCGCGATGCGTGTCGTCTGGATTGGCGAGATTTGCAGGGCGTTCAAGAGGTTGGCCATCCCGAACCTCACATCTCCTCGAGCGAAGGCAAGGTGAGCGAAGAAAAGCGACCGATAGGCGCGTACCAGCTGCGCGTCCGGGTGACTTATGCGCGCCGACGCGAGTACCTTCTCCACGACGCGACGCTCCTCGCTTACCCACGCATGGTGCCTGGTGACCAACCCCCCGGGAACGGCACGTTTCACCAGCACCTCCGACAACGGCACGATCGTTTCGCCGGCGACCAGCAGTCTCGCGTACCAGTCGTAGTCCTGGACGATCGCCAACGCTTCGTCGAACGTACCGACCGAGTCGAACACGCGTCGCCGGCACATGACGACGGACATCGTGTGAATGAAGCCCTCGGCGAGCATACGGACGACCGGGCATGAATAGGGCATGAGCGCGACGGTGTCCGGCTGCCGTGTCGACCCGTCCGCTGCAACCTCGATGTGACCAGCGAATGAAAGGGCGGCCCTGGGATGGCTCGAGAGGGTAGCTACTTGCCGTTCCAGGTAGGTCGTATGCCACGTGTCGTCGTCGTCAAGGAACGCGACGAAGTCACCGGTTGCCTGCTCGATGCCGCGGTTCCGAGCCGCCCCTGCCCCGCCAGCGCCAGCAGCTCGTACGGCGCGGAGAGCCGGTTGGTCAGCCAGCCAGTCTGCGGTGCCGTCGGACGAGGCATCGTCCACCACAATCAGTTCGCGATCTCCGTGCGTCTGCGACAGTGCCGACGCCACCGCGCGTTTGAGCTGTGGCAAGCGATTGTGCGTTGGCACCACAATCGACACGCGCGGCATCACGGCTTCTTCCCGTTGGTGTCGAATGCGCGGCGCGACATCTCGGCGACGAACCCGAGCATGTTCGCCACTTCCCACACGGCCAATAGCCCCAGAAGACGCGTACCACGCGGTACACCCCGTTCCTTCAGCAATGGAGAAAGCAGCTCGGGGAGTCGTGTATGGAAACTGGCCGAATCGCCGTAACTGCGGCCATCGGACGTCGCGTGGAATCGTGCGGCCCCAACACCGTATCCGTAGAACTTCCGAATGTACCCCGCGAGCGTAGGCGACGAGTTGTGATCGATCACCGCGTCGTGCGCAATCACGACGCGATGCCCGGCGGCTCGCCAACGGCGAAGCAGTTCACGGTCTTCCGCTGTTCGATACGACTCATCGAAGCCGCCCAAGGCCCGAAGTGGAACCAAGGGAAAGGCACAGTTGTTCGCGGGAAAGAACCTGACCTCACCGCAGGTGTCGACCTCGTGCTGCGCGACGAGGTCGAGGACCACCTGGGCGGCATCGGCGTACGGGTTCCCCGGCACGCCGTTATGCGTCGTGCCCCCGACCGCCACGGGCGGCGACGTCGAGATCGATCGGATCACTGCCGCCAGCCACCCCGGACGCGGAGCACAATCGTCATCGGTGAACGCCACCACTTCTCCACGGGCGATCTCCAGTCCCCGGTTGCGCGCGTGCGCTGGGCCGCCGTGTGTCGTCTGTACGCACGTGAGCGCGAGGGGTTCGGCCAAGTCGGCGAGCTGTGTGCGGAGGTCCGTCGGCCCGCCGTCAGAGACAACGATTGTTTCGGCGTCGGGTGGAAAGTCGTGCGCGAGCGCCACCAGGCAGGTGCGCAGCGGGCCCCCTCCATCACGCGTCGGAATGATGACGGAGACGCGCGGCACTAGCGCAGTGCCAGTTTTGGCGCGTACTCCGAACCCAGCACCCGGTGCAATACACGCGACATCCACCACCGAAGGTACAGGTTCACCAGGTCAGGGAGTGGATGCGTGATCTCGAGCGCGGTGATCGTGGCGCGAGCCAACTCCGGCTTCGCATGCGGGCCCACCAATCGATACTGCGCGGCAACAAACGGAGCGGCGAAGAATCGCATCCGAAAACGACGGCTCTCGCGTCGCACGTCACTTGCCGTGGGTTTGCAGCCGATGCGTGTCGCCAGTTCGTCACAGAATGGGGTGAAGTCCACGAGGTGCGACAGACGCTGGTTGACGGCCCGGAACATGTGCGCGTGGTAACCCGTCCAGCAGGCGATCGACGACTCCATCTCCGCGACCGGCGGAAGTGTCACCGCACCGCTCTGCACCAGCGCAAACCATCGAGCCTGGAGTTCGGCCAAAGGAGGAATCGCGCCGAAGGCCGGTCTCACGAAGCCAATGAAGCCCAGCGATGGCCCCACCGTCGGATTGAACACGTGGAGGAAACGCGGTGCCGACGCCGTCGCTTCGAGCAGGAAGGGAGCACGGGTCTCGAATCCGGTGCACATAACGACGAGGTCCGGCTCGAACACCGACCCGTCCTGAAAGACCACGCGCGACCCCTCGAACCGCGCAATCGCGGGAACGCGACGGCAACGACCGGTAGCCATCGCGCGCACGAAGTCGTCCGTCTTGGTTCCGAACTGCTCCGTCACTTCACCCCCCGACTCACCCAGCAGCTGCACCGTCAGCGCTCGCGTGCGGAGGTTGGCCCGCACCTCGCTCAGGCGACGTGAGGCCAGCAGCGGGAGATATTCCCAAAAGAAGCGGTACGTCAGCTGAAGGATCTTGTCCACGATGACCAGCGGGACGAAGGCCATTTTGTAGACGCGCCGCTTGTGATCGTCCTTCGGGTTGCGGGTCTGAAACACCCAGTGCGCCGACGAGTTGAGGATCCGCGACGTCAGGTAGTCCTTGGGCACGCCGAACATGCGTCGAGGCTGCACCGCCACGCCCCGGCGGAGCGAGAGCACGGCTTCTCCGGCATGCCGAGCGACCTCGGCGGCGACATCGGCTCCCGATTCGCCAGCTCCAACAATGAGGACCTTCTTGCCCGCGACTTGCATCGGACGGCGGTAGTGGGCGCCGTGCAGCACGCAACCAGTGAATGTCTCGATACCGTCGAACGGCGGGATGAACGGATGCTGATGGAGCCCGGAGCAAATAGCGACGGCATCAAAGTGGGCCTCGTGTGTGCCGTTGGCATCCCGGGTTTGAACGCGCCAGCCCCCCGCGGGGTCCTCCGCGACGGATTCCACGGTCGTGTTGAACCTGATTCGTGGAGTGACGGCGAACGCGTCGGCGTACGCGCGGAGATAAGCGACATACTGCGAGACGGTGAGGTGTCCCGTGAGCCCAGCGGGCGTTGGGAAGTCGGAGAAGGCGGTGAGCAGCTCCGACGACGTGAGGCGGCAGGACTCCCACACCACGCCGTCACTTTCACCAAAGCGGAACACCCCACCCAGCCCCTCGGCGCGTTCAAAACAGGTGGGTTCATGGCCTTCGTCGAGCAATTCCTTGACCGTCGTCAGCCCGGACGGTCCAGCGCCGATCACTGCGACCCGTTTGGTCACTCCGTTCCCCATATAGATGGTCGTCGAGGCCATGGATTCGTCGCGAAGATGTGGCGAGCCTGACGTAAGAGGCAAGAGTCGGACCGTTCAGCCGTCAAGCGGTGGGTTCGTCCCAGCTTGGGCCGCCGTTCGCTGCATTCCGCCCGGATACTCGAATTCGTTTGACCTTCCTGGGTCCGGGCCCGCTCATCCTGCCAGAACAGAGGTGGCGGGCCTGACGAGGGTCGGTCAGGTCGCGATGTTGGTGTTGATCACGAATCGCTCGTAGATCTCGTCGAGGTGTGCCAGGACCGTCGCCTTGAGCTTCAGGTCCGCCTGCTGCAACGCTTGGCGCAGCACAGCCGGTGTCAACTCGAGGGAGTATGCGCTGGCGATTGGCGCATAACTCAGGTGCCAACGTTCAGGCGCCACGCCGCCACGGTCGCGATCATACGGACGAAAGAAGCCGAACGAGGTACGTTCGGCGATGCGAGTGTCCAACCATTCGTGCAGCGGCGCGAACATTCCACCGCGTTCGACCTCCGCCGGTACGAGCTGTATTTCGTATCCTGATGGCAGCGTGGCTGCGTCGTAGACATCGATGTCCGTGCCCCAATGATGTCGCGACGCGCCGGGAAGCGCCGACCAGCGAAGGATCGCGAAGACCAGTTCGCGTTCGGTGAGGCTGGCGATGTCGAGCGGCCGTGCGTCGCTGTCCAATACGGCCAGTTGCCCGGTCGCCTTGCGATTCCAGATGGAGAGTTGACGGTCAAAGGAACGGAAGCCGCTCAAAATCGACAGTCGGAAGCCCGCACTCGACGCGGCATCGTGAAGCGCGCGAAAGGCGTCCACCGAGCCTCGATGCACAGCAGCACCAAATTCGGCGGCCGATTCGGGTGAACAGAGATGCTCTTCGGTCTGCCCAACGAGCGTGATCACGGTGTCGATGTCGTAGCTAGTTCCATGCCCATCGGTGCTGTCACTCGAGTAAGCGGCGCTATGGGATCGAGCGACCGCGCCCGTAGCCCTTGGCAAGGATGACCTTGCCGTCCAGGGCGCCATGGCCAAAGCGTGAGAGTTGCCGCATGCGACTAACGTGCGACCGGGCGCCGCAATTCGCAAAGGCGTTGGCAAAGTCGCTGCCGACGCCGTTCCGCCGGGCAGTTTCGCGACGTACAATGGATCGCAGGCGGGCGCGCCTCGCGCGCGTGACGGGGCACAAAGTGTCGCCGTGTGAGGGTCCCTGAGAGAACGTCGGGACCATACCCGCCCCATCGCGTCCACCTCAGGGAGGACAGACTGTTGCTTGACGATAGTTTTCTCTCGAGCATCCGCTCCGTGGCGACTGCCTCGGACAAGTCGTTCGACATCCGGAGCCCGATCGACGGACGGGTAATCGGTAGCGTTCCTGACTGCGGCCCTAACGAGGCGTGTGCAGCCCTCGACCGTGCGGCCAAGGCCTTCGAAACGTGGAAGCGAACCACCGCCTACGAGCGCGCATCCGTCATGAAGAGGTGGCACGGACTCATCCAAGCGAACGAACCCGTCCTGGCGGAGTTGATGTCGATAGAGATGGGAAAGCCGGTGACCGAGTCTGTCGGCGAGGTGCGCTATGGCGCTGCCTTCGTGGAATGGTACGCAGAGGAGGCGAAGCGGATCGCTGGCGAAACCATCGAAAGTCAGTTCGCCTGTAAGCGCCTTCATGCCATCAAACAGCCGTCGGGGATCGTATACGCGATTACTCCATGGAATTTTCCTATCGCCACGGTGACGCGGAAGATTGCGCCAGCCCTCGCCGCTGGCTGCGTGGTCATCGTGAAGCCCGCCGAGCAAACGCCGCTGTCCGCGTTGGCATTGTCGAAGCTGTGGCAGGAGGCAGGGGGATCGCCGGATGTCCTGCAAGTACTCACGGCGCTGGACCCGCGTCCGATGTCGTCCGTGCTGCTGGACGACCTGCGCGTGCGCGTCCTGACGTTCACTGGTTCAACACCTGTCGGCGTTCATCTGTACGAGCGCTCCGCCAGGACCATGAAGCGGCTATCACTCGAACTCGGCGGGCATGCGCCGTTCCTGATCTTCGAGGACGCGAACATGGATGCCGCGGTCCGCGAAGTGATGTCGTGCAAGTTCCGAAACGGTGGCCAGACGTGCGTGTGCACGAACCGCATCTATGTGCAGGAGTCGATCTCCGCCGAATTCTCTGAGCGACTGACCAAGGCCGTGTCCACCCTGAAGGTCGGAGATCCGCTCGACGGCACGGTTCAGATTGGCCCGATGGTGGACAACGCCGGCCTTGCCAAGATCGCCGAACATATGGAAGACGCGTTGCAGCTGGGGGCCACGGTACTGACTGGTGGGAAGGCCATGCACGGTCTCTATTTCCAGCCGACGGTGGTCACCAACATCCGGCCAGAGATGAAGTTGATGAACGAGGAAACGTTCGGTCCGGTCGCCCCAATTCTCACTTTCAAGGATCAGGCGGAGGCGCTCCGCCTCGCCAATGGTTCGCCTTTTGGGCTGGCGGCTTACCTGTGGACGTCGGATCTGCGCCGCGCGTATGAGGTCTCCGAAGCCCTGGAGTTCGGCATCATTGGCGTGAACGACGGCGTGCCCTCCACCGCGCAGGCGCCATTCGGAGGCGTGAAGATGTCCGGAGTCGGGCGCGAGGGCGGCCATTGGGGAATCGACGAATTCCTCGATGTCAAATACGTGTCCATTGGCCTCGGATGAACGCGATCGCGCCTCCAGGAACCCACTGGGCCGACGACATCTACGCGCTGTTCAAGGCGCATCGCATCACCCTGGTATCCTTTGTCCCTGACGCGGGACACCAGCGGTTGATCGAACGCTGCCAAGGCGACGCCGACATGCGAATGGTCACGCTGACCACCGAGGAAGAGGGTGTGGCACTGGCGGCCGGCGCCTTCCTTGGCGGCACGCGTGCGGCCCTGCTGATTCAGTCGAGCGGCGTCGGGAACTGCATCAACATGCTGTCCCTCCCACACGTCTGTCAGATTCCGCTCGTTGTGCTGGTGACCATGCGCGGCGAGTGGGAGGAGTTCAACCCGTGGCAAGTGCCCATGGGCCAGGGGACGCCCGCCGTCCTCACCGCGAGCGGCGTCTCCGTTTTTCGCGCCTCGACGCCGGTCGAGGTAGGGCCGACAGTGGAAGGCGCGCTGCGGTCGGCGTGGCAGAGCCAGAGCCGCGTGGCGGTGCTGCTGTCGCAACGACTGATCGGCGCCAAGCGATTTGAGGAGTCGAAATGAGTCGTACACGTGGTGGACATATCGAGTCTGTGGCCCCCATCGATCGCGGACACACCCTCGGTGTTGGCGTTCGCGCGCCCCGCATGGTGAGGGGTGCCCTGCACCGGAAGTTCAAGTCATGAACGCCATCAACCGTCGTGAAGCGGTGCGCCGACTGCTGCAGGATCGCGGCGACCTGGTTGTTGTAGCTGGTTTGGGCGCTCCGGCGTACGACGTGGCAGCGTGTGGGGACTCGTCCCTCGACTTTCCCCTCTGGGGCGCGATGGGTGGAGCGGCCATGCTTGGGTTGGGGCTGGCGATGGCCCAGCCGTCACGAACGGTCCTGGTGGTCACGGGCGACGGCGAAATGCTCATGGGTTTGGGGAGTCTGGCGACAATCGCCGTCGTGCGGCCGCCGAACCTGCGCATCGCCGTGCTGGACAACGAGCGCTTTGGCGAGACAGGAAACCAGTCGACACACACGGCGTCAGGAACAGACTTGGCCGCCGTCGCGCGCGCATGTGGGATGTCTGACGTTCGCACGATCACGGCGATCGAGGACGTCGATCAACTGCGTGCCGACGTGCATCAGCCGAGTGCACTGCTCTTCGCCGTGATCAAGATCGGCTCGGATCCGGAGCCAAAGGTCCTCCCGCCGCGCGACGGACCGTTTCTCGTCAGCCGTCTGCGCACCTCGCTCCTTGGCGCGAGTGGCGGCGCGGAGGCGTAGCGCGATCCGTGCATGGCGCTAATGCGGATCGCTGTCGGTGGTCTGCAAGCGTAGTTGGCAACAGCGAGTCCTTGCCAGCGTGCGCCGGCGAGCAGTCACCGAATGGCTTCGCTGGCGGGTTTGCCGGCTTTGCGACACCGCGGTATACTCGCGCCATGTCGCCAGCCGGGTGCGCCCGTGACGCTTGAACAGGGAGTGAGCCGCGCGCTCGCACACTTCGTCGCGAGCGCTCGGTTCAATGACCTGGGTCCCGACGCGCTCGACGCAACGCAGCGCGCCATCCTCGATTGGCTGGGATCGGCCCTCGCCGGTGCCCTCGAGCCGCCGGCCCGGATGGTCCAGGGAGTGGTTGCCACGTTAGGCGCGTCCGAGGATGCGACGGTCTTCGGCGCGGGGCGTTCCGCGGCGGCACATGCGGCGCTGGCCAATGGCGTGGCGTCGCACATCCTGGAGTTGGATGACGTGCATAAGGGGTCCACGCTGCACCCCGCCGCCCCCGTGATCCCTGCCGCCCTCGCCGTCGCCGAGCGCGAACACCGGAGTGGCGAGGCGTTCCTTCTGGCAGTGGCCGTTGGATACGATGTGGCGCTGCGAGTGGGCGAGGCGGTGAACCCGAGCCACTATCAGTACTGGCACCCGACCGGCACGGCGGCGACGTTCGGATCCGCAGCGGCGGCCGCTTCGTTGCTGGGGCTGAAGGAGGCAACGTGTCTCGACGCGTTAGGCACCGCAGGCACACAGGCCGCGGGGTTGTGGGAGTTCAATGCCGACGGCGCCATGAGCAAGCACCTGCACCCCGGCAAGGCAGCGTCCAATGGCATACTGGCCGGTGACCTGGCGGCCCGAGGGTTTACCGGCGCCACCCGCATTCTAGAAGGCGCGCGCGGCTTCTTTCGCGCCACAAGCACCGGCGCCGACCCCTCGCGAATTACCGACCGATTGGGCGATCACTGGAAGGTCACCGAGAACTGCTTCAAGCTGCACTCGTGCTGCGGACACACGCACACCGCCATCGACATGGCGCTGGACTATCGCCGCGATGCGGGTTGGGTTGCCGAGGAGGCGGTGGATCAGCTGGAACGCGTGCAGGTCCTGACCTATGGGCCCGGCCATGAGATCGTGAAGGAAGCCAACCCGCGATCCCCGTACCAAGCCAAGTTCAGTCTCGCCTACTGTGTTGCGGCTGCGTTGCTCGAGGGCAGCGTCGGCTTGGCGCAGTTCACTCCCGATCGTTTCTCGGAGCGCGGCGTGACCAATCCGGCCACGCGAGCGCTCCTCGATCGTCTGACCGTGACCGTGTCACCGGAACTGACCGCACGGTATCCGGCGGAGTGGGGCACGCACCTGACTGTGGTGCGGCGCGACGGCTCCGCCCGCACGCTTTCCTCGGCGTTTCCCCGCGGGAACCCCGAGAATCCCGTACCCACGGACATGCTCGAGGAGAAGTTCCGGTTGCTGGTGTCACCGCGTTACGGGGCCGCGTTCACGCAGCGAGCCATCGAGTCCATTCGTGGCCTGCGAACGTGTGCCGACATGAGCACGGCGTTTGCCGCGCTGGCCACCTAACGACTGCGCTGCCATGTCCCCGCACCGGCAGGATGCCGCCAAACCCCTCCCGCCCGCGTACCCGCTGGCCGATGTCACCGTCGTCGCGCTGGAGCAGGCCGTGGCGGGACCATTCTGCTCGCGCCAGCTGGCGGACATGGGTGCACGCGTCATCAAGATCGAGCGTCCCGATGGCGGCGACTTCGCGCGTGGGTACGACCAGAGCTTTCACGGCATGTCGTCGTACTTTGCCTGGCTGAATCGCGGAAAGGAAAGCGTCGTTCTCGACATCAAGTCCGCGGAGGGCCGCCAGGCATTGGAGCGACTCGTCAGGCGCTCCGACGTCTTCCTGCACAACCTGGCCCCTGGGGCGGTGGAACGACTGGGGCTCTCTTACGACGAGCTACGAGCGGCCGCCCCCCGACTGATCTGGGTCGGCATCTCAGGCTATGGCCCTGACGGTCCAGACCGTGACCGCAAGGCCTACGACATGCTGATCCAAGCCGAATCCGGCGTCGTCAGCCTCACCGGGACGGACGAGGCGCCGGCCAAGGTGGGCGTGAGTGTCGCTGACATCTCGTCCGGGCTCTATGCGTACGCGTCGATTCTTGCGGCGCTGCGCAATCGGGACCGCACCGGGCATGGCGACCGGATCGACATCTCCATGCTCGAATGCCTGGTGGAATGGGTGACGCCCCAACTCTACGTGCAGTTGGGCACCGGCGCATCACCGCGACGCGCTGGCCTGCGGCACAGCATGATCGTTCCATACGGCGCGTATCGGTGCGCGGACGGTCAGGTGATGTTCTCCATCCAGAACGAACGCGAGTGGCAGCGATTCTGTGAGGTGGTGTTGCGCGACGTTCGGCTCGCCGACCATCCGTCGTACGCGACGAACGCCGACCGGCTGGCCAATCGCGCGGCCTTGGAGTCACTGATCGAGAACGTCTTTCTCGAGGCGTCCGTCGCGGCGATCACCGAACGCTTGGAGCTGGCGGCGATCGCGAATGCGGTGGTGAACGATCTCAGTGCCGTCGCGGCACACGCACAACTGGCGGCCCGTGCGCGCTGGGTCACGGTCGATTCAGAGGCCGGTGATGTCCCCGCGTTATTGCCGCCGCACAATCTGGCGGGAGCACGCCCACGGATGGCACGCGTGCCCGCGTTGGGGGAACACACGGCGGCCGTACTCGCCGAACTGGCGGAGCTGCCGGACGCGTAAACGAGCGGTGGCGCTACCAGTGCATCGAGCGCTGTTCCATCTGACGTCCTCGGACGGCGTGTCCCTTAGCAGCCATTGGATCCGGGGTTCCGGTCGCGTGGATCACGCGTCGGAAGCGTCCCATCCAATCGTAGCTCATAGGCGTCAGACACGTTGTTGCCGTCGTAGTTGATGGACTGGCGGATGTTGGCTGGCCGCGTGGCACTGCCTTGCAGGTTGTACCAGTTGTTCGTCGATTCGGTGTACATGGGACCGCAGCGAACGAGGCGCACCGCAATCCCCTTCTCGTAGACCACGCCAAGCATGTGTTCTCCCTTGGGATGTCGGCCGACTTCATCGAGGTAGATAGTGCGAACTTGCGCCGGTGTACCGCTCGCCATGACCGAGAACTCGCGACCGGCCAGTTTCACACTCCCCGTCTGACTGACCGGATTCGCATCGCCCCGTGCCGTCAGGTCCGACCGCACCGGCCCACTCCCGTTCCACGTGATAGCAGAAAGCCCCGCCAGCGTCTTCCAATCGTAGAGCGCGGCGCCCTTGGCGAGTAGCGTCACCACCAACGACGCCAGCTCTTCGTGCGGCTTGCTCGAGGAGACGACCTTGCGCTCGCTCCCTGCGGCGCAACGTTCACTGTACATCGACAGTTGGGCGGGTTGCAGCTGCGGAAGCTCCGTGCCCTGCGACAGCGTGTACCCTTCGTTTGGCCTTCCGGGCCCAGCGGGCTGGATGGAAATGAACCCTTCGTCGCCCCCGGCACCGGTGAGCTTGTACCAGTTCGTGCCCTCGGCACCAACCCGCACCGGACAACGCGCCAACGTGGTCGCAAACCCAGTGCGACCGAGCGCCGCGACGAGGGCCGAATCGCCTAACGGCGCGGAGACGTTGCGGATGAGGAGGTTCACCACCATGGTACGGGCGCCTGAGGCCACCATCGCGAAGTTGCGACCGCCAATCGTCGCCGTCCCTTGGCGCGCAAAGCAGTCACCGTTCGGCAGACAGTTTTTCAGTTCCGTTGGAGCCGGTGCCCAGCGAACCCCGGAGAGCTTGTCGAGGCCGTCCCACGCCGGCGCTTGCCCCAAGCCGTAGTACGCTCTGACGAAGGCGGCGAATTGGTCCTGGGCGGTGCTGCTCTGCCCGCTGGCGCTGCTCGTGGACGCGGCCACAAGCGTGGCGGAAATGGCGAGCGTCAACCAGAACGCCCGACTCGGTCGGTGGCGAAGATCGATGGGGTGAGGTTGGTGCAGGATGCTCATGCTTTGCGCTCCGCTGCTGGCGTCCCTTCACCATGCGCCATTTTCAGCCAAGAGGTGTCAGGCGGCCGATCCCGATCAAAATTCCCTACGCCATCCAATCGGTGAGCCAGCTCCGAGCCGCTGATTCCGACGAGAACGCCTGCACCAAGCGGGGCCCGTCCGTAGCGAGTAAGGCGACCAGCTGGCTTAACGTGAAGTGACCCACCCTGGAATTCAGGATCGCGATGCGGGATCGCGACCGCTCTCGCAGTCGATCGACGAGTGCCGACATGTGGGGAAGGTCGCCGGCTGGCGGGGGTTGCTCGATATTGCTGGCAAGGACGAGCACCTGGAAGCGCTCGGGAAGGTCAGGGTCCTCGATGATGCTCCGGATGCACGCGTGGCGGTCCTCGAAGGTTACCAAGCCTTCGCCCTCTATGACGACGAGATTTTCACTCGCGGCGTAAGAGTAACCAACAGCCATCGATCCGCTCCGACCTGAGAGGTTGTGTGCGTGCAGGTACTGGCGAGTTCCCCCACCCAAGCCCCACCGTACTCGCTCCAGTGCGTGGCCGCATCGGCCGGAGACCAGCTGAATATACCGACTCATCCCGCCAGATTCAAACGTCGACCAGTGACGCACCTGACGGCAATCCCTCGTGACCAGTATCACCACCCGCCGCCACCACCTCCACCTGAACTGCCGCCTCCTCCACCACCACCGCCAGAACTGCTCTTGCTCGGTGCAGCTACACCGGACGCTATCGTCCCAACAGCGGCCGCCCACGACCCGCTCGAACCGCCGCCGCTGAATCCGCCGCCACCCCCGAAACCAGTCCAGCCGCCACCGCTCGTTGAGCTGGACCCGGAACCGCGCGACAGCACGACGCCCGTGGATTGCGCTGCCGCTCCGAATGACTTGAACCAGCGGTCCATCTGCGGGCCCAGTCCAAACGCCATGAGGTACGGGAACCACTCGTCACGCAAGGCGGGGCGTTCCTTGCGGAGTTCGTCCGCGAAGAACTCGCGCGCCGACACCAAGCGCTTCCGGAGTGCGATCAGCTGTGGCGACTGACGCGCCATCGCCAGATTCAACACGCTGTGGCACAAGGCCAGACACAGTAGGGTGAGTCCGGCCAGTGCGAGCAACCCCATCCGAAAGGCGCCCGAATACGTCAACCACCACACACCGCCAGTCATCACGGTCATCGGCAGGACGAACGCAATGGCATGGGAGGTCCATGCACTCACGCGGAGTCGCCAGAACGCCGCCTGCAGTGCCGCGATCCCATAGACCACCACCAGGATGGCGGCCGCGACTGCGCCGATCACGACGTCCGCAGGATTCCCGACACCTGCGGACGCGATGAGTGCCAAGGCCACCACACACATCACGGCCGTCGGCCAGCGCGACGGCCGGTGAATCTCCGACCCGCGCGGACTGAGGCCCTTCACCAGCAGCTCCAACGGATGTTGGATCTTTCCGGAGGGGTCGAATCCGGTCTTGGCATATCGCTGCCGTACCGCGTCCGTATCGGTGGCGTTGGCACCCGGCGTGAACAGGGACTCCACCAGCGTCAGCTCATATCCCGTCAAGGAGCTGCGTGGCACCAGCAGTTGCAGATGCAACACGTTGGACGAGAAGAAGAGCACCTTCTTGGTCTCCACGCGGCTGGCGAGCTTCTTCTCTCCCACCATGCGAGCCAGGACTGCCGCCACTTCCGGTGATCCCGTGGTGTCGTCCCAGGCCGCGCCCACCACCTCCGGCAGCATCGACAACACATTCGCCGCGAGCCATGCGTCGTCGATCTGCCCAATCGGTGTCAACGGGGCAAAGCGGCCGCTGGGTACCTCGCGCTGCACGAAGCGAAAGGCAAGCGCGACCAGCACCAGCAAGAGTACCGAACCCATCGCATAGCGGACGACGGGACTCGCGGCTCGAGGCACGCCAGCCGGCATCCCCATCCCGCGGAAGGCCAAGGCCGCATGGACCACGAAGCCCTCGCCCGGCGGAAGCGCCACTGGTCCGTACGACGGACGAAGATCGCTTGGCACTCCCCACTCGCCATCAACCGTCAGCGCCAACGTGAACGCCTCAATGGGCCCCGTTCGGTCGGGAAAGGCGAAATCGTGGTCGAGTACGTATCCCTCACCACGCGGCTGCAGGATGTTGGCCAACGTGTAGTCGATCACGTACACCAGCGTGGTGCTGTCGAACGGCGGGTCGGTTGGCGTCCGGCTCCTCCAGCGGAGCACGCCGCGGCTCGCCCAGTCGTAATGGTCCACCCCCTTCACGTCTCCCTTCACCATCGGGTGCTCGACACCCGCGGCGTCCACCCGCATCATGCGCACGAGCGACAGCCGTTGCCCCAGACGAGTGTTGAAGGTGCGCTCCCCGCCGTTCCAGTCTCCCGTAAAGACCATCGTGTGCCGTTCGCGCACGTGAAGGGTGCCCGCCGAATCCAGTCGCGCGTCCACCTCGAGCGCTCGCCAGTGGAGTTCGCGCTCCTGTGCGAAAAGCGCCGGCGTCGTGCCTAACCACGCCGTGGCGAAGAGCAACAAGGCGCGGCGGATCATGTCGATCCTATCGCGGTGGCCAATACGCGCTCGGGGGTCCACTCCCCAATAGGCCGAGCCTCCGTCAACTGGCCGCGACACATCACCGCCAGGCGATCGCATAGGCCAAACAACTCGGGCAAGTATGAGCTGACGAGTAGCACGGCGCATCCGGCCTCGGCCTGACGCGCAATGACCTCGTAAACTTCTGCCTTGCTGCCAATGTCGATCCCACGGGTAGGTTCATCGAGAAGCAGGATGGTCGCTCGCTGGTGCAGCAATCGGGCGATGGCGACCTTTTGCTGGTTGCCGCCGGAAAGTGACTGCACCCGCTGCCACGGCGACTGGGCGCGGATCCGAAGGTCGCGGATCCACCGGCGCGCCTGTGCGGCCTGTCCTTTCACATCAAGAATGCCGACGCCGCTCACGCGGAGTTCCGGTCGAGTGGCAGTGATGTTGTCGGCAATCGGGCGCGAAACCGTGAGACCCTCGCCCTTCCGATCTTCACTCACGTAGCCCACGCCTTGTCGCACACGTTCTGCGGCGGAGGACCGGCGCCGAGGCGCGGTGCCCAGCACGTCGATGGTGCCGGCACTCACGCGATCCAGCCCGTAGATCGCGCGCACCAGCTCCGTCCGCCCGGATCCAATGAGCCCGCCGATCCCGAGAATCTCGCCACGGTACAGGTCAAACGATGCGTGTCGAAGCTTTGGCGGTGCCGCCAGCCCGCGCACGCACAGGGCCACGTCCCCGCGCGCGGCCGGAGCGCGGCTGGGAAACAGGTGAGTGGCCGATCGCCCAACCATCTGCGAGATGATCTCCTCGTTCGTCACGTCGGCGATCGCTCCAGCCGCAACACTTCGTCCATCCCGGAGGATCGTGAATCGGTCAGCGATCCGTCGTACTTCCTCGAGGAAGTGCGAGATGTAGATGACCGCGACCCCGCGAGCGACCAGACGGCGAATGAGCGCAAAGAGGTGCTCGACGTCCGCCCCCTGCAGCGACGACGTCGGCTCGTCCATGAGCAACACTTTGGCATCGCCCGCGAGTGCTCGACAGATTTCAACGATTTGTCTGGCCGGCAGCGACAACTCGGCGAGTCGTCGGTCGGGATGAATCTCGGGATGTGGCAGTTCGTCGAGCAACGCCCGCGCGCGATCGCGTGATGCGCGCCTGTCCACCCACCCCCACCGCGAAGACTCGCCACCCAACAGCACATTCTCGCCGACGGTGAGGTGCGGGCACAGGGAGAGTTCCTGGTGGATCAGGGAGATTCCGGCGCGTCGCGCATCGAGGGGGGTATCTGGCGCATATCGCTCTCCCGACAGCTGCATCGTGCCGCCATCCGGCCGGATGGCCCCAGCGAGAATCCCCATCAGGGTGCTCTTTCCGGCGCCGTTCTCGCCGATCAGCGCGTGGACCTGACCCGGTGTCACGTTGAGCGCCACGCCGTCGAGCGCCACCGTGGCCCCAAAGCGCTTGACGACGCCGTCGACGCTCAGCCCATCTGGCGCGTGCATCTACTGTCCCGGTGCTGACGACTTGAGGTACTTGTCGATGGGCGGATGGATGATCTCCTGCGTCTCCGGTTTCTCCATGCTTTCCGGCGTCACCATCGTCACACCCGTGTCGATGCGCCTTTCGAACGGTTGCTGGCGTAGGCTGGCAACCATCGTCTTCACCCCGAGGTATCCCATCCGCATGGGATTCTGCACCGCGATGCCATCCAGCTGGCTCGCCTTCATCGCGTCGAGGAGCGTCTGGGTCGCGTCAAAGCCGACGAACCGGATCTTTCCGGCCTTCCCGATGTCCTGAAGCGCCAGCAGCATGCCAATGGTCGATGATTCGTTAGGCGTGAAGATCCCTTGCAGGTCGCTGCCAAACCGGTTCAGGAGGTTCTCGGCCGCCTGCTTGGCCGTTTCGCGTGTGGCGCCGGCATACTGGTTGGACGAGACGACCGTGACGCCCGGATACTTGGCCGCCAGCCGCGCCAGGAATCCATCCTCGCGTGCCGTCGTGCTCGCGGATCCTTCCTGCAGCCGCAACACCAGGACCTTTCCCTTTCCACCCAGCAGCTCGCCAAGTCGGTCGGCGGCGAGTTCTCCCCCTTTGGTGTTGTCGGTGGCCACATAGGAGGCGATCGCGTCCGTCTCCAACCCCGAATCGATGATGACCGTTGGCACGCCCGCCGCCTTGGCTTCCTCCACGGGTCGAGCCAGAGCGCGCACGTCGAGCGGGGCGAGGACGATGCCATCCACGTGCTGGCTGATGAATCCCTCCACCACCTGCACCTGCTGCTCCCGGTCGTCTTCGCGCAAGGGACCCTTCCAGATCAGCCGTACCGTGTCCCCCGCGGCGGCGAGTTCGTCGGCCGCCTGAACGGCCCCCGCATGAATGGCCTTCCAGAACTCGTGCGTCGTGCCTTTCGGAACCACGGCGATCGTGAGCGCCTTGCTTCCGCCAGCTGCGTCATTTCGCTCGCCTCCGCATGCGGCAACGCTCCCTCCCAGCATGGACAGGAGGATCGCAGAACGGCGGACGCGGGTCATGGCGGTCATAGCGTGAGGACTCCCTTCACATAGTCTGGTTGATGGTGCGCCCCGGCGAAGGCCTGCGGCAACTCCTCGAGGGAGGCATAACGATGGGTGACGAGCGGCCCGACGTCCACCGTGCCGCGCTCCAGGAGACGCAGGGCCTGCACGTATGTGAGGGGTCGACCGTCCGCGTCGTGACCACCGGAAGCGCCAACCGGGGATACCAAGGTCGGCTCGAGGAACTGGACCTGGTTCATGACGCTCAGATCGACGCCGGCATGACCGTGGCCATACAGCAGTACCGTGCCTTGTTTCCGAAGAAGCCCCGGGATGGCAGCAAACACCGCGCCAGCGCCCGACGCTTCGATGATGTATTCCACGCGCCGCCCCGACGTCCATGCCGCGACGGCTTCCACAACGTCGACCGTCGTCGGGTCCACGCTATCGGCGCCGAAATGCTCGGCGAGTGCACGTCGATGCGCGGACGGCTCGCTCACGAGGATGCGGCCATCGAAACCGGCCACGCCACGCAGGTGCTGAACGAACAGTAGCCCGGCCGGTCCCCCGCCGCAGATCAGCACCGTTCGCACCCGACCGTCGGCCGAACCGCCTAACGTATAGCGACCTCCGGCGTGCGCCACCATCTCCGACGCATGGAGCACGCACCCCAGCGGTTCGCTGAGCGCGGCGTGCTGGGCGCTGATGCTCGTCTCGATGGGCACGACGTTCACGCCCGGGATCGTTATGAACTCCGCAAACCCACCTGGCAGGCCCGTGATCCCGTGCTCTCGATAGTGTTCGCACTGGTGGGACGACTGCGTCCGACAGTACTCGCACCGCGGCTCCCGCCACTCGCTCACGCAGCAGCGTCCCTGATCCATGATGACGCGTGTGCCTGGCGCAATTCCCTTCACCCCCGCACCCACTTCGTGCACGGTCCCGGCGATCTCGTGCCCGAGAATCTGCGGTCGCTCGCGCAACGACCACACCCGTCCGTGGGCGTCGAAGTTGTAGTTGGCGTGCCCCTGCACGATGTGGACGTCGGTGCCGCACAATCCGACAGCATCAACCCGCACCACGACCTCATGCGGCGCGGGATCGGTGCGTGGAACGTCATGCACCTCCAGTTGGTTCACGTCCACAAGAACCGCGGCTCGCATGGTCTGGCTCACGGGTGCGCTCGGATAGGCCGTTCCGGCACGCCGGCTGGCGCATTGCCCGATCCCTTGACCCGATCGCGCCACACGGGTCCATCTGGATACGCGTACTGGCGCAGGCTCTCCGCCTTCATCGTGATGCTGTACCCCGGCGCCGTAGGCATCACGTATCGCCCCTTATCCATGATCACGGGGTCCACGAAGTGCTCGTGCAGATGATCCACGTATTCGACGATCCGGTCGTCGAGAGACGCGCTGACACACAAGTAGTCGAAGATGGCGAGATGTTGCACGTACTCGCACAATCCAACACCGCCCGCATGCGCGCAGACCGGCACGTTGAACTTTGCCGCCAGCAGCAACACTGCCAGCACCTCGTTGACGCCACCCAATCGGCAGCTGTCGATTTGACAGAATCGGATGGCGTTCGCCTGCATCAGTTGCTTGAACACGACCCGGTTCTGGGCATGCTCTCCCGTGGCCACGCCAATCGGCGCAATTGCGCGGGCAATCGCCGCATGACCAAGGACGTCATCGGGACTGGTCGGCTCCTCGATCCACCACGGGTGAAACCGCGCGAGGGCGCGCATGTTCGCGATGGCCTCGGGAACATCCCACACCTGATTGGCGTCCATCATGAGCTTGCGGTCGGGGCCAATCACCTCGCGAATGATGCTCGCTCGGCGCATGTCGTCAGCGAGGTCGCGCCCCACCTTGATCTTGAAGTGCGTCCATCCCTCCGCCACGCCGTCGCGGCAGAGCTGTCGGATCTTGTCGTCGGGATAGCCTAACCAACCGGCCGATGTGGTATACGCGGGGTATCCGTCCCGCTGCAATTCGGACTCGCGTTGCGTTCGACTGTCACGGTGTCGGACGAGGATGTCACGCGCCTCCTGGGGCGTGAGCGCGTCCGTGATGTACCGGAAATCGATGCACCTGACGATCTCGTCCGGTGACAAGTCGGCCAGGAGCCTCCACAGCGGCTTCCCTTCAACCTTGGCCCACAAGTCCCAGACGGCGTTGACGAGGGCAGCGGTCGCCAAGTGAATCACTCCCTTCTCAGGCCCCACCCAGCGCAGTTGCGAGTCGCCCGTGATCCGTCGCCAGAACGCACCCATGTCGGCGGTGATCGTACCAAGCGAGAGCCCGCGCACCAGTGGTGCCAGCGCTTCCACAGCGGCAACGCACAGTTCATTGCCGCGCCCGATAGTGAACGTCAAACCATGCCCTTCGATCGCATCGCCAGCGTCCGTGTGCAACACGACGTACGCCGCTGAGTAATCGGGGTCCGGATTCATGGCATCGGACCCGTCCAACCGCTGTGAGGTCGGGAATCGGACGTCGTGCACGTCCACGCGAACGATGGTGCGATCGCTCATCGTTAGGTCCGCTACATCTTGAGGGACACAAACCCGCCGTCAATCGGGAAGTTACTCCCGGTGATGAACGACGCGGCATCAGAACACAGGAACAGGGCCAGCTCGGCGATCTCGCTCGGTTGACCCATCCGGCCGATCGGTTGCGTGCGAGCCAGCTTCTCGAACATTTCGGCTTCTCGCCCCGGATACGTGCGCGCCAGGTACCCGTCGACGAACGGCGTGTGCACTCGGCCGGGGGACACACAGTTGCAGCGAATCTTCCGGTCGATGTAGTCGCGCGCCACGGACATGGTCATCGTGAGCACCGCCCCCTTGCTCATCGAGTAGGCGAACCGATCGGCGATACCGACGGTGGATGCGACCGAGGCCAGGTTCAGGATGGCTCCGCCGGTGTCTTTCATCACGCGAACGCCGGCGCGCAAGCAGTTGTACACCCCCTTCACGTTCACCGCGTACACGCGATCAAACTCCTCCTCGGTCGTTTGCTCCACGTTGCCGATGTGCGCTACGCCAGCGCTGTTCACGAGCACGTCGACGTTCCCAACCGTGGCGAAGGCATCGTCGACACTGCGCTGGCTGGTGACGTCGCAGGCGCGGTAAGTCGCGACGCCGTCCCCATCGGCAATGGCCTGCAGGGTGGCGTCGGCAGGCGTGACGTCCAAGATATGAACCTTGGCACCGTGCGATGCGAACAGGACGGCTATGGCTTGTCCGATGCCAGAGCTACCGCCGGTGACGATCGCCGTGCGCCCTCTAAGCCGCATGCCGTCAGTTGCTCCCGTTGATCCTGAGGCCATAGATGCGAGTCGCATTGCCTTCGTACACGGCGTTGCGTTCAGATGGTGAGAGTGCTTCGGTGAATCGCTCAGTCAACCTGCGCCACGTGGAAACGCCACCTTGCAGGGTGCACACGGGCCAGTCGCTTCCATAGAGCATCCGCGCCGCGCCAAAGCAGCTGAGCGCGTGACTTGCATACGGCTGCAACCCCTCATGGGTGCATTGCTCGGGGGACGCTTCCGTGAGGAGCCCGGAAAGCTTGCATGCAACGTGTTCCTGCTGCGCTAACACCGCCAAGTCAGCCGACCACGACTCCATGTCGCCCTCCCGAATTGCCGGCTTGCCGCAGTGGTCGAGCACGAACGTGGTTCGCGGGCAGCGGCGCACCAGCTCCGCTACTTCGTTCAGCTGACCGGCGGTTACGCACAGGTCGAATACCAAGCCATGGTCCCCGACTTCCTGAACACCTCGCACGAACGCTGGCTGCAGGGCGAACCCCGCCGGTTGCCCCTGGATGTTGTGCCTGACACCGACGACCGACGGCGTACCGCGCAGCCGGTTCAGCACGCCGGCTCGCGATCGCTCGTCGAGCAAGTTCGCGAACCCGACGATTCCGCGCACGCGTGGCTCTCGCGACGCGACTTCAACCAGAAAACCAACTTCTTCCTCTGCCTGTTCCGGCATGACGTTCGCCTCGACGACGATGGCGACATCGAATGCCCGCAACTCGAATGGCGGATACTCTGCCGGTAGGAAGGGCCTGTTGAGTGCTGGGACATCCTTTAGCCACGGATACCGCAGCAACTTTGGGTCCCAGAAGTGTACGTGAGAATCGACGACGCGCTGCGGCTGCTCAGGCATCGGTCATCGTCAGCATGGCTGCGCGCTCGGCCCAAGCGGCGCGCACGCGGTCCAGCGCGACGGCGAGCACAATGATCACACCGATGATGATCTCCTGGATGTAGTTCGGCCAGCCCATCTGCTGACATCCGTTGCGCAGGAAAGCCATGATGAGCGCACCGATGAGGGAACCTGCGATGCTGCCTTCGCCACCGTTCAGACTTCCACCGCCAATCACAACGGCAGCGATGATGTCCAGCTCCGCACCATTCGCCACCGTGGGATCGCCCTGCCGCAGACGCGACACCTGCATGACCCCCGTCAGGCCAAACAGGCAACCCGCCACGCCATAGATTGCCACCTTCAGGCGGTTGGTGTCGATCCCACAGGCACGGGTGGCCGCCTCGTTGGAGCCGAGGGCGAAGATGTGACGTCCGAAGACGGTGTAGCGGAGCACAAGAGCTGCCACGATCGACAACGCCAGTACGGTCCAGACGCCCAGGGGCAGCACCAGCCACGTGGGTTTCGGAATGGTGACCACGAGGTCATTGATCCAGGAGGACGGCACGTTCACCGTCTGTTCTCCGGCCAGCCACTTGGCCGTGCCCCGCGCAATACCCAGCATGCCAAGGGTGACGATGAACGGGACGACGCGGAGCGTGGTGATCACGACGCCATTCACGAGACCGATCACTCCACCAGCAACAACTGCCGCGCTGACCGCCATCGCCGGTGACCAACCATCGCGGAGGCCGACGGCGGTGATTACGCCTGTCAGCGCGATCGACGCCCCAACGGAGAGGTCGATCCCGCCACTCACGACGATCATGGTCATGCCAATAGCGCCCAACGCCGTGATCACCGTCTGCGACAGGACGATGCGAAGGTTGAACGATGACAGGAAGCGCGATGGCTCGTCGGCGAGGATCGTGAAAACGAGGACGACGGCGATGAGCCCCAGCGCTGGTGAAATGCGCGCCAGGGTGCGGCGCGCCGTCGTCTTCGCCGCACCGCGTTCATCCCGAGGGAGGTCGCCAGGCCTGCCGATTCCTGCGGTAGTCAACGCGCGTCGCGCATGGTTAGGGAGTGAAGGACGAGGCCCGGTACACCACTTTCCCACCGACCATCGTCAGCAACACCTTCGCTTCCTTCAGCTGCGCGGAGGGAATCTTGAACAGGTCACGGTCGACGACTACGAGGTCAGCCAGCTTCCCCGCCTCCAGCGACCCCTTCGCCTTCTCTTCACCCTCCGCCCACGCATTGTTGATCGTGTAGCTGCGAAGACTCGTTTCCAGGTCCAGTCGTTGCTCCGGGAACCACCCGCCCTCGGGCTTGCCGTCCAGCGTCTGGCGCGTGGTCGCCGCGTACAGGATGGTCATCGGATTCGCCGTATACCAGCTGGCGTTCGTGCCGGGCCAGTCGGATCCGAAGAGAAGCGGGACACCGGCGTCGTGAAAGGTCTTGAACGCGTAGGCCCATCGCGACCGTGCCCCGATCCGCTCCTCCATCCATCGCATGTCGTCGATGGCATGGTACGGTTGTACTTCGGCGATGATGCCTAACCGCTTGTATCGCTGTGCGACCTCCGCGTTGCGGATGACTTGGGAGTGGATGATGCGCCACCGGCGTTCCTTGGGGCCATTGGTGGTCATCACCTTCTCCATGATGGTGAGCACCGTATCGATGGCCTGGTCGCCAATGGCGTGGACATTTGCCCACCACCCAGCCGAATCGAGGCCAAAGAGGAGCCGCTCCATGTTGCCCGCGGGTTCCATCCCGGAGCCCGCGCCATCCGTGGCCGCGGTGTTGGTGCTGTCCCTCCATTCGCCGCGCTTTCCGGAGTGCAGTTGCGGCTCGTAGAAGCGTGCGGTGGAGTTTCCCTGGATACCGTCGACAAATCCCTTCAAGGCCCGCAATCGGAGCCAGTCGTCACCGAATCCGGGCGACACGCCCGCATACGCCAGCTCGTTCCACTTGTCGAGGGTGGGCCGGGCAAACACGCGAACCGTGAGTTCACCACGACGCTTGAGCTCCGTGTACACCGGCAGCTGAAACGGCGGTGTGATATCATGGATCGTCGTCACGCCGAGTTCGGCCAGGTGAAGCATGGCGGCTCGCGCCTCGCGCAGGCGCTGGTCGAACGTCGTGGGGGTGATCGCGCGGCGCACGCGAGCGAGCGCGCTATCCGCAACGCGTCCCGTCGCCCGGTCGCCGACGCATTCCAGGCCTGGCACCGGCGAGGCGCAACTCAGGCCAGCCCGCTCCAGCGCCATGCCGTTCGCGAGGTATGCGCTCCGGTCCCAGCGATTGAGCAACATCGGCGTGCGACCGCTCACCGAGTCGATCATGGACCGATCTGGAGCAAAACGCGTTCCCGACTTTGTAGCTGACGGGCCGGTGCTGTTCACCGGATTGTCCTCGTAAGCTCCCCAATCGCCTCCCGTGAGCCAGGCGCCTGGGCTCATTCGGCCCACCGCCGCCTTGATGCGCTGCGCGAAGGGCCCCGGCGTGCTGACGTCCAGCAGATTGGCCCCAATCAACAGCGCGCCAGCCTGGTTGAAGTGCGTGTGGTCGTCAATGAAGCCCGGCGTGACGAAGCGCCCCTTGAGGTCGATCACGCGCGTGCGACTCGTGCGATGGCGCTCGACGTCGGTGTTGGACCCGACCGAGACCAGGCGGTCGCCCCGGATCGCCAGCGCCTGCGCGTAGGGATGCAGCGTGTCACCCGTCCAGATGCGAGCGTTTCGCATGATCAGGTCAGCGTCCTGGGCTCCCAATAGCAAGGGACTCGACGCCACCAGAATTCCTGCGAAACAACACCTGCGATGTACCGGCTTCATTGGAGATAGGAGATTGGGTGCGAGAGAATCTGCGCGCTCCGCACCACCCCGCTACCCCTCGCGAACCGCTACTTCACCCCGAAACACTCCATGATGAACGAGAGCGTTTTCGCCTGCTCGAAGTAGTTCGTGTGATGCACCGTCTCGTTTGTCCCGAAGTCGCGCCGACGAAGCACGCCACTGGGAATCTCCGTCATCGAGTCGGTGTCGACCACCAGGTCGTTCTTTCCCGGAAATATCTTGTCCGTCACAGCATTCGTGATGCGTTGACCCTTGAACCACTTCCAGAACTTCCACCCCGGGCTCTCGGGTTCAAAGTTGCTCGAGACCACGGAGTACTCGGCGGATGCCCCGGACGTCATGGCTGCCAGTCGGATGAGTTCCGGGTTGTTGCTGACGCGAGATTGGGCGGCGAGTCCGGGGATCATGGCGATCGTGCCGTCGAGGAGCGGCGCGTGGCCCACAGCACCAATGACGCTGGTGGCCACCTTCAGGATGGCTAGCGGCGCCACGAGAAGTGGTACGTAGGCCGAGGCGAGCCCACCCGCTACCTTCAGGGCCGAACCGAAATTGGTCATCAGCCCCAGGGTCGCGCGGAGGCGTGGAGGAGAAGCAAGGCTCGTCCCGCCTAACGGCGATCCGACCAGCACTGCCCGTAGCTTGCTTGCAGGCAGTCCGAACGCCTCGATCGTCCAGCGCGTCACCAGTCCGCCGCGACTGTGCGCGATGATGTCCAACGGGCCGTCAATTCCGGCCAAGGCGTTCCGCAGGTCCAGCGCGTTCAGGACAGGGCTCACCGACAACGTCGGATGCTCGAACGCCAGGACCTCGTCGTAGGTGTTGAACGCCGCCTTGAAGAATGCGTCCGCGTTTGGCGCTCGTCCCATTCCCTCCAGGATCGCCAGGGACTTGCTGAACGTCCCATGTACGATCAGCAGCCGGCGCTTCTTTCCCTTGAGCGGCGCGGTGATGGGCGTGGCCGTCGGGATCGCGCCGGGACCGGGCGCCGACAGACGATACATCCGCTCCACACCCTTCAACCGGTCGTTGAGCCGGTTGTCCGCCTTGTCCAGGAACTGGCCCACCGAATTGGCCTCCAGGGTTTCATACTCGAACACATCCACCAGTTCGCCATCTGGCACGTCGCTCAATTCACCACCGGCGGCGCGCCGTCCTCGCAGGGCCTGCGGCGGCATGGCCTGCGAGAACTGCCACTCCAACACGCCGTGCCGGTTCAGGTACAACGACGCGCGTTGGACGGGATCCGGCCGTCCGCGCCGGGTGGCACGGCGCCGTGCTCCAGTCGACGGAAGATCCTTGGGATCCGTGTCACTCCCGTAGACATTCAGCTCCAACGCGTCGGCAGCACAATCCGCCAAGGCCTCTCGGACCGACTCGACCGTATGCGATTGTTGGCTCATGCTCACGCCTCCACACGCAACAAGGGCAGCGGTGTCACCGGCGAGTCCTCGTCGATGCGTGCCGATCGGATGTCCAGCATGGAATCGAACCGGCTTCGGCGGGAGAGGTTCTTGGCACCCTGCTCACAGGCGTCGGCGAACGAGTTCCGCCAGCACAAACAGGTGGCCTCCAGCGGCACCAGACGACCCGCAGTGATCTCCCCGAGGACCTCGCGAAAGTGCGCCTTGACGTAGTACCAGCTGTCCGTCTGCTGGGGTGCCCCGGATCCGCCCGCCGGCTCCCGCAACACCTGCGCATCGATCGCATCCGATCGAGCGAGGGTGAAGTCGTCATAGTATGACTCGGCCCTCCAGTAGCAGGGGAAGGCATGATCGGTCAACAGGATGATCGCCGGGTAGATCTCGACATACTCGAGGCACGATGCAACCAGCAACGCCAGGTCGATGCATGTCCCGCGATGCCCGTCGATCACTTCGGAAGGCGATCGAAGGCGTTGCGACGAGTCCGTGAACGTTGGCGGCGGATTGATGTAGGCCAGTGGCGTCTCGTAGAGCAAGGCGGACCAGATGGCTTGCACCTGACGGTCGACGCCCGTGCAGTCGTAGGTGTGACGCTTGGCGTCCAGCTCCTCCACGCTCTGGTAGCCGTCGAAGCCGGCGGTGGGATCGTCGCGAAGCGCCTGCAGATAACGCTGGGACAGGTCGATGATGCGGCTGACGGCCGGGTCCCTTGGCAGCACAAACGATGGCAGCCACTTGCGGTTGGCATCGGAGTCCTGCCACTCGTCCACCGGCAGCAAGGTCACGCGCTTGGTTTCGCGGTACAACACCACGTCCTCGAACGCCACGTCGATATACAGGCTGGTGCGGATACTCTCGCGAACGGCGCGCGACAGCGTCGACGCCAGGGAGATCTTGATCTTGTCGGCAATATCGATCTGTGGCTGTGTCGCGCCGATCGACGTCTGCATGCGGAACGGGTACGAGTCCCGCCCCACGTGCAGCTCCACGTTGATGCGGATGCCGTCCACCGCCCCAATGTCTCCGCGGTTCTTCTTGATCGTGAACACGTCGAAGAGCGGGCGATTGTTGTGCAGGATCGAATAGTTGATCTGGGGAAATTCCTTCACCCGCACTTCCAGGTCCACGCGGGCCGTGGCGGCCGTCACGGGTTCTGGACGCTGGTGACGTTGCCATTCGTCCGTGATGCCTTGTACCGGCATGACCGTGGGCGCCGCACCCTTGCGCTTGGGCGCGATGGAGTCGGCGTTCCACAGGACCAGGCCCGTGCCAGTGATTCGCTTCCCCTGCGCCCTGACCTGCTGCCACGCATAGCGAAACGCCGAGGTGGCGCTGTTTCCGGAAAATGTCCAGGCGCGATACAACGTGGCGAAGAACAACTCGGCGAGCGAGTCGTCAAAGGTGTCCTGGTAGCCAATCGCCGCCCGTGCCCCAAAGGCCACGCACAGGGCCGCGGTGCGGGGCGCAGAGTAGAAAAAGTTGCAACTCACGAGGTCCGGCGCCGTGCCGTCCGCCGTCAGTGCCTGTGCCAGTTGCATTGAGTTGACTTCCTCCGCCCCGTCCCGGCCGTTCGACAGCACAAATCCGTCTTGCAGCTGCCGCTCCTGTGCCGTGTCCTTCCCGTCGAGCAGCGCCCGTGCCTGGTGCGTGTCGAAGCCCGTCAGGTGCACGATGCGCGGTCGCACCGTTTCGATCCTTGCTCGCAGCTGTTTGAGCGTGGGATTGATCAGCAACTCCAGGTCCAGCCCCGAGGCCGCGGCCTGACTCTGGATCATCTGCCGCTCGGACGTGAAGTCGTATCCATCGGAGAGCGCCCGCACCGGCGCACTCTCGACGTACAGGAACGACGCCTTCTGGCGCGGCCGTGCCCGGTCCGGTCGCCGCAGGTGGCGCACCACGGTGAAATCCTTCTTGATGGCGTGTCGCCGTTCCCGCGTTGCCGCCGCCAACGCGTATTCCCAAGGGAAGATCCGGTACTCCCAACCGATGGACTCCTCCACGAACGGCATCGAGATCTCCGCCAACCCCGCGTCGGCAATGCGGATCAGGTCCGCCGGCTGCAACCCGAACTGTTGCACAAGGTCCTGGAGTTCATCGCGCTGCCGCTGCGCGGCCTCTCCCCGGCTGGTCCATCGCTTCCGGTTGCGGAGTACGTAGTTCCACCGCCAGGCGATCTCCTGAAGGCTCTGGTCCACGTGCAGTGGGAACGAAGCCGGGACGCCGAGGGCGTTGATGAGGAGGTCGGCGCTCTTCGACGACCTCCGGGTGACTCGACGGCGAGCCTGCTTGGCGGGCATGAACCACTCCGGGCGGGACAGCGCTGTACATGAGGGCCGCGTCCCGAACACGCAGGGCGCCGAGACGGTGGAGAACATGCAGCGGCTGGCGTTCCCTGACTACTGGTGGAACCCCCGGTCGCTGCTGTCGTCGGGCCGAGGTACCGCGTTCCGCGAACGCGGTGCCCGCAGCAGCCTTCCGTCTGCGAGGAACAAGCATCTGGCTGACGTTGGCCGAGACATTGGCATACGGCCCGCCTTGTGGCCCCTGCCACCGCGGCGCAACATGTTTGCGTCCCTCACCTTGGAACGAATGAACGGCGCCCAGGCCCTCCTGCGTACGCTCGCCAATGCCGGGATCGAAGTCTGCTTCACGAATCCCGGCACCAGCGAAATGCACTTTGTCGCATCCCTCGACTCCGTCCCACAAGTCAGGGCAGTACTCTGCCTTTTTGAAGGCGTGGCCACCGGTGCCGCCGATGGATACGCGCGCATGGCCGACAAGCCCGCCGCCACCCTGCTTCACCTAGGGTGCGGCCTGGGCAACGGACTCGCTAACCTGCACAACGCCCGCAAGGGCAAGGTCCCGATCGTCAACATCGTCGGTGACCACGCGACCTATCATGCGCCATTTGACGCGCAGCTGCAATCCGACATCGAAACTGTCGCACGAAACGTTTCACCGGGATTCGTACGAACCTCCCGTGCCACGACTGAGCTCGGCCGGGATGCCGCGGAGGCGATTGCCGCCGCCAAGGGACCCCCCGGCCAGGTGGCCACACTCATCCTCCCCGCTGACGTCTCATGGAGTGATGGGGGAATTCCGGCCAACGCGCCTACACCGCCGTCTCCGCCCGTCGCCGATGACCAATCCATCGCCAACATCGCTCAAATCCTGTCCGCCGGCCGCAACTCGGCCCTTCTGCTTGGGGGCGCCGCATTGCGCGAGCCAACGCTCCACACCGCGGCTCGCATAGCCGCACGCACGGGGGCACGACTGCTTGCGGAAGTGTTTCCGGCACGAATGGCGCGCGGCGCCGGGATCCCCGCCGTCGAACGAATCGCCTACCTGGCCGAACTCGCCACGGTGCAGCTGAAGGGACTGGACCACCTCATCCTCGTCGACGCCAAGTCGCCGGTCTCGTTCTTCGCCTATCCCGGCAAGCCCAGCTCGCTGGTTGCCGACAGCTGCAAGGTTGACACACTCGCCTCTGGCGCGCACGATGTGAGCGGATCCCTCGAGGCTCTGTGCCGCGCGGTCGGCGCCATGAGTGCCGTTCCCACCGTGCAAGCGCCGGCCCGTCCCAGCCGTCCGCGAGGCAAGAAGCTCTCTGCGGATACGGTGTGCCAGGCCGTCGGACACCTCCTCCCCGAGCGCGCCATCCTCATCGATGAGGCGATCACGTCGGGGTTCATGCTCGGTCGCATGACCGCAGGGGCGCCTCACCACGATCTTCTAACGCTCACTGGTGGCGCCATCGGCCAGGGGCTGCCGAATGCAGTAGGGGCCGCCATCGCGTGCCCGGATCGCGTCGTCGTCGCACTCATCGGCGACGGGACGGCGATGTACACCATTCAGTCGCTCTGGACCATGGCCCGCGAGCGGTTGCATGTGATTGCCGTCATCTTCAACAATGCCGCGTACGCCATCCTCGACATGGAGCTGCAGCGCGTGGGCGCCAGTGAAGCCGGCCCCAAAGCCAAGGGGCAACTCGACCTGCACGGGCCAGTATTGAACTTCGTTCAACTCGCCGAGGGCATGGGCGTGCCAGCCACACGCACCAGCACCAACGACGAATTCGTCGCGGCCTTCGAACGTGCGCTGGGTGCTCCCGGCCCACATCTGATTGAGGCCATGGTCCCACCCGCCCTTGGGGGTGCCAAGCTCAAACTGCTGCAGCGGGTCCTCGGCGCGCTCGACGGCCTACCGCAACCCGTCGCCCGAGCCGTCCAGCGAACTATCGTGCGCTGATCGCCCGCTCGATCGGCGGGCGTCGCGCCGGCACCGTGCGCGATGCGGATGGTGATCTGACCCGGACGCTTCTCAGTCGCCGCGCAACGACTCGATGGGGTCCACGCTGGAGGCGCGACGCGCCGGAAGGTAGCTGGCGAGCAACCCAATCAGGATCATGACCACCGACATCGCCAGGAATGTCGCCAGGTCCATCGGGTTCACGTTGTACAACAATCGGGAAAGTCCGCGTGTCACGGCGAGGGCGACCACGATGCCGATACCAACGCCAATGCCCACGATCCGGCCACCCTGACCAACCACCATTCGCCGTACCTGAGACGCCTCAGCGCCTAACGCCATGCGCACACCGATCTCGCGGGTGCGTTCGCTCACAAGGTGCGACAGCACCCCGTACAACCCCACGGTGCCCAGCAGGAGCGCCAGCGTCGATATCACACCGAGCGTCAACATGGTGAAGGTCAGCTGAACCTTTGAGCGCCGCGACAGAAAGTCCATCGTGTAGGTGCGATAGACCGGTGCCTCGGGCGCCAGCTCCTTCACGATCGCCTTGATCGCCGGCGCAATGGTCTCCGACTCACTCGTGCGCACGACATAACCCGGCGAGGTCAGACGCCAGTCCGTGGGCAGCGGTCCGCGCAACGCGTAATACACGGTTGGTGCCGGCGCCTGACGCAGGTCATTCTGGATCACATCGTCGACCACACCGACCACGGTACTCCAGCTGCTGTCGGAGGGCGCCTTCAGTCGGCGTCCGAGCGGATCGAGTCCGGGCCACAGCTTGTCGGCCGCGCTCGAGCTGATGACCACGTTGCCGAAGTTGGTCGTGTTATCATCGCGCGTGAAGGGGCGGCCCGCACGCACCTTGATCCCCATCGTCTCGAAGTATCCTGGCCCGGCAAACGTGATGTCGATGCGCCGCTGGGCGTCGGAGCTTCCGCCCTCCGGGATGAACGGCACCAGCCGAGTGCCCTCGTCGAGGGGCACGTTTTCCACGATCCCAACCGACTCGACGCCCGGAATTGCCTTCAATCGATCCATCACACCGAGGTGAAACGCCGTCCAATCGGCGCCATCACGCAACCGAGGTTGTTCGGGGGCGAATTGAAACGTGAAGATGTCCTTGGTTTCGTAACCCGGCCGGACCTCATTGAGCTTGGCGTAGCTGCGGAAGAGCAACCCGGAACCGATGAGGAGCACCAGCGCCAACGCCGACTGCCCGATGACCAGACCATCGCGTAGCCAGTGGCGTCGCGGCGTTGCTCCACGACCCGACTCGCGCAGCCTGGTGAGGTTTGGTGATGCGGCACGGATCGCCGGCACGATGCCACAGGCCAGTGCCGTCAGGATGGCGGCGAGTGCGGAAAATGCGAGCGTCGACCAATTGATCTGACCGGTCCCGATGCGCGGCACCCCCTCGGGCGCCGCGGCAATGAGCACCGGCAGTGAAAGGCGCGCCAGCAGGATGGCCAACAGCCCCGCCGCCATGGCGATCACGGTGCTCTCCGCGAGCTGCAACCGCATGAGTTGTGCGCGCCCCGCGCCGACGGCCTGACGTAGGGCCATCTCACGCTGCCGTGACTCCGTTCGCACGAGGGTCAGGTTGGCAACGTTGAAGCAGGCGACGAGCAGTACGATCGCCACGCTCGCCATAAGCACCCAGATGGCACCGGAAAATCGGCCGAGCATCTGCTTGGCCAACGGACGCACGACCATGTGGAGTTGCTCGATCAAGCGCGGGTACGTCGGTGGACCGCCAAAACGCTCCGGAAGACGCTTGGCGAGCGCCGTGAACTCGCGCGCCAACGCCTCCGGCGTCACCCCGGGCTTGGCGCGGGCCACCATGTACACGCCGAGGCGTCCCGGTTGGATCGAGTCCGTTTGAATGACATCGGAGTTCAAGATCAACGTTGCGTCTGACGGAAAGGCGACGCCGGGCCCGAGGACACCAATCACTTCGCGGCGCGCGAAACTGATGTCGTAGACCTTGCCGATTACGGCCGAGTCGCCCCCAAACCACGTCTGCCATGCCCGGTAGCTGATGAGAGAAACGCGATTCCCGTCAGCTTCCGTCGGAAGCCGACCGAGGATCGGCTTCACGCCGAGCAGCGCAAAGGTGTTCCACGTCGGCCACACCATCGGCACACGCTCCACGCGATCGCCGACGCGCAACGTGGACGTTCCTCCGCTGAAGATCCCGACGTCCTCCGCCAGCTTCGACTGCTCCCGGAACTGCACGTAGAATTCGTCCGAGACTCCGAATTCATCGGGCAAGTCCGAACCTGGCGCGGACGCCGCCACGTGCATCAACCGATCTGGCTCGGCAAATGGCAAGGGATCGAGCAGCACCCGTTGCACGACGGTGAAAATGCCGCCGTTCGCCCCAATGGCGAGCCCCAACGTCCCGATCGCCACAGCGGCGAAACCAGGGGAGCGCCGAAGCGAACGGATGGCATGACGAAAGTCACTCGCCCAAGCGTCGGAGAGTCGCATGGTTCGCCGAGGAATGTGGGTAACGTGGACAACGGGGCGGAGTCGTTCAGCTATGGCGCTCGTGAAGAGGTCAGCCGCGGTGGCCAGCACGAACCCGCACCGGGCAACGACCCCGCCGTCACAAGCGGCATCATACTCTCGCTCGATCATCTCACGGACTTCATCACCAAATCGAACGCGAAAGGCCTTCGGATAGAATCGAACGAAGGCAAGGAGGAGGCGTTTCATCATCGCCCTCCCAAGGTTCCCAGTCGCTTGGTGGCTAACGTCGCGCTTCGCTTCAGGCGCTGCGCTTCGGCGGCCAACGCACGCTTGCCCGTGGCGGTAAGGGCATAGTAGCGACGGGCATGACCCGGATGCGGCTCGCGCTCCCGAGATACGTCAGACTCGACGATCAGTCCTTCCACCAGGAGACGACCGATCACGCGGTACAGAGAACCGGCGCGTGGCGTCTGTGTGCCGTTGGAGTCCTCGGCGACCGCGTCCTTTATGGCGTACCCATGAAGTCGTCCCTGAGAGAGCGCGAGGAGGACGTGGTACTCGAGGAGTGACAGCGCGCGTTCGGGCATGAAGGGGCGGGATCAGAGGAGGCAGGGCGCAGCGGTCCGAGACCGGCCGCGCCCATGGGACACGGCAAGCCACAAATACGTTTCCTGCATATACGCCGAAAGAGTATTTGCGGTTTCATCCCGCCCAGATCTTACGAACCTTCAGGGGGCTGCCACAGCTCCAGCTTGTTCCCATCCGGGTCGAACGCCCAGCCGAACTTCCCGTACTCGGATTCGTCCACCTTGTCCTCGACCTGCACGCCCTCGACGCGAAGGGCCGCGAGCAGCGCGTGCAGGTCGGCGACCCGGTAGTTGATCATGAACGGCGAAGGACCTGGGCCGAAGTACTTGGTGTCCGCCGGGAATGCATTCCAGACTGTGGTGCCGACGCCCTCCGGGTTGTGCTCACCCTTCCATTGAAAGGCGGCACCTCCCCAGTCCAGGATGTCGATCCCGAGGTGCGCCTTGTACCAGGCGCTCAGGGCCTTGGGATCCTTTGACTTGAAGAAGACTCCACCGATGCCGGTCACTCGTTTCATGTAGGTCCTCGCTCAAGATTCGGGTGAGATCCTGACGTGCAGGCCAGAGCATTGCTAGACGTGGCCGTTCGTACTCGTTGCGCACCCCGACCCTCAGCGCGCTGGCCGGATGACAAACTCCTCGGGCGGTTCTTCTCTACGCAGGTTCTTGACGAAGTAATCCCACGTTTGCCGCGTGACGTACGGCTCGCTGGCGTAGCCGTGGTTGCGATTGGGATACACGAACACGTCAAACTTCTTGTTCGCCTTGATCAACGCGTCGATCACGCTGAGCGTCATGTTCGGGTGCACGTTGTCGTCGAGGGTACCGTACGTCAACAGCAGCTTGCCTCGCAGGTTCTGGGCGAGGTTCTGGTTGGCTTGCGAGTCGTAGTTGCTGCTCCCGCCTGAAGTCTTCTGCACGAGGCCGTGGTACTTCTCACCCCAGGGGAAGTGATATCCGCGCTGGTCATGATTTCCCGCCCCAGAGACGGCGACCTTGTAGAAGTCCGGATACCGGAGTATCGCGTCGGTGCCCGAAAACCCGCCGCCAGAATGTCCGAAGATCCCTACGCGATCCAGGTCCATCTGCGGGTAACGCATCGCCAACGCCTTCATGGCCGTGATGTGGTCGGGAATTCCGTTGTCGGTCATGTTCCCGTAGTAGCCGTCGTGGAAGGCTTTCGAACGGAGCGGCGAGCCTAACGCGTCGACGGTGAAGACAATGAACCCGAGTTCGGCCAAGGCCTGCCCATTTCCAGGGGCACCGCTGACGAAGCTGCGCGTCGCCACGGAGCCGATTTGCGGACCAGGATAGATGTAGTCCACCACGGGATACCTGGCCGCCGAGTCGAAGTGCGTTGGTACATACAGGTAGCCGTACACGTCGGTGATCCCGTCACGCCCCTTGGCGCTGAACGGCACCGGCGGCTTCCACCCGGTGGCAAGCAAGCGGCTGATGTCACCCTTTTCGATGGTCTGCAGTGGACGCCCGTCAGCTCCACGCACCACCGCCGTCGGCGCCACATCGCGTCGCGAGTACATGTCGATGAAGTACCGACCAGATGGCGTGGCCCACACTTGGTGGTCGTCGTTCTCCGGCGAGAGCCGCATGAGGGCCGACCCATCGAGCCCGACCTTGTACAAGATGCGATAGTACGGATCGACACCGGCTTCGCGACCGACCGCCGTGAAGTACACCTGACCAAGTGTCTCGTCGACACTCAGTAGATCGAGCACCAACCATGGCCCGCTCGTCACCTGGTTGAGCACCTGCCCATTCGTCGCATCCACCCGGTACAGGTGGCCCCACCCATCCCGTTCAGACCACCAAAGGAGTTCCCGGCCATTCTTCAATGGACGCCAGTTGGGCGTTCCACCGAACTGATGCAGCTCACGGTAGGTCTTTCCGGAATCCGCCAGTACCACACGCGCCTTGCCACTCGATGGGTCGGCTTGGTACAGCTCATACTTCCGGAAGTCCCGGCTGCGCGCCGTCACGAACAGGGCACTGCCATCCCGAGTCCATTGCACATCGTCAAAGGACGAATCGGCGGAGGTAAAGAACCCCGGTATGGGTGCGATGTCGATCTTCGTCGCGCGTTTGGTCTCCACATCGAACACGTACGGCACCCACGTGGGAATCACCGAGTCTCCTGGCAGCGCATAGTGGTACGTGTGGAGCTTCGGCCGCCCCGCCGCCACCGTCTCGATCAGGTACAACGACTCGACCTTGCGTTCGTCGTAACGATGGGTGGCAATGCGCTTGGAGTCAGGGGACCAGCGCAGCACGGGCCAGACCTTCCGATGCGCACGCCGATTCGTGATTTCCTGGCAACACCCTTCTGGCACCACGGCGTATCCCCAATTCGCCTCGCCGTCGGTCGACAGCTGCGATTCCTGACCCGTCGATGTCGAGCGCACCCAGAGGTTTTCGTCACGCGAGAAGGCAGCCCACTTCCCGTCCGGCGAGATGATTTCGTCTTTCGATCGTGCCACCGCCTTCTCGGGTCCCGTACACCGGTACGCGACGATGTCGCAGGTATAGCGCGCCGAATCGGCAGCTTGAAACTGGATCGCCTTGCCATCGCGTAGAAAGTCGAATTCGGCAAATGGCAGTTTCTCCGCCGTGTAGGCCGTATCGGCTGCAACCGACAGCGCGGCCGCAAGGCGCACATGATCGAAGGCGACGGCTCGCGTTCCTTTCGCCGGATCCACCACCAGGAATTCGCCCCCTAGTCCGCGTGCACCACGAAACCAGAAGCGATCGCCTTCCAGCCAATGCGGATCGAGCTGGTTCCCCGACACCAGCGCCTGCACGTTCCACGGGAGGAACGACTCGGCGCGGGAATATCGGGACGGTGTCGATCCATCGGCGGAGGCTTGGGCTGCGGCCGGTGTCGATTGCGCCATGACACGCGACGCGACGAGAAGGGCAACTCCGGCAACGGTGATATGCGAACGCACGTGGTGGCTCCGGTGGGGGTGCCAGAAGAACGGCGCTCCCGGGCCTCGGGTCAAGCGTTCGGCACGATCCCCAGCGAGCTACCTTTCACCCATTCGGTTCCTCGGCGCCGTATGTTCTACCGTAGGCTCCTCGTCACACGGACACCACCATGCGTCGATCCATCTTCAGTGCCCTGTGCTCTTTGTTGATTCCCGCGCTCGCCGCCTCGCAGGTGACGCGCGGTGATACCGCTACGGACCCCTTTATCTGGCTCGAGAGCATGCATGGGGCTCGCGCGATGGCCTGGGTGAATGCGGAGAACGCCAAGACCAGCGCCGTGCTGGAGAAGGATCCGCGCTATGCCGCGAACCTCAAGGCGGCACTGGCGATTGCCCAGGCGCAGGATCGCATCCCGTACGTCAGCTACATCGGCGGTGCACTCTACAACTTCTGGAGAGATTCTGTCCATGTGCGTGGCATTTGGCGACGCACGTCGCCAGCGAGTTATCGCACGACCGCACCGGAGTGGACCACCGTGCTGGACCTCGACAGCCTCGCCACGAGCGAAAAGGCGAACTGGGTCTGGCAGGGGTACACGTGCGTGCAACCGGAGGAAACCCGTTGCCTGCTCTTCCTCTCGGACGGCGGCGAAGACGCCAACACCGTACGCGAGTTCGACCTGACGTCCCGCAGCTTCGTCGCCGGCGGCTTCTATCTCCCGAAGGGAAAGCAGCGCGTGGCGTGGGCCAGCGTGGATGCAATTCTCGTCGCGCGCGAATGGAACACCGGGGATGTCACGACGTCCGGTTACCCGTTCATCGCCAAGCGCCTCGCACGTGGGCAGCCGTTGGCCAGCGCGGTTGAGATCTTCCGCGGCTCAGCCGCGGACGGCGGGTACGGCGTGTCACCGGAGACCGTCGTCGATGCCCCGGGTCGTCGCTTCAGTTTCATCGTCCGTCCCACCAGCACCTTCGAGGCCGAGCACTATATCGTTAGGCACTCGGACGTCGCACGGCTGGCGATTCCCGACAAGAGCTCCATTGTGGAAGCCATCGATGGACAGGTGATCGTCCACCTGCTGGACGACTGGAAGAATGGCACGACGACCATTCACGGCGGTTCGGTCGCCGCGTTCGACGGGAAGGTGGCGATGGCGACCCCAAACGAACTCTCGCCCGTCGCGATCTTTGAGCCCGGGCCACGCGAGTCCGTGGCGGGCATCGCGGCCACGCGCGATCGCCTGCTGATCGGTATTTACCAGAACGTGAAGGGCAAGGTCTTGGCCGCCACGCGCGCTGCATCAGGTACGTGGTCGCACACGACCCTCACACTTCCCGACAACGCCTCAACGGACGTGGTGAGCACCGATACCCGAAGCAACGACGCCCTGATCAGCGTCACGGGTTTCCTCACCCCCAGCAGCATTTGGCTCGTGGACGCTGCCGCAGGTAACGCCGCGCCACTCAAGACGCTGGCAGCAAAGTTCGACGCGTCGCGCCACGTGGTGGAACAGATGGAAGCCACCTCGAAGGACGGCACGCGCATCCCGTACTTCATCGTGCACCCGACTGGCATGGTGCGCGACGGGTCCAACCCAACGATTCTGTACGCGTACGGCGGCTTCAACGCATCCATGACGCCTAACTACGACGCTGATGTAGGCAAGCTGTGGCTCGAACAGGGCGGCGTCTATGTACTCGCGAACATCCGCGGGGGCGGCGAGTTCGGTCCAGCGTGGCACGAGGCTGGACTCAAGACACATCGTCAGGTGATCTACGACGATTTCGCCGCGGTGGCGCAGGACCTCATCGCGAAGCAGGTGACGTCGCCGCGCCGTCTCGGGATCCAGGGGGGATCGAACGGCGGCCTCCTGATGGGCGTACAGTTCACCCAGCGACCGGAACTGTGGAATGCGGTGGATATCCAGGTTCCGTTGCTCGACATGCTGCGCTTCGAACAGATCCAGGCCGGGGCATCGTGGGTCGGCGAGTACGGCAGCGTATCGAATCCCGACGAGCGCAGGTTTCTGGCGTCCATTTCACCCTATCACAACCTGAAGCGTGGTGTGAAGTATCCCACGCCCCTGATCTGGACGACAACCAAGGATGACCGCGTTGGCCCACAACACGCGCGCAAGTTCGCGGCGAAGATGGGGAGCATGGGCCTCCCGTACTACTTCTTCGAGGTGATCGAAGGAGGGCACGGTTCGGGGGCAAACATCGCCCAACAGGTACGCACGACGGCACTCGAGTTCACCTACTTTGCACGGCAGTTGATGGATCAGGATCGAAGGCCGGTGCCATAGTCGGTCGGTGCATCGGCCTGCCGAAGGGCGGTCCCGTTCACGGGCAGGAGCCTAACGTTTGTGTCCACATCCGCATCATCGTCGGGCATCGGTGACTCGATGCCCGACCGGCAAGCCACGGGAACTGCCTTCGGGATTCTGGCTTCGATCAGCATCTGCCATGGCCTCAACGACCTCATGCAGTCGTTGCTCCCGGCCGTATACCCGATGCTCAAGGCCTCATATGCCCTGGACTTCGGCCAGGTTGGCCTGATCACATTCGCCAACACCGCCACCGCCTCACTGTTGCAACCGGCGGTAGGCATCTTCACCGATCGGAGTCCCAAGCCGTACTCGCTCGCGCTCGGGATGGCGTTCACCCTGATCGGCCTCCTGCTGCTGGCCGGCGCCCCTTCGTACGCCATGGTCCTCGTTGCGGTCGCGCTGGTCGGTGTTGGGTCGTCGGTCTTTCACCCGGAATCGTCGCGAGTGGCCCGGCTGGCGTCGGGCGGCCGTCATGGGTTCGCGCAGTCCCTCTTTCAGGTCGGGGGCAACGCCGGGGCCTCCACCGGCCCCCTGCTCGCCGCCTTCATTGTCGTCCCCTATGGGCAGCACAGTATTGCCTGGTTTGCCCTCCTGGCGGTGGTGGCGATCGTCATCCTCACCCGAGTCGGACACTGGTACAAGGATCACTTGGCAGAGCAGGCGGCGCGGCGGGCACCGCGCACCGCCCCACCGGTTGCCAGCAGCACCGTCAGGCGCGCGTTGCTGATCCTCGTCGCGCTGGTCTTTTCCAAGAACATCTACCTGGCAAGCCTAACGAGCTTCTACACATTCTACCTGATCCACCGGTTCTCCGTGTCCGTCGAGAGTGCGCAGCTCCACCTCTTCCTCCTGCTCGGGGCGGTGGCGTTGGGGACGTTCATCGGCGGACCGGTGGGCGATCGCATCGGACGAAAGTACGTCATCTGGGTGTCTATACTCGGCGTGCTGCCTTTCACCCTGATGCTGCCGCACGTGAACCTTCTGTGGACCGAGATCCTCACGGTCATCATCGGGCTGATCCTCGCCTCGGCTTTCTCCGCCATCGTCGTGTTCGCCCAGGAGCTGGTCCCCGGGCGCGTGGGAGCGGTGTCCGGTGTCTTCTTCGGATTCGCCTTCGGTGCCGCAGGACTGGGGGCCGCCCTGCTCGGTCGGCTGGCCGACGCCACGAGCATAGATGTCGTCTACCGGATTTGTTCGTTTCTCCCGGCGATCGGATTGCTCACCGCCTTCCTTCCCAACATTGAACCAAAGAAGATCACGTAACGGAGAAGCTCATGACACCGTCAACGTACGACGTTCGCGAAGTCGTCGCCGCACCACGGCGTGTGGCTGGGGTGCGGGCCCGCGTGGCTCGCGGTCACGTCGCGTCGGAGTTCAGGCGCTACCTGGATCAGGTCTACGCGCTGGCACGTTCCGGAGCGATCTCACTCGACGGGCAGAACATCTTCATCTACCGCAGCGCAACGGCCGATGAACTCAGCGTCGACTTTTGTGTGGGCGTGACTCAGCCGTTCCAGACTGTTGGGGCTGTCGAGCCACTGGAGACACCGCATGGTGCGGCGGCCATGACGACACATCGCGGCGACTATGGCGGACTTGGGCACGCCAATGAGGCCATTCGCGCGTGGTGCCGAGCGCAGGGCCGGGCGCTGGCGGGTCCGTCGTGGGAAGTGTACGGCCACTGGAGCGCCGATCCCGCCCAGCTGCGCACGGACGTGTACTACTTGTTGCAGCCGATGACCGCACAGCCGGTCAACAGCTGACGACACGCCTGGCTATGGAAGCCAAACGCACAGAGCCCCCGGGGAATCGCTTCCCCGGGGCTCTGGCCATGCGCTCGTCCGTTACGGCGATGACGTCGTCGCTTGGCTCGTCGGTTTGTTCGCGAACTTGTCGAACCACCCGTGCAGGTACAACTGCGTGCGAAGGAAATTCGATGGTGTGCTCGAGGTACCGTGGTACTCATTGTTCATGCGCACCATCACGGTCGGGATGCCGCGCTTCTTCAGCGCCCGATAGAACTCTTCGCTCTGTGGAATCGGGGTGCGCAGGTCGAGGACGCCTGTCATGAGCATGGTTGGCGTCTTCACATTCCCGACGTACATGATCGGCGACCGTCGCAGGTGCTCGCTGGGGTCTTCCCAGAACGGCTTGTCGAAGTTCTCATACCACCCGGCGCCGTCGGTCTCGCCGACAAAGCTCAGCCAGTTGATCACGGGGCAGAGTGAAGCGGCCGCGGTGAACCGGTTGGTGTGCCCGACCGTCCACGCCGTCAGCACGCCGCCTCCCGAACAGCCGTACACAAAGAGGTTCTTCGTGTCGACATAGCCGCGACCGATCACCGTATCCACACCGGCCATCAGGTCATCGAAGTCCTTTCCCGGATAGGCGTTCTTGATCTCGTTCGTGAACTTCTCGCCATATCCCGTGCTCCCGCGCGGGTTCGTGTACAGCACGACGTACCCACTGGCGGCGTGATTCTGTCGCGCAAAGCTGAACGCCACGTTGTACATGGCCTGCGGTCCGCCGTGAATGTCCAGGATGAGCGGATACTTCTTGGCGGGGTCGAAGCCCGGCGGCTTCACGATCCATCCCTGAATCTTCAGTCCACCCGTCGACGTGTACCAGACCTCCTCGGTCTGCGCGAGGTCTTTGCCGCCCAGCACGTCATCGTTCACCGACGTGAGTTGTGCGTACTCGGTCGCGGTCCCTGCCTTGGGCACCGTGAATGTGACGACGTCGTTAGGCTTCGTTGGTGTGGAACGGATGCCCACGGCGAGCCCGGTTCGGGCCACGTCCGAGACGCCAAGTACCTGTTTTCCGCTCGTGACGGCGTGGTACTGTCCGGCGCTGGTCGTGAAGTACAGGTTGCGCGCGCCCTCGCTTTCCACGCTGAAGTAGAGCCCCGCACCATCGTGTGACCACAGCGCGCCGCTGATTGGCCGGTCCAATTTTGCCGACACGGCATGGGCATTCGATCCATCGGCATTCATCACCCAGAGATCGCTTGGCGCCCACGCCGAGTGATCCACCGAATCCGCGTGCATGAAGGCGATGAGGCGGCCGTCGGGGGAGAAGATGGGCGCATTGCTGGTTCCCGCCAGCTTGGTCAGCTGGCGAATCTCGCCAGTGGCGACCTCCGCGGCATAGACCGCCGATCGGCGGAACGCGGCGTCGGCGTCTGGGGTCCGCAACGACGAAAACGCGATGGTTTTTCCGTCAGCTGCAAATGAGATCGAAGAGTGGTTCCAGTCGCCAGTGGTCACCTGACGCGGCGTCCCACCGTCGGCGGGAATGATGAAGATGTGGCGGTACCCCTCGTCCACGTACCCAATGCGGTCGGATCGGTAGTTGAGTCGTGTGACGACCTTTGGAGGCTCCACCCATTTGGCGCCTTTCGGTGGCGTCGGCATGGGAATCCGCCAACTGTCGCGCGACGGCACATTCATGAGGAAGGCGATCGACTTGCCATCGGGCGACCATTCCAACCCGGAGGGCGCTTCCGTCAGGTGCGAGATCTGCGTGGTGGCCCCTTCGGCATCCATCCACCGGACGAAGATTTGCGACCCCGTCGGTTCACCGCGCGCGATGTAGGCGATCCGCTTGCCGTCCGGCGACCACTTCACGTCCGAGCCTTGTACGAGCTGACGGAGGTGCGACCCGTCGGCGTTCATCAGCCAGACAGACGTCTCCCACTTGTCGTTCATCTTGTCCACCCACCGGCGCCCGAAGGCGATCTCCGATCCATCCGGGGAGAGCTGCGGGGACTGGACATCTTCCCAATCCAGGTACTGCTCGAGCGCGACCGTGTTCGTTGCCTTCTGCTGGCTCTGTAGCGAGGGAGCCGCGCAGAGCCAGAAGATGCACAGCGTGGTGGACGTGACCAGGGACTTGCGCATCGGCCCTCCAGAATAGGTAGGAACGGGGGTTACCTATTGTGGGCGTTTTTTGCGGGCGAGGCCAGAGCTTGACGCGGTCAGCCATGCAGAGATCAGCCGTCGGCGTCCGGGCGGGAGGCCGCGGTGACCCGTTCAAGGCACCTAGTCCCGATGGGCCTTGCCGACCCACGGAGGTACTAGAAGACTTCCACCACCGTGTTGTCCGGCGTCCCTTCCCGACAACGAGGTGAATGTTCACACATCCTCGGCAAGAGACGACAATGAAACTCTACACTCAACTGAATTTTGGCGGGAACTGCGAAGAGGCGTTCCGCTACTATGAAAAGCATCTGGGGGGCCGGATCACCATGATGATGAACCAGAGTCAGGCCCCGAACGCACCCAGTGGAGTGGGTACGTCGATCATCCACGCGCGGATGGACTTGGGCGACACCGTGTTGATCGGAAACGATGTCCCCCCCACTGTCTTTCAGCGCATTCGAAGTGTGTATCTCTACCTGTCGGTGGACTCGTCAACCGAGGCCGAACGCGTCCACGCGGCGTTGGCCGACGGCGGCGAGGTTCACATGCCGATGGCGGAGACATTTTACGCGACGCGATTCAGCCAGGTGCGCGACCGCTTCGGAGTCGCCTGGTCAGTCATCCACGAACGCCCTCGTCCGTAAGCCGAGTTCTACCTCAAACCAGGTCGTCGATGCGAACGCTCCTCCCATTCATGATGGCGTGCTTGTCCATACCGATGGCGCTATCGGCCCAGGGACTGCACCCAGACTCCCTCTTTCCGCGACTCATCGGTCGCTGGGAGTTGCAGGGCACCATCGCCCGCCAACAAACGACCCACGACGTTACGTTCGACTGGATACTGGGGCGGTCGTACGTACAAATGCATGAAGTCTCGCGTGAGAAGGCACCGGACGGCTCGCCTGCCTATGAAGCAGTGGTGCTTTTTGGACGAGATCCGAAGACCGGTGTGTATGCGTGCCTGTGGATGGACAACACCGCGGCGGCCGCCTTCGACCCGGAGGGCACCGGGCATGGTCGAGTGGCCGGCGACTCCATTCCCTTCCTGTTCCGTTACAGTGCCACCGACAGCTTCCACACTACCTTCGTCTACGATCGATCCAAGGACTCATGGCAGTGGCACATGGACAATGACAGCGCCGGCGTGCGCCGGCCCTTTGCCCGCGTCACGCTCACCCGTCGCTAGGCCGTGCACCTGAACGCGTGCTGCGCACACCTGGCTGGAGCGCCCACTCGCGCCGCTCGTCAGATGCAACCCGCCAAACCGCGGCGCGGGACGGCAGCGTGAGCGACAGCCTCACCAGCCAGGATCCGGAGTTGTTGCGACGCTTGTTGCGCGCCAAGGATCGGATGGACGCGGCGTCGCACGAAGATTGGTCCGTCCAACGATTGGCGCGCGTCAGCGGCGTGTCACACGCGCACTTCGCGCGTTCGTTCAAGCAGGCGTTTGGGCTGCCACCACATCGGTACTTGCTCACACGCCGCATCGAACGCGCCAAGACCCTGCTCCGTGATACGGACCTTTCCATCACCGAGGTCGCGTACCGCACGGGTTGGGAAAGCCTGGGAACCTTCGGACGCACCTTTCGCGACATCACGGGAGAGAGCCCGAGCGCCATCCGCACGCAGGGACGGGCGGCGATGCAGGGGCTCAGCCACGTACCGCCTTGCTTCCTCAGCGCCGCGCATCGACCCGACCTCACGATGGCAGTTTCGGAGAAGCGACGGCAAGGTGCTCGTGGTAAATAGAGTCCACCCAATCGAGGAGACTCTATGAACCAAGGTGTTGAAGTCGCCGGCATTTACGTGCGCGATCAAGACGAGGCGCTTGCCTTTTATGTGGACAAGCTCGGCTTCCGCGTGCACACCGATGTGCGAAATGGCAACTACCGCTGGCTCACCGTGCAGCACCCGGATCAGCCACTGTTCCAGTTGGGACTCTTCACGCCAGGCCCACCGATGCTCGACGAAGTCACGGCTCAGGCATTGCGCGAACTCGTGGCGAAGGGCGCCATGCCACCACTCGTTTTGGTCGTCGAAGATTGTCGCGCGACTTACGAGCAGATGCTGGCGAAGGGAGTCGAGTTCACGCAGGAACCTGTGTCCCGCTACGGCAACATGGACGCCGGATTCCGCGATCCCTCCGGAAATGGGTGGAAGATGTTGCAGCCGCGTCGCTGACTCGGCCGTCGGAGGGTGAGCCCTTTGGCAGGTATCCCGATTTCACTCGTGCGCGCGACGGTCCGACCCGTGAGTGCACAGGATCGCATGCTCCTCGGGCCGTTGCGGGCAAGGACGGGGTGCCCGTACGACTTGTCCCCCGGGTGACATCGCCGCAGGTTTTTGAATCGCTCCCCTCCTCTTCCACGTCATATGTCGCGATTTCTTTTCTTGCGAGTCCTTCTCGTCGTCGGCGCGCTGCCCGCGCTGTGTGCGGCGCAGACGAATGTCATCAGCGGCAAGCGGGTCCCGCGCCTCATCATCCGCAACGCGATGGTGATCGACGGGACCGGAACTCCGGCGTCTGGTCCATACGACATCGTCGTTGAGAACAACAAGATTGCGCAGATGGTGCCGATCGCCGACGCCACGGCGTCGATCGTGGGACCAGGGGGCACGCGACCGAAGGGTGATGTGCAGATCGACGCCAAGGGAAAGTACGTGATGCCCGGGCTCATCAACGCACATGCTCACGTGCAGGATGAACGAGCCGGGGTGCCCCAGGAGCAGGACTACGAGCTCAAGATCTGGTTGGCCAGTGGCATCACGGCCGTGCGCGATGTGGGCAGCGATTCGCGCAAGACGATTCCGCTGCGCGAGAAGATTGCAACTGGCGAAATCGCCGGCCCGCGCATCTTTCACTATCCGTTCCTGCCATTCGCAGGTGGACCGAACACCGCCGCCGAAGCTCGGGCGCGGGTCCAGGACCTCAAGCGTATGGGCGTGGACGGCATAAAGTTCGTCGGCACCAAGCGTGACGTGATGGAAGCGGCGCTCGACGAAGCCCACAAGGTCGGCCTACGTGTGGCTCACCACGCCGCCGTGGAAGAAACGAATGCGTGGGACGACATCAAGTTCGGCACGACGTCGATCGAGCACTGGTACGGCATTCCCGATGCCGCGATCCCCGACGGCGTACAGAGCTTTCCGCCCGACTTCAACATTACCGATGAAACGCATCGCTTTCGCTATGCCGGTCGCCTCTGGCGCGAGGCGGACCCCGCCAGGTTAAAGGATGTGCTCGCGGCGATGGTCAAGGCGAACGTGGCCTGGGTCCCCACCCTCGACATCTATGAGGCCAGCCGGGACCTGCAACGCGCGCAGACACAACCGTGGTTCAAGGACTACCTCCATCCGACACTCGAGGAGTACTTCAAGCCAAACCCGATGAACCACGGGTCCTACTTCATCGGATGGACGTCAATCGACGAAGCCTTCTGGAAGGAGAACTACCAGATCTGGTTTCGCGCGTTGCGCGACTTCGAGCGACTGGGCGGTACGATTGCCTCCGGCGACGACGCCGGCTTCATCTATCAGATGTACGGGTTCGGGCTCATTCGTGAGTTGGAGCTGGAGCAGGAGGCGGGTTTCCCAGCGCTCAAGATCCTGCAACACGCCACGAGCAACGGCGCCAAGGTACTCGGCAAGGAAAGCGAGATCGGTCGTGTGCGCGTGGGATGGCTCGCCGACATGATCGTCGTGAACGGCAACCCGCTCGAAGACCTGAAGATGCTCTATCCCACAGGGACCGAAGCGGTGCGGGACGGCAAGATCGTGCACACGGGGGGCGTGGAGTGGACGATCAAGGACGGCATCCCCTATCACGGCCCAACCATGCTGAAGGAAGCCAAGGAGATTGTCGATCGGGCACGTGCAAAACGGCGAGCGACGAACTGACGGTTGGTGCTCGTCTGAGTCCGCAAGCCGATAGGACACGACGAGAACGAAACCAGGATAGTCGCGCCTCGTACGTAACGCGCCTTCACTCCGTGACCATGCAACGAACCGCCCGATCCCTGCTCCTCCTGCTGGCCCTTCCGGCCCGTGGCTCGGCACAGCTCAACACCGTGCCATTCGACATTCGTGTGCCTCGGCCTCCGCTCGCCGTGCATGCCGATGGTGCGATGCACCTTTCGTATGAACTGCATGTGACCAACATCGGAACCAAGGAGCGAGCGATCTCGCGACTCGAGGTGTTTGGTGCGTCTGGGGGCTCGCCGTTGATCGCCTGGGACAGTAGCGCGGTGCGTGGCGCCTCCCGAGTGTTCGGGGCGCCACCGACGGCCAACGGCACGATCCTCCCCGCCGGGCGTCAATCGGTCATCTACCTCTGGATCGACATCGCTGATGCACAGAAGGTTCCTTCACAGCTACAACACCGGATCATCGTTTCGCCGCCAGACTCGGCCACCTCCGCGCGGCGCGACACCTTGGATGGATACCTCGTGCCGGTTCAGGAACGACCGCCGCGCGTGCTTGCACCCCCTTTCAGCGGTGGACCGTGGATCGCCGTGAATGGACCCAGTAATACGTCCGGTCATCGCCGCACGTTCATCCCGATTGCTGGTGAGGCGCGCATCGCACAGCGATTCGCCACGGACTGGGTGAAGCTGGGAGCAGACGGCCTGCTCTTTCACGGGGATTCCACCAAGAACGCGAACTGGTACGGGTACGGTACGCCAATTCTTGCGGTGGCCGACGGTATCGTGACCGAGGTCAAGGACGGCATCATCGAGAACGTCCCGAATTCCCCCACGATGGCGGTGCCCATCACGCTGGAAACGGTTGGTGGCAACCACGTGATCCTGGACATCGGCGGCGGGTTGTTCGCGTTCTACGCGCATCTTCAACCCGGCTCGCTGCGCGTGAGCCTGGGCCAGCGAGTGAAGAAGGGGCAAGTAGTGGGATTGCTCGGCAATTCCGGAAACTCCACGGCGCCGCACCTGCACTTCCATGTTGGCGATACCAGTTCGCCGTTAGGCACCGAAGGCCAGCCGTTCGTGTTCGACCTGTACGATCGACTCGACCGGCTCACCGGCGACGTGGAGAGCATGACCGGCGCCTGGAAGCAACCGGCAACTGGCGCACGACGCGTCACGAAGGAACTTCCCCTGGAGAACACAATCGTCCGATTTCCCTGACGCACGCGGCGGACACGACCGCGCTTACCGGTAGGCACATGCTGATACAGAACGTCGTCGAACGGGAACGTCGTGCCTGACGGGCATGAGGGCGAGCCGCGGTCGCTTCCCGCCGAGTTGACGCCGGGAAGCGCCATGTTTGGCTTGGGTTATGCTCCACCCTTCCTCTCGCGCGGATTCGTGCGCATTGCGAACGGGGAGGCGCAGGGGCAAGAGTCGGGCGTAGCGGAAGAGGTCCCCACGGCATTCGTCTACAACGGACGCTCGCACGTGGTGATGATGGCGACGCCAGCCGACCTGGAAGACTTCGCGTATGGTTTCTCGCTCACCGAGGGACTCGTCGCCACTCCCTCGGAAATCACACACCTGGAAGTGGTGCGGCATGGCCGGGGAGTAGAGTTGCAGATGACGGTTGCACCGGGCGTCATGGCGCGACTCGGCGACCGCAATCGTGCGCTCGTTGGCCGCACGGGGTGCGGGGTCTGCGGCGTAGAGTCCATTCAGGATGCGTTGCGTCCGCTCCCGCGAGTGCTCGAGGGGCCACCCTTGCCGGCGGACTCCCTCTGGGTTGCCGAGTCGTCGTTAGGTGACCTGCAGCGTTGGAATCGAGAGACCGGGGCCATGCACGCCGCGGCGTGGGCCACTCGTGACGGTCACCTGCAGGTCGTTCGCGAGGACGTGGGGCGGCACAATGCGCTCGATAAGGTGCTGGGCGCACTGGCCCGTGTTGGTGAGGATCCGTCGAAGGGTTTTGTGATCATGACCAGCCGCGCCAGCTATGAACTGGTGCAGAAGGTGGCGATGTCCGGCGTCTCGCTGTTGGCCACCATCTCTCGCCCGACCGGCTTGGCGGTGAGACTTGCCGAAGACGCTGGTGTCACCTTGGTGGGGTTGCTGCGGGGTCGCACGGCCAATGTGTACAGTCACCGAGAGGGGCTGGTGCTCGAATCACCAACGTCCAATGCGGATCCCGAAGGCTCGTCGGCGCCGCTACCCGATCGGCCCGGGGAGGGCGCCCGGTAAATCGTGTAGGCCGAGTCTCCCAGCAGCCGCAAAGCGCCTCCTGGCGGAAGCACATGATCCCGGGAGTGTTCGGCAACGAGGATGCGCGCGAAGGGCACCGCCAGCCACGAGTCAATGAGTCGATTGAGCTGACGGGAGTCGTACGGCGGGTCAGCGAATGCAAGGTCGTAGCGTCCAGCGGGAAGGGCGGCAGCGAATGGCAGGGCGTCTTTCTTGAATACGCGAGTGCGCTTCAGCAAACGCAGCCGTGCGATGTTCGCCTTGAGCGCATGGAGCGCCGACGGACCGAACTCTACGAAGTCGACGCTCGTGGCGCCTCGTGACATCGCTTCCAGTCCTAACGCACCGGTGCCCGCGAACAGGTCCAGCACCGTCGCCCGAGGCAGGTCAGCCGCCACCGCATCGAGCATGGCCGCGCGCACATGCTCGGCCGTCGGCCGCACCCGGCCCTGCCCCGGCGACATGAGGTCGCGACCGGCGAACTTGCCAGCGAGAACGCGCATAACGCGGCGCTGGGCTAGACGGCGTCGGACAACGAACTAAACGTGAATTCCTTGACCTTGACCGTTGGCATGTAGATCGCACCCCCGGCCCCAAGGTTTTCCGACGCATTCACACGCACCACCGGGCCAAGCGCCTCGAGGTTATTCAAGAAGAAGATCGGTGACTCGTTGAACCTGAAGTTCTTCACCGAACGCGTCACCTTGCCATTCTCGATCAGGAACGTTCCGTCGCGCGTGAGACCGGTGTTGACCAGTGTGCGGGGATCCACGCTTCGGATGTACCAGAAGCGCGTCACCAGCAGTCCGCGTTCGGTGTTCTTGATCATGTCGGCGACACTCGTGTCGCCACCGAGCATGCGCAGGTTGCGATTTCCCCCGAATCCACCGCCGCCGCCACCAAAGCCTCCGCCGCCAGCTCCACTCCGGGTGGGCTCGACGCCCTTCTTCTGCGCCCAGTAGCGGTCGTAGTTCAAGGTCTTGACGATGCCGTTCTCGATCCAGACCACCTTTTCCAACGGCATCCCATCCGCGTCGTAGCCCCCGTTGGTACTTGTGCTGTCGTCCGGATCGCTCAGGAGTGTCACGCGCTCGTCCACTACCTTCATGCCAATCTTGTTTCCGCCGCCCGGCTTGGAGAAGAAGGAGCGCCCTTCGTCCGCTGACCGGGCCTGCATGGCCTGCGTGATGAGCTGGATCAGGTTCCCCGCGGCTGTGGGCTCGAGAATCGTTGCGTAGTTGCCCGGTTCAATCGCCACGGGATTTCTGGAGTTCTTCGCCTTCTCGCACGCCACGGCTCCCACACGCTGCGCGTCCAAGTCGGCGAAGGCATCGCCGTCGCTGCAGGCCCAACCGCTCCCCGTACCATCGGAAGTCCGGACAGTGGCGGTCATCGTCACCACGGCAGTGGAATCGTAGGCGAACAAGCCCTTGGAGTTGGCCAGCGCGGTTGCCCCTGCCCGGCATTCAATGAAGCCTGTCGCCACGAGTCCGGCTGCTCGCGCTTGCTCGGTGACCTTCTTCGCCGCCGCGGCGCGCTCTGCTGGCGTGGGCATGGATATCACCCGCTGTTTGGGCGCAGGATACTGCTGCGGGCCCAACTCCGGCATCCGCTCCGGGTTCGGCGGAACCAGTTTGGCGATTTCCGTCGCCTGCTTCGCTGCCTCGGCCAGCGAGGATTCGTCCAGCCGATTGGTCGTAATGCTGGCCGCGCGACCACCGACGTAGCAGGTGATCGTGACGGTCGTGTCGTGATTCTCGCCGCTGGTGGTGACTTGGTTCAACGCAAAGCGAGTGTCCGCGCGCGACGCGTTGTTGATGCTGACGCGAGTCTCCTCGGCCGGTGAGTTCTTGAGGGCGCGCTTGGCAATCTCCTCGGCCTCGGCGCGAGAGAGCAGTTCCACGGGGGCAAAGAGCGATCTGGGGGACATGCTCATGACCTCCGCCCGGTGTTGATGATGTTGACCTGCGTGAAGAGCGACGGTGTGCACCCGTGGCTGATGGAATTGCTTTGGCCGGGCTGGCCCTTGGCATCGCCAAAGGCTCCGCCAAGGTGGTAGCTGCGCGGGCCACCGATCACCTTCATGGAGCCCCAGAAGATCGGCGTCTTGAATTGATAGGCGACGTCCTTGAGCATGCCGACGATCTTGCCGCCCTTCACTTCGTAGAACACCTGCCCGGCAAACTGGCCGTTGTAGCGCTGCTGGTCGATCGAGAACGATCCGTCGCCGACGATGGCAATCCCCTTGTCCATCTGGCCGATCATGTCCTCCCACGTGTAGTCGTTCTTGCCGGGGAGGATCGACACGTTGGGCATCCGCTGGAACTGCACGTCGGCCCAGCTCTGTGCATACGAGCAGCCGTAGCTGCGCACGGGCTTCCCGATCTTCTTGTAGTACCAATCCAGCATGGAGGCCTGCTCGCGCGTGGTCTGGTAGTCCACGAACACGCCGTCCTTGACGATGTCGAACCTGGTCGGCTTGACCGCTTCGTCATCCCACCCGATGGCGCCGAGTGAGCCTGCCTGCTCGCGGTCCCCCACCACATTCATGATCGACGAGCCGAACTGCAGCTTGCCGAGCACCTGTTCCGGGGGCGAGACGAAACTGGTGCCAGCGTAGTTGGCCTCGAAGCCTAACGCGCGATCGAGCTCGGTGGGGTGCGCGACGGTTTCATGCACCGTCAGCCAGAGGTTGGACGGGTGCAACAGGAGGTCATAGCGCCCCGGCTCCACCGGCTTGGCGGACAGTTTCTCGACGGCATCGTTCGCCCAGCGCACCGCGTTCTCACCGAGCTTCGCATTCAGGACGTGCTCATACCCGATGCCCATGGGGGCAATGTCATTGGACTGACGCGTCTGGAAATCCGAGAAGTCCGCAGACACTGCGGTGATCGACATCGACGGCGAGGTGCGGTAGATCGTCTGCACGATGTACGAGCCATCCGACGTCATCAGCGTCTTTTCCTCCCGCAGGAAGAACATCGCCGATACGACGTTGCGTACCCCCTTCACCTTCGCAGCGGCCTCGTTGGCCGCCAGCAGCAGCGCCACCTTGTCGGGGATCGATACGGTGAATGGATCGACCTGAATAGGGCTTTTCCATTCGCCGACCTGATTACCGGGCGTTGGTGCGAGGACGACGGGTTTGAGCTGGGACGCCCGGTTCGCCTTGGATTGATCGAGCGCGGCCCGCGTGACACCGGCGATCGCATCCTTGGTCAGGTTCGATGTCGCTGCGAACCCCCAGGAACCATCGACGAGCGTGCGAACGCCCAATCCGTAGGTGTCCGTGTCGCCGACACCGGTCACGATCTTGTCCCGGGTGCCCACGTTCTGCTGCCGTCGGGCGGCGACCCGCACGTCGGCGTACGACGCACCGCCGGACTTGGCGACGTCGAGGGCGACTTGCATCAACTCGCGGATCGCGGGGTCGCCCGGTGTGGGCCTGGCGGTGGCGGCAAGGGCATCGCCGGCGGAGAGCACCTTGGCACCGATGGCCGCGGTGGTAGCGGCGGCAGCCGAGGTCTTGAGGAATTGGCGTCGGGAGTGAGTCACGGGAGGGAGGGTGACGGTGATTTCCTGCGCGCTCCTAAAGTACGGGTGGTGACACGAATCGTTGAGGGCTGGGGAGCTTCGCGATCGACGCGAGGAGGGGACGTCCGGGGCGGCGTTTCGCCTCCTGCGGGGCGAGGCTGGCGGCGCCAGACGCAATCGCGACCGAGCGCGGGGCCAGGGCGTTTGACGCACGTGGTTCAGCGCGAGAACAGTCGTTCGTGGTGTTACACGATGACGGGCGCACGCAGTGCCTAACGCGAAATAATCGTCTCGCAACATTGCACAATCGACTGCGATGCACGGTTTCGTGTGATCTGTGACCATATCGCGCCGTGCAAGGGTTGAATCGCGTCTCGCCGCCTGCTACGGTGCGATGACGACCTGACTTCGTCATGGAGGACGTGTGAAGGACATAGCAGCCGCAACACCAGGTACTATCCGTACGTTCCTGCTTGCATCCGACTTCGACCAGACCCTCAGCTTCAACGACTCCGGCCATGTCCTGGCCGAGCTGCTGGGCGTCTCCGGCTACCAGGAGAAGGTGGACGGCCTTGCGCAGAGCAACCTCGTGCAACAGGGTGGCGAACTTGCCTACCTCATCCGGCACGACCCGCAGTTCCGACATGTGCGACGCGAGCACCTCATCGAGGCGGGGAAGCACGTCCGACTCAAGTCTGGGATTCCGGCACTCGTAGAGTTCCTGCGCGCCGGCGTTCAGGACGTTCGGTTTGCCTTCCGTGTCATTTCCGCGGCGCCGCGTGACGTCGTGGTGTCAGCCTTGGCGGGGAGTGTCTCACCTGCCCACGTCGTGGGCACGGAACTCGACTTCGATCCAAATACCGGCGAAGTCGCATCCGTGAAGCGAGTGCGTGCTGGCTACGGCAAGGTGGCGGCGATCGAGGAACTCGAGCGCTCCCTCGGGATCGCCCCGGATCGCGTCGTGTACGTTGGCGACGGCAGCTCCGACGTCCACGTGATGCTGCACGTGAACAACCGCGACGGACTGACAATCGCCGTGTCCCAAAACCGGCAGCTCGCCCGCATTGCCCGGCGCACGGTGTTGAGCGACAGCGCGTTCTCCATTGTCATTCCGGTGTTGGATCAGATTGGCAACATGTCGTCACGCGACATTCGCGCGTTGTTCGAGTCGCGTGGCTTCCGGTTGGGCGACTGGGAGAAAGGGATCACCGACCGCGTCACGGTCGCGCCGGCGTCCGCGGCGGCATGATGCCCAATCACATGCTCGCATCCACGTTAGGCTGGCTGGCGACCGCCATCTTTACCGGATCGTACTTCTTCAAGCGTGCCTCGCTGTTGCGCAACGTCCAGATGCTTGGCGCGGCGGTCTGGATCGTGTATGGAGTCGCAATCGGTGCCCCCCCAGTGATTGCGGCCAACCTGTTGGTGCTGGGCGCGGCCGCCTGGACGTCGCGGCGGACCCGGGGCGCTCCCCTCCCCCAGGATCGCTAACCGCCGGTCGCGCTCCAACGCCCGGGGCGATACGCGTGTGGATGAGGCGGCAATCCCGGACGGGAGTCGACGCTTCGTCCCCGAGTCGTTGGTGGTAGGCGGCACTCTGCCTAGCTTTTGAGCGTTGCAGGCAGGCTCACCAAGCAAGGAACACAACATGCGTAGACGCCTCATCGTCGCCATCGCCGCGTGGTTCCCCGCGGCGTCGCTGCACGGCCAACAGTCCGTTGACGCGATCATCGGCAAGTACATGGAACGCGTCGGCGGCGCCGACCGCGTACTTGGCGCCCAATCGATCCGACGCATCGGCAAGTTTTACGGGGGGGGCGGATTCGAGGCGGAACTCCGCTATGAGAACAAGCGGCCCAACCTGGTGCGTGAGGAGTTTGTTTTCGGCGGGATGACGGGCGTCACCGCCTATGACGGGAAGAACGGCTGGAAGATCGAGCCATGGCAAGGCAAGAAGGACGCCGAGTCGTTAGGTGAGGAGGAACTGAAGGGCGTCATCGAAGAATCCTGGTTCGACGACCCGCTCTTTGACTACAAGAAGAAAGGCAACACCGTGGAGCTGGTCGGCAACGACCAGATCGAGGGCACCGACGTGTTCAAGTTGAAGGTCACCCTCGGCGAAAACGGCGACGTCCGCACGTACTACCTGGACGCCGACTCGTACGTCCCGATCAAGATCGAGGTCAAGCGCACGATTCGGGGCGCGGAGCGTGAATTCGAGGTGGAGTTAGGCGACTACAAGGAGGTCAATGGCTGGTACCTCCCCTTCTCCGTCGCCACGGGCGCCAAGGGAAGCTCGAGCGCCAACAAGCAGCAAATCGGTTGGGAGCGCATCGAGATCAACGTGCCGCTCGATGACCGCCGCTTCGCAAAGCCGGTTGGTGCACCGCCGGCAGATGCACCCGTCGACGCACCTCGCCCCGCCGCACCCGAGGCCGCGCGGCCCGTCGCGCGCCGAACCCCGTCTTCGACGCCCCCGTCATCCAGCGCGGTTCGCGTCGATTCCACCACCTTCGCCGGACTCGGCGCCCGAAACATTGGCTCAGCGGCCATGAGTGGACGCGTGGCAGCCGTTGCGGCTGTGCACGAAGGCGAGCGCCTCACGGTGTTCGTGGGCGCCGCCTCCGGTGGCGTGTGGAAGTCCACCAATGGCGGTACCACGTTCAAGCCGGTATTCGACAAGCAACCGGTGCAATCCATTGGCGCCGTGACGATCGACCCGACCGACCCAAAGACGATTTGGGTCGGCACCGGCGAGTCATGGATGCGCAACAGCATCTCCATCGGGAACGGCATCTACAAGTCGACCGATGGCGGGGACAACTGGACGTACCTCGGACTGCCGGAATCCGAGCACATCGTGAAGATCCTCGTCGATCCGTCAGATGCAAAGACCGTATACGTCTGCGTGCCCGGCAAGCTGTGGAGCGACTCCAACGACCGCGGCGTCTACAAGACCACGGATGGGGGGACGACCTGGAACAAGGTGCTCGCCGGCTCCAACGCGTCGACCGGATGCTCCATGCTCACGATGGACTCGCAGGACCCCAAGACCTTGTACGCAGGAATGTGGGATTTCCGGCGGAAAGGATGGACGTTCCGCTCGGGCGGCGATGGACCGGAGGCCGCGAGCGGGAGTGGACTCTTCAAGAGCTCGGATGGCGGCCATACGTGGGCGCCCCTGGACGACCAGACGGCCAAGGGGCTCCCGCCAAAACCATGGGGTCGTGTCGCGGTGACAGTGGCACCGTCCAAGCCGAACGTCGTGTACGCGTTCATTGAAGCCGTGCCCCCGCGCAACGCGCTCTACCGCTCCGATGATGGCGGGCGAACGTGGGAGATGAAGGATCGCAGCCAGAACATGATCTGGCGCCCGTTCTACTTCGCCAACCTCATCGTCGACCCGAAGAACGAGAACCGCGTCTTCAAGCCCGACGGTCCGCTCATCATGAGCACGGACGGCGGCTCCAGCTTCAACATCGTGAGCGGCGGCACCCATGGCGATCACCACGACTTGTGGGTGGACCCAAATAACACAGATCGACTGATCGCCGGCGATGACGGGGGCCTGTGGTTCTCGACCGACGGGGGTGACAAGTGGTGGAAGGGAAACAACCTCCCGATCTCACAGTTCTACCACGTGTCCGTCGACATGGACCGCCCATACAATGTGTACGGCGGGTTGCAGGACAACTCGTCGTGGATCGGCCCTTCGGCCTACCCGGGTGGCATCACCAACAGTCGTTGGGAGAACATGTACGGCGGTGACGGCTTCTGGATGTTCGCCGATCCCACCGACCAGAACTACGTGTATGCTGAAGCCCAGGGCGGTGCCATCGGGCGGGTGAATCGCAAGACCCACGAGGTGCGCGACATCCAGCCGCTGCCTAACTACGGCGAGGGAAAGCTGCGATGGAACTGGAACACACCCATTCACATCAGCCCGACGCGAAACGGCACGATCTACATCGGTGCGCAATTCCTCTTCCGCTCGCGAGACTTTGGCCAGACGTGGGATCGCATCTCGCCAGATCTCACCACGAATGACCCGGAAAAGCAGAAGCAGGAGCAGTCTGGTGGTGTCACGGTCGATAACTCGTCCGCCGAAACACACACGACGATCTTCGCGATCGCCGAGTCGCCGAGGAATCCGCTCGAGATCTGGGCCGGGACGGATGATGGAAACCTCCAGGTCACCCGTGACGGCGGAAAGGCGTGGACCAACGTAACCGGCAACATCAGCGGGCTGCCGAAGAACGCGTGGGTGACGTCCGTTGAACCCGGGCACTTCACGGCGGGCACCATCTACGCCACGTTCGACCTGCATACCTTCGGTGACATGCGACCGTACGCGTACCGGTCCAAGGACTTCGGCAAGACCTGGACGTCACTCATCGGCGCTGGCTCGCCGGTACGCGGCTACGCGCACGTCATCAAGGAGGACCTCAAGAACCCGCAGCTGCTATTCCTGGGGACCGAGTTTGGCCTGTGGGTATCGGTAGACGGTGGGGCGCAGTGGTCGCGATACAAGGGTGGTGACCTTCCGAACGTGGCCGTGCGGGACCTTGCAATTCATCCTCGCGACGACGATCTCGTTATCGCGACGCACGGGCGCGGAATCTGGATTGTCGATGATATCACGCCGCTACGCGCCTTGACGCCGTCCACGCTGGCGAAGGGCGCGGCCTTCTTCCAGAGCAAGCCGGTGGTACAGACGCTCTCGGCGGGAGGTGGGTGGGTGAACGGGGACGCCGAGTTCGTGGGCGAGAATCCTCCCACTGATGCGATCATCACCTACTTCCTGCAGAAGCGTCACATCTTTGGCGACATGAAGCTGGAAGTGCGCGATTCCACCGGAAAGCTGGTCGCCACGCTACCGACCAGCAAGCGACGGGGCCTGAGCCGCGTATCCTGGTCGATGACGATGCCGCCGCCGCGCATTCCGCCAGCTGCGACCGCGGGTTTCGGTATCGGGCCTCGGTTCCTCCCGGGACCGTACACCGTGAAGCTGATCGACGGCGACAACGAGTACACCACGACGTTGCGAGTGGTGCGCGATGCCCGAGTGACACATACCGCGGCCGACCGGAAGGCGCAGTTTGAGCTGTCGCTGAAGCTCTACGCCATGCTGAACGAAATGACGGCCCTCGTGGAGCGCATGAACTCCGTTCGTGGCCAGTTGGAGGCCCGCGGGACGGGCGTGGCCGAAACCGACACCCTGATCGCCAGGCTCCGATCGGCGTCGAGCGCCGTGGATGACATGCGAAAGAAGATCGTCGCCACAAAGGAAGGCGGGATGATCACGGGAGAGGAACGACTGCGCGAAAACCTGGTGCAGCTGTACGGCTCGGTCACGAACTACGAGGGCCGGCCCTCGCAGACGCAGGTGAGTCGCGGCACCGCCATCGGACGCGAACTGGGTGACGTGAGCAAGCAGTTCAACGGCTGGCTTTCCACCGACCTCGGCCCGATCAACACGCTGCTGACGGCTCGCCAACTGAAGCCCATCGAGGTCTTCGTGCCATAGTCGTGGTTCCTGCTCAAGCCGCGGCCTGCGTGGTCGCGCCTCGGGTGGAGGGCTCCAGACGGTCCTTCCACCTGAGGAACCACGTTTCGTAGTACTTGTACGAGAGGTGCGCGATGAGGATGACCGTCGCCATGTACGGAAACATCAACAGGAACCCCGGCAGCGTGTGCAATGGGGCCCGGTAGTGATCCTGCAGGATCGCCTGAATCGGCAGGTGAATGACGTAGGTGGTGTAGGAAAGGCGGCCTAACCAGACCAACGGACGCTGACTCAGGAAGCGCGTGATACCGTTGGTCTGTGTCATGGCGATCACCAGGAGTATCGACAGCACGTTCACGAGGGAGTAGCCCCACAGATACTGGGCGCGCGGCAACATCATGAGCGGGAACCCAAGGCTGATACCTTGGCGCACCAACGATAGCGCATCGATGCGCTGCACGAGTGGTTCGGGATATCGCCACATGACCACGACGCCGTATATCAGGGCAGCGATAGCTCCAACGAGAAAGGCCCGCAGGGCCCAGGGAAACCGTTGCCATCGAAACACCGCAATGGCGGCGCCAGCAGCAAAGGCATCGAACTGAAACGCCGTCCCCATGTACATCGCGGTGCCGAGAGTACCAGGCGCCACGCCGTGGCTGCGAGCGTACACATGCGCTGCCACTCGCAAGACAGGCACAGCCACCAGGACCCCCACGATCAAGAGCTGCCGCGCCCGTCCACGCAGGAAGTAGATCACGAACGGCCAGATGAGATAGAACTGCTCCTCCGCCGACAAGGACCACAGGTGGGAGAAGTAGCGCTCGAGCGGATGACCGGGGATCGTGAGATAGATGTTGTAGGTGTACGTGACGAGGTATACCCACACCCGCCGCAGCACCGCGGGCTTACCGACCAGCAGAAGGGTCGTGGCGCACACGGCGAGGTACCCGAAGTACACGGGGAAGACGCGGAGCGCGCGCCGCTGGTAGAACACCTTCAGGAAACGACCTAACGACGTCGTGCGTTCCTGCTCATTGATCAGGATGGACGTGATCAGGAACCCGGATAGCACGAAGAAGTATTGCACGGCCACCCATCCGGACTGAAAGAAGCCAAAGTGCGCGACCAGCACGAACAGCGACGCGACACCGCGGCTTCCATCGAACGCCGGTACGTAGCGAAGTTGCGCCTCGCGTGTCACGTCGTGCGCTCCCGCACGGTCACCGTGAAAGGGATCGTGCGAATTTCGCCGACGTACCGAAACTGTACCCAGATGGTGTAGGCGCCCGGCTTTGGAAAGACGAATGGAAACACGAGGGATGCCGGTAGCGGCCCATGTGCCATGTCCATCGCGCCAGCCGGCGCTGACATCGCCATCGCCAAGGCTTGCTGGGCACCCATGGAAGCCGTCCCGGACGGATGCACGTGCACGAAGACGTCCCCGCCAGCTCGTACGATCACGGCGTGCCCGGCCATGCCCAGGTACGGCTCCACATCCGCGACGTGGCCGACGGAATCCCGAAGCGTGAACACCAGCGTTGCCTCCCGCCCGACAACGAAGGTTGCGGTGTCGGTGT
>JBGAJQ010000003.1:0-111528 GCA_044224875.1 Gemmatimonadaceae bacterium | reverse complement strand
GAGTGTCGCACGATGCGGGAGCGCGGTGGCCTCCGACGCCTCGTGCATGGCGTCGTCCGAGTCGGTTGGCGTCCACCGGGTGGTCTCGCTCACCAGCGTGTCGCGCGCCACAAGCGTCTGGGCAAATCCACTCTGCTGGAGGACGTCGGCAAACAGGAGATAGCTTCCTTTGGCGAGCGGAGGAAGCGCCGCCTCGAAGGTCCCCGAATCGGTGCGGAGTGGATGAAGGTGCGCCAGGAAGGTCCGGTCAGACCGAACCACGAACAGGTGCATCAGCTTACCGTGGTCGGGAATCAAGGGCGTCGTTCGATCTGCCGGACCGTCGTCGAGCCCCTCGTCCGAACGAGCCACCTGCTTTGTGCGTCGTTTGGGCTCGGCGGATCGGAAAGACACGCGAAGCACCGTCATCCCAGCCGCCGCAGGCGTGGAGACCGTCATCGGCGTCGGCCGATAGAGAAATGCACGGTGTTGCCGATCTACGTCTCGCCACCAAAAGCCGATGGCGACGAGCGTTGCCAGGATCACGCCCGTGGTGAGGACACGCGCCCTGACGGCCGCCGCGCGGGTTGAGTCGTTCGCGTGTTCGCCGCCAGGCAGCTTCCCTTCCTTCACCGACGCGCCGACAATCGAGATGAGACTGGCCGCCAGAATGCTGACCAGCGCCGCCAGGAGCAAACGAAGCCCCACGCTCATGGGTTTTACCACCAGCGCGGTGGCGGTGAGCGGCACGAGTAACGTCCCTGAGCCCAACGACCCCTCGACGTCCACGCTGATCGCATACGATCCCTGTCGCATCAGCCACAACTGCACCGTCCACAGCGTAGAGTCACCGGCGACGCGCTGCGCCTCGTCGGGTGGTGGGGCGCCCTGTGCCCCTGCATCCCAGAAGCGGGCGCTGGCGGCCACGCGTCGCACGTCGGACCCACCCGGCACCCTCACGAACACTTCGGCGCGCTGCGGAATTACGTCCGGGGCCCGCACGATCACGCGCACCTTGTACGGGCCCGCCGCGCCGTCCACGATCGTGTCCGGGTTTCCCACGTGCGCCATTGTCGTCAGTAGCAACATGAAGGCGCCACCCGACCGCAAGGCAAGGCGACCCATGCGAGCCCGGCGAACGAGCGGCCTGCTCATCGCTTGATGCGCTCCATCCACGCGCCCCACGCCAGTCCCACGCGTGACGTGACCACGCTCAGGGCGAGCGCGACGGCCAGCCCCATTCCTATCGAGAAGCTCCCGACCGATCGGTAGCGATGTACGTTCGTGCCCCCGAAGGAGTACGAGAACTCACTGCCATTGAAGAACCAGTTCTGCGCCGCCGGACTGATCATGAATCGCGAGAAGGGCCATTGTGCAGCGACAAAGAGCACGAGAAACGTGGCTCCGATGATGGCCGCTGCCTTCCACGAGTCCAGGCTAGTTAGGCGCCGACGCACCAGGTCGATCCCAAGCGCCGGCACGACCAGCAGGTTCGGGAAGAAGGGCGGCCACATGTAGGTGCGATGGTTGTAGATCGGACCGAGATGCGGCTGCGCGGGGAACTGACGGAGAACCTGGGAGACCGCGAACCAGATGCACATGAAGACGAGCGCGGCCGAGGCCGCGGGATACTTCGCCCGCCCCACGCGCGCATAGCAGGCAAGGAGTGGCGGAAAGAGGAGCGCCCAGGAGACGTAGAAGACGCCCGAGTGCTGGTACGCTGGGAGCGAGACGTTGAGCGAGAGTACGCCACTGCTGATGCACAGGGTGCCACCAGCTATGGCGTAGAGCATCGCATCGCGACGGCGATCCAGTGGCTGCAGGGCCCGATTCTGCGCGGCCGCCGTGAGTACGAGAGCGCCGATGATGACCGACGTTATGCCAACGCTCAGCAGGAAGTGCGCCGGCGCAAACACCTTCACGTCCAGCCCGTACGCGTCGTGCCACCAGTTGTCGAGCGGCACTGCAAACAACAGAGTCAGCACTCCCCACAGCGTAATCCACGCGCCTAACGGGCCACGGAATCCCCAGACCCGCACCGACCACGCAACCTCCGACGCCGATCCGGCGAACGTGGTTCGCAGGATCGTGTAGCTGCAGGTGAGTCCCGCCACGCCGGCCGCCAAATATTCGAGGATGTGCGGCGGGGCGAAGATCGAGTCCCGGCCGATGCTCTGGTGCCAGGAAACGTCCCAGAGCAATCCCGTGATGAGCGCCGTCGCGCACGTCAGTATCGTTACCACAAACCCGGTCGTCGCGTGCGGCGGCACGACGTAATCCGGAGTGGAATCGATCGACGAAATCGGGATGGTGGCTGGCACGAGGGGTATGGCAGGAATGCGAACATGGCGGTGAACGGCACCGGCGTCAAACTCCGCAAGGAGTTGATGCTTGCACGCAACGCTCCGCATGCGCTGAACACTCCGTGCCTACCCGCTATCTTTGCCGAATCGGCTGACGGAATCCCCCGTCCGCGCACCTCCGACACCGGTTGGACCAAGGAGCGCCGCTTCGTGGAAACTCCACTCGATGAAGTCGAAGTCCGCGTGCTTGGCGCCTTGATCGAGAAGGCGATGTCCACCCCGGACTACTATCCCCTCTCCCTCAACGCCCTCACCAACGCCTGCAACCAGTCGTCGAACCGCGACCCCATCGTGAAGTACGACGAGGAGAAGGTCTCGCATGCGCTGGATGCGTTGCGACGGCGGGCCCTCGTTCGCTCCATCAAACGCGCGGACTCGCGAGTGACCAAGTACCAACACTTGGTGGACGAGACGTTGAGTCTAGACGCACCCGAAACGGCCTTGCTCTGCACGTTGATGCTGCGTGGCCCGCAAACACTGTCGGAGCTGAAGACACGCAGTGCCCGACTGTGTGACACCGGCGATGCCACCGCGATCGAGAACATCCTCACGAACCTCGTCGAACGTCCCGCGGGCGCGCTTGTGACTCGCTTACCACGGCGTACGGGGCAAAAGGAGATTCGGTATGCGCACCTGCTTTCTGGCGACGTCAGCTACGACGCACCGGACCCGGTGCCCGCTGTCACCCCGGCTGACGATACGGACCGTATTGCGTCGCTTGAGGCGGCGACCGAAGAGTTGAAGCGCGAAATCGCTGACCTTCGCGCTCAGCTCGAAGCGTTTCGGAAGCAATTCGAGTGACCTGCCGCGTGGTGTGAATGCGTGCTCGAGCACGACGCGTGCAAGCTCGACGGGGTGCCGCATGACTTGGTGTGATTCGACCGTGGTCTCTTCCGCCCCGCGTGCAAGGCGCGAGATTCAAGCGTCCCCCAATTGGAGCCTCCCGTGGGTCTGCGAACACGTCACGTCCTCGTTGCCGCCGCCATCCTGCCGGTCCTGGGTGGTACCCTGTTCGCGCAGACCGAGCAATACCGATCGCCGGCAGGGGTGTCCTACCGCTCGCAGGTTGATACCGGCCCCGTTGCCAAGGCCGAGCAGGCGGCCCGCGCAAATCCCCAAAGTATCGACGCCATCCTCGCGTTAGGCGCGGCGCAGGCGGGGGCGCGCCAGATGCGCGAGGCGATCGCCACGTACACCCGTGGCATCGCGCTCGCCCCGAACAACGCCCTGCTGTACCGCTGGCGTGGACATCGGCACCTGTCGGTGCGCCAGTTCGACGCGGCGCTCGCCGACCTGCAGCGTGGGCTCACACTCGACAGCACGATCTACGGCATCTGGTACCACTTGGGTGTGTTGCACTTCGTGAAGGGCGAGTTCGGTGCGGCAGCCGATGCCTTCGCTCACGCGCGTCCCATCGCGCCCAACGCGGGCGAGCTCGCCGGCTCCTACGACTGGGGCTGGATGTCCCTACAGCGCGCGGGGCGTAAGGACGAAGCGGCGGCACTGCTCAAGTCCATGCCCGACTCGGTTCCGGTGGCCGCCGCGAATGCGTACGCCCAGCGCTTGCGACTCTACAAGGGCGCCCTGTCGCCCGATGCCGTGATTGCGCCCGGCGATACGGCGGACGTGCAGCTGGCGACCCTCGCCTTCGGTCTCGGCAATTGGTACCTGATCCAGGGCGACGTGGCGCGCGCCAAGTCCTACTTCCAGCGCTCCGTGGCGTCTGGCGGCTGGCCGGCGTTCGGGTTCATGGCGTCCGAGGCGGAGTTGCGCCGCCTGAAATAGCCGATTGGCGCCGCACTCCGGACCAAGATCCATCTCAAACACTCGATCCAATCCGCGCCGACTCCCACCAAGTCAGCGCCTAACCACGCTCGCTCAGCACACGAGTCACCAGCTCGTCCAGCAGAGGCACGAGGGCCGGGTTCACCCGTTGGCGCGCGTCGTCCACCCTGAACCACTCGGCGCGATCCACCTCGGGGAACGCAGCCTGACGGCCTGATCGCGGCGGCCATTCGATCGTGAATTCGGTGCTGTGAAGGGTGGTCACATCGAACTCTCCTTCGACGGCCCACGCCTGAATCACTTTCCCGCCGCGCATCTTCACCGACTGGAGCGCCTCGAACGGTCCGGTGGCCACTGCCCCGGTCTCCTCGGAGAATTCCCGGCGAGCGGCGGCGAGCGCATCCTCACCCTCCTCGATCATGCCCTTGGGGATAGACCACGCGCCCAGGTCCTTCCGCGCCCAGAACGGTCCGCCAGGGTGAACGAGCAGGACCTCGAGAGGACCGGACGACCAGCGATACAGGAGCAAGCCAGCACTTTGCTTGGGCATTGTACTGGCACATACGCATTCGCCCACTGGCCCGTTGTCCGGCTCAAGGAAGTCGCCTGAGCCGAACGCCTGGGCTTCCTGTCATGCGAAAGACCAACGCCGACGCGCGCCCGCCAGTGGCGATCCCGGCGTGACTCGTCAGGCGGCGAGCTTATTCGCCGCGTTCAACGCGGCCACCTTGTAGCATTCGGCCAGTGTCGGATAGTTGAAGACGGTCTCGAGGAAGTAGTCGAGGCCAGCCCCCAGGCCAAGCACTGTCTGTCCAATGTGAAGCAACTCGGTGGCGCCCGTCCCGATGATGTGCACGCCCAGCAGCCGTCGATTCTCGCGGTGGAAGAGCATCTTGAAGAAGCCGGAGTCGTCGCCCAGGATCTGTCCGCGAGCAATCTCACGATACCGTGCCACGCCGACCTCGTACGGGATCCTGGCCTCAGTCAGTTGACGTTCGGTCTGACCGACCATCGAGATTTCCGGAATGGCATAGATGCCGACGGGAAAGTGGGCGGCCATACGCGGGGTGGGCGCGCCGAGGGCGTGACAAGCGGCAAGGCGTCCCTGCTCGCTGGAGGTCGCGGCAAGGCTCGGGTATCCGATGACGTCGCCCGCGGCGTAGATGTGCGGCACCTCGGTGCGGAACGTCTCATCCACCTGCAGGCGACCGCGATCGTCCGCGACGAGGCCGGCCGCCGCCAGATTCAACGTCTGGGTCGCGCCAATGCGACCCACGGAGAACAGCGCCATGTCGGAGACGAGGCGCTTCCCCGATTCGAGCTGAATGACCGCCTGCCGCGGCGCCCCATCGACGATACTGATCCCCGCCACGGCCTCGCCGGGCCGGAATGTGACGTTGTGTTGGCGCAGCTGGTGGATGAGCTCGTCCACAATCTCCTCATCCAGGAATTCCAACGGACGGCGCCGGCGCTCGACCAAGGTGACGTCGACACCTAACGCGGCGAACATGGACGCGTATTCCGTGCCGATCACACCGGCGCCGACTACGGTCAGGCTCCGCGGCAGCCGGGTAAGTCGCAGGATGTCGTCGCTGGTGATGAGCACATCACCGTCGGTCGTCACGTCGGGGGAACTCGCGGTCACGGTGCCGACCGCGAGGACAATGGCGCGCGCCGTGACGACTCGTGTCCCCGTGTCGCCCCGTATCACCACGCTGTGCGGGTCACGGAACGAGGCTTCGCCAGCAAGGACGTCGACGCCGTTGCGGTGCAACTGATGATCGATCACACGCGACTCCAGGCGCACGACTTCATCCACCCGGGCCAACAGTTGTTCCGCCGATGGCCTGGCGTCCAGACGTTGCAGGCGACGGTCGAACGAACCCGACCCTTTCGCAAACGTCAACACCGCCTCGCGGAAGGTCTTGCTCGGAATGGTGCCGGTGTCCAGGCATACCCCACCCAACGACCGCCGTCGTTCGACGATCGCTACGCGATACCCGAGCTTGGCGCCCTGCACCGCGGCCCGCTGGCCGGCTGGCCCGCTGCCGATGCACAGCAGGTCAAACTCCTGTGGTTCGTGCACACGCACTCCGATGTAGTTGGAAGGACAACCGGATCGCCCGGTTCAGGCATGACTGAAGCCAAAACGCTTGGAGAAGCTCACTTGCCCCCATTCATACAGTCTCGGCGGTCACGACGAACAATTGAGCTTTCCCGCGCCGTAAACGGGGCAGATATTGCGGCATGACAACACGTTTCCTGCTCATGTTGCTCTGCTGCGCCTGTGGCGCCCCCAACGACGGCGCTACCAAAGCGACGACCGAGGCGCCCTCCTCGTCTCCGACTGCCGTCCCAGACGAGTTCACCAACCGCATTTGGCTCCGGAGCGATTCGGCGGATTTGCCGGGCCTGATGGTCACCTTCCTCACTGACAGCGTGCTCCTGATGGATTCCTGCTGGGAGACGTATCGGGTTGCTCGATGGCGCCGCAGCTCGGACAGCACCGTCATTTGGCAGGAAGATCGCGACACGCTGGAAGCGGTCGTCCACGTCCAACCTCCCAACCACATGGTCCTTCAGGTCGCGACCAGGGGCGGCATCGACATGCAACGCTACACGCGGCTGGACACAGCCTTTGTGTGCCCGGACATGAAGCGATGAGGCACGTCCGGACCGTCGGCATCGCGGCCGTCGCTCTGACCGTCGTGTTGAACATCACGGGGTGTGCCGCCATTCATCGTCCGCCAGCTACAATTCAGTCACTCCTTGCGGACGCCGAGCGATCAAGCCCTCTGCGGAGCGCCGGGCTCGACACGGTCGTGGAGCGCCTTGCCTGGCGCTCGAAGACTCGCGACACGGTGGACATTCTTCTCTTGTCTGGGGGAGGGCAAACGGGCGCCTATGGCGCGGGATTCCTGCGCGGGTGGCGGGAGCGAGCGAGCGACCCCCTGCCGCGCTTTGACCTCATTTCGGGCATCAGCACCGGTGCCTTGCAGGCTCCCTTTGCGATGCTCGGCACCAGTCAGGCGCTGGACACACTCTCCCAGCTCTACCGCCAGTCCGCTGAACGCATAGCGCCTGGCCTCGACTGGTTCTTCTGGCTGCGGCGCACGGGCGGGCTGGTGAAGGTCGACCGTTTGCGCCGAACGATCGAGACGGTGTTGGACGATACGATGGCCACCGCCCTACGCCGTGAGTTCTTGGCCGGACGGCAGCTGCTGATCGGCACCGCCGACATGGACATCGGGACGCAGCGGGCGTGGGATGGGACGCACGTGCTGGACACCACGGCGTCCGGCTTGGCTGACTTCCACCGGCTGCTTCTCACCTCGGCGTCCATTCCAAGCATCTTTCCGCCTGTCATTCTGGACCAGCATGTTCATGCTGACGGTGGGGTACTCGGCAATATCATGCCAGTTCTGGACGTGGCGCGGTATCGGCAGCTGGCCGACCGGCGCAAGGCGATGGGGATCGCCACGCCGCTGGTGGTGCGAATCTACGTCATGTTGAACATCTGGCCATTGGCGCCGCCCGCCGTCGTGAAGCCGTCCAGCCGATCGGCTCTATCGCAGCGAACGACCATCACCCTCTTTTATGCACTCCAGCAACAGCTGATCGAGGGCATGCGACTCATGACGCACGTGGTGAGCGACGAGGTGCCCTCGCTTCGTCTGCAACTTCGAGTGGCTTACGTGCCGAATGCACTCGCCAACGAGACGGGCGCCCAAGCCCTGTTCAACGGGCCGTTCATCCGTCGGGTTGAACAGCTAGGCTACCAGCGAGCGATGGGAGATGAGCCGTGGGACATTGTGGACCTACCCGCGCCACGCTCGGGGGCTGGACCACGCTGACCGTCGCCCCCAACCGCGTTGGCGTGTTAGTGCCCAGCGGCCGCCCCGTCTTTCCGCGGATCTGATCCCGCCGCATATCCACGGGTGAGCTTCACGATCGCCTGCGATCCACCAAAGCCGACGGAGCGCTCGTCGACGATGTCATGCCCCATTGCCTTGAGCGCAGCGCGGACGTCATCGGTGATCGGCGACTCGAGGGCAACGCGCGCGCCGTCGAGGTGCCGGAATCGCGCGGCATCGATCGCATCCTGCACGTTCAACCCAAAATCGATCATGTTCAGCAACACCTGCACGTGCCCCTGTGCCTGCATGGCACCTCCCATCACGCCAAAACTCATCCACGGTGTGTCTCCTGAACCATCTGGCGTTTGAGCTGAACCGGGGCGAGTCACAAATGCCGGAATCAATGTGTGGAAGGGTCGCTTGCCCGGAGCGACGGTGTTCGGCAACCCCGGCGTGAGCGTGAAGCCAGCGCCTCGGTCGTGCAGGGCAAACCCCGTCCCCGGAACCACGATCCCTGAGCCGAACTCATCGTAAATGCTGTTGATGAACGAGATCATGTTGCCAGCGCTGTCAGCTGCGGTCAGGTAGATCGTTTCGCTCGACGTGAGGGCAGGCCCGGGATCCACCTGCGTCTGCGCGCGTTTCGGATCCAGGTGACTGCGTCGCTCGGTAATGAACCGATCGGACAACATCGCCGCCGGCTGCATCGTCAGGTGGTCCGCATCCCCGACGTACCGCGCCAGGTCGGCATAGGCGAGCTTCTTCGCCTCGATCAGGTGGTGAAGGTAAGCTGCGGAATTGAGGCCCATCGACTTCAGGTCGTACGGCTCCAGGATGCGCAACATCTCCAGCGCCGCGATGCCTTGGTTGTTAGGTGGCAACTCCCACACGCGGTAACCCTTGTACATCGTGGAGATGGGGGTCACCCACGTTGGCTTATTTGCCTTCAAATCGGGGACGGTGAGGTACCCGCCGAGTTCCGCCACGCGGGACACGATGCGCTGGCCAAGGGGCCCGCCGTACAGAATGGACGGGCCGGACTTCCCAATCTCGCGCAACGTGCGTGCGTAGTCGGGGTTGCGAAACCACTCGCCAGGTCGCGGCGCGCGTCCATCGACCAGGAAGGTACGCCGTGCCCCCTCGTCCTTGGCCAGCAGCTCCTCCCACGGCGTCCAATCACCCGAGATGATTGGCGTGACCGGGAAGCCCTCCTCTGCGTAACGAATGGCCGGTTCGATCGCCTGAGCCAGCGTGATCGTGCCGTGGGTGCGTAGCAGCTCATCCCAACCGGCGAGTGCTCCCGGGACCGTGATCGTCTCGGGCCCGCGAGACGGCATACGCGAATGCCCCTTGGCAAGGATTGCGTCGCGCGTCATCAGTGCACCGGCGCGGCCACTGGCGTTGAGCGCCACCAAGCGACGCTCCTTCGCCAGCCAAACCATGGCGAACAAGTCACCCCCAACTCCCGTCATCATCGGCTCAACCACGGACAGCACAGCTGCCGCAGTCACAGCGGCGTCGATCGCATTGCCACCGCGCGCCAGCACCGCCAAGCCAGCCGAGGAGGCCAAGGGCTGCGAGGTAGAAACGATACCGTGGGGGGCGTAGACCACCGACCGCCCTGCCATCGACAAGGGGCGTTGTGCGTGCATCGAACGATTCATCGTCATGGCGAGCAGAGTAGCAGTGGCCAAACGAAACGTTAGGCGCATGGATGTACCGGTAGAAGGAGTTTGCGCATCGGACATTCAACCCGCCATCGCCCTACGGACCGGCATCGGGGTGCCGCCGGCGCGTGCCGACCGATAGAGTGCGTCGATCACCGCCATGTTCGACCCCGCCTCTGACGGCGGATACCTGAGCGTGCCCCTTCCCATCGCGCACTCGGCGAAGTGCTCCACCATGAGCACATACTGGTTCGCGCCAGCGATCTCGTGCGACGTGACCTCGCCCGCTCGGCGCTCGATCACCGAACACGGCGACGTGCCGGGAACAAACAGCGCGTCCATGGCCAGGCTCGCGTCAGTCCCTCCCACGTCAACCATTTCGCGACGATCCATGGAAAGCGAACAGTCGAAATGCGCGAGCAGGCCGTCTGGAAATCGCATCACTCCGACCAGCTCATGGTCCACGCCAGTGCTTCCCCAGTTCGCCATCGCCTGGACTTCCACGGGCTCCGCTCCGGCCACCGTGCGACTGACATTCACACAGTAGCAACCCACGTCGTACAGCGCCCCACCACCCAGTTCCGCGACCCAACGCACGTCGTGTGGCCGAGTGAGCCGAAAGGTGAAGGTGCTGCGGATCGATCGCAGGGCGCCTAACGCGCCTGACTGCGACTGTCGCACCACATGCTCGATGCGCGGATGAAAGCGATACATGAACGCTTCCATGAGTAGAACGCCGTTGCTCCGCGCTGCCGCTTCCATCTCACGGCACTCGGCCGCGTCCAGGGCCAGCGGCTTTTCGCACAGCACATGCTTCCCGTGCTCGGCGGCCCTCACGCTCCACTCGCGATGCAGGGAGTTTGGGAGCGGAATGTAGATCGCATCGATCTCGGAGTCTTCCAACAGCTCGATGTAGGAACCGAAGTGCCTCTCGATGCCTGACTCCGCGGCAAACGCACGTGCCCGGTCAGCATCCCGACTGGCGACCGCGGACAAGATGCCATTCCGCGACTCGCGAATGGCCGGATTGACGGATCGGCGACCGATATTCGCCGTGCTCAACACGCCCCAGCGAATCTTGGCCCGAGGCTCCCCGGAATCTGTCGGATTCATGATCGGGAAATCGTGCGTCGTGGCGCGATGCGATGCAATGGTTGCCCAACGGCAACAGTCCACCGCGCTTCATTCGACGCACCCACTACATGGACGCCGTGCCGGGAATCATGGCGCGAACACGCCACTGTGATGGCGACCGGCTTCATGGCGGCCCTTCACGGCGTTGGTTACCGATCGTCCGGTCGTTACCGCTATCGCACCCGGTCAATTCCGCGTAGTCTAGGGCGTTCTCCTCACCTCACCCCTCCCTCGAGGCGCAACAATGAAGCGTCGTGAGTTCCTCGTATCCTCGGCAATCGGCTCCGTTGGTGTGAGTGCCAACTTTGGGCTTTCTACCGCAAACCCCGCCATCACCACCGCCATGACCGAACCCGTCTCGAGCGACGCTGTCCCGGTCGCACCAGCGACAGCAGCAACACGAAAGATCCTGATCGCAGGCGGCGGATACGGAACCGCGTTCATCCGCTACATGGCCGCCCTGACCGGTAAGAAGCGCCCGCGACTTTGCTACCTGCCGACCGCATCTGCCGACAGCCCACAGGGCATCATCGGCTGGTATCAGTCCTGTGCCCCGCTCGACGTTGAACCACACGTCCAGGAAAGCTTCATCGAGAGCACCACACAGTTGAAGGGATGGGACGAGGTGCTCCTGTCGATGGACGGAATCGTCTGCTCAGGCGGGAACACACTGAATCAGCAGGCGATCTGGAAGGCGCAAGGGATCGACGCGGTGCTGCGCCAGGCGTGGGACCAGGGCATCGTATTGGGCGGCGCGAGCGCAGGCTCGTTATGCTGGTTTGAAGAGGGAACCACGGACTCGCGGCCCAAGGAACTCACGATCGTCAAGTGCCTGGGCTTCTTGAAGGGAAGTCACTCACCGCACTACGACGCTGAGGCGGCGCGTCGCCCCACGTACCATCGGTTGATTCAGTCGGGCCAGATGAAGGCGGGGTACGCCTGTGACAACGACGCCGGGATCTACTTCGAGGACAATGAGGTCAAGCGCGTCGTCGCGTCGCGGGATGGCGCCAAGTGCTACCGGGTCAGCGTGAAGGTCGGCAAGGTCGTAGAGGATGTGATGGCGCCGGAGCGCATCTCCTGAACCATCCGGCCGCTCGCGTCGCGGCCACTGCGCCGCGACGCCCCCATACCGCGTCCAAGAGCGGGTAGGTGGGACTCACACGCTTGGCGGCGCATTCATGATTTCGCGTCGATGCCGAGGGCGATGGAACGCCACCGCCCCTGACGGAAGCGCCAGACGCTCAGCGCGCAACGGGTCATGTGGCCCACCAGGATCGCCAACCAGATATCGATCGGATCGAGCGTACCCGTGGCACGGACAACCGAGCAGATGCCTAACGGCATAACGATCTGCGAAATGATCGAGATGTACAGCGGACTCTTGGTGTCGCCGGTGCCTTGCAGGCCCCCCGTGTAGGTCAACGCGACCGTAATGAAGAGGCCGGAAACGCTCAGCACGCGTAGCAGGAGCGTCCCGATCTCGATCACCGCGGGGTCATTCAGTCCAAACAGCCCGAGCAGCTGCGCTGGCAAGAACAGGAAGAACACGCCGAGCGCCGAGGCACCCATCAGCCCCACGCGCGCCGCGGCATGAACGGCGGCGGCGGCCCGCTCGGGATTCTTGGCGCCCAGGTTCTGGCCCGCCACTGCAGCCGCCGCGCCCATCAGCCCCGAGGACGTCCAGGTGATGAGCGAGAACAGCTGCGAGTAGGAGACCGCGAACGCCGCCTGCGCCGCCGCACTCTGGGCGAGCGAGCCAATGAACGACAGCATGAACACGCCGCCGATGTTCATCGCGATACCCTGAAAGCCACTCGGCAGCCCAAACCGAAAGAGCGAACGGATGATCGCCCAATCCGGGCCAAAGCCGTGACCATGCGGGAAGCGCACCACCCATCCGCCGTGCCACAGCTTGTACAGCGCGTAGATCGCGAGGAGTCCGGACGCGATGCACGTGCCCATCGCCGCGCCAGCTGTTCCGAAGGCGGGGATCGGTCCCAGGCCGCGTATGAGGACGATGTTGAACACCAGGTTCAACACCGTGAGAGCGATACCGATCATCATCGGGGTGCGCGCATCGCCGGCAGACCGCAGCGCTCCACCCAACATGAAGAAGATCAGCATGCCGCTGCTGAACAAGAACATGATGCGCAAGAACGGCAGGGCCTCGGCCTTGACGTGCGGCGCGGCGTTAACGAGGTCCAGCAACCACGGCGATAGGACGTACCCCACCGGAGCCATGATCAGTAGGGAAATGCCGATCGCCGTGAGGAATGACTGATAGACCACGCGATCCACCATCTCGGTCTCGCCAGCGCCGGCAAAGCGAGCCACCAGCACACTCATCCCGATGAACAACGAGGAAATGAACGCAATAACGATCAGGAAGATCTGCCACGACACGCCGATCGCCGCGTTGCCGTTGAAGCCGACGAGGTGCCCGACCATGACATGGTCTACCATCCCCTGCAGCCCACCGATCATGTTGGTGAGCATTGTGGGCCAAGCGATCTTCCACACCGCGGCCTGAAGTGGACCTTCGACAATCGAGCGATCGTATCGCGGAGCGGCCCTTGACGCCGGGGGCGGCGGGACAAATGGCCTGGCGGCGCTGGAAGTGCTGCTGGAAGAATGCTCGGCCGCGGAGGCGTCGGTCATGAATGGCTCAACGAGGTAGCTTCGCTGAGGGTACACCGCGCGCTGCGGTCTGCCAAGCCATGCAACGCAGGACGTACGCCGAACCGGCACAGCATGCTCGTCCCTGCCGGTGACACGTTCTCGTCACGGACCGTTGGCCCGTCGTCCCGCACTGACCAGATAGTCCACGATAAAGGTGCCGATCCAATGCGTCCCGACGTAGTCCGCCTCGTGCATGGCGGCGATACCGCCCTGAGCTTGCAGCGTCGCGATTCGACGGTAGGCAGCCACACGTCGATCCGTGGGTGGGAGTGCCGCCGCGACGTCCTCGAGTGCTTTCGCCCGCGTGACGGCCAATCCAATGAGGTGCGCCTTAGCGCCCAGCATGTTCGACTTTTCCAGCTCGACATTGTCGCCACCCATCCGGACGACTTCGCGCAAGGCACGGAATCCGTCTGAACCGGGATCGGGCAGGAAGGCACTCAGCCATGTCGCAAATTCGGCCGGTGACGACACCTGCCCCATGAGGGCGGCTTCCATCAAACATGGCGAGAAGAAATCCGAACCCGAGACTTCCACGTTAGGCGCACATCCCGCGTCGTCACGAAAGAAGGACCTGGCCCGCAGCGAGACGGCATTGACGAGCGCCGTATCCCCCACACTCCGCCCGTACTCCAGCAACAACTGCAACGTGAACGCGCTGTTGGCATGCGTTCCAACCCGCATGGGCGCGGCGAGCGTCTTCAGGTACGGCAGCGTACGTTCCTGGAGCAACTTGGCGAGAGGCTCGAGGTTCGCGGCCCACTTCTTCGCGTCTGGGTCATTCCATGACTTGAGGCTTCCATACAGCCGCAACAGCCACGCATAGCCGTACGGACGCTCGAAACTCTTGTCACCATCTACCGTGAAGAAGGCGACCTCACCGGCGATCGCGCCCTGCGACAGATGATCGTTCAGCTTCTCGCGAATCAGCCGGGCCAGCGGCAAGTCGGGGTACGACTTCAACACCTGGACCATGGTCCACGTGGAATTCACCGCCGAGTGCCAGTCCGAGCAACCGTAGAAGGCGCGTGTCTTCGCGAAGTCCGGGCGTACCCGTACGGTGGATTCCCACAGATAACCGTTGCCCTTTGGCGCCTCGTGAAGCTTGTCGACACAAGCCAACGGGAGTGACACCAGCCACGAGGCACTCTCGCGGTCCAGTCGCAAGGGCACTCGTGTAGAGTCGCCAGCGGCCCACGCGAGTGGCGCGTGCACCGACAGGACTACGGCCACGAGGGCAAGCTGCCTACGGACACGATGCGTCGTTTGAACTCGTTTTACACACATGGGAACCCCAATCAGTCTCGCGGGTGAGGCGGCAGCGAAAACTTCATCACTCGACCGAGCGGCGTCGAGACGTGCGAAGGGCCCGAACCGAAGTCCGGGCCCTTCGCGTGTGCCCGATGAGGGCGCGACTAGCGGCTCAACAGGATTTCCGAGCGGACGTACACGTACCGACCGTTATACCCGAAGGGCGAAGCACCCGGATAAATGAAGGTGCCGTTGTTCGTCTGGTCGGGACCGAGCTTGAACTGATCGGGATAGACGTTGAACAGGTTCCGCGCGCCTACCGCGATCTTGACGTTCTCGAAGCGATAACCCGTCTCGGCGTCAAACAGCGTCTTGGCTCCGAAGTCTTCGAGACCCGGGAAGTTCGAGCCGTCGCGGTACTTGCCGTAGTACAGGGCGCGCCCCATCGCCTGCCAGCGGCCCTGCGTGTATGTGCTGGTCAGGGTCGCGCGGCTGTCGGGCCGGTTGGCCACGATCGCGTTGTACGTGAGCGAGTCGAGCAGGCTCGTGTAGATCGTGTTCGTGCCTTGCAGCACTGCCGGCAGGCCATCAATCCGCGTGATGGAGTTCTTGGTGTAGTTGAGCTGGAGATTGAAATCGAGCGTGCCGGGGCCCGGCGTCACACGATAGTTCGCCGTCAGGTCAACACCGTTGGTCTTGGTATCGAGCGCGTTGGTCGGGAACTGCACGCCCACGATGCCCGTCACACCCGAATCCGCGAGAATTTCGGCGACCACCGGGTCCGACGTTCCGTCGAAGGTGGCGCCGAGCAGGATGCGATCGTTGATCTTGATGTGGTAGTAGTCCAACGTGGCGGTAAATGCCGGAGTCGGCGTCCAGGCAATACCGGTGCTGAGGTTGATCGAGCTTTCCTCCTTCAAGGGCTTGGCGCCAAACACGCGGGACGCATGGTTGGTCACCGGGAAATTGCCGATCTCCACCAGCACGCCGTTCTGGATCGCCGTCGTGGTGTGGCTGTACCAGGACTGCTGCAGGCCCGGGGCACGGAAGCCCGTGCTCGCCGCCGCGCGCCACACGAACTCCTTGCGTGGTTGGAAGCGAAGCGCGGCCTTTCCCGTCACCTTCGAGCCGAAATCGCTGTAGTTCTCGAAGCGGCCAGCAACGTTCAACAACGTCTTGTCGTTGACGTTCGTCTCCAGATCGACGTAGCCACCAAAGTTCGTGCGACTGTTGGTGCTGGCATCGCTTGGCGCGAAACCTTGGAATACGGATGAACCCGCGGTGGCAACGCCTGAACTGTCGCGCGTGAGGTGGTATCCGTTGATATAGGAAGCCAACTCTCCGGCGACAACGTCGTACGTCTCGCGACGGAACGCGGCGCCAATCGCCACGTTGACCGGCTTCGGGAAGCCCAGCTCCATCGACTTCGACAAGCTCAGGTTCGTATTGAACTCTCCGCGAGCCAGTTCACCGGCGTTGAAGCTGGTCTGGTTCGGGATCCCCGGATCGTCAGAAGTCCCCAGCACGCCATCCTTGCCTGGAGCCGTCGCCTCGGTGAGGCTGGGGCCCAGCGACGAATTGAGGGTGTGCTCGAGGTTGAACTTGAAGCTGTTGTAGCCGTAAGACATCCCGAGATCCGAGGCCCATCCACCCATGTTGCCACGGATACCCCCGGCCGCGGAGTAGTCGGTGACCGCCGGTCGAAATTGCGGCAGGAATCCCGTCGGATAAATCTCCGGCCAGTTGCGCCCGTTCTGCGGCTTGCGATAGAAGCCGTTCCCGGTGCCGTCGCGATCGGCGAACCCGCCGAATGCGTACAACTCCGTCGTACCGCTGGCGTTGATCGGCACACGCAGGTTGGCGAACGTCTGGATGTCGCGCTCGAGGCCGTCGCCCCAGTGCACGTTAGGCTGCGGCACGTTGGCGCGCCGAATGATGACCCGGCAGTTCGCCACGGAGTCCGACAGTCCGTTCAGGTCGGGGAACGAGCCATCCGGACACGCGCGGTTCGTCGCTTCGTGCTTCTGGTACTGTGCGAACAAGCCGAGGGATCCTCGGCCAACCTTGAACCCCACGCCGCCGGAGACGTCGGACGAGTTTCCGTCATTCGTGTACGGTGCGCCCGGGCGATACTGGCCGAACGACGTGTTCAGGAATGGCGAGAACTGGCCTTCCTTCAACACCAGGTTCACCACGCCCGCGATAGCATCGGAGCCGTACTGCGTGGAGGCACCATCGCGCAGCACTTCGATGCGCTCGATCGCGCTGGATGGGAACGCATTCAGGTCGACCCCGCTGGAACCAGGAGCCGAGCCGTTCGAGAAGACGTTGAGCAATGCCGTCTGGTGACGTCGGACGCCGTTCACCAGCACCAACGAGTGGTCGGGTGACAAGCCTCGCAGCGTAAACGGCCGCACGACTTCGGTCGCATCGGTTACGGCCTGCTTGGGAAAGTTCACGGAAGGCGCCAAGGCGGCCACGATTTGTGTCGTTTCCGTGGTACCCGTCATCTTCAACTCTTCCACGGTGAACACGTCGACCGGCACGGCAAGCTCCTCGGCCGCCGTGTGGCGTGCGCGTGAACCGACGACCACCGCCACCGGCGCCAGTTGCTGCGCCGAGCGCGTCAGCACGATGTCGAGGTCTGTCACTCGGCCAGCTGCAACGGTTACTGCGATTGAATCCTGGTTGAACCCGAGCGCACGCACGCGAAGGCGTCGCGCGCCGGCTGGTATGCCGGCGATGGAGTACGTGCCGCGCGCCGTGGAGACCGCGCGCAAGCCGGTTCCATCCACCGTGAACAGCGCACCGACGACGACGGTGCCCGTGCTGTCCGTCACCTTGCCACGTACTGTGCCACTTTGCGCCATGGCCGGTCGCGCGATGGCACTCGCGGCAACCAGCACCAGCCCTGCGGCCAAGATTCTTAGACGACCTGCGACTGAACCAAGCATGTACTCCCCCAGGTTGGTAGTTGGCTTCGGGTCAGCACTCTCGACGTTCGCATGCTTCCATCGGGAAGAGACTCGCCCGTTCGAACCCGCGTAGTGAACCCTGCACAGGACCACAGTGGCCACTACAGATCGAACGCCCGCTCTCGTACCGGTCGAAAACATGGCAAAGGAAACGCTTTTGCAACAGATCGGATATGGGCAGCAGAGAACGAGGGCGGAACGCGCTCCAGGCTACATGGGCTGTGGTACGGCCAGCGCGTGCAGGCAGAGTCTCTGAACGGGAGCACCTGCGGACGAGGGCCGAGCGGCAATGCCCGCGGCGCCATCGAGCCCACCGTTAGTGCGCCCGGACAGGCCGATAAACCAGGCGTTCCTGCTGGACGGAGGCCGCCATGGCACAGTGCCAAGACGGCCACCGCCTGCTCAACGTGAGGCCATCCTCATCGGTGCTAGAAAATGCAGCCCGAGCGCGCAGGGATTCTCACCATGACGCCCGTCGAAGTCTTCGTCGGCGCCTCGCATATGCCAAGCGCGTCGTTAGGTAGGCCAGTCACCGGAAGTGTCACTTCCACCGGCTTCACATCGTTGTTCAGCGCGACGACAGTCTTTCCGCGACGGTATACAAAGAGCTGATCCCCCACCACCAGATGCTCCGAAGCCGTGCCCCGCAGTTCCGGACGTTCCCTGCGAAGCTTCAGCAGACGTTGGACATGATCGAAGATCGAGGCTTCCGCGGGGTTCCGGCCGGTTGCGGCGAACGCATCGCGCGAGTCGCCGGCCCATCCGCCGGGAAAGTCCCGGCGGTTGTCCGGATCGCCTCCTCCCGGGAGGCCGATCTCGTCACCGTAGTAGATCATGGGGGTGCCCCGAATCGTCAGCAACAACGTGAAGGCCAGTCGAAGGCCTTCGGGGGTGGCGCCGCGCTCGTTCATGAACCTGGCGACGTCATGCAGGCCAAGGAATGTCACCAACGACGACGGATCGCGATACAACCGGTCATTCGACAGGAGTTGGGCGACGTCGCGGATCGACTGACCCTCGCCAAAGGCCCGGCGAGCGGAAAAGAGCAACGGGAAATCGAAGAGATGGTCGACCTTGTCGTCCAAGCCGTCGAACTGCGCGCGCCCGCCTTCGAAAAAGGCAATCATGTTCGGATTTCCATCGAACACTTCCCCAACCACCTTCAGCGCCGGGTATTCTTTCTTGATGGCGTTCATCCAGTCGCGCCAGAATCGACGCGGCACGTAGGGCCAGGTGTCCTGCCGAATGCCATCCATCCCGCTCATCCCCACCCACCAGAGCGTATTCTGGATGATGTAGCTGGCGACGTCCGGATCGTCCTGGTTCAGGTCGGGAAGGATGTCGATGAACCAGCCGTCGAGGGTCGCCTCGCGCATGGCCGCCGTGCTGTACGGATCGGCCAGCGTCCACGTCTGCCAGGTGTTGGCGAGGTGCTTCTCCGCCGTCCCATGGTACCACGTTGGCTTCGGTGAGTCGGTCACCCACGGGTGGTAGGGGCCGGTATGGTTGGCCACCATGTCCAGGATGATCTTGATGCCCATCGCGTGCGCAGCATCCACCAACTGGCGAAACTGTGACAGGTCGCCAAAGTGTTCTTCCACGCCGTAGAAGTCGACCGCCCCGTACCCGTGATAGTCGGTGATCGGTTGACCGTCATACATCTCCCGGCGGTTCAGCTGGTTGTTGTTGTCGTAGATCGGGTTCAGCCAGATGGCCGTGACGCCTAACGACTTGAGGTACGGCAACCGTGCCTGGACCCCCGCCAGGTCTCCGCCGTGGTAGTAGCGTCCCTTGGCGCGGTCGACGAGCCCGGGTGAAGATGGCGGATTGTCGTTGGCCGCGTCCCCGTTCGCAAACCGGTCCGGCATGATGAGGTACACGACGTCATTGGGTCCGAATCCCTTGAACCGGTCGGCGCGCGCCAGCGGCGCCATGAGCGAAAAGGGGACGGCCACAGTTCCAGCCGTGGTGCGCAAGGACAGCGGGTAGTTCCCCGGCCGAGTGGCCGGCGGCACGGTGACGTCGACGAACGCGTACGTCCCCGCGGCATTGGTGCGCACGGCACCGCACCGCAATGGGGCGCAGGAGAGCCGCGCCCCCGTCAGGTGCTCGCCTCGGATCAGCAGGCGAACGGGATTGATGGAGTGGCGCGGCCACCAGTTCGGCGGATCGACGCGAGACACCGTGGGGGCCTGGGCGCGCACCTGTGCCGCTACGCTGCAGGCCAGGATAGCCAGGACACGCGTGAGGGTCTTCATGCGGGAGCCTCCCCGGTATCGCGGACGCGCAGCACCAACAGGGCGGCGAGCGCCATGAATGCGCCGCCAGCAACAACCGCCGCCATCCGGTTGTTTTGCAGCACGTGGGACATCACCCAGCCGAAACCGAGCGAGGCCACGATCTCGGGAATCACGATGAAGAAGTTGAAGATGCCCATGTAGACCCCGGTACGGCCCGGCGGCAGGGCGTTGGCCAGCATCGAATACGGCATGGAGAGCGTGCTGGCCCAGGCGATGCCCACACCTGCCATCGACAGCAGCAACATGGTCGGGTTGTGGATCACCGACACGGACAGGAGGCCGGCGGCCCCGCACAGCAGGCACACGGCGTGCGTCCCCTTTCGTCCGAGCGTCTTGGCTACCTGCGGCAGGAAGAACGAAAAGGCAAAGCAAACGGCCGAGTACGCGCCGAAGCAGACGCCCGCCCATTCGACGCCCTTCTGGTATTCAGGCGCCGTGGCATCGGCCGCCCCAAACACGTTCCGCGCCACCGCAACGGGGAAGTACAGCCACATGCAAAAGAGTCCAAGCCAGGTCGCGATCTGCACCGCGGCGAGCTGCCGCATGGTGTCCGGCATGGCGCGAAAGGCGGAAAGAATCTCACGCGCGGCCGCCGCCGGTCCTGCGCTGGCCGCCTTCTTCTGCTGGAACGCCGCGAGGTCCGCTGGGGGGTCTTCGCGAGTGGTGAAGATCGTGTAGAGCACGGCGCTCAGGAACGCCGCCGCCCCAATGAAGAACGAGAACCGCACCGTGGGCGGGATCTTTCCCGGTTCGCCAGCCGCAACGCCGAACCAGTTCGACAACATCCACGGAAGTGCCGACGCGATAACCGCCCCCAGGCCGATGAACAGGCTCTGCATGGCAAAACCGCGCGTCCGGGCCTTCTCCGGCAACAGGTCGGCCACGAACGCACGGAACGGCTCCATGGACACGTTGATCGACGCGTCGAGGATCCACAGCAGGCCGGCCGCCATCCACAGTGCACTGGCGTGCGGCATGGCGATCAACGCCAGCGAACTCAGGATCGCTCCCACCAGGAAGTAGGGACGCCGTCGCCCCAGCGTGGGCGACCAGGTATGGTCGCTCAGGTGCCCGATGATCGGCTGCACGATCAGTCCCGTGAGCGGTGCCGCCAGCCACAACATCGGAATCTGATCGGCGCTGGCGCCAAGGTACTCGTAAATGGCGCTCATGTTCGCCATCTGCAGGGCCCAGCCGAACTGGATGCCCAGGAACCCGAAACTCATGTTCCAGATCGCCCAAAAACGCGTACGGTCTTCCGCCATGATGGCCTCGGATGCCTAACGGTCGTAGGTGTCGATCAATTCCCGGAGTCGCGTAATGATCGCCGGCGTCAACTGCTCCCACGTGAACCGAAATCCCCAGTTCCCCGACTGACGCCCCGGCAAGTTCATGCGTGATTCGCTGCCTAGCCCCAACAGGTCCTGCATGGGCACCAACACGGTGTTGGCGACCGAAGCCAACGCGGCCCGAATGAGCACCCAGTGCATCTCGCGTCCATCGGTCCCCAGGTAGCGCATGGCGTAGGCCTTCTCACGCGCGACGTCGTCCGCCGCTCGCGTCGAGTCCCCCGCCCCGGTGCTCGCCCACCAGCCGGCGGTCGTGTCGTTGTCATGCGTTCCCGTGTACACGACCCGGTCGCGCGGAAAATTGTGGGGCTTGAACTCCTTGGCTTGCCCATCGCCGCCGAAGGCGAATTGCAGGATGCTCATCCCTGGGAACCCCAGTCGCTCGCGCAACGCCTCCACAGCCGGTGTGATCAAGCCGAGGTTCTCCGCCACGATCGGCAGTGGGCCTAACGCCGCCTTCATCGCCACAAACAACGCGTCACCCGGCCCCTTGACCCACTGGCCCTTCTCGGCCGTCGTGGCGTTCCCGGCGACTTCCCAATACGCCTCGAATCCACGGAAATGGTCAATGCGGACGATGTCGAACATCTGGAGCGCCGCCCGCATACGCTCGATCCACCAGTCGTACCCGCGTCGCTTCAGCTCCTCCCAGTCATAGATCGGATTTCCCCAGAGCTGTCCCGTCGCACTGAAATAGTCGGGCGGTACACCGGCCTGCACCAACGGACGCCCATCCGTCCCCAGCTTGAACAAGCCGCGGTGGGCCCACACATCGGCCGAATCGTGGGCAATGTAGATCGGCAGGTCGCCCATCAAGGAGATACCACGCTCGTGTGCAGCGCGCCGCAGCACGTGATACTGCGCGAAGAACAGGTACTGCTCCACGCGGTAACGGTGCACCAAGGCCTGAAGTTTGTCGCTCCACGCCTTGAGCGCCGCCGGCTCTCGCATGGCGGCGCCGGGCTCCCAGTCCGTCCACGACACACCATCATGCACCTGCTTCAACGACATGAAGAGCGCGTAGTCCTCGATCCAGGAAGCGTTCGCGGCCACGAACGCCCGAAAGCGCTCGTCAGGTACAAACGTGGCGATCACGCGGTCGAGCTGCGCGCGCTTGCACGGTATGACCGAGGCGAAGTCAACGGTGTGCGCGGGGAAGTCGTGGTCGCCCTTCGGTACTTCGATCAACAGCGGGTTACCGGCGAATGCCGAAAAGCACTGATACGGTGAATCGCCGTAGCCCGTGGGTCCCAGGGGCAGCATCTGCCAGACCTTGAGCCCGGCGGCCGACATGAAGTCAAGAAACTTGAGCGCCTGGGTGCCAAGCTCACCGACGCCATTGGCGCCAGGGAGAGACGTCGGATGCAGCAGTACGCCCGCGCTACGCGGAAATGACATCGAAGCGAATGGGGTGCGGAAGGTCACATCGCGTAAACGACCACGGCCGTCGCGACGCGCGCAAAGATCGACCGGCGCTACCTTGGCGGCAACAGGCATTCTCCCGTGAAAATCCGATTGCCGCGGGGAGGCGGCCCTTCGATCGCGTGCAACGGTCTCCGCAATCGGTTGCGTCGGCTCGCCCTGACGGGCTCCGATCAATTCCCAACCGCGCCGAACATCCGGCTGATGGCTGGAGTGCCGAACTCCTCGGCGTCCCTGGCACGCCGACCGGGCCCAGGCCCACACCCTCCTCTCGAACGTTCGTGCCCCTTGCCCATCGAACACGCATGTCATTTGTTGGAATCCGGCCGGCGACGCCTGTGTTTTCGCCGAGCAAGGTGGTCCATCTCGCAACTCCAATTTTCGGTCCGGGAGTCCAGCCATGCTTCGTCGTTCGTTTGTCCTCGCCGGTGCGGTGCTGTCGGCTTGCACCATGCCTCGTTCGACCGCCTCGCCCTTGCGGTCGATGGACGATCACACCGCGCACATGTCCGCGGCCGATCGGCTCGCGCCGGCAGCCTCATCGTCAGATGCAACGCAACAGGGCGTGGCCGGCTTGCCAGCGAGCAACCTTTCGGCGCCAGCCCGTTTGCAGGCCAGTCCGCGACACGGCGAATGGGTGAAGATCGCCTACGAACCGGGATCGTCCGACTCGCTCATGGCGTGGGTGGTGTACCCGTCCGCGAACCGCAAGGCGCCCGTCGTGGTGGTGGTCCACGAAATCTTCGGGCTTTCGACATGGGTCCGTGGCGTGGCCGATCAGGTTGCTGCTGACGGATTCATCGCCATCGCACCGGACTTCCTGTCGTTGGTGCGTGGTGGGCCGAGCACGGAAGAACTGAAGTCCGACACCGCTGTGAAGCTCATTCGCGGCGTGGATGCCGCGCAGAGAAACCGGACCGTCATCGCGGCCGCGAACTACGCCATGATGCTGCCCGCCGCGCTCCAGAAATACGCCGTCATCGGCTACTGCTGGGGCGGAGCAACGACCTTCTTCCATGCAGTGAACGGCGGAGTGAAGGGCTTTTCTGGCGGTGTGGCCTTCTATGGGCTGCCGTACACCAGTGGTGGGTCGCCGGCCACCGCCACCGCAGCCGCCGTTCCCGCCACCATCGTCGCCGATTCCATCGCCAAGATCAAAGTCCCGGTGATGCTGTTGAATGGATCGAAGGACGCTCGCATTGGCGCTGCCATGCCGCAGCTGGACTCCGTCATGAAGAAGCTGGGAAAGGACTACACCGGCATCAACTACGAGGGCGCCGTGCACGGGTTCTTACGCGCCCAGAACGACCCGAAGGCGACGCGCGACGAGGCGGAGGAGCAGGCGAATCTTGCCGCCGCGAAGGATGCGTGGCCAAAGACGGTCGCGTTCCTCAAGAAACAGTTGGGTGTGAAGTGAACCACCCTTCTCCGCTCGCACATGGACCCGGCCAACCCGCCCTATGAAATCTCGATCGATGTCCTCCCTGAGGACATCGACGAGCTGGGGCACGTCAACAACATCGTGTACCTGCGCTGGATCCAGGACGTCGCCATCGCCCACTGGCGCTCAGCCGCAACGCCTGAGCAACAGGAAGAACTGGTCTGGTTCGCGATCCGCCACGAGGTCGACTACAAGCACCAGACCCGCCTGGGTGAGGGCGTGATCGCCCGCACCTGGGTCGGGTTTGCGGAGGCACTGAAGTTCGAGCGCTTCACCGAGATTGTCCGAGCTGCCGACGGCAAGGTCCTGGCGAAGGGCCGCACCTTGTGGTGCCCCGTCAGCCGATCGACGGGGAAGCTGACCCGTGTGGGTGACGATGTTCGCGGGATCTTCTCGACGCGCCTCGCCTAACGCTAAGCGTCAGGGCGCGTCAACACGCTCAGCACGGCAGATGTACCGGCGGTACGCTCAACCGCGACGCGCCGTCACAAGTGTATCAGCACTCCAATACCCACGTCCCATCCGCATCCTGATCGACGGACGCACCGGCGTTTGCAGCGGCCTCGCGAAGCGCTGCACGGAAGATGCGCCGGACGTCGGGCCCGTGATCCAACCGGCGCAACAAGGCCGTCCCGGTCTTGTCACCAATGGTCAACGTGAGCTTGAGGCCGCGCCGCTTCACTGCCACCTTGCGGCCGTCTTCCAGCGTCAGCTTCACCGGCTTGAGCAGCGCATCGGCGTAGTTGATGCCCACGCCAGAACCGTCCGGCTGCTTCTCGGGCAATAGTGTCTCCGCCTTCGCGGCGTCGACGGGCAGGATCACCCGCATCAGTTCCTCCCTGCCGCCTTGGCGGCTTCATGCGCGTCGATGACCGCGCGAAACTTCCGAATGTGGTCGGGCGTGGAGCCGCAACAGCCGCCAACAATGCGGGCTCCCGCTTCTATCAATCCGGGCACGCCGGCCGCCATCTGTTCCGGCGTCTCGTGGTACACGACCTCGAAGTCGATCAGCTCGGGGTTCCCAGCGTTTGGTTGTGCCATGATCGGCAGTCCCGTGATGGAGCGATAGCGCCGAACGACGTCGGCGGCGAGCGCCATGTCCAGACCGGTGCCGCAGTTCAACGCGACGACATCGGCCCCCTGCGCCGTGAGAAACTCGGCGGCCATCTCGGGACTTACGCCCATCATCGTCCGCACGTCCCACTCGTCGAGCATCTTGTCGAAGGCAAGGGAGCCGATCACGACGTCCACCCCAGCCTCGCGGGCGGCCTCTATCGCCAGCTGCAATTCCTCGAGCGAAGTCTGGGTCTCGACGATGATCGCGTCCACACCCCCCGCCGCGAGTCCGCGGGCCTGTTCGCGGAACGCCGCGGCCACGGTGGCCCGGGGAATGTCCCCGTACGGCTCCATCAGTCCTCCAAACGGACCGATGTCTCCCAGCACAAACCCCGGCCGGCCTCCGAACGCCGCGCGGGCGACCCGTGCACCCGCCTCGTTGATCGCCTCGACCCGTGCGCCCTCGTCATAACGCTCCAGCATCACCCGTGAACCGCCGAACGTGTTGGTGATGAGGCAGTCCGATCCAGCTTCAACGTAGCGGCGCTGGATGGCCATGATGCGATCGGGATGGTCAAGGTTCCAGGCGTCGCCACAGCCACCGCTCTCCAAGCCCGCGCCTTGCAGTTGCGTGCCCATCGCACCGTCACTCAACAACACCCGCTGGGCGAGTGCCTCCAGCAACGCCTTGCCACTCATGACAACCTCCGAAACGGCGCACGCCGGAACGTGCACCGGAAAAGATCACAACTGCGACAGGCATCGCGCGCCGCCTCTGGCGCCACCTGGTTCCCCGTCAGGGCCAACACGGCCAGCAGCGAATGACCCGGCGTCAGTCCGCCGGATTCGAGCATGGTGACGCGACCAAGACGCGTGGCGCCGTCCGCCAACATTCCCATCAGCGTCGGCTGCTCCTCGAAGGGCCAACCGCCACACCCGGGGCTCAGATGGAAAAGTACGGTCTCACCAGCGGACTCGGCATCCCGGCACGCCCATAGGGACGCCCAGCGAAGAAGCTCCTCGGCGACCGCGGCCCCAAAGCGATCGAGAAAGTAGCCCTCATCGGGGCGCCCCTCGCTCCAATGACGACGCGACGCTTCCTCCACCCGGCTCCCAGCGGTGATTGCGACCGCCATGGCAGCGTGGGCCCCACCCTCCAGCAATCGCCGGGCAAAATCAAATCCGTGAAAAACGGCGCCCGTGTCGAGCGTCACGGCGTTGGGCTCCACACTTCGAAGCCCCACACGACGAGACGCCACCCACGGATCGCCGTAGGCGGCATACCACGCGCGGGCGCCCGCCACACGCTCGGCGACGAGTCCATCGAATGGACGCTCGCGTGGCCAGGACAAGAGGCGGGCGAACTCCCGGTCCGTGACGGCGCTCGCCAGCTCCGACGCCGATGGTGTGGCTTCGCGCAGGAGCGTCATGTGCCGGCACCGCCAAAGGGCACGAATTGGCATCCGTCAACGAACACGTCGAAGAACTTGGGATCGGTCTCCAGTCGAACATGTTCGACCTGCCTGACGAGTCCTTCCAGTGTGGCGCGGCGAGACGCGGAGAGGAGGGCGATCGAAGCTCCTTCGAGTGCCGCGTTCCCTACCTGGCGCAAGCGGCCTGGTGCGACGTCGGGTAGTAGGCCGATGCGTTGGGCGCCCGCGATGTCCAGATGCCGCGAGAATCCACCGGCGAGGTCGATGCGGGAAACATCGGCCAATGGCAGGCCCCAGGCGTCGGCGACGATTCGCAGTCCGGCCACGTTCGCGCCCTTCGCCTGCGCCAGTTCGTTGATGTCCGACTCCGTCAACTGCAACCGTCGCGAAGCGTCGAGGACAAAGGCGTGGGTATCGTCCGCAAACCGGCCCTGTTCGTTGAGGCGACCCGTCCGCCGCAACTCGGCAATCAGGTCTACCAGTCCGGAGCCGCAGACGCCCACCGGCGCACCGGCCCCGATCACACGGATCTCGGCGACGCCATCCTCGTTCAGCCGCACGCGTTCGATCGCCCCTTCCAACGCCGGCATGCCGCAGGAGATGCCACCTCCTTCGAAGGCCGGTCCGGCTGGGCACGATGCGGCAAGGATCTTGTGACGGTTACCAAAGACGACTTCGGTGTTTGTGCCAATGTCCATGATTGCCGTGACATCGTCCGACTCCGCCAACCCCGTAGCCAGCACACAGGCCGCCGCGTCAGCTCCAACATGCGAACCGATCAGGGGGAGCCCATAGACACGCGCCTCCCAGTGTACTGGCAGCCGAAGCTTGCGCGCGAGCATGGTCAGGCTCGTGGTCAGCACGGTGCCGTTCAGCAATTGCGCCTCGGTGACCGACCGATAGGGCATCTGGCCAATAGGCTGCACGTCCAGCCCGAAGAGGAGGTCGCGCATGGTCGGGTTACCCACGATCACGAGTTCGAAGATCGTGTCGCTGGGAACGGGCAGGTTCTCGATGGCATGGCCAAGGTATGCCAAGAGGGTTCGTCGCAGCAGTCGCCCGCGGTGTTCTCCATCGTATCGGATGCGGGCCATGATGTCCGATCCACCGAAGCGCTGGGGATTCTCGAACGATTGTGTGGCTTGCAGGGCGCCTGACTCCAGGTCATACAGCCGCAACGCAACGGTCGTGGTGCCGACATCGATCGCGATGCCGTGTAGCGGCGCGCTTGCATCGCACTCGGCGATTGGCGTTCCGTTCCACAGCACCGTGCGGCCATCCCGTCGCACCGCGGGATCCAGGGCGCGTCCAGCCGCCAGCCCCGCTGTTTCCGTCTCGATTCGTAGTGCGCCGCGGCGGAGGGTGTGACAGCGCACCATGCCGTCGCCGGCAAGCAGGCGCGCGCGACACGAGAGCCGGAAGTTGCCGTCGAGGTGTCCTTCCTGAGCTGCGGGGGGCGTGAGCAACTCCATGCCAGCCTCGACTTCGACCAGACACTCACGGCACTTGCCGAGCTTGAGGCAGGAGGTCGGGATGCGTACACCCATCGCTTCCGCGCATTCGAACAGGCTCTGCCCTTCGGCCGCCTCCATGGTCCGGCCGTCGATGGCGACGGATACCGCGGAGGTCCCGATGGCGGTTGAACCTCCCGGGATCACGCCGACGCAGGCATCGTCTGCTGCGCCACCAGACGCTTGAACAATTCCACCGCGCTGGCCGCATCCGCGGCGTATCCGTCAGCTCCAATCTGGGTGGCGTAGTCGCCGGTGACTGGCGCGCCTCCAACGCAGATCTTCACGTGGGCGAGTCCGGCGGCCTTCATCTCCTGCACCACGGTGCGCATGTAGATCATCGTGGTCGTGAGCAGCGCGCTCATTCCCAGGATATTCGCGTTGTGCTTTCGGACCGCTTCGATGTAGCGCTCGGCTGAGGTGTCCGTGCCGAGGTCGACGATCGTGAAGCCTGCCCCCTCGGCCATCATGCCAACCAGGTTCTTGCCGATGTCGTGCAAGTCGCCCTTGACCGTGCCCATGACGATGGTTCCCGCCGAGCTGCTGGCGCCCGAGCGGTCGGTGAGCAGCGGCTGCAACACCGCCATGCCTGCCTTCATCGCGCGGGCCGCCAGCAGCACTTCGGGGACGAAGATGCGGTTGTGCTTGAAGTCCTCGCCCACCACGGTCATGCCGGCGATCAGTCCTTCCTCCAGCACTTCGTTTGGCGCGCGTCCTTCGGCCAACGCGGTCTCGGTCATCTGCTTGACCGTTTCATGCTGCCCTTCGAACAGGGCCTGGTTCATCTGGGCGTAGTCGGTCATCGGATCGCGTCGAAGGCGGGGACGGCAAAGCCGGACTCCTGGCACGTCTTGGTGATGAGTCCCTGGATTTCCCTGGTGATGGCCGATGCCAGCGGTTCGACGTCGTAGGCGGCGAGGGTTTCGTCGATCACTTCCAGCGCGCGGGCGCGCCAGTCGCGCGAGCCCTGCACTTCCCACTGGTCCCAATTGGTGCGGTCGATCATCGGCCCCGGCAGGTACAACTCCTCGGGCCAGTGGGCCAGCGTGTGTTCGGACATCAGCAGGTGCTTGTCGCGGACCAGCTCGTCCATCAGCGGCATCGCCGGCAAGTCTTCCTTGACCTCGACCGGGCGGATGAAACGCTGGGCATGCGCCACGACTTCGTCGTCGAACACGAGCTTTTCCAGGGAGAAGCAGTTCACGTAGTCCAGCATGCCCGGCCCAGACACCGAGTTGATGCCGGCGAGCGCGGCCAGAAACGCGCCCACGCCTGTCTCCATGCCAGCCTGCGGATCGTTGAACTTCGAGTCGGACAGCGCCATGTACGCCTGACAGGGGAGCTTCAGGAACTTCGCGACTTCGGCGTACGCGCAGTATAGCTGCAACGCCTCGACCGCCGTCATCGGATTGCTCATCAGCTGCATGTGGAACGACGCCGGCGCTCCACCGAACAAGACCGGCGTGCCTGGCCGGACACGTTGCGCGATCGTCAGACCCGAAAGCACCTCCGCCGTATGCAACACCAGGGCCCCAACCGTTGTGGCTGGCGATATCATGCCCAGGAGCAAGACCGGGACAATCTCGATTGGAATACCCCACTCTGCGCAGTCCATGAGGTTGCAGATCGGATCCTCACCCCAACGGAGCGGCGTGTTCGGGCACACCGTGAAGATCGACATGGGCCGAGCCACCAGGTCGTCCTTGCCGCCCCGAAACATGCTCATCACTTCGCCCATGCGCGGCACCCCCCAGGCGGTGAACGCGCCGGACACGATCGGACGCTTCGAATGCGCCATCACCAGGTACAATCGCCACACGTCGGCAACGTCTTGCGGAATGTCCTTGGGAATGAACGCTGTCGAGAGGTACGAGATGTTCTTCAGCCCATTCGCCAGCTTCACGTACTCGGCGAAATCGGCGGAGTTGGGCTCCCGCACCTGCTGCGTGCGTCGGTCGAGTATCCGCAGGGCCGAGGAAGCCGGCACGAAATGCACGCGATTGCCGCCAACGTTGGCCACTGGGTTGCCGTCGCGGTCGTGCAGCGACACTGCGGAAGGAGCCGTCGCGAGCGCCTGCTGCACCACCTCTCGCGACAGCCTCACCCGATGTGTTTCGGAGTCCGCGGAAAGCCCGATCGACTCCAGACGCTTCCGCGCGTGGGGATCTTCGATCAACACACCCGTGCGCTCGAGGAGCGTCATCGCCTCATCGACGATGCGTTCAAGGAGTGTCGCTTCGAGCACCCGCATGGTGGCCCGCATGGGTTCGCCTGGGGAAGTGGGAGCGGCAGGATAGCACGCGTCATCGACGCCCGACAAGGCCACCGGACACCGATCCTGCATTGCACATCAACCGTTGAGCCGGGCGGCAGTGCGATCGCGCTCGAGCCGGTCGCCTTGCGCTATGACCGCGGGAGAGCAAGCGTATGCACGCACCCCTATCGTGAGGTCCATTGTTGGCGGCACTTGATCGGTTGCTCGGCCTCTACCTATCCCTGACCTATGTCGTCGTCGTGGTCGCTTGCCATCACCTGTGGCGCCGCGGCCTCATTGGACCTGCCGTCGCGCTTCTCCTGTCGCCCATCGGCGTGTGGCTTTTTTGGGCGTTCACAGAGCGGCTCCCTACATGGGATCGCGTGGTGTGGGATATCGACCTCATCCCGCTCACTTTGGCCATACCGCTTGCGGCGCTCGGTTGGATCATGGTGGTAGCACCGGCTCCCGAGAGCCGCACCGGCATCGTTCAGAGGGTCACGGAGATTGCTCGACGACTTGTTGGTCCCACGCACGCGCGCACGGCCCTTTGGATTGTCTCTGCCGCGGGACTGGCGTGGTTTGGCTATGGCTACAGCTCACTCCCTGTCGCATGTTCGTTCGAAGGCGCAGGACAGGTCCCTGCGCTGTCGAGTGCGAACCTGAAGAAGGGTGCGATGTGCGTCTCGACCGCGGTCGGTCTATGGCCCGTGATGGTGTTCCTCGTCGTGTGGGTGGTCGTCGGAATCCAGGCACGCCTGGAGCACAAGGCGGTTGAGAGACCCGCAGTGTAGCGCGCGTTGAGCTGGAGTGGCGCCAGCTTGGCACTCAGGATGCAGCGAATTCGTCAAACTACTTGGACAGGGAGCACGGCGTGCCTGACTGGATGCAGTCCGTAGCGCACACACTCGAGTTGGCGGTCGGCTGGATCTTCAGCCCCAGCTGGCTGCCGCCAAAGGACTTTGAGTTCCTTCGATGGCTGATCGTCCCGGGTTACGGGTACGGATTTCTGCTGATCGGGTTTGCGCTGGCCGAGTTCTTATTGCCCGCTCAAAAGCGCCCGTGGAATCGCGCGACACTGCTGAGCACGACGTACCTGTTGTTGGCGGGCAAAATGGGTGTGTACACGCTGGTGGTCACGCCGCTCATCCGGAAGGGTTGGCTCATGGCCGGCCTCCCATCGTTGCACCTGGACCAGACCATGCCATTGGCGTTGTACATGCCGCTGGCGATCCTCGTGGCGACCTTCACCGCCTATTGGTCGCACCGTCTGATGCACCGGATTCCGATTCTCTGGAACTTCCACAAGGTCCACCACGCGACCACGAATCTCAGCTTCAGTTCCGTCTTCCAGATGCACATTCTGGAGTACTTCGTGCACACGCCGTTGCACTTGACGGCGGTGCTCTTGCTGGGGACGGATCTGGTGGCGCCGTTCGGCGTCATCTTCATGGCCGTCGACTTCCTGGCCCACGCGAATATCCGCATCGACCTCGGGCGCCTGACGTACGTGTTGTGCACGCCCCAGGCCCATCGCGTCCATCACTCGGTCGATCCGAGGCACTACGACACGAACTTCGGCAACACCTTCATGCTCTGGGACCACGTCTTCGGTACGTTCCATTACGACCCGAAGGCCATGCCGGAGGCGTACGGCGTGACAGAAGAATTGCCACTGAGCTTCGTGAAACAGCAGGTACTCCCCGTGGTGTCAGCGGCGAAGGAGATCGGGGCTGGTGTTAGCCGCTTCTTCAACCGCCGCCAAGACACCGTCGAAGCAGGCGACTGAAGCGGGTGACGGCCTAACGCGTAGTCGCGGGACCCGATCTGTCATCCGTAGCTCGGCGTGCGTGGGAAGTGAGGACCTGGCCGTGCATGCGCCGGAGCACCTCGAGTGCGACGCCGAGAAAAGGCCCCGGATCGCTCCGGGGCCTTTTCTGTTACTCTGCAGGACCTAGAAGCTGTACCGCACCGACACCTGCGTCCTCCAGTAGTTCGAAGCGAAGTTGCCGACGCTGTACTCGCGCAGGTTGGTATTGAATTGCACGATGTTCACCGCGGTGCGCGGATCGGTCGTGGTCTGGCCAACGTGCGTAAGCAGCGGCACGTTCGCGTTGGCGCCTGAATTGGCTTCAGTCACCTTCTGCTGGCCCCAGTTCTTGTTCAGCAGGTTGCCAAAGTTGAAGATGTCGAACTGCACCGAGAAGCGCTGGCCGGCCAATGTCGGAATGCTCTGGCGAATGGCCAAGTCCACCTGATTGGTGAAGGGCTGCTTGCAGATGTTGCGCTTGAGGATCTGCCCGCGGTAGCGGTTCAAGCAATCCGAGTTCTGAATGAACTTCTCGAACGCGTCGGCCTGTGCTTGCGCGGTGACAGCGGTGGAACCAGTGCCGATGGTGCGGAACTGAATCTCCTCGCCGTTGTGCGCGTCGCGCGGAACATAGAGCAGGTCATTGCCGTTGCGGCCGTCGCCATTCAGGTCACCCGCGGTGCTGGAGGCGCCTGCGTAGACATAGTCATGCGGACTCCCGGAGAAGCCTTGATAGAAGAGCGACACGTCCGTGGCCCAGTTCCTCTTCCACTCAAAGGTGTAGGTCCCTGACCCCGAGAGCTTGTGCGTCTGATCGAAGAGGGAGATGCCAAGCAGCGGATCTTCCTGTGCCGTCGACAGCGTGCGGCCGAACTGCCAGTTGGAGATGTGCGTCGACGACGTGAAGCTCTGGACGTCGCGGGCGCGCGCGTAGGTGTAGGCGAGGCTCCCTTCCCAGTGGCTAGAGAATCGCTTCCTCAGCTGCGGCGTGAAGCTCCAAGCGTAGTCCTTGTTCTGGTTCTCGAGGTCGATCGACGTGCTGAAGCGCGCGGCGCCACCATTGGCCACGACCGCCGGCGGCAACACCGTGGTGGGCGCTCCCGTGAGCGAAATCGCCGAGGCGTAGACGGTACGACCGTACCGGTCAGTCATCTGCGGACCGGCGAGGTTGCGGTTGACGAAGAAGAACTGGTTCAGGTTCTTCGAGAACAACGCGTCGAACGAGAACACGATGTCGCTCTTGAGCTGCCGGTCGTAGCCTAACGCCACACGCAGCGGTTGCGGGAACTTCAGGCTCTTGTTGAGGAAGTTCACGTCGCCGATCGGCTTCGTCCCCTGCCCATTACGACAGACATTGATGTTCGAAATGTCGAGCGTAAAGGCCGGCGCCGGCGTCGACGACGTCGTGCAGTTGAGGAACGTGATGATATTGCCGGAATTGACGTACGCGTTCTCCAGCCATACGTACGGCGGCGTTCCCACGAACAACCCAACACCGCCGCGCAGCTGGTTCTTCTGGTCACCCGTCATGTCCCAGTTGAAGCCCACACGGGGCGAGAACTGCAGTGAGTTGCGAGGAATGTCATCCGTCCGACGGCCATACGCGCTGTCGATCGCGGCGTTGTACGCCAGGTCGGTCAGGAACTTCGAGTAGTCGACGCGCACACCCATGGTGATGGAGAGGCGTGGCGAATACTGCCACTGATCCTGGGCATACCACGCACTCTGGAGTGCGTCGAAGTACACGTTGCCGCCCTGGCTGAGGATGATCGCCTTGCGGAACGTGTTGGCATTGCCGGCCGCCAGCGAGTCCAGGTTGCGGAACGACCACACGCCAAACGAGCTCTGGGTGAACAGGTTGCGCAGCTTGACCAATTCGTTGCGCGTGCCGATGACGAACGAGTGATTGCCTCGTGGAATCGTGAAGTTGTCCGTCAGCTCGTACGTCTTCGTGTCCAACTCGTTACCCTGCGAAAACTGGTCGGATCCACCGAGGATGGTGGCATTGTTGCCGACGACCGCTCCGTCCTTGCCGATCTGCGTCACCCCGTTGACCGTGATCTGCGGGAAGGTCGTGCGTGGATTGCGTCGGTCCTGCACCTGGTTATAGCCAAGGAACATCTCATTGAACGTGCCGTTCTTGAAGTTCGAATAGATCTGGATGACGGGCGCGTGCTTCGTCGATGTGAAGTCGTGCAGGTTCGCGGTGTACACCACACGCGAGGCATTCCGGGCATTCTGGGCCCGCAGCAGGTCCGCCTTGCCGTAGTTATACCGGAACACGACCCGCGTCTGGTTGTTCAGCCGCCAGTCGATGCGCCCAAACAGGTTCGTCAGCGGATTCGGGATCTCGACCGCACCCGCGGAACCCAGGGCGGTCTCACCGAGCGTCCCCATCAGCTGGTTGAACCGCGAAATGTCGGCGTTCGACACCGGGAACGGCACGACGGCGCTCGACGTCTGCCCCTGGAACGGGCCAGACAGCGGCGAGTGCTCCTTCTGGAACTCCGGCACCACAAAGAAGTGCAACTTGTCCTTGATGATCGGTCCGCCTAACGAAAAGCCATACATCGTGCGGTCGAACGCCGTGGCGCGAAGCACGGGGACGTCGCGACCGTAGTCCTGGTTGCGGTACGTGTAGAACGCTGACCCCTGCAGTTGGTTCGTCCCGCTCTTGGTCACTGCATTCAGCAATAGACCGCCAAAGTTGCCCTGTCGCACGTCGAACGGCGCCAGCAGCACCTGGAACTCCTTCACCGCTTCCAGTGACACCGACTTCGAGTTCGCCTGAGCGCCAGGCTGGCCAGTGGAGCCCAACCCGAAGACGTCCCGCTCGGTGGCGCCGTCGATCTGCACGTTGTTCATGCGATTCGACATACCGCCGCCCGAGTATCCGGGCCCAGACGCAGATGCCTGTGGAACGAGCTTGATGAAGTCGACGAGGTTGCGCGACAACGTCGGGATGCGCCTGCAGCTCGGCGGCCCGCTGCGACAGCACGAAGTCCAGCTTCAACACCTGACTCAGCGGCACGTACTGGTTCCCGCGCGTCTGCGGCTCAAACCCGATGCGCCGGGCCGTCACCTCGTATGGGCCACCCACCTCGAGACCGGGCACCAAGTACCGCCCGTTTTCCCGCGACAGCGCGCCGGCCGAGGCGCCCGTCGCCTTGTTCGTCACCAGAATCTGTACGTTGGCCAGCGGCTGGCCGTCGTCGCCAGTTACAACACCACCCACCGCCCCGGTCGTGACACCCTGCGCGACCAATCGTTGGGGATGGAATGCGGCGACGGCTGCCAAGATTGCCGCGCCGCCAATGACAACACGTGAAAATTTCATGGGCTAGTCCGAAGGGGGAAGTCGCGTGATCCCGCGCACAGAAAATCGCACGCGCGGGCGCGTGAAAAAGGTGCCGGAATCGGGGGGAGGGGTCAAGCGACTTGACGGCGTGGGGCAACCTACGGTCGTCGCGTGCGTGCATCACCTACGAGGCATGCACCACTCATCGATAACTATGCGCTCAGCGCCTCGTCGATGCGCGTCGGTAAAGGTGTCGTCACAAAGCACGCAAGGGATTCGCCGGAACGCACCGTTCGACGGCAGTCGGCCCATCGCGCCTCGCCCCTTGTCGACCAAGACACGCACGGAGGATCGAGCGGCCGCGCGCACTCAGACAGCCCAAGAAACTGGAAAGCCGCGTGCCACCTCGTCCAATCTCTCCGCCGGCTCCTTCGTGCTACCTCGTCCTGTCAAAGGCGCCCGCGAAGCCGGCAGCCGCTCCAGCGAAACCCGCGCCTGCCAAGGCAATGCCCGCCAAGTCGCCGACGACTCCTATTCGTACATCTCCCGCGGATCCATAGACGACAAGTCGACGAACAGGTGCGCCAGGCGTTCACATACAGCCTCGAGGTATCGCGCGCCCTTCTCAGGCGTGGCGCGCCGAGGGTCACCGACGCCGGTATCCGACGTGACCTTCGTCCAAGGACGCGGCGCCCACGCCCAGCCTTCACGGAACGCTTGAATGCCCGGCCGCTTGGCGTCGCCACTCCCCGCCTCGTTCAATGGCGATACGAGATGTGGAGCGATGTGTTGGACGACGCTGGTCTCCAGTTCGCCCGCATGGTCGCCTGGGACATCGAAGTACTCGGCCGCTGGAACGCATGTGTACCAGTTGACGACGCACAAGAACAAAGCCGTCGACGGCTGAATTTCCCGGATCATTTGTCGGAAATCATTGCCGCCGTGCCCGTTCAAGATCAGCAGGGTCCGCACATGGTGTGGCTCGAGGGAGCGCACGACGTCCTGCAGGATCGCCGCCTGCGTGGACGGGTTCATGTTGATGCAGAACGGAATGTCTCGCTGTCCGGTTTGCACGCCAAACGGGATCGTTGGAAGGACCGCGCATCGGGCGCCGAGTCCCCAGGCGCGGCGCGCACTGTCCTCGGCGATCCACGTCGACTCGATGGTGTCGGTCGCGTACGGCAGGTGCGTGTTATGCGCCTCGGTCGCCCCCCACGGGAGGATCGCCGTGTGGTAGTGCGCCTCGCGCACCGCGGGCCAGCGCGCGTCACCGACGACCCAGGGGCGGGCGTCCGGCATGTGCCTAACGTTGCGGCTTGCCGACGGTCAGCCGGTAGACCGGAATGCCAGCCAGGATGATCACGAAAATACCGATGGCCCAGTTCCGCGATGACGGATCGATCACCTGGTTCAGCAACAGGTATGCGACCGAGAGCAGGAAGATGGCTGGTACGACCGGATAGCCTAACGCGCGGAACTTTGGCACATATCCCGGGCGAGCGCGGAGGCGGTAGATCGCTCCCACGCCGCCGGCATAGAACGGCAGCATGGCAATCACGAAGGTGTCGGCCAGTTTCTCGAAGGTGTTCATGAGTACGAACACCAACCCCAGGAACGCCACCAGCGAAATCGCGACGTATGGGGTCTGGTACTTCGGATGAACGGCGGCGACCTTCCGGAACAGCAAGCCGTCCGCTGCCATGGCAAAGAGCACCCGTGGCGAGGTGAGAAGCACGGTGCCTAACGTGCCGAAGGTGGACAGCATCACCGTCGCCGAGACAAACACGACACCGGTACGCCCCATGAGCCGCTCGGCGACGTCCGCTGCCACCAGCTTGGACGTCCGCATCTCCTCCACCGGCAACATCGTGAGGTAGGCGACGTTGGCCAGCAGGTAGATCGCGATCACCGCTAGCGTGCCTCCTATCAGGGCCCGCGGCAGGTTCTTCTGCGGGTTCGTGACCTCACCCCCAATGTAGCTGAGGTCACCCCAGCCGTCGTACGCCCACACGGTGACACTGGCATGGCCGGCGTGAAGTGCCCGCCTGTCTGCGGCAAGCCGACGGCCAACGCCATTCCGATGATGAAGGCCAACCCGCCAAACTTTGCCAGCGTCGTTAGGTTCGTTACGGCCGTTGCGGAACGAACACCCACGATGTTGTACAACGCCGTGACAGCAATGGCGACCGCCGCCAGGTAGTGTGAGTAACGGTCGAACGGCGCCACCCTCGGGTCGTAGCCGAGGACGCGCAGAAAGTACTCGGCGAACGTGATGGCGATGGCGCCGAGCGCCGCCGCGCGAACGATGGTGAGCTGCGACCAGCCGAAAAGGAACGCAGGGAGCCGTCCCCAGCCCTCGCGCAAGAACGCGTAGAAGCCTCCGGTGGCGGGGATTTCCGCCGCCACCTCCGCCAGCGTCAACGCGCCACAGAGGGCGACCACACCCCCCAGCACCCAGATGATCAGCAACGGCGCGGGTCCCGGGACGCGATCGGCGATTCCGGCCGGCGTCCTGAAGATCCCCGAGCCGATGGTGGAGCCAACCACGACCGCGATGGCGCTCCAGAGTCCGATCCGCCGGGGAAGTGATTGTGGCGCGCCGGGGGAGTTGACTGCCGCTCGGTCGGCCGCGGAGGCTGGTGCGTTATCGCTCATACGCTATGGTAGGGAAAGGACTTGCGTGCGGCTAGATGCGGCGGACATACCCCGAACGCAAGGGTGATGGTCTCGACCGCGCGCATCGAGGGTTTCGCCACTGCTTCCCGTTGCATTGATTTGATCGCCGCGAGTTGCTTGTCGTTCCCCTCCCGCCTCGACCCTGCATTGTCCACGTTGTTTTGGCCCGCTGCCCTGCTCTGTCTTGTCGCGCAGGCGATGGTGGTGCGCTCCCTCTTTCTGGGCCGGACGCCGGCCGCGTCGAAGACGAGGGCCGGTCGCGTCCGAGAGGTCGCCTGGGTGATTCTCCCTGCATTGGTGCTGGGGTACACGCTGTTCGCCAGTTGGCGAGCGGCGTACCGTGAGCCTAACGAGTCGTCCGTGACGACCGCGGTGGCGGAGGGGCGGCGGTGATTGCCCTGCGACGGCTGTCCTGGCTTTCCCTGGTGCTGGGATTTGGACACATCGTCTTCGGGGCGATCGTGCGCATCACGGGTTCCGGTATGGGGTGTGGGGAGCACTGGCCGCGATGCCAGGGCTATTGGTTCCCACCGCTCGATCGGGCGGACCTCATCATCGAGGTCTCGCACCGATACTTCGCGGCGACGCTGACGACAGCCATCCTCGTGACGTTGGTGGTAGCATGGCTGCGGCGGGAGCGGCCGGGCGTCGGTGGTGCGCACGGAGTGCTGCGCCCGCTGGTGCTTGCAGCGGTCCTGGTGATCACGGCGGCGGTGTTCGGCGCGGTGACGGTGTGGCTGGCGTTGGCGAACAAGGCGGTGATCGTGACGCATCTCGCCATCGCGATGTCGCTGCTGGCGACGTTGGTTGTGGCGGTTGTCCGCGCGGGGGGCCCCCCCCGCTTAGAAAAATACGCTCTGGCCACCAGCTCACCGTCATCCTTCGAACGCCCCTCGGTTCCTTCCATCGCCAGTCACTGGGCCGCCGCCCCATCAGCCGCGCGCGCTGCCTACGCCGCTGCTGTCCTCGCGTTCGTGACCGTGGTCTTGGGCGCACTCACCGCAAACATTCCCGGCGCAAACACGGCCTGCACCGGCTTTCCTCTCTGCGATGGAGGCATCCTGCCCTCCGCTCCAGAGCAGCACCTGCAATTCACGCATCGCATCTTTGCCTTCACCCTCTTCTTCCACCTGCTCGGCGTCGCCTTCGCCACATTGCGGCGCAGGGAGCACGGCCTGGCTACGTTGGCCTTCACGGCCTTTGGCACGACCGTGGCCCAGGTCCTGGTAGCCGTCACCATGATCGACCTGCAACTCCCGGCGGTATTACGATCCGTGCATGAGGCGATCGGCACCGCCGTCTGGGTGGCCGTCTGCTTCATGACCTACACCGCGCACGTTGTCTCGGGCCGATCGGGAGCGCCGGGCGTGCTTCCCGATTCGTCCACGGCCGCACACGGCGAGCGGGTGCGGGCGTGACCGATATGGCTGTGCGCTCCACCGGCGGACTGGCATTGTTACGCGATCTGGTATCGCTCACCAAGCCGCGCATCATCTCGCTCTTGCTGGTCACCACCATTGCACCGATGTACGTCGCGGGCACTCCCTCCTGGTGGTTGGTGTTGGTGCTGGCGATCGGCGGCTACCTGATGGCTGGCGGTGCCAACGCGGTGAACATGTACCTGGATCGCGACATCGACGATGTCATGGCGCGCACGCGCCTTCGGCCCATCCCCAGTGGTCGGATGGAAGCAATAGCCGTGCTGGCGTACGGCGTGGCCCTCGCCGTGGCGGCCACCTGGTTGCTGGCGCAGTTCGCCAACGTGTTGGCGGCAGCGCTGGCGTTAGGCGGGTTCTATTTCTACGTCTTTGTCTACACCCGCTGGCTCAAGCGGACCACCCCCCAGAACATCGTGATAGGAGGGGCGGCCGGCGCCTTCCCGCCCCTGGTCGGCTGGACGGCCGTCACCGGACGTCTCGATCTCACCGCCATCTATCTCTTCCTGATCGTCTTCTACTGGACGCCGCCGCACTTCTGGGCGTTGGCGTTGCTCAAGCAATCGGAGTACGGCCGCGCCGGTGTGCCCATGGCGCCACTCATTTGGGGAGCACGTGAAACGATGGACCAGATGCTCTGGTACACGTTGCTCCTCATTGGCGTCACTGTGCTGCCCGTATCCTTTGGAGCCTTCGGGCTGATTTACCTCGGCAGCGCGCTGGTGTTGGGCGGCCTGCTGCTGCGTGGCGTCTGGACGGTTCGTCGTGCATCCAGCTGGACCGCGCCAGCCTGGGCAACCTACAAGTACTCCCTGTTGTACCTGGCGCTCCTGTTTGCCGCCATGGTAGTGGACCGGAGGATCCCGCTATGACCGATCCCGATCATCGTTCCCTGGGCGAAGACGAGTTCCTGACGCTTCGCATCGCCGGCGACCGCGAAGAATTGGAGCGCCTGCTGCTGGTTGGTCGACCGCAGGACGGAACCGTCCGGGTGCGGGAATGGACGACCGAGACGTTGAACTCAGAAGGGGACGACTACGAAATCGACGCCGCCGAGCTGCTGGAGAGCATCGAGGCGGCCTACGGCGACCGACGTTCGTTAGGCACCGAGCTGTATCACGTGCGGCGCTGGCTCGAGGGGTCCTGAGCACGCCGGTGGACGCGTGTCACGCTCGCTGACGGACGGGTTCCAAGCCAGGCGCACAGGTGTGGGACGACCGAGTGAACCGGCGGTAGTCAGGAAGGCTCTGGAACCACCTTGCTCAAGGCCGGGAGCGGCCTAGAAGCGACCGCACCCACAGCTGCCCGGTCCGCAACCTGGCCCGGGCTCCGGCAGTGACTGCTCGCCTTTGGTCATTACCGCCATCCCACCGCTGATCACGCGTCGCACCGGCGCGCCCGTTTCCGGGTCAGTGGTGAGGATTGGATCGTTGAACCCCTGGCGCATCTCGAACCGGCGCGTTGGGGCCGCCGGTTCAGCGGGGATGGTTTCGTAGAGATAGGTGGGCATACAGTCCTGCCTGAACGGTGACTGCGCGGGAATTGGCGTCCGCTACGCACAGAGACACGATACTCACGGCGCGCGACAAACACCAAGACGCTTCCCGGCTCCCGTGTCATCAACGGCCGCGCCTCGCCCCGGACCCCGCCTTGGACACCCGGTACCATATCATGCCGGCGGCGAGCAATAGGGCACCAAGCCCGGACGTGACAGGCGCCGAGACGATCGCGCTGACCACACCGACCATCGCCGCCACCACGAACAGCGCCGGCACGACGGGATAGCCTAACGCGCGGTAGGGTCGTCGCGCCTCGGGCATCGTTCGACGCAGGACAAACACACTGGCGGCGCCCAATCCAAAGAAAATCCAGTCGGCGAACACCACGCCACTCAACAGGTCGCCAATGCGTCCACGAGAGGCAACGAGCAACAGCAATGACCACGCCCAGATGATCAGGATGGCGACATGCGGCGTGCCAAACCGCGGATGGACACGCCCGGCAGCTGCTACAAACTCGCCATCTCGGGCCATCGCGTACGGCATGCGGGAGTTCCCAAGCATGGCCACGTTCACGAACCCAAGAATGGACAGCATGGCCGACACGGTGATGAGGGTGGCGCCGATCGGGCCCACCATGCGCGTGGCAACATCGGCAGCGACCGCGGCGCTGGCCGCGAGTCCGTCGCGTCCAAGGGCATGCAGGTAGACGGCGTTGGCGCCCAGGTAGATCACGATGACGATGGCGATCCCAATGCCGAGCGCGCGCGGAATCGTTCGTTCGGGATCGCGCACCTCGCCCGCCACCATGTTCATCTGCTGCCACCCGCCGATGGTGAACAGGACCGCCACAAAGGCCGCCGCCGCACCACTCCCCAGCGACGCCCGCGGCGCTGGTGCGTTCGGCACCGCTGGCGGAGCGCCTAACGTCGACCACAGCACCAGTCCACCGACGATGAGCGCCGTCAACGCGAGGATCTTGGCCAGGGTGAGCACATTCTGCACGGCAGCCCCGGGACGAATCCCGGCATAGTTCGTGGCCGCCAGCACCGTCAGTGTCAACGCGGCCATGCCGATGCGCCCACCCACCACGTCGATGGCTACAAAGCGCTCGACGTACCCCGCAAAGCCCATCGCCACCGCCGCCAGGGCGCCGGTGGCAATCGACAACATCGTCATCCACCCGCACAGGAATGACGCCAGCGGACCGAACGCCTTCCGAATGTAGACGTACGGGCCGCCCGCATCCGGAAACATCGCCCCTAGCTCGGCGTACGAGAGCGCCCCCGCCAGGGCCACCACACCGCCGACCACCCATACCGCCAGGATCAACTCCCCATTCGGCAGCGCCTTGGCCACCTCTGCCGGGGTGAAGAAGATCCCGCTGCCGATGATGCCCCCCACCACCATCAGGGACGCCGAAAACACCCCCAACTCGCGCCGAAGCTCGTGGCCGCTATCCGCTCCCTTCGCCGGAGCGGTCACAGCACGTACATGTCTCGCTGGTACTGACTCGGCGTGACCAGCAGCGACCCATCGCCGTAGTAGGCGTTCACTTCACTCCGCACGCCAACCTCGCCGCGGATGTAGACACCGGGTTCAATCGAGAATCCCTCGCCCGGCAGCAGCAAACGCTCTTCGCGCGTCTCCAGGTTATCCAGGTTCGGACCGGCGCCGTGCAATTCCCGGGCGTCGATCGAGTGCCCAGTGCGATGCGTAAAGTAGTCACCAAACCCCCGAGCCACGATCACCCCGCGCGCCGCGTCGTCGATTTCCGCGCCGCGAGCCACAACATGCGACTCGGCCCGCTCTCGGGTCGCCTGGATCGCCGCGTCACGCGCGTCCCGCACGGCGCGCCAGATCTCCTGCACACGGTCCGATGGCGTGCCGATCGACCCCATGTACGTCTGGTCCGCATAGATCCCATTCGGTTCCGTCGCCCACAGGTCGATCAGGATCACGCTCCCCACCTCGATGGGCACCACGTGATCCGCCGATGGCTGGTAGTGTGGATTGGCCGCGTTGGAGCCGACGGAAACATTCGCAGGATGATCGGCCGTTAGGCCCACCTTTGCGAACGCATCCATGATCCACTGCTGGAGTTCATGCTCGGCGATCGAACGTCCGCCGCGCGCTCGTTCGCCGGCCAGCGACATCGCCTCCCGCGCAATTCGCGCCACGTGCTCCGCGGCGCGCTCGTGTGACGCGAGTTGATCGGGCGTCCAGATCGCGTAGAACCCGGTCACCAGGTCTCCTGACGACACCACCTCGGCGCCAGCAGCGCGCACCATTTCCAGCACGCCAGCTGGCACACGGTCCACCACCGGCACCGCGTCACCCGGCGAGTACTCCATGGCAATCCGCTTCCCGCGTACCAGGGCGGAGATCGCCGCCTCCAATGCTCGCCACGATGAGTAGACGACCTTGCCGAACTCGTTAGGCCACGCATGCCAAATGGTCTGCTCGATGGCATGCGTGATCGCCACCGGCGCCCCCTGCCGCGGAATCCACACTAGTATCCGCCGCGTGATGTGCCCCCCGACGTTCGCCATGGCCTGCGCGATCGGGTTGCAGCCGCGAAAATCGTACAGCAACCAGCCATCGAGCCCGGCCTGGGCGATGGCGCTCTGGAACCGTGGCAGCGACTCAGGCGTCAGCATCGATTACTCCGACGGCGTATGCGAAACTCGCCACTCGGCGCGCCACGAACACGTCCCTTCGCCGCGCGTTGCACAGCGATGGTGCTCGACCGCACCGACACTATTGACCAACAAGCGCAACAACTCCTTGAGGCCCGCCTCGTAGTACGAACATCCGATCGAGCGCGACGCCGCATCCTGCGTGACGGAGTGCGCCACCTCCAGATAGATCGACGTACCAACGCGCGAGACTCGGCCCCCAAGATATCGCCGGGCCAGCTTGCGTGTGTGACGCAGCGCCATCGGTCGAGTGAAGAGGGACGGCAACGTCAACATCAGCCGGCGCGACAGCGGGGAAATCGTCGAGTATGACTCCCTTGCCAGGAACTTCCCGGCTGCGCGAAACACTGCCTCGGCATCCGTGCGGCGCCCAATCAGCTTGGCCAAGGCCACCGTCTCGTCATGCGCGGTCCGCTGACTGCGCTTCACCGCCTCGGTGTACCGCTTGATCTGCATGTAGACCGTGTCGCTCAAGCCGAGTCGCTTGTTGCGGAGGTCGCCCACCAGCTCGGCTTCGAAATCCTCGATCGGGGAATCGACGTCGCGAACGGCCTCGAGCAACGACAGGGGGAGAAGCGAATCGACGGAAGCTGACGTGGCAGAGCTCATTGTTGAGGCGAAGCTAACGGTGCTCTCCATCACGTTCAAGCAGAGACTTCCTGCACAATCGCTTGCGTGTAGACGTCGCAGCGGGTGAACTTCGACGAACGCGACGATTGTCGTCCCTCCGGGAGTGTTTCCGCATGATGCAACGAGCGCTGGCTGGCGTGTTGCTTGCGACGGCCGTCGCTTGGGTGGCGTGGCGCGCCGGCTCGCTGTCGCGCGGAGGCGCCGTCGCAGCGGCGGTGGTTGGGACACTGAGCGTCGCGGCCGGCTGGGCATGGGCGGCGCTGCTGATGGTATTCTTCCTGTCCTCCACATTGCTCACGCGCTGGCGTGCCAGGATCAAGTCGCAACGCGCCGGCGCCATCGTGGAAAAGGGTGGGGCGCGCGATGCTGTTCAGGTGCTGGCCAACGGCGGCGTATTCGCGGTGGCGGCGATGGTCGGCAGCGTCATGCCCTCGATGACCGATAGCAGCATGCCGACGATGCTCATCCAGTGTCTTGGTGCGGGTGCCCTGGCGACAGCAGCCAGCGACACGTGGGGCACTGAAGTCGGCATCGCGCTCAGCGGACGGCCGCGTTTGATCCTGACGGGACGCGTGGTTGCAGCTGGCACGTCGGGCGCCGTGAGCGTTCCCGGTTCAGCGGCTTCGATCGCCGGGGCCTGCGTCATCGGTGGCGTGGCGCGCCTGCTCGGTCTGCCTCCGATGGTAGCCGCGGCGGCTGCAGGCGGAGGACTCGCCGGTGCCCTCGCCGACTCCTTACTCGGCGCCACGCTGCAGGAGCGGCGCCACTGTCCGCACTGTGACACGCCGACCGAGCGCGTGCGACACGACTGTGGATCGGTGACCACGCGCATCGGCGGGCTCTCCGGGCTTCGCAATGACCTCGTTAACCTGACGAGCGGCGCGTTAGGTGGCATCGCGGCCATGGCATTGGGCCGCGCCCTCGGATGACGGCCGACCATCGGGCGCAGGTCGTCGTGGTCGGTGGTGGCCCGGCCGGGAGCGCCACGGCGTACTTTCTGGCCCGGGCAGGCGTGGACGTGCTGCTGGTGGACCGGGCGCAATTCCCTCGCGACAAGCCGTGCGCCGAGTACCTGAGTCCACAGGCCTCGCGTATCCTGAACGAGATGGGCGTCCTCGAACGGTTGGAGCTGTCGGGTGCCGCCCAGCTGACGGGAATGGACATTCGCGCTCCCAATGGATGTACGATTCACGGCGAGTTCGCCGCACAGCATGGCTTCCACGGCTTCCGCGACCGCGGGCTTGCCCTCCGGCGCACCCTCCTCGACGCGACGCTGCTGGACGCGGCGCGATCCGCCGGGGCCCGTGTGTTGGAGCGCACATCCGTGCGGGACCTCCTCCGCGACGGGAGCGGACGCGTGACCGGGGTCGCCGCGCTCTCTCGTGAGGGCCACCCCCTGGAACTGCGCGCCAACCTGATAGTAGGAGCTGACGGGCTGCGAAGCATCGTGGGGCGGCGCGCCGCACTCATCCGCGTCGGTCGCCATCCACACCGCGTCGCCCTCGTCACTCACTTCGAAGGCATTGCCGGCATGACGACCCACGGCGAAATGCACGTCGCGCCGCGTGGCCGCGGATACGTCGGGCTTGCACCCGTCGGCGGTGGGCTGGTGAACGTGGCGGTCGTCGTCCCGACCGCTCGAAAAGACGAGATCCGTGGACACGCCCTGCGTTTCCTGCAGGCGTGGATCGATGACTTGCCTCACCTTGCCACTCGGTTCCACGATGCCCAACCGGTGGGTTCCGTGCTCGCCGTTGGTCCATTCAACTCGCGGGCACGCATCGCGTGGCGTCCCGGGCTCGCGCTCGTTGGCGATGCGGCAGATTTCTACGACCCCTTCACGGGTGAGGGCATTTACGCCGCCCTTCGCGGAGGGGAACTGCTCTCGTTCTATGCCATCGAGAGCGTACGCGCCTCACAAACCCGCGCCGCCGACGTCGCCCTGGCGGCGTACGACAGGGCGCGCGTGCACGAATTCACGGGGAAGTGGCGGGTAGAACGGCTCATCGGCATGGCCGTCGAGTATCCCGCCCTCTTGAACCGCGTCGCCAAGTCTCTGCGGGCCCGTCCCGACATGGCGGACCTCCTCGTCGGTGTGGCCGGCGACTTCGTACCTCCGCGGGAAGTCTTGCGGCTGCCCTTTCTCTGGCGACTCTTTCTGGGTGGTCGCGCGACAACACAAGCCGATGCGCGCACTTCCAATCGTCCGCCAGCGTCCATCGCTTCACGTTCCTCATGACTCGGCCCTGCCCTCATGTCGATTGATCCGGACTCCTTTCGTAGCGTGCTCGGTCGCTTTGCCTCCGGTGTCACGGTGGTCACCACGCGAGATGACGAGGGTCGCGACTATGGGATGACGGTGAGCGCGTTCAGCGCCCTGAGCCTGACGCCGCCCCTCGTGCTGTGCTGCATCGATCGTCAGGCAGCGATGCACGAGGTGCTGGGACGCACCCAGCAGTTCACGGTCAACATCCTCGCCTCGCCGCAAGAGGCCCTGTCGCGGCGGTTCTCGGACCTCGACGCACAGGAACGGTTCGAAGGGATTGGGTTTTCGCGTGGGCCATCGGGCGCGCCTATCCTCGACGACGTGCTGGCGTACTTGGAGTGCCGACTCGTCAGGCAGTTGGATGGCGGCGACCACGGCATCTTCGTCGGTGAGGTGGAGACAGCCGTGACGCAGGAGCTGCGGCCCCTGCTCTACTATCGCGGCGGATACGCGGAGTTGGAGCGATAGGTGGGCAGCCCGTGGGTGCCCCGACGCCAGCGAGGATACGAAGTCCTCGACGATCACGGCTGCGACCCTGCGGTGCGCCGCCGATCCCACCGCGACATCCAACTCTCCAACCGACTCTTCGGTGCCATCCGGGCGGTGTTGCTCGAACTCGAACGCGTGATCCCGCAGCTGCCGGCCGACGCGACGCTGCTCGACGTGGGTACGGGCGTTGGTGACATTCCGGAGCGGGCGCGTGAACTCGCCGCGGCACGCGGTATTCGTCTTTCCGCGTTAGGCTTGGACAGCATCCCCGAGCTCGTCACGACGACCACGCATCGCATCCCACTCGGGGTGTGCGCCAACGCCCTCGCGTTGCCCTTTGCCGATGGGAGCGTGGATGTCGTCTGCTGCTCCCAAGTCCTGCACCACTTCGAGGACGCCGATGCCTTGACGATGGTGCGCGAAATGCATCGCGTCGCCCGACGCTCCGTCATCATCAGCGACCTGCGTCGCAGCTGGCTTGCCGTGGCTGGACTGTGGGGGGTGTCCTTCCCCTTGCGATTTCACCCCGTGAGTCGACACGACGGCATGACCTCTGTCTTGCGCGGGTTCACTCGCCACGAGCTGCGAGACCTCGTTCACCGGGCAATCGGCGTTCGTGCCACCGTCAACCACCGGCTGGGATTCCGCGTGACCGCCAGCTGGGAGCGGCACGCCGCGACCGTGGATCACGTGCGTTCAACACATGCGACCACCGTTTGACCTAGGGCCCATGCCAGTGGGCCGAGCCATGCACACGCTGGACGAGCGCATCGTGCGCGCACCGGTGGCGGCAATTTTCGATGTCGTCGCCGCCGTTGAGCAGTGGCCGGCATACCTCGCGCATTATCGATTCGTGCGCTTTCGTGAACGTGCGACGGATGGCGGTGGAGTGGTGGAAATGTCGGCCAACCGCCCGTTCGGGCTGGTCAACTGGCCCACGTGGTGGCTGTCGGAGATGCAGGTCGACCGCGCTGCCCCGGCCGTTCGCTTTCGGCATATCGGCGGGATCACCACCGGCATGGACGTCGAGTGGAGCTTTTCCCCCACGAATGGCGGCACTCACGTTAGGCTCCTGCACGTCTGGGACGGTCCGCGCTGGCCCTTGATCGGCGTTTTTGCGGCGACGGAGGTCATTGGACCCGTCTTCGTGCATGGCATCGCCTCGCGGACCCTCGAGGGTCTGGCTCGAACGGTTGAGCGATAGCCGGACATCCCCTCACCGCACTTTGGTACCCTGCGATAGATTGCCTCGGGTCACTCCGCGCGCGCCCGGACGCCCCCCACTCGACCTGTCGCAGCGTCCGGCGTTAGAACAACCAGGACATTCATGCGTCGTCGAGTCGTCGTAACCGGCCTGGGCGTCATCACGCCCATTGGCGTTGGCAAGGAAGCCATGTGGTCGGGCTTGCAACAGGGTCGCTCAGCCGTTGGTGAAGTCACACGCTTCGACCCGTCGCTTTTTCGGTCGCGCAATGCGGCGGAAGTCCGGGACTTTGTGGTGACGGATCATCTGGAGGAAAAGCGTGCCAAACGCCTCGATCGCTTTGGGGCGTTCTCGGTCGTCGCCGCACGGCAGGCACTCGCGGACGCCGGCATCGACCTGGCCCAGGAGGACCGGGATCGCATTGGCGCCATGATGGGCACGGCGCTGGGAGGCGTGGCCTACGGCGAGGCCCAGAACGTGCTCTTCTATCGCGATGGGATTCGCGCCGTGGATGCCACGCTGGCCCTCGCCGTCTTTGGCGGTGCCGCCAGTTGCAACATCGCGATCGAGTGCGGTGTCACTGGGCCCAACTCCACCAACGCCATGAGCTGTGCGTCCGGAACCATTGCCATCGGCGACGCCTTCCGGCAGGTGCGCGACGGATACGCCGACGTCATGATCTGCGGCGGGTCCGAGGCACCCCTCGCTCCGCTATGTTTTGGTGCCTTCGCGCTCATTCGCGCCATGTCCACGCGTAATGACGATCCCACCAGCGCCTCGCGCCCATTCGACAAGGATCGAGACGGCTTCGTGATGGGTGAAGGAGCGGCGGTGCTCATCCTCGAGGAACGCGCGCGGGCGGTGGCACGCGGCGCCCGGATTTACGCCGAAATGATGGGGTTCGGCAGCACCAACGATGCGCACCACATGACCGCGCCTCGCCCCGATGGGTCGCAGGCCGCGCGTGCCATGCGGCTGGCCCTGGCGGACGCGCAGCTGCAGCCACATGAGGTGGGCTACATCAATGCCCACGGCAGCTCCACCCCACTGAACGATCCCACGGAAACCACAGCCATCAAGCAGGTTCTCGGTGAGCACGCCTACCGAATCCCGGTAAGCGGCACCAAGGGCTATTACGGTCACGCCCTGGGTGCGTCGGGCGCCATCGAGGCCGCAATCTGCGCCTTGTCCCTAAACCGCGAGTGGCTTCCGCCAACGGTGAACTTGACCGTCCCGGACGCCATGTGCGACCTCGACTTCGTTCCCCACACCGGTCGCCCGGCGCGCGTGGAGCACGTGATCTCCAACTCGTTCGGCTTTGGCGGCATCAATGCCGCACTCGTTATGCGCCGCGGCGACTGACTCGGCCCCGGAAATGCGAGCGGCCGGCCATCCGTTGGCCGGCCGCTCCTTGCTGAGAACGTGCCTTAATTCGGCTTCTTCGCGCGATCGATCTTGCGCTGTCCCTTGCGCTGTTGTCTCTCCCCGCGGTTTTCCATCCGATCGCCTACCCGCTCCTTGTGCTCGCCGCGGGCCTCCAGACGCTCCCCCTTGTTCTCCAGGCGCTCGGCGGCCTTCTCATGGCCCGCATCGTCCAGCTTGTCGCTGCGACGCTCGAGCCGCTCGCCCTTGGCTTCCAGCTTATCGCCGACACGCTCCTTGTGCTCACCGCGTGCCTCGAGGCGCTTGCCGTGCCGCTTCTGCGCCTTCCCAGCGAGGTACTGCGCCGTGTCCTTGCGCGTATCGACCTGCGCGCCAGCCGGAGCCGCAACCGCGGCGGTCACGGCGGTGAAGACACACGCGGTGACGAGCATCCGAATGTTCATATGGAATTCCTCCCGTAGAGAGCATCGTTGTAGCTGCTGACACCGTTGCAGCCGCTTGTCGAGATATGACGCGCCATACGCCGAGGTGTTAAGGCAACCGGTCGCACCCGCCGTGTTGGTGCGGTGCGTCACGTGTGTGGCGAGCCAACATCCTGTCGCCGTTGGCCTTGCCCGCACTGACGCGCCCCCGACACACGCCCCATCCAGACGATCGGCGGGACGAAACGTTCCGCAAAGCCTTGCTGGGCGCACCGAACAATCCTACCTTCGCGCCGCTCGGGCTGCCAACCTTACTCCCGCCTCTGGAGCACCCATGCCTGGATCCGCCCGGAATTTCTTCGCCGAGTTGGTCGGGACGTTCACCCTCGTGTTCATCGGCGGGGGCGCCATCATGATGGCACAACAGACGAACTCGTCGGCCGGCCTGCTCTCCGTCGCCCTGGCCCATGGCCTGGCCCTCGGTCTCATGGTGTCGGCCACGATGCAGGTGTCGGGCGGCCAGCTCAATCCGGCGATCTCCATTGGGTTGATCCTGACGAGGCGGCTCGCGCCGGTGCTCGGCGCAATCCACGTCGCCGGGCAGCTGGTTGGCGCGTCCCTCGCCGCCTGGACGCTCAAGGCCACCTTCCCGGCAGCGTTGGTGCAGGCCTCGCGGGCCGGCGGCCAGGCGGTGGCCCTGGACGTCACCACCGGTCACGCCATCGCCCTCGAGGCGATCGCGACCTTCTTCCTGATGTTCGTGATCTACGGAACGGCCGTCACCGGAAAGGCGCCGCGACTGGCGGGGCTTGCCATAGGCCTAACGATCGCTGCCGATATCCTGGCCATTGGTCCACTCACCGGCGCCTCCATGAACCCGGCGCGCTCGTTCGGACCTGCCCTGGTCTCGGGCGTTTGGGAAGGCCACATGATCTACTGGATCGGCCCGATCCTCGGCGCCGCCGTGGCGGCCCTGTTGTGGGAGTTCGTGCTCATCGACAAGCGCGCCACGACCTGACGACCTGGTGACCGCGCGGCGAACGAAGAGAGGTGTTCGCTATCCCGCGTATTCGCCCGGCGGAGGTCGAGCCGGTGTTATGAACGAAATGAGGGAAGATCGCCGCGCGCCGTACCGCGTCCGCCGGCCACTACGGTAAGCCGTCGAGCGCCCACGCCCGCTACGGCCCCGTCGCGAGGAATTCGGCTTCGTACCGAGCGACCGATTCCTGGATCACCTGCATCGCCACCTCGCTCTTTTCCCAGCCGAGGATCTGCATGCGCTTCCCTTCCAAGTCCTTGTAGATCAGGAAGAAGTGCTCGACCTCGTTCAGGAAATGGCGCGGGATGTCGGCAATGTCGAAGTATTCCTGCTGGATCGGATCGTGGGATGGGACCGCGAGCACCTTGTCGTCAGGTTCACCGCGGTCCAGCATCTTCAACACGCCAATCGGCCGGGCGCTGATCTGGCACCCGGGAAACGTCGGCTCGTTGATGCGGACCAGGATATCCAACGGATCTCCATCCTCGTGCAGCGTGCGCGGAATGAAGCCGTAGTCTCCCGGATAGTGCACGGCCGAATACAGCACGCGGTCCAGTTTCAACAGCCCGGATTTCTTGTCCAGCTCATATTTGTTGCGACTGCCGCGTGGGATCTCGATGATCGCGGTGACTTCGTCCGGAGGATGGGCCCCGGGCGGCAGGTCGTGCCAAGGATGGATCATGTGGTGTCGGGAAGCGTCCGCCGCAACCTAACGTAACTCGGGGTTTCGCTCCATCTGCTCACGCTGCGCCGGCGCAATCGCCCGCTGGGACTGAGACAGCTGATCGACCTGAAGGACCAGCGCGTCAATCGCCTCCTCCATGCGCGCCAACCGAGCCTCCTGCGCTTGCAGCTCGGCCTTGCCCAGCAGTCCCATCGACTCGAGCACGCGCGGCACGACGTGCGTGACACTCCACCACACGGTGGGTGGAACGACCAACAGGACGACCAAGCCGACAAACAGCATGATCATCGGACTCGCTCCACGTGTTCTGCCACGCGCTCCGACAACAACTTGGTGGTGTAACGCTGCCCCTCGGCTACTCGCTCGACTTCCACGGCCATGGCGTCGATCGCGCCCTCCATCCGGTCCAGGCGGTCGGCTAGCCCGGACAGTGCATCGCTTCCGCTCAGTGCCCCAGGCGGACGACGCGTGAGGCTGGGAAGAATGGCCTTGAGAATAGTCAGCACAATCAAGCCGCCGACAACGATGCCCGCGAATGCCACGATCGCTGTGTTCTTATCCATCGATCCCCTCCGCTTGTCGAGTGACGCTGTAGGGCCTTACGCACGCGGGGCCCGCCTGTGTCAAAGGCCGGCGGAGGGTCTCGCCTCAGCTGGCGGGCCCGAAGGCGCACCCGCGCATGATCGCCTACTCGCTTCGAAACTGAAAGAGAGGCTCGAGTCGTGTGGTTTGGAGAAGCGAGCGCACGTCATCGTTTGGTCGGAAGAGCCGCGTAGCCAGCCCACGCTCCCGCGCGCGCTTGGTAACCATGACCAAAATGCCGAGGCCACATGCATCAATGTCGTGCGTCTCCGACATATCGATCGTCAGGGCGCCCCCCGGCGTGTCGCCGGCTCGCTCCAGACAATCGAGTGCGGCACTACGAAACTCAACGCGCGTTTGCGCGGTTAGCGCGGTTGGAGCCGCCACCACCAGTGAATCCGTCATCTCGGCACACTCTCCCGTTGAATGGCCATTCCCAGCTGCCAAGTGGCGACGCCTGTGCCACCAGAGTTGCAACTCCGCAAATCGTTGCGGAGAGGGCGCTTTGTCAGGACTCGCAGGGAACGTGCCTGCCAGATTAAGGCGCGAATTGCGTCGCTTGGGGACGTTTGCCTAGGCGCCGCGGCCCAATCGAGAGTCTCGGCGGCTGAACCCACCGTTGCAGTTTCATGGTGCGATCGGCAGAATCTGCGGTGGCCACGAAAGCGAGCTGGCCGCGCCACGTAAGCCCAAGTGCGCGCACATCCTACACGACGTCACAGACCATGTCCGACATCTCGGTCCTGCTGCAGGAGAACCGGAAGTTTCCCCCGTCCGACGCATTCCGGTCTCAGGCCGGCATCCGTGACTGGTCCGTGCATGAAAAGGCGTCCGAAGATTACGAAGCCTATTGGGCCAACGAGGCCAAGGCGCTGGACTGGATGCGTCCGTGGGATCGGGTGCTCGACTGGCAGGCCCCGTGGGCCAAGTGGTTTGTCGGCGGCAAGCTGAACGTCGCGGCCAACTGCGTCGACCGGCACGTCGCCACCGCCAGACGCAACAAGGCCGCCATCATCTTTGAGGGAGAACCCGGTGACCGGCGAACATTGACCTACTGGGACCTGTATGTCGAGGTCCGGAAGTTTGCCAATGTCCTCAAGTCGTTAGGCGTGCAGAAGGGTGACCGCGTCGGCATCTACCTGCCCCTGGTGCCGGAAGTCGCCGTGGCCATGCTGGCGTGTGCGCGCATCGGGGCCATCCACTCGGTCGTCTTCGGCGGGTTTTCGCCCGAGTCGTTGCGTGACCGCATGAACGACGCGCAGGCCAAGGTCGTCATCACCGCGGACGGAGGTTATCGCCGCGGCCAAGTGGTGCCGCTCAAGCGGAACACCGACAAGGCCCTGGAAGAAGCGCCATCGGTCAAGCACGTCATCGTCGTGCAGCGCCGGCCCGGTGGCATGGGCGATGAATCCTTCGCCGACATGCGTGAAGGTCGTGACCACTGGTGGCACCGCTTGATGGCCCACGCCAGCACGTCGTGCGAGCCGGAACCGATGGACGCCGAGGACGTGCTGTTCATCCTCTATACCTCGGGTACCACGGGTAAGCCGAAAGGCATCGTACACACCACGGGGGGATACCTCACCGGAGTCACCTCCACCACCCGCAACGTCTTTGACCTGAAAGACGACGACGTGTTCTGGTGCACGGCAGATGTCGGTTGGATCACCGGTCACTCCTACCTCGTCTATGGCCCACTGGCGAATGGCACCACCTGCGTCATGTACGAGGGTGCACCGGATTGGCCGGAGAAGAACCGCTTCTGGGAGATCTGCGAGCGACACGGGGTCACCGTCTTTTACACGGCGCCCACAGCCATCCGCGCCTTCATGAAGTGGGGCCTCGAGTGGCCCGCGAAGCACGACCTGTCCCGACTGCGCTTGTTAGGCAGCGTGGGCGAGCCGATCAATCCTGAAGCGTGGGTGTGGTATCACCGCGTGATCGGCGGTGAGCGATGCCCCATCGTGGACACCTGGTGGCAGACCGAAACCGGCGCCATCGTCATCTCCCCGTTGCCCGGCGTCACGGACACCAAGCCCGGCTCCGCTACCAAGCCGCTGCCCGGGTATTTCGCCGAACTCCTCGATTCGACGGCGAAGGTCATTCCCACCGGCGGCGGCCTGTTGGCCCTCACGCGTCCGTGGCCGTCCATGTTGCGCACGATCTGGGGCGACGACGAGCGGTACGTGAACACCTACTTCACCAAGTGGGATGGCCGGCCGGATCTCTACTTCCCCGGTGACGGCGCCAAACGGGATGACGATGGATACTACTGGATCCTGGGTCGTGTGGATGACGTGTTGAACGTGGCGGGACATCGCATTGGCACGATGGAAGTCGAGTCAGCGCTGGTCGAACATCCGACGGTTGCCGAAGCGGCGGTGGTGGGCAAGACACATGAGCTGAAGGGTCAAGCCCTGGCGGCCTTCGTCACGTTGCGTACGGGGCATCATCCATCGTCCGAACTCCGCGACGAGTTGCGCGAATTTGTGGCGCAAAAAATCGGTGCGCTGGCCCGGCCGGACGATATCCTCTTCTCGGCCGACCTTCCCAAGACACGGTCGGGCAAGATCATGCGCCGCTTGTTGCGCGATATCGCCGAGGGACGGGCGTTAGGCGATACAACCACCCTGGCCGATCCTGGCGTGGTGGCATCCCTCAAGGCGCAATACGAAGACAAGGAAGGGTAGGCACGTGTCGCTCCTGCGTTCCCTGTTCCCGGAGACGATCTTTCCGCGCAAGCTGGACGACGCGGCGGAGCGGCGGTTGCGGCTGGCGCAGGCACGCGCCGAAGAGGCACTGATCGAGACGCACGTGCAGAATGCACTCCTCTTCGTGGACGCCTTGGCCGACGAGCTGTCCTTCGACCGCGCGATCGATGCCTACGTGCGCGTCATGAACATTGCCGAACCGCTCGCCAGCACGGTGGCAACGCGCGTGCTGGTGGTGTTGGGCCAGGACCTGATGCCAAAGCGGGAACGCTCCGCCGAGGAGGACCGGCCAAGCGTGCGCATCGCCCCGCCGGACGCCGGTTAGGCGCCGGGAAGCGGTGCGTCCAGCGTGCGACGGACCGCCTGCACCAGGTCCTTCATGGCGAAGGGCTTTTCCAGCAGCGGCAACTTGCGCGTGACGTCGTCAGCGACTCCCCCGTCGTCATACCCGGTCATCAGCATCACCCGCAGCCCCGGCCAACGCCGCAGGATGTGACCCGCCAGTTCGCGCCCCCCCATGCGCGGCATGACGACGTCCGTCAGCACCAACGAGAAGGCCATGGCGCCCTCCGCGGCCAGCAGGTCCAACGCCTCTACGCCGTTGGTGGCATCGCGAACCGTGTAGCCCTGCTGCTCCAGCATCTTGCGCGTCGAGCGACGCAAGGCCGGCGCGTCCTCCACCACGAGCACTTTCTCGGTCGCCTTTTGCACGGACACCACCTCCTCGGGCGTGACCTGGGCCGGCGCGCTGCGCACCAGCTCCGGCAGCAAGACGGTGACAGTGGTTCCACGACCCTTCGACGATTCCACCTCGATCGTGCCGCCCGAGCGCTCGACGATCGCCAGCACCGCCGCCATGCCGAGGCCGGTGCCCTTGCCGGGTGGCTTGGTGGTGAAGAACGGTTCAAACACCCGTTGGCGCGTCCCGGCATCCATCCCCTCGCCGGTGTCCGAGACGATCAACACGGCGTGAGGCACCAGCTCATCGCCGGGACTCCCCGGCTTCACGATACGCCGTCGCGACGTCGCAATGGTGATGTCGCCGCCGCGCTCGCACGCGTCCCGCGCATTCAGCACCAGGTTGATCAGCACCTGTTCCATCTCCCCAGCATCCACCACGACATCCCCAACGGCCTGGTCGTACATGAAGTGCAGGGGCAAGTCCTCGAAGATCAGGCGCCGTAGCATGCGTTCAGCCGACCGCACGGCGTCGTTGAACCCCAAACGCTCGGCGACACGTTCACGCTTGCGACTGAACAGGAGCAGCTGACGGGTGAGCGCGGAGGCGTTCATGGCCGTCCGTCGAATCTCCTCCAACTCCACCGTCGCCGCTTCGTTGCCAATCGTCTCCAGCAACGCCAACTCGGCGCTCCCCAGGATGGCCGTGAGCACGTTGTTGAAGTCGTGCGCGACGCCGCCAGCCAGCAGGCCGATCGCTTCGATCTTCTGTGTGCGTTGCAGGGCGGCCTCGGCCCGGCGCCGCTCGGTGATGTCTCGGAACGACCACACGCGGCCGACGATCTGCTCGCCGATGCGCTGCGGCAGCGAGTAGCGCTCCAGCACGCGGCCATCTCGCAGCTCGAGAATGTCGAAGGACTCATCATTCGACGCCACGTTGACCATATGCGCAGCACTTCCCAGGAAACCATCCGGGTCCTTCAGCTGCACCGCCACGTGGTGCAGCAGCTGTGCACCGTCCCGCCGGTCCAGCATCTCCTTCGGGATCCGCCACATCAGCCGGAAGCTCTCGTTCCAGTTCGCGACCACGCCTGCCCGGTCGACGACAAGGATGCCGTCGGCGGTCGACTCCAGCGTGGCCTTGAGCAGCGACAACGAGTGCTCCAGTTCCTGCTGGGCGCGGAGTCTGGCCGTGATGTCGACGAAGGTGCTGACGGTCCCCGTGATTGTTCCGTCCGGCCCGCGAAAGGGAGTGGCATGCACCTCCACCCACAGCAGTGTTCCGTCAGGTCGAACGATGGCGTCCTCGGTCACCGCCCCAATGCCCCGCATGCGGTCCTGGAGGTTCCGTTCGGCCTGCGCCAGGCGCTCCGGACGCACGAACTGCCGGACGTCCCGTCCGATCACCTCTTCCCGCGGCATGCCAAAAAAGTGGCTGGCCGTGGGATTCGCGTACTGAATGATCCCCTTCAGGTCCATCAGGATCAGGGCTTCGCTCAGGCTCTCCGCCACCGCGCGGAAGCGATCTTCCCATTCGCGCAACTCATGGCCGGCCTGTGCGCCGTCGGACATGTCGAGCGCCTCGACCAGTCGAACGTATCGACCCTCGAACACGAGGTCGTAGGCCGTGATTTCAACCGGGATGATGCGCCCGTCCCGCGAACGGTGGCGGAAGCGCCCAACGTGCTTCACACCCAAACCGGGTTGGTAATTCGCGGCGAAGAAGGCCGGGAAGTCCTCAGCGGGCCGGATGTCGCGCAGGGTCATGTCGCGAAACTCCTGTCGCGAGTACCCATAGCGCCGCACCGCGGCCTCGTTCACCGCCAGGAAGCGCAGCGAGTCGGGATCGAAAATGTAGTACGCCTGGCCGCTGTGCTCGAAAAAGAAGCCGAACGCCTGCTCGAGCATCAATCCCGACGGTTCCGCCACGCGACCTCCTCTCGGCTATGGCTGGCTGCGAGTCAGCTCACGGTACTCCAGGATCGCCACCAGGAACATGACACAAACGAGCACCGCGCTCGTCACGCACCAGACGCAAATCGCGTGGATCTTGAAGAGCTCGAGGTACGTGAGCCACCCAGAGAACAGCACGCCCCACGCCGTCAGCCCAACCAGCGCCTTGGAGACAATGACCGACTCGCTCCAGCGCGCTTGTACGCCGGCCAGGCATACCGCCAGCACCAACACGTAAAACCCAAGCCCCCACGCTGCCACCGGAAGCCCGGCCAGCTGCGACCATCGGCTGGTGTTGACCGTTTCACAGGAACCGACACTACACGCCAACTGACCGATGGCACCCGTCTTGTACAGCGTGAGATAGGTGGCGATGCCAACCCCGGCCATCGCCATCAACGCCAGCAGCATCCGCTTGGTCACGCAAACCTCTCGGCGTTAGGCAGGCTCACTTGGCTGCGGCGGGCTTGCTGCTGTCGGCCGTCTTCGGCAATGCGGCCATCGCCGTGTCGACGTACGCCTTGAACGTGTCGAACGACAGACTGCCCGGAAGCAGCTTGGATCCGATGATGAAGGTCGGTGTCTGGCCCACCAGGCGTCGCTCACCCTCCTTCTGGTTCGCCACGATGTTCAGGTTGTACTTCCGGTCATCGTAGCACGTCTCCCACTTGCCTACGTCGAGCCCGATCGACTGCGCCAGCGCCTTGAGCTCGCCCTTCGGCCGCTTGGTCGCCACACCACCCCACCGATCCTGGTTCGCAAAGATCTGATCGTGCATCTCCCAGAACTTTCCCTGCTCGTTGGCGCAGGCGGCCGCGTTCGACGCCTCCCAGGTGTTCTGGTGACCAGGCAGCGGGAAATCGATGAATCGCACGGACACCAGGCCCGTCTCCACCAGGCGCTTCCGCACGTCCGGCTCGGTGATCGTGGCAAAGTTGGCGCACGCGGGACACTCGAAATCCGCGAACTCCAGCACCTGTACCGGCGCGTCGGGCTTGCCAATGAGGTAGCCCTCCGCCTTTGGCAACGGCGTGTTCGGATCCACCGTCGTCACCACGTTCTTCGGCCGGGTCATTTGGTACACGATGAAGGTGGCCCCAACGGCCGCCACCAGGACCAACAGTGCGTAGAAGCGTCCCGTGTTCCCCTTACCGCTCGAACGCACGACGCCTGACTTGGGGCTACTCGCGCCAGCACCGCTCTTCGCGCTCTTTGCGCCGTCAGGGCGGGCGCGCCCGCCGTCCTTTCGTTCCTTTGCCATGCGTCGATCATCTCCGGTAAGGGCCGGGCCTGACACACCCTCATCAGTCAGGTCCACGTGGCTGCCGCCAGCAAGTTAGGATGCCGCGCTTATGCTCAGAAGGGGCCGCCGCGCCTAACCACCCCTGCGCGATCTCGCGGCCCGGCTGTATCGTCATGACATGAGCGATGGCGATCTCTTTCGCGTTCCCGTTGGGCCGGGAACGTTGCATGTCGAGCGTTATGGTTTCGGTGGGACCCCGGTCCTGCTGATCCACGGATTCGCCACGTCTTCGTTCCTGTGGCGGCACGTTGCACCTCGCCTCGCCACGAGGCAGGCGACGGCGTTCGCTGCGGACCTGTTGGGCTATGGCGAGTCCGATCGCCCTTACACCGCCGACTTTGGAGTCGCCGCCCAAGCATCGTACCTCGACCTGGCCCTCACAGCCCTTCGCGTGACCGCCGCAACGGTCGTCGGAGTGGACGTGGGCGCGACCATCGCCCTTCGCCTTGCCTTCGATCGCCCCGAGCGTGTGCAGAGACTCGTGCTCATTAGCCCGCCGTCCCTGAACGAGTTTCCGCCCCGCGAATTGCGCGAGCTTCAACGAGCCTCGGGTCGCTACGCCCTGAGCCTGAACCGGTCATTGCTTGGTGCCATGCCGCTCTTCTCGGAGTACCTGGAGTCGCTCGTCGGTGATCGGGAGCGCATGCCTCCGATTCTCGTTGGCCGATACCTCGCGCCGTTTCTGGGACGCGAAGGCCTCGCACACCTCCAGACGCTAGTTCGGTCCTTGGAGGACGATGAGTTAGATGACCTCGACCCGACCGAGATCTCTCAGCCAGCGCTAATCCTGCGCGGCACGCGGGACCGCTTCTGCGATCGCGCCACCGCCGAAGGACTGGCCAGGGCACTTCCGAACGGCCGCTTCGCAGAGGCGCCCGAGGTTGGCCGACTCGTTCCGGAAGAGCGGCCTGACCAACTCCTCGACTGGATTCTTGCCTCGAATCCAGAACGACATGAGTCCGCCAGCCCTGTGGTCGAGACTACCGGATAGCTCAGCCGCAGTTCTCTTTCCGATGGCCTGTCGAGTCGGTGCCGGACTCGCGCCGAAGGGGAGAAAACCACGGCGAAACGACGCGCTTTGCAACCAAACTGATGAGTATGCGCAACAGATTTGGGCGTACCAACTTGCACGCAGAATCCCAAACGTTTCCGGGACGTCCTGCGTAACTTCTGCGACTGCCGCCAGTGCATTAAATTGAGGCCTTGTCTTCCACCCTCTAGCCTGAGACTTCATGGGGAAAAACCGAGTTCGAAGGACGACCAAGGAGGTCACGCTACCTACGCCGTTCGATGAGGCGCGTGACGAGTTGTTCCAGCACATCATGCGATGCGGTGTCATTGGCTCCGAGCCGGAGCACCAGACTGAGTGGTTCGATGACACCATGAAGTACGTGGCCGAGCGCTACCACGAGCTGACGGAGCGTCAACTGGGTGAGCTTCGCGTACTCGGCGAGCGGTTTGTGCAACCGCCAAAGGCCCCGGCCGCGACTGCAGCGGCCGTGAGCGTCGGCTGAACGACGTCAAGCGTCGCCCCTCACACGAAGTGGGGGGCGGTTTTGTTTGAGGGCTGACCGCGGGGCTTCGGGGACTTAGCGGACGTCGCCTCGCGTCCAGCGCAGCACCACGCCAGCTCGAACGCCTCCCCCTAAGCTGAGTTCGAACGCGGGGGTCAACGGCGTGCGAAATCGACCTTCGAGTCCAAAGCCAATCATGGCATCGGGACGCCACTGGTCAAACTCATCATAGCGCACGCTGAGGCCGCCCAGACCGTAGAACCCGAGGCGTGCTTCGCCGTAGGGGTCGAGCAAGAAGCGCACGACGACATCGGCGCGGGCCGCGCCGCCGGACGTGCCGTGCCGTCGCGCCACCCCGCCACCGGCGACTGCCGCCAAGCGCACATAGGTGCCCACAGGGAATGCCGCCCCAAGACCGAGTTGGAGCGACGGGGCGCGCGACGCCAAGGCATCCACGCGGAGTTCGGGTCGCATGGATCGTTGCACCTGAGCCGCGAGCGGCACGTCCGGGACGAGCAGCCCAGCACTGAGCGCGATCAGGATCGCGCGCGCTGGTTCCATAGGGCCAGGGTGTAGTCGGTGATCGAGAACGCCGAGGCCACGCCGACCAGGACGATGAGCCGACCGACTACGCTGGGGAGCGCGAGGACGGCGATGAGGGTAATCAGCTGCAACACCGTGACCGTCTTGCCTAACGGCCGAGCCCGAAAGTGCACCGGTCGCAACATGGGAACCGAACGCGCCACCAGAAACCCGATCGCGGTCATCAGGTCCCTCGAGATCAGGACGAAGTACTGGACGGTGGTGATGGCGTGCGACACGAGGAAAACGGAGACCGCCGTGAACACAAAGATCCGGTCGGCCAACGGGTCGATGAGCGCTCCCCAGTCGCTCGTGGTGTGCTGTCGGCGCGCCAACCACCCGTCGAGGTAATCGGTCAGAGACGCGGCACCGATCAATCCCAGCCGTACCCGTGCGTCGTCCGCGGCAACGAACGCCACCGCGAGCAGCAAACGGGACATCGAGATGGCATTGGGAAGGCTGACGAGCGTGCCACGATCCATCTGCGCAAGGTAACCGACGGGACGGAGGGGCGGCCAGCGAGTGCGCGTGACGCGCCGTTCCGTTGCCGATGAGGGTGCGCACCACCACCTTTGCCGTGCCACCGATGACGGTCCCTCACTCGCCATTCAGACCACGCTCACCCGGACGTGAGCGACGATGACCACGCTGCCGTTCCGCGGGCCCCAGGTCGCCTACGCCGCGATCGTTCTCCTCATGCTGGCGTGGAACGTCCGCCATGCCGGCACGGCGGTGCAGTTGCAACGCGGGTCTCCATGGTTGCGCGGACTGACCGGCCTGAACGGACTCCTCGTCATACCCGCCTTCGCCATCGCCCTCACCTCGGCCAGTGCGCTCACCGGCCGGGCCACGTCGGTAGTCGCGTGGGCGTGGCCGCTCACGACCCTGCTCTTCGTGGCTCACTCCGTGGCCGCCGTCGCGCAACGCCTGACACGCCCCGCACTCGGCGTGCCGTTGGTGCTGTTCAATCTGGCGGTTGGCGCGAGCGCCTCTGCGCAATACGCAAATGCGAATGGATGGACCCTACCGAGCGCCGCCGGCGCCGCCGGACTGGCCAGCGCCAGTACGCTCGGACTGGTCTTCGGGCGCGATGCCCTCCTGTCACCTTGGGCGCTGATGGTGCCGGTTTTGGCGCCGGTTGTTCCAGCGCGCTACCGGCGCGGACGCGCGGCGGCAGGTTTGCTCGCCCTCGCCACGGCCGCGGTCACGCTCCTGACACTCGCCGAGTATCCCCGCGCCATCGAGGCGTGGCAGAGCTTTGGTCAGTTCTCCGCAGACCGGCTGCAGGAGCGACCCGGAGGAGACTTCCTGCTCGGCCTGAGGATCCTCCCGGAAATCGAGCGCGCGCCATCACCGGGTGCCCTCCGTGGCGACCTGACACTCATCGACTCGCTCGGGCTGGACGCCGTGCAGGTGTACGTCACGCCGGATGGCACGCGCGGGACGGCCCTCGACTCCGTGTCGCGGGCGCTGGACGACCTGCGCCGCGACAGCACGCTCATCCTGCTCTCGCTGGGCTATGATGCTCGGGACGGGCGCCTTGCCGCCCGGGACCCGGCGGCGTACGCGCGCGCGCGGCTCGAGGCCGTGGATCGCGCCGTACGGCGCTTGCGGCCAGATGTGCTGCTCCCTGCGCGGGACCCAGGTTCGTTAGGCGTAGCGTCACTGGGCGAGCTTCCCGCCACGTGGTGGCGGCAGTTTCTGGGCGACGCGGCCGCCCGCGCTCGACAGCTGCGTCCGCGCACGCGTGTGGGAGTGTCCGTTGCGGCCTTCACCCCTTTCGACAGCGCGTTGTTCCGCTGGGCGCAGGGCTCCGACAGCCCACTGGACCTCGTCGGTTTCACGCTTGCGCCGTCGTATGGCGGCGGCCATTCGCTGGAGGCACGACTACGCGTCGCTGGGCAGTGGTCGCGTGAGGCCGGGCGACCGATGTGGGTGTTCGCCACCGGCGCGAATCCGCGACTGTTCGGCGAAGCGAACCAGGCGCTGGCTGCCTGGGGCGTGCTGAGCTGGGCTACCACGCTGCCCCGTATCCAAGGCGTAGTGATCGACGGTGCGGCCGACTACGATGCCATCTTCGGGTTGCGGGCGCCCGATGGCCACCTCCGCTCGGTGGTCGCCACCCTCGACCGCGCGCAACGCTCCCTGGCCGAAGTCGCCACCGTCAAACCCTGATCCCCGCGTCACATGCCGACGTTCACTCCCTTTCGACCCACCGCCTTCACCTTTCTTCGTCAGCTCAAACGTCACAACGATCGTGCCTGGTTCACGGATCATCGGGCGGCGTATGACCAGGAGCTCCTGGCGCCGCTTCGCCTGCTGGTCGAGGAGTTGGATGTACGCTGCGCCGGCTTTGCCCCGGAGATCGTCGGGAATCCGAAACGTTCGATCTTCCGAATCCATCGCGATGTCCGCTTCTCGAAGGACAAGTCGCCGTACAAGACTCACGTCTCGTTCTGGCTCACCCACGCCCGCGCGGGCCACGGCGTTGGCAGCGAGACTCACGGCGCAGGCGCCGGTTTCTACGTGCATGTTGAACCTGGCGCGAGCATGGTCGCCGGGGGCATCTGGATGCCCCCACGCGATCGGCTGGCCGTCATTCGCGACGCCCTGATCGACAAGCCCAAGGCGCTGGCGGCGATACTCTCCGAAAAGTCATTCAAGCGTCGCTTCAGCCCGCTCAGTACCGAGGGCATGCTCAAGCGCTTGCCACGCGGCTTTGCACCAGGCCACCCCGCCGAGCCGTACCTGCGCTACGTGTCGTTCACCGTCCACGCGCCGCTGACCGACGCGCAGGTGCTGAGCGCCAAGCTCCCGGAGCGCATCGAAAAGGACTTTCGCCTTATGCTGCCGTTCGTCCGCTGGCTCAATACGGCCCTCGGGTATCCACCAATGCAGCGTCGTTAGGTCACACCTTGCGACCGGTGCCGCGGACGACTCCCTCGACGCGACGCTCCTGATGGAAGTACTCTTGCGCCACGCGCTGCAAATCCGCCGGGGTCTGCGACCGGAGTCGATCGGCGTAGCGATCGAGTTCCTCCAGTCCCTCGCCGAAGAGCCACGCATCCACCATTTCAGCCAACTGCGTACCCCCGTGCTGTTGGGCGATGGCGTGCGTTCCGATCACGTAGCGCTGCGCGCGACTCAATTCGTCATCCGTGACGGGCGCCTCGCGAAGCTTCGCAAACTCGCGCAGCAACCCCTCACGAGCGACGTCTTCCTTTTCGGGTGAGGTTGCGATGTACGCCGAGAACACGCCTGCGGCCACACGCTCCGACGGCGACGCGTGCACCGTGTAGCACAACGACTGGCGGTCCCGCAGTTGATCGAAGAACCGACCGCCAAGGCCGCTCGTCACCGCGGCGATCAGGCGCGCCGGAAAGCGCCTCGGATCGCGGTGTGACGGGCCCGGAAAAAGCAGCGCGAGCGCCGACTGGGCCTTGTCGCGCGTCTCCGCCTGAATGCGCGCCTCGGCGGGCCACTCGGGCGTCACGATTACCGGAGGCTCCGCCATCCGCAGGGCGCCAAAGCGCGCGACAACCTCGGCGGCGAGCGCGTCCGGATCGCCGTCAGCGACCACACCAACGACCCACGACGCCGCGCGTTCTCGGAGCCACGCGAGCACATCGGCCCTCGTGATCGCCCGAACGCTCTCCTCGGATCCCATGGTGCCGCGAGCATACGCGTGGCTTCCAAACGCCGCTTGCGTCGCCAGACGAACGGGATACCGGAACATGTCGTCGCGCAGCTGCGCCAGCTGCGACAACAGGACCGACCGCTCCGTCTCGATGTCCGCGGCGTTCAGCAACGGGTACTGCGCGACGTCGGCAAGCAGTTCGATTGCCGGGCCGATGCGTGGCGTCGGCACCGACAACGTAAAGCCGAGGCCGTCACTGGATACCGACGGACTGATACTGCCGCCCAGCAACTCCGACGATTCGGCGACCTGCGCCGCCGAACGTCGTTCCGTGCCTTTCAAGGCGGCTCGGCCGCTCAGCAAGGCCACACCCGCCACGTGCGCTGGCTCGGCCGCGGCTCCACCCAAGGCGAAGACCCCGACGTGCGAAACCGCCGCGCCAGGCTTCAATCGCACCAGCACTGGGAGCCCAGTGGACTCGTGATGGTAAATACGGACCGCGCCCACGGTACGGTGTGGCGAGGCCGGTCGCGCGATGACGGCGGGTGCGTCGATCGTCAGGCTCCACGCGCCCGAAGGAGTCACCGATGCGTTCGGCAGCAGCAACCTTGCCTCATTCGTGCTGGCGGCGACCACGGCGCTGTTCCGGGGACGGTGTGCCAACATCGACGCATCCTCCGGAGTCAGGTGTGTCGCCACGGCGTCCCGCAACTCGCTCGGCGACACGCGCATGGTCCGGTCGAAGAACTGGTCCGCCAGCTCCCAACCGCCAAGGCTCTCCCACTCCGCCAGCACATTGGCTTGGCCGTCCATGGTCTCCAGCCGTCGCAGCCAGCGTGACTCGTGCACGCGCCGGGCGCGCTCCAATTCTCCGCTGGGAATGGGCTCATCCCGCAAGCGCAGGACTTCATTCCACATGGCCGCCGCGGCCTCGCGCGTCCGCGCCGGCTCGCCCTCGGCGTGCACGACGAACACGCCCAGCTCGCTCGGGGTGTAGTTGTACGCAGAAACGGAGGACGCGAGTTCGCGTTCGCGTACGGCGCGGTAAAGGCGCGACGCGCGTCCCGTGCCAAGTACGAGCGCCGCCATGTCGAGTGCCGGGGTGTCGGCGTGCAACGTGCCGGGCGTGCGCCAACCAAAGGCGACCTCCGATTGCGCGATGTCGCTGGACAGTTCGCGATAGCGAAATCCCGGACGTTGCGTCTCCCGTGGTCCTCGGGAGCGTTGCGCCTCACCAGACGGTAGGTGCCCATACAGGCGATCGACGTCCTGCAGCACGCTGTCCGGGTCCAAGTCCCCGACAATCGACAAGACCGTGGTGGACGGCCGGTAGAGGTTCCGGTAGAAGTTGACGAGATGACTGCGTGTGAGCCGGCGTAGCCCGTCTTCCCGGCCGATCCGCCATCGTCGGATGCGATGAACGTCGTGTAGCAGCTCGAACAAGGTCTCGGTCGTGACGGCTTCGGGCGTGTCTGCCTTTCGTTTGGCCTCCTCGATGATCACCTCGAGCTCACGAGCGAGCTCGCTGGCATCGATGCTGGAGTTGGCGTAGGCGTCGGCCTGTACTTCCAACGCCTTGGTGAAGCCGTCGGCCGGGACTACCGCGTAATAGGACGTGTGGTCGTAAATCGTCCCGGCATTCAGGTAGCCACCTTGCGCCTTGGTCTCACGTGCGATCTCGCCGACCGCGCGTGACGGTGTGCCCTTGAAGTACATGTGCTCCAGGACATGGGCGATCCCGACGATGTCGTCGGTCTCGTCGAAGTACCCCGCCCGTACGTACGTAACGACGGCCGCCACTGGGGCCGAGACGTCACGCCTGAACAGGACCGTCAGCCCGTTCGCCAGACGATGGCGGACCACATCGCGAAACACGTGAGGTGCAGGTAGGAGGAGCGAGTGGAGCGCCTAACGAGGCGCGGGCAGCATGACCGGCGGTGGTGGCGTGAGGCAGGCCGACCAGGCGCCAGGGCCGGCACGCTGGGCAAATCGCTGCGCTTCGTCGTACCGGCCCAGCCGTGCCAACGCGCAGCCAAGGAATCCCATCGCCAACTTGTCTTCGGGGTCCACACTCAGCGCGCGCACATAGAACGCTCGCGCCAAGTCAAAGTTGCCGCGAGCCAGGAGGTATGACCCCATCTCGCGCAACGCGAGCGCATTGCGCGGCTCGAGTTCGATGGCGCGTTTGAGCTCGAGCGCCGCGCTCTCGTAGTTCCCGTCCTCGCGGTACATTCGGCCTGCATACACGTGCGGGACAGCCAGCCCGGGATCGCGCTCGACCGCCAGGTCGAACTGATGGCTTGCCTCGCTGCGCCGACCGGCAGCGTACGCCGCCACGCCTTTCCGCACCGCCGCCTGCGCGCTCATCGTCAGCTGCCAGACATAAAAGCCAGCCACCGCAAGTAACGCGACCGCCAGCACCGACACGAGCACACGCCCAAGGATGTTTCGACGGACCGGTGGAGCCACCTCGTCATGCTTGGCCGCGGGCGCAGACCCCGGCGTCGCCTGCGCCTCGTTCCGCGTCGGCGTCTGAATCGGTGCTGAGTGCACCGTTGACTGCGTGAGCACCGACTCCATCTGGTGAAAGCCGACGCGCGCGTTCTGGATGTCGCTGCCCTGCGGCTCGTAGGTGGTCTCGCGCGCCCGCTCGCACGAAGCGGAAAACTCGATCAGCGCGTGCGCTTGATCGAGGGTCAGCAGGTCGCGTTGGCGCGCCTCACGAATGAGCGACTGACCGGAAAGGGTGGGAACGCCGGCGAGCGCGCGCAGCGCCCGTTCAACCCCTTCCCACGCCTCGAGCAGGTCGGCGGCCAGGTCGTCGCCGCTTCGCGACTCATCCAATCGCGCGATGGCGGGACGGGCAGCATCGAGCGCGGCTTGTGCGACACGCTGCCCTCCGGCCGAACCGATCACTTCAGGATACGGAGCAGTCCAGCGTCGGCGCTGCCACGGATGAAGCTCTCGGCGTCACCCGTAGGAATGAGGATCCCGGTGAGGGAAAAACCCCGGCGAGCCTCGTTCAGCATGTAGTCCTGCAGCGAGCGTCCGGCAAACGTCAGGTTGGCATCACGCATCTTTTCCACGATGTCCACCCACGTGCCCTCGAACGGTCGCCCATCTCGCGTCATGACGCGATGCGTCAACGCGTCCCGGCGTGTATCCGCCAGCCCAGACAGCATGGTGCCGAAGAGTTCCAGCTGGTTACGCGCCTCGTTCTGTGCTTCTTCGGCGGCCCGCTGCTCGATCTCGGCGAGCATCTCGTCGATGTCGTCAGGTTCACCGGCGAGCTCACCCAACCGGCGTTCCCACGTCTTGAGTTCCGGCGAGTCGTCGGAGAGCCGATGGATCGTCTTCTTCAGCTCCATCAGCCGCCAGATCCCCAGTTCGTCCCAGTGATCCTCGGGCGCGGAGCGATCCAGGTGATACAAGGCCGCCTCGTACTCGCCGCGATCGTACAGGATGTTTCCAAGGTAAATACGCGCCTCGGCATGGTCACTGTCCAGCTGCAACGCGCGCCGCAACGTGGCAATGGCCGCGTCGTCCTCACCCAGTCGATGCAGTGAATAGCCGACGAGCGAGACGGCTTCCGCCGAGTCGGGAGAAAGACGAACGGCGATGTCGAAGTAGTCCTTGGCGTCGCTCACCAACCCGTCGCGGAAGAGTGCACGGCCAATCTGGAGCATCAACTCCCCGTCGTCTTCGTATCCGAGTTCGAGCACCTTGTGGAACGACTTGAGTGCCGCCTTTTCCATGCCGAACTTCAGCAACGTCTCACCCAAACCCGCCAGCGCGTCCTCGTGATCGGGATCCAGGATCAACGCCTCCTCGAAACTCCGTCGCGCCCAGGCGAATTCCTCACGCGCCAAGCGGGCGTAGCCAACTCCGATATGCAGTTCGACGGCGTGCGGGTAGAGCGCGAGCCCCTCGTTCAGGATCTGCAGCGCTTCGTCATACTGCCCTTCGTTGTAGAGCTGGTGTGCGCGTTCGTCGTACTCTTCTGAGCTCATGAAGGGCGCGGGCATCTCTCGAAGTTCCTCCAGTTCGAGCGTGCGTGCCAATAGTACGTTCCCGCCCGGCGAAAGTTCAACCCATAGACGGTTACTCCCACGGCTCACAGCACTCTCAACGATACAGACGCCTGACAACCGACCGGAGGAACATCGGCTACAAGGTCAAAAGTGAGTGCCGCCTAACTCCGCCGCGATCTCGCCGGCAAGTCGCGCGTTGGCTTCCAGAAGCGACAGATTGACCGAGAGCGAACGCCCCGAAGTGGACCTTTCGACCGCCGCCAGCAGGAACGGCGTCAAGGCGGCGCCACGCACGCCGGCCTGACGCGCCTGATCAGCCGCCAGTTCGATCGCGCGCTCAACCTCTTCCCGCGTGAGCGCATCCGTTGAGGGTGGCGGCTGCACGACGAGCAACGCCGAGGGGTGACCGACGCTGCACTGTCGCCGGTAGACCGCGACAATCTCCGCGGCGGTTTGGCAGTGATTCGGCACCGCAATCCCCGTCTCTGCACAGTGGAATCCGGGCCACTCGTTCGTGCGGTATCCCACGACCGCCACACCCAAGGTCTCGAGTCGTTCGACCGTCGCTTGCAGGTCCAGGATCGACTTGGCGCCGGCACACACCACGATCGCCGACGTGCGTGAAAGCTCGAGTAAGTCTGCCGATTCATCGAACGGTGGATCGCGATGCACGCCGCCAATTCCACCTGTAGCGAATACGCGGACGCCCGCCAGGCGGCAGAGGGTGAGTGCCGCAGCTACCGTCGTGGCGCCGTCGACGCCCCGCGCCATCACCACACCCAAGTCGCGCGACGACACCTTGGCCACGCCCGCCCGGGCCAGGAATCGCGACAACTCGTCTCCCGTTAGGCCCATGGTCGCTGTCCCACCGACGACGGCGGTGAAGGCTGGAACGGCCCCAACCGCTTCGACAGCGCCGACCATTCGATCCGCCGCATCGCGATTGGCAGGCGTTGGGAGACCTTGGGCCAGCACCGACGTTTCGAGGGCCACCACGGGCGCGCCGCGGGCCAGCGCGTCGCGAACAGTCGGAGTCAGCCGGATCGGCGTCAATTGAATCCCGGTGCGATCACCTCACACCTTTTCGTTCTCGAACTGCTCAGCGAGCCAGGTATCGACCTTCTCACGTTCGCCCGACGTGTGATCCCACACGGCGAGAATCTTGATTCGTTCGCCCGCCCAGGCGTCGAAGCCCTTGCGTGTTCCCTTGGCCACTTCGATCTCGTGCCCATCCTCGAACCGCAGGATGACGTTGGGATACTGGGTGTTGTTGTATTGCTTGCGGAGTTTCTGCGGCTGCGCTGGCATGTCGCAATTCCTTTGGTAAGTGAGAGTACGTTGGACTGCTAGGTGACGACGTGTCGTTGGCCGCTGAAGGCGCGCCACTTGTCATCGGCGAGCGCGTCATCGATGGCCGCGACGGCGACATCGAGTTCGTCATCCCGCGTGTAGAAGTGTGGCGCTACCCGAATCCCGGCGCCGGGCCGATAGTCCACGACAATGTTCCGGTCCAGCAGAAATTGCGCGACCTCATACCCGTGCGGCACGTCGAATGCCACGGTGCCACCACGGCGCGCAGGATCGCGCGGCGCATGCACGGCAAAGCCGCGCTGATCCGCCAGCTCAATCAGTCGAGAGGTCTGTCGAACGCTCTTGGCACGAATGGCGTCGATGCCTGCCCGCTTCAGCACGCGAGGGCCCTCAATGGCCGCATAGAGCGCCGGAATCACGGGCGTTCCACCCAACCATCGATAGGCATTCGACGCGTACTCCATCTCCCCCTCGAACCCAAACGGGCGGGCGTGCGCCTGCCACCCCGTGAGCGCCGGCGCGAACCGCGCCGTCATCTCGGGAGACGCATAGAGGAAGCAGCCGCCAGGACCACCGCAGAGCCATTTCAGCACGCCGCCCGTGAGGAAATCGGCACCAATCGCCTTCACGTCGACCGGCATCACGCCAACTGAGTGGAATGCGTCCAGCGACACCAGGGCTCCCACACGGTGGGCATGCGCGCAAATCGCCGCCACATCCATGATGTAGGCAGACTTGAACAGCACGTGCGAGATGGCGACCAATGCGGTGCGTTCGTCGATTGCCGCCAACAGACGTTCGAGGTTCACGGAGAGCCCGTCGTTACTCGGCACGACCACGATCTCCGCTCCCAGTCGCGTAGCCAAGCGATCGAAGACGTACCGTACCGAGGGAAAGTCCTGGTCGGTCATCACGATCCGATTCCGCGGTGCCCGGTACTCCAGCGCCGACAACACTGTCGCTTGGCCGAGTGAGACGTTGGGGACCATCACCACCTGGCCCGCGTCGGCTCCCAAGAGCGGGGCGATTTCGTCACCCACCTCCACCGGCATCTGCCACCATCCCTTGGCCCACGCGCGAACGCCAAACTCGGCCCACGCGTCTACGTACTCTGCGAGCCGGTCGGGCACCGCTCGCGGCATGGCACCTAACGAATTGGAGACGAGATAGGTGCTGTGCGCGAGGATCGGGAATTCCGGACGGAAGGTGAGGAGAGTGTCAGGCACAGGTGGGATCGGGACGTCGAGGTCGTTTCGCGGCGTGTCACGGTTCCTTCCACACCGGCGGGAACCTTGCGCAAGGTAACGGGTCAGCGGACGATGCGCCGCTGACCAGTGGCGGACGCTCATGCGTTCGAACCGCCTTTGCGTGGCCTCGCCGCGGTCGGGTAGATCGTGGCGAGGGCTTGGCAGCCGATCGAGCCCGTCCACACGCCGGCGCTTCCGCCTCTCCGCCCGCTGCGTGACCCGGAGCCCGCGGTCACCACGACTACGCGTGCTCGCGTCGGTCGCACCCGTGTCGAGGAGACATGAGCGCGCCACGTGGACACCCGCCACCCCCTGCGCCAGATTCCGGCGTGGATTCGCCGACTCACATGCCTAACGTCTTCTCGCCTACTCTGCCGGCCGCGTACCGCGAGTGGGTTCCGCCAGGACGGCTGTCGCAGGCGGTGACCTGTGTCTGGACACGCGGAACGCTGGCGCAGGCGGTCGAGGCGCCCCGAATGATCGTCCCGGATAACAGCGTGGACATCATCTGGACGTTCGACAGCGAGGGCCAGTTGCACGACGCCGCCGTCGTGGGTCCGATGACGCAACCGCTGGCGGTTCACGATGACTCGGACATCCAATATGTCGGCGTGCGATTCAAGCCCGGATACGCCGCGGCGATCACGAGGCAGGACGTCGGGGAACTCCGCGATGCGCGCGTCGACCTCCACGAACTCTTACCGGGTGCCCAGCACTGGCTGGACGGACCCGGGGGACTTCACCTCGGCTCGCTCGGCGACCGGCTTCATCACACGTTAGGCGGCTTGGTGTCGCGCGCGGCGCCGCCGCCAGCCGCATTGCAGCATGCGCTTGACCTCGTGCACCACAGCCGGGGCGCCCTTCCCATCGAGTCCTTGGCCAAGTCCGTGGGAGTCAGCAGGCAACACCTGGCCCGGCTGTTCGAGGCGCACATCGGACTACGCCCAAAACTGGTGGCACGAGTCCTCCGGCTTCAACACGTGATGGCCCTCGCCGAGCGCACCGCTCGCGTTGCCGCCGCGCGAAGCTCCGGGCGCGCGCTGCTTTCATGGAGCGCGCTGGCTTCTGAAGCCGGATACGCCGACCAGCCGCACATGATCGCCGACTTTGTCAGCCTAACCGGCGAAACGCCTGCCCAGTGGCTGGCCGGGCGCGGACAGATTCCATTTTTCCAAGACGCTCATCGCTGGCCCACGTAGAATCGTCGCGTGTCGCGCTTCACCCACTGTCACTTCACGCGCTCACGAGAATCGCCCATGCCGACGCCTACTGTCTCAAAGCTCACCCCAGTCCTTGTCGTTCATGCCATTGAACCGAGCCTGGAGTTCTGGGAGGGAAGGCTCGGGTTCGCCCGCACGGTGGAGGTCCCCCACGAGAATGCCTTGGGCTTCGTCATCCTGGTGAAGGACGGGGTTGAACTGATGTTCCAATCTGCAGCCAGCGTGGCTGCCGATCTTGGCAGCTCCGCGGGCGGCGAATCCGCGGCGTTGTTCATTGAAGTGAAGGACCTGGCGGAGTTTGAGCAGGCGCTGATTGGGTACCCCATCGCCATGCCGCGGCGCACGACGTTCTACGGCATGCACGAGATTGGGGTGAAGGAGCCTGGCGGGCACTTCGTCGTCTTCGCCCAGCCGTCGGCCGACCGTTAGGCGATACGGGGCGCGCCCGCTTGGGCGCGCGCCCAGCGGAGTTCGCTTTCCATGTCATGTGTCGGGCGTGGGGAGCTGGCGCCACAGGTTGACGCCCCACTCGGCGGCCCTAGGTTCGATCCATCGCTCGCGTGATGGGGGGACGTCGTGGCATTCATTCCGCAGTCGCAACCATGGCCTGGCCGCGATGCCGTGTTGCTGGTACACGGCATAGGAGAGGATCCCACCGCTCCACGGAGTGAAGCCAACGAGGCGCTCCGCGCAGCCCTCGGCGCAAACGCTGACGACTTTGCGATCTACGAACTGCGTTATGACGGCATCAACGACTGGTTCGCTGAGAAGACGCAGCTGGCCGGGCTGGTCCCGCAACTTCTCGGCTTCCTGAAGGGAAAGTTTGGCGGTGACAACCTGGGCGAGACCGTAGCCTCCTTTGCCGGCGATGTAATCTGGCCAGTGTTGAGCCTGTCGGCGCGGGCGGCGCTGCGCGAAGCATTCATCGTGCAGCTCAACAAGATGATCCAGGATGGACCGCACGGGGCCATCCAGCGAATCTCGATCGTCTGCCACAGCATGGGCTGTTTTCACACGTACGAGGCAATCCACGCTGCGTGCGACGACATGTCCAATCTCATCGGACCGCAAGCCGGCGTGCGCCTGCAGAACGTGATCTTCATGGCGTCGCCGGTGCAGTTGATCAAGAGCGCCGTGAAAGAGCTGGGCGCCGTCATTCCCAAGCGCACGACCCTGGCGCTGAATCGTGCGCTCGCCAAGCCCGTCGCGGACCTCAATGGCGTCGAAGAACCGTACGTGCTGGGGAAGTTCGTCTCGATCACGGGTGAGCTGGATCCCGTTGGCGGGCACCTGTTCCGAAAGAAGCTGGACTGGGCCTACATGTCAGTGCCCGGACAGGACTCACTGATCGACGATCAGCACGAAACCAACATCACGTCCCGCGACGAGTTGATTGCCACCCTGCAGGCGTCGCTCCGCACCCACGAGCGTCCCGATATCACGCTGCAGAACCCCCACGATTGGGTGGCCTACATCGAACGTCACGAAACGGAACTGCGCTCATGGCTCATCTAGCACTTCGCGCCGCCGGTCCGCTGTTGGTGCTGACGACTATGGCTCAGGCGCAGTCCGCGTGTCCCGTGGCGTCCGTGCCGTTCGCACGCGTCGCCGGCAGCATTCAGCAGGTGGTGGCCGCCGCCGGTCTTGCCGACTCGGAACAGGTGCGCATCCGCCTCGACTCGGTGCGCCAAAAACTTCCGGACGGATTCGAGTACTCATACCAGAGCGTTGGCCGCGGCTCCCCGGGCACCACGGCGAAACGCGATCAGAACTGGCGGATGATGCGCGACGCCATGCCCGGTCGGGACGGCGTCTTTCAGCGCGTCCTCAACCGACTATTCCAGACCACCGCGCAGAACGCCATCGACTCGGCGGGAGTGCGCGACTCGTTGGCCCCGGTTGAGGCCATGATGTGCATTGCCCGGGACGTGCGCCTGTTCGAGGGTACCGAGAAGTTGCGACGCTTCGAGAAGAAGTTCGGCCCCGGGAGCGTCAAGTTGAACGGCTTGGAGGTGTTGCTGAACTACGGTGCGCAATTCGTGGCCTGGCCACCCCTGTTCGGCGTCGATGCGGACTATTCACCGCGACCGTGGGAAATCGTCGCTGCGTACCGAACGACATACCTGACGATCGAAAAGACGTCGAGCACGGACAGCAAACACCGGCCACAGGCCGTGAGCGTTGCCGAGTTCGGACTCCGGCACTACAACTTCGGAAAGAGCTGGGGGGTGGAAGATGCCAACTGGCTCGCCCGCGCGCTGAAACCCGGATCCTTCTCGTTAGGCCTGTTGGTGGGTGCGCAGGCAAACGGCGCCCTCAAGTACCCATGGAGCGGAACGGCGCGCTTGGGCCCGTACCTCGCGTGGGGCGGCCTCAAGGTCGGTTACCTCACCGGCCACGACAAGCGCCTCATCGTGTCACGCGAGGTGTTGGTGATTCCGTACCTGTTTTGAACTCAGGTCGAAATCAGCCGTGCTGCGCTAACGCCGCGACGGCGAGTCGCTCGTAGTCGCCCACGGCCCGCTCCAGGTCAGCGACCCGCACGTACTCGTCCATCGTGTGGGCGACGTGAATGGAACCCGGTCCGTACAGGTAGGGAGTCCCCCACCGCGACAGCGCAGGTATGTCCGTGGCGTAGGCCGCCACCGAAGTCTCGAATCCCGGGACGATGCCTAACCGCACGGCGGGAATGGAAACCCCTTTCTCGATCGATACCGCGTCGCCCGCCCAGGCGCGAAAGACCTCAAACACCTCATCCTCGTCGCTCACGAGCCGCGCCATGAGCCTGGCCTCGGCCCACGGCGCGACCACATTGTCGGCCACCCCACCGCTGATGGTGCCGATGTTCACCGTGGTGCGTCCGAGCACTGGATCTGTCGGCAGCACAAGTGCCGGGATCGCCGCGAGTCGCTCGACGAGCACGGCGGTCGCTGAGTGACCGAGGTGTGGGTACGCGGAGTGGGCGGCCTTGCCCCGCGCGCGCACGATAATCCGCATCGCGCCCTTGGTCCCGACGGCCAGGGTGTTTTCGGTGGGCTCGCCGTTGATGATGACCCGACTCGTCGTGGCGTGAGCGTTCGCTGCATGGGCGCCGTCATGCGTCGTCTCCTCGCCTACCACAAAGAGCAACGCCACCCTCACGCCGCGCGCGCGGAGCCGGTCGGCTGCGCAGAGCATGGAAGCGGCGATCCCTTTCGCATCACAAGCGCCTCGACCGCGTAGCAGGTCGCCATCCAGGGAGGGTGCGAGATACGGGGGCACGGTGTCCAGATGCGTCGAGAGCGTGACGTCGATGCCGTCGCTGCCAGTGGCGAGCAGGGCGTCCCGGCCCTCGGTCACCGGAATCCGTTGCACCTGCCAGCCGCGTTCCCGCAACAGGGACTCCATCAACGCCACGACCGCCGTCTCCTGCCCGCTGGTGGATTCGACTCGCATCAGCTGCAACGCCAGGGCTTCGGGGCGATCGGTGGCGGTCATCGAAGGCACGCAGGGTCTGGGGCCAGGGCCCTCGCGTCACGGCGTGGGCGCTCGATCATGGTCTTCCCGTGAAGTACCCGATAGCCTCGCCCGCGCTCCAGGTCAGTAGCAAGAGCGCCACCAACGGAGAGGCCTTCACGAACTTCATCAGGTTGCCCTTCGTCTGCTGCAACCGCGCCTGCCGAACAAAGAGCACCACCGGAATCAATGGGGCGGCCAGCAGGTAGGTGAACCGGCGTGCAACGGACTCCGTCTTTATGCGTGTATAGGCGAACAGGCGCCCCCACTGCAAGCGCTCGTCCAGCAGGACGCGGAGGGGCCGGGGTTCACGCATCTGAAAGACGGCAAACTCCGGCGTGAGGTAGAGCGTGTCGCCAGCCTGTTGAATCGCCCGGTGAACCACCGGCTCGTGATAGCGATCTCGCCACAGTTTGCTGGTGGCGTCGATGGCCCGGCGCTTGTAGGACACGTTCACGTCGGTGACCCAGTCGCGCGCGCCCGCCGCGAATGGGCGCGCATATCGACCAAAGTCGCAGAAGTAGACCGCCCAGTTGAGCAGCCGGTCCGAGGCATTCTGCACGGCCCCGCCGATCACCGCGTGAGGAAGTGCCTCTTGCAGACGAGCGACCGTGGCGGCCCAGTCCGGCGTTGGCACCCCCCGATCCTCGACGATGCCGATCACATCGCCCGTTGCAGCTGCCAGCCCGCGCGACCGACGCCGATCGAACAGTTCATGCTGGCCGCGTGCACCGTGGGCATCGTATTCGGTGGCCACGGTGCCCATTGGAAGGAAATGGAATGCGGGGTACCGTTGGGCGAGTACCTCCATCCCGGCGACCGTGGCGTCGTACGGAACCAGCACCTCCAGTGCGGGCGCCCCGACCTGCGTCGCCAACGCGTCCAGACATCGCTCTAACGTCGCGCCGCCATCGACGACCGTGACGACGATTGAAAGTTTCACGCGCGCGCGTCCGCCAACGTAAGCGCAACGGCCAGCCCGTGCACGCGCTACGCCCCTCTGGTTGACAGCACAACCCGATCGCCGCTGGCCGTGGATCGGTACACGGCCTGGGCGATTTCATTGGCCCTGAGCCCCGACCAACCGTCGGCCATGCGCGCATCCTTGGCACCCTGCACCATGCGGAGAAACTCCATCAATTCATCATCGAAGGAAATTTTGCTCGTGGTCTGCCAGCCCTTCACCTTCTCGCGCACGATGATCTCTGGGTACCGCTTCACGAGTTTGGTGCGCTTGCCACCTGGTTTGTCCTGCGTGATGAGCAGGTTGAACATCGGCGCATACGACGCGCGGACCATGCCGCCCGTACCGTACACGTCCACGTACCAGCCGTACCCTCGCCACTCGGTCCAGGTGGTCTGGTAAATGATCGGAACGCCAGCGGTGGTGCGCATCACCGCAACGGCGTTGTCTTCCGATCCTGGCACGTTCCAGATCTTGCCGGACGCAAAGCCATAGACCTCGGTGACTTCGCCCGTTAGGTAGCGGCCGAGGTCCGTGAGGTGAATCCCCACGTCCATCATCGCGCCGCCGCCCGACAGCTCACCCTTGAACATCCAATCGGCGCGGAAGTTGTGCAGCCCGTCGTGCCCGCCAAAGATCCGCACGTGGTCGATGGTGCCGATCTTGCCCTCGTCCAACACCTGTCGCAGGTACTTCACCGCCGTGTAGAAGCGATGATTGAAGCCGACGGCGAGGGTGCGCTTTGCGGCCGCGGCCGCCCGCATGATGGCCTGGCACCCCTCGATCGAGTTGGACATCGGCTTTTCCACCAGCACGTGACAGCCCTTGGAAAAGGCGTACTCGCACATTTCGCGGTGGAGCGTGACCGGAGACGAGATGATGACGGCATCCGGCTTGCACTCGTCTATCAGTTGTCGGTAATCCGCGTACGCCGGCACACGATATTGCTGAGATGCCTTGGTAACCGCCACGCGATCCACGTCGGCGATACCCACCAATTCCGTGTCCGGGTGATCGACGACTGTTTGTGCGCGGAGACGCCCGATGACGCCCGCGCCGATCACTGCAAGTTTCATCATTCGTGTAGTTTGTTGAGCGGTGTTTTTTCAAACCTAACAGATCGCGAACATGCCCGTCGAGCTTTCCGTCGTCGTCCCTGCCGTGAACACGCTGCTGGATCTCGTGACCTGCCTTGAAGCTCTCGAGAAGCAGCGCGCCGATGTGACGATGGAGGTCTTGGTGATCGTACGAAACGGCGCTGAAGTCATGGAGGCCATTCCGCGTCTCTTTCCCGACGTGCGCCTGATTCCCGTCTCCGTAGAGACGACGATCCCCCAGATGCGCGCAACAGCTTTTCACGCGGCCACCGGGGAAGCCGTAGCCGTGATTGAAGATCACGTCATCGTGCCGCCGGGTTGGGCGCGGCAGATGCTCGAGACATTGGCGCAGGGCAAGCAGGTGGTCGCCGGATCGGTGGAGAATTCGGCCACGGAGAAGCTGATCGATTGGGCAGCATTTCTCTGCGAGTACAGCCACCTCATCCCGCCCATCCCGTCGGGTTCCGTCCCCTGGCTCACAGGCAACAATGTCGTGTACCGGCGTTCTATCCTCGATTCACACCGCGAGGTCGTCGACGCCGGACGTTGGGAGAACTACCTGCACGACACACTGAAGGCCGAAGGCGTAGAGTTGTTTTGTCGCCCGGAAATTGTCGTCGGGCACAAGAAGCATTACACGTTCGGCGAGTACTTCACGCAGCGGTATTACTACGCGCGATCGTACGCCGGCGCGCGAGTGGCGGGTGCGTCGTTGCCGAAGCGTCTGGCATTTGGGCTTACGGCCTTTGCCTTGCCGCCACTTCTCCTGTACCGCACCGTCACGCGGATACTGGCGAAGAAGAAACACGTCAGCACGCTCGTGAAATCGATACCGCTCATCTCCGCATTTGTTGTCTCATGGGGATTTGGCGAGGTGATTGGGTACTGGTTTGGCGCGGGGGACTCGCTGCAAAAGGTTTGCTAGCTCGCGCTAGGCGAAGCCGGGCGGCCTGACCCCAACGCGGACCAGGCGAAGGACGCCAGAGTCGGCATCCCTTGGGTGGCCGTTACGCCGGTACGCAGACTAGCGCTCGCCGGAGCGGATGGGGGCTTTTCCTGGGGGCTCGCGTCCGTCGGGTCTAACTGGCACAATCATTGGAAGGCACCGTCTCGAACCCTTCCTCGCCAGCCCCTCATGACCTTTCGGCGGTTCGTAGTCCTCACCTGGTTCCTATGTGCCCATGCGCTCGCCGCGCAGGGGCGGTCTCGCGGGGGTTCACCGGCTCCCCTGTCGCCTCCCGCCGGCCTCGACGCCTTGGTCGGTCGCGTGCTGCAGACGTTTCAGGTGCCAGGCGCATCGATCGCGATCGTAAAGGACGGTCGCGTGGTCTTGGCTAAAGGATACGGCGTTAGGAAACTGGGCGATTCTGCGACGGTAGACGAACACACACTGTTTGGGATCGCCTCGAACACCAAGTTGTTCACCGCCACCGCACTCGGACTCCTGGTGGAACAGGGGAAGCTCCAGTGGGATGCGCCCGTGATCAACTATCTCCCGACCTTCGCGATGTACGACCCGTTCGTGACGCGGGAGCTGACGGTCCGCGACCTGCTGGTCCATCGCAGTGGGTTGGGACTGGGCGCCGGGGACCTGCTGTGGTGGCCGGCATCGACCTACGATCGCAAGGAGATCGTCCGTCGCCTCCGATTCATCAAGCCGGCGACCAGTTTCCGTAGCGCGTACGCGTACGACAACGTGCTATACAGTGTGGCAGGTGAACTCATCGAGGCCGTGACCGGCGTGTCGTGGGAATCTTTCGTGCAATCGCAGGTGCTCGAGAAGGACGGGATGCGTGAGAGCAACGTGCGACACTCGGATGCCGGCCACGGGTCAAACGTTGCAGCGCCCCATGCGCCGGTGAGTGGAGCCGTTCGCCCCATTGCCGCCTTCACCAGCGACAACGTCAACCCGGCCGGCGGCATCAACACGAACGCGGTCGACATCGCCAAGTGGATGATGGTGCAGCTGGATTCGGGGCGACTCGCCGATGGATCGCGTTTGTTCACTCCGCGGACGACTCGTCAACTCTGGCAGCAGGTGACGCCGCTTCCCGTGGGTGTACCGCCGCAGGAACTCCTCCCGGCACGCGCACAGATGGCTGGCTACGCGTTGGGTGTGAATGTGCGCGACTATCGTGGCCGAAAGATGCTGACCCACACGGGTGGGCTTCCCGGTTTTGTCTCGAGGGTCGCGACCATCCCCGACGAGCGACTCGGTGTCGCCGTGCTCACGAATCAGGAGTCCACGGAAGCGTTTGACGTGATCGTCAACATGGTCATTGACCACTACCTGGGCGCGCCCCCCTATGACTGGCTCACCGCATACGACGCCGTGGCAAAGCGTGGTGCCGCGAGCGTGGCCCAGGCTGAATCCGAGGGAGAATCGCGACGCAATGCCGTCTCCAAGCCGTCGCTGGCACTGGATCGCTATGCGGGCACGTACCAGGACGACTGGTACGGCGACGTCGTGATCGAGCGGCAAGCGGGCAAGCTCGTTATGCGCTTCAGTCACTCCGCGCAGCTGGTGGGTGAACTCGAGCACTACCAGTACGACACCTTCATCGTCCGGTGGCGCGATCGCGAACTGCGCGCCGACGCGTATGTCACCTTCGCGCTCAACGCGGCGGGGGCCGTGGAGTCCGCGCGGATGGAAGCCGTGTCGCCGGCCACGGATTTCTCGTTCGATTTCCAGGACCTGCTATTACGTCGACAACCGTGAGTCGCCAGCCACAACCTCCACTGAACAACCCAAGGCTCTCCATGTATCCACGCCGACTCCTGCTTGCGCTGTCCCTGACCCTGCCGTCCCTGCTCGCCGCGCAGGTGCGTCCCGGTGTGAAGCCGGGTTGGGAATGGACCGATGACTCGGCCTTCAAGGTCGTGAACGCCGTTCGAGCTGGCCGATCGCTCCAGCCCAAGTCGTGGCCAGGGGGTGCGCGGGTGGCCGTGCTCTTCTCCTTCGACGTGGACAACGAGACCGTGTCCCTGCGTTTTGGAGAACCCACGATTGGCGCACTGTCGCAAGGCGAGTACGGGGCCCGTGTAGGACTTCCCCGCATCGTGCGACTGTTCGACAAGTACAAGATCCCGGTGTCCTACTTCATCCCGGCCATGAGTGCAAAGATTCACCCGGAGCAAGTGGCCCTGATCCAGAAGTCCGGTCGCAACGAGATCGCGATCCACGGCTACATCCACGAGATGAACTCAGCACTCCCATACGACGTCGAGAAGTCGTTGCTCGAGCGCGCCATGGAATACTGGACCAAGACGTTAGGCAAGCGCCCGGTGGGCTACCGTGCCCCCAGCTGGAACTTCTCCCCGAACACGGTGCGCATCCTGCGCGAGATGGGCTTCCAGTACGAGAGTTCGATGATGTCGGACGAAAGCCCGTATGAGCTCGTGGAGAACGGGCAGCCGACCGGCATCGTGGAGTTGCCGGTGGAGTGGATCATGGACGACGCGCCGCTCTACAGTCCGCAGGGCAACGCGTATGAGTCGCCTCGGGAGGTCGCGAAAGTCTGGATGGATGAGTACGACAAGGCGTACGAGGAAGGCACGATGTTCGTTCTCACCAACCATCCGCACATCTCAGGTCACCGGTCGCGGGTGGTGGCCCTGGAGCTCCTTATCCAGCATATCAAGACGCGGGGAGGTGCCTGGTTTGCGACGCATCAGCAGGCCGCCGACTACGTACGGCAACAGGCCGGGATGAAGTAGCGGAGCGGGACACGTCGGCGGATCTCACACGGCGCGGGTGAAATCCTTTACCGAAGAAAGCGCCTCGCGAGCTGTTCCAATCGGTCGTCGCCTGCGGCCTCCGCCTCGGCGCGCAGGCGTTCTACGATGGGCCGAAGCGACACCTCGCCCCAGTAATAACCAGTGGCCTGCTCCGCGGCCCCGGTGATTCCTTCGCGCGCCGCCTCGAGGAGGGCACGAGCCGCTGCCTCATCGTAGGCAGGGTCATCCCGGGCGGGCAGGACAAAGCGCCTTCCGCCGTAGGAATCCTCCCGGTCTTCCGATACGAACGCTCTGCTCATGCTGGCGAAGCCCTCGCGAACCCATGGAGCGGGAGCGTGTCAGCACGCCTCCCGCGTTCTGCTAGATTACACTGCTGGCTGGGCAGTCGCGAGCAATGCTCGGCGCCGCCGCTTCCGCGCCCGAGCGATCCTCTCATCAATCGCTCCTTCGTCACCAGGTCTTCCTACCCATGGCACATCCGAATTCCTTCGGCGCGCGGTCTGTACTCGACGTGGCCGGCACGCACTACACGATCTTTCGCTTGAGCGCGTTGACGGGACTCACCGGGCATCGCATTGACCGCTTGCCTTTTTCCCTGAAGATCCTGCTCGAGAACCTTCTGCGCGGCGAGGACGGCGCGTTTGTGAAGCGGGAGGATGTCGAGACCATGGCCAGGTGGGATGTGCACTCGAAGGCCGAGAAGGAGATCGCCTTCCGCACCAGTCGCGTGCTGCTGCAGGACTTCACCGGTGTGCCGTGTGTGGTCGACTTGGCCGCCATGCGCGACGCCATCGTCTCGCTCGGTGGCGATGCCAAGCGCATCAACCCCTTGCAGCCCGTGGACCTGGTCATCGATCACTCGGTGCAAGTAGACCAGTATGGCAATGAAGCCGCTCTGTTGCTGAACACCGAGTTGGAATTCGAGCGGAACCGGGAGCGTTACGTATTCCTGCGATGGGGGCAAACGGCTTTCGACAACTTCCGTGTGGTGCCACCGGGCACGGGGATCTGTCACCAGGTGAACCTGGAGTATCTCGGACAAGTGGTGTTCACGAATCCGATTGGCGGCGAACTGTACGCCTACCCGGATTCGCTGGTGGGAACGGACTCCCACACGACGATGATCAACGGCCTGGGCGTGATGGGATGGGGAGTTGGCGGGATCGAGGCGGAGGCGGCCATGCTGGGTCAGCCGGTGACCATGCTCATTCCGGAGGTCGTGGGGTTCAAGCTGCACGGGCGGCTGCCGGCAGGCGCAACGGCGACCGACCTCGTGCTGACCGTCACGGAGATGCTGCGCAAGAAGAAGGTGGTCGGCAAGTTCGTGGAGTTCTATGGTGCCGGGCTGTCCTCGCTGTCGCTGGCAGACCGCGCCACCATCGCCAACATGGCACCGGAGTACGGGGCGACCATGGGTTTCTTCCCGGTCGACGCGGAGACGCTTCACTACTTGCGGCTTAGTGGGCGCAGCGAGGCGCAGGTGCAACTCGTGGAGGCGTACGCGAGGGAGCAGGGGCTTTTCCGAACGGACACCACCGCGGATCCCGAGTTCACCGATACGATCCAACTCGACCTGTCGACCGTTGAGCCCAGCCTGGCCGGACCAAAGCGCCCGCAGGACCGCGTGCCTTTGGCGGCGTCCAAGGGGATGTTCCGCGATGCGCTGACGTCTGAGCTGGACCGGTTGGCGCAGGCGGGGGCCAAGGCGGGGACGAGTGCGGCGGCCACCGGTGGCGCGACCACGACCGTCACGAATGTGGCGGAGACGATCGAACAGTCGGGTGTGCCAACAGTGCTGAATGGTCAGTCCTTCCAGCTCAAACACGGCGCCGTGGTGATCGCGGCGATCACGAGCTGCACCAACACGTCCAATCCCTCGGTGATGCTGGCTGCGGGTCTCTTGGCACGAAACGCGGTCAAGAAGGGGCTGTCGTCGAAGCCGTGGGTGAAGACGTCCCTCGCGCCGGGATCCAAGGTCGTGACGGAGTACTTCAAGCGCGCTGGCGTCATGGGCGACCTCGAGAAGGTCGGGTTCGCCGTCGTGGGGTACGGCTGCACGACATGCATCGGGAATTCCGGCCCCCTCCCGGACACCATCTCCAAGGCGATCGACGACGGCAAGCTCGTGGTGGCCGCGGTCCTTTCGGGGAACCGCAATTTTGAAGGTCGCGTGAATCCGCAGACGCGTTTCAATTACCTAGCCTCGCCACCGCTGGTTGTTGCCTTTGCGTTGGCCGGCCGCATGGACATCGACCTGAACACCGAACCGTTAGGCATTGGCAACGACGGACCGGTGTTCCTGCGCGACATCTGGCCGACGCCCAAGGAGGTGGAGGATGAAGTCTTGCGCTCCGTCAAGCGTGAGATGTTCCAGGAGCAGTACGCCGACGTCTTCGCGGGCGACGCCGAGTGGCAGGGTCTCGAGGTTCCCACGGGGGACCGCTACGCGTGGAGCGACACCTCTACCTACGTGAAGCACCCGCCGTACTTCGTCGGCATGTCCCGGGAAGCTCCAGGCGTGGCGCCAATCGCCAATGCCCGCGTGCTGGGCATGTTCGGCGACTCCATCACGACCGATCACATCTCGCCGGCAGGTTCAATCGCCGAAAAGAGCCCGGCCGGGCAATGGCTCGTTGCCCAGGGCGTCACGAAGAAGGACTTCAATTCGTACGGTGCTCGCCGCGGAAATCACGAGGTGATGATGCGCGGCACGTTTGCGAATATCCGGCTGCGCAATGAGCTGGCGGGAGGCAAGGAAGGCTGGTGGACCGCCACCGCGCCCGGTGCAGAGGCGGTCGCACTATTCGAAGTGGCCATGGAGCGAAAGGCGAATGGTGTGCCGCAGCTGATCATCGCCGGCAAGGAATACGGGACGGGATCGTCCCGCGACTGGGCGGCGAAAGGGACGGCGCTTCTTGGAGTGCGCGCCGTCATCGCGGAGTCCTTCGAGCGGATCCATCGTTCCAACCTGGTCGGCATGGGTGTCCTTCCCCTGGAATTCACCGACGGCCAAACTCGTCAAGCGCTCGACCTGACGGGGTTCGAGACCTACACGCTCGATGGACTGTCGGACCAGATGGGCCCGAGGGCAACGCTTACAGTGACCGCTCGAGCCGCTGACGGCAGCGAGAAGAAATTCACGGTTCGATCGCGCATCGATACGCCGGAAGAGCTGAACTACTACACGCACGGCGGAATCCTGCCGTACGTCCTCCGCCAGCTCGCCCGAAAGTAGGGCGACCCGTGGCGCGGCGATGCTGCGTCATTGCCAACCCCGCGTCCGGTGGAGGGCGCGGGGGGCAGCTGATCCCCAGCGTTCGCGAGGCCTTTGCCGCTGTGGGCGTCACCGACCTTCGGATCACCACGCGCGCGGGCGAGGAACGCAAGCTCGCCCGTGAGGCGGCCCGGGAGGGATTCGACACCGTCATCGCGTTAGGCGGCGATGGAACCTGGGGCAACGCAGCAGGGGGAATTCTCGAATCGGGATGCGATACCCGCCTGGCAATGGTGGCGGCCGGTACTGGAAACGATTTCGCCTTTGCGACCAAGGTCCCGGCGCACGAAGTGGCGCGGGCCGCGGCCATTGCCGTTGGACCGCACGAACGCCGCGTGGATGTCGGCGTGGTAAACGGTACCGCCTTCCTGAACGTCTGCGGATTCGGGTTCGATTCCGCAGTCCTGGAAACCACGCGCACCCGCACCTGGATCTCTGGCCACCCGCGTTACCTGATCACGGCGGCACAGAAACTCTTCACCTACCGCGGGACCGATGCCGCCCACACCGTGGATGGGTCGGAACCTGGCCACCCCGAGCGATTGTTGCTCCTGACGATATCCAACGGGCCGCGTTTTGGCGGCGGATTCCTGATTGCTCCGCAGGCGTCGGTGGACGACGGCGCGCTCGACGTAGTGGTGGTACGGAATGCCTCGCCCTTTCGTCGCATCGCGTTATTTGCCGGGGCAACCCAGGGCACCCACGTGCGCGCTCCAGAAGTCCGTGTGCATCGCAGCGCCCAGGTGCGACTGCGCTTTGCCACACCGCCCTGGTTCGACGCCGATGGTGAATTGCATCTGTCAGAGTCTACCGACCTGAGGATCGACTGCCTCGCGGCCAAGTTGCGTCTGGCGGTTCCTCCAACTGACCACTGAAAAGGAGACGGGCGGAGCCTGTTGCTCCGCCCGTTCCTGTTCTTGCCCGAGAACGTCCCGTTACCTCGGCACCTTGTTCACGTCGACCTTCTGACCGTAAATGGCGCCGAGCACTCCGCCCGCTGCCGCACCAATCACCGCGCCCTTCAATCGATCGCGGCTCGACGCCATTCCGATCGCTGCGCCAGCCGCGGCGCCCAGGATTGCATCGCGTTGAGTGTTGCGCTGCTCGACGACGCCTTCCGATCCTCGGCTCCCCCCGGTACTGGCCGTGCTCGGTGCGCGATAGATGCGAGGTGCCTGGCGAGTCGCCACCGGAACGGGAGCCGGATACGCCGGCATTCGATATTGTGCGGGTTGATAGACCGGGCGTCCGTACGCGTCATACCCGAGCTCAACCTGAGAAACGAACGGCTGCGCCATGTACGGTTGAGCCTGTGACGCAAGCGAAAGGTCCTGTCGAAGGGCGTCGTCCACGCGCGGCGGCTCACCGGAACCGCAGGCCAGTGCAAACGCGACGACGGGTAAGGCAACTAGACGATTGAGTCGCATGACGCCTCCAAGCGAGGGGGGATTGCGGAGACGCGCGTTCCGACCGCAGGAAGGGGATCCGCGAACGACCCGCGCGCTCCGCGCCGACCACTTTGCAGCGACCGTGCCTTTGGCGAAGCGTTGGTATTAAATCACTTGGCCCTCGCCCTGTCCCGTGTGTGGACAGTCCGATGTCCATTGCGCGAGACGCCGGACCCTTGGTTGAGGCGTTGCGAGAAGTCGGGCCCGCGCACATTCTTTTTCATCCTTTCCGAGAATTCCCATGACCTTGCGTCGTTCCGGGTTGCTTGGGGTCGCCACGCTGGCAGTCGCCCTGATCGCATCCGACGTACGTGCCCAACAGCAGCCCGGCCAGCTCACCGTAGGACCGGGCGTTGGCGAACTGGCTCCTGACTTCGAGTTTCAGCCGCTCACACGATGGGGCGCGCTGAAGGAACGCATCAAGCTCTCTGACCTGCATGGTCAGGCAGTGGTGCTGGCGTTCTTTCCCAAGGCCAGGACCAAGGGTTGAACGATTCAAATGGAGGCGTACCGTGATCAGTACGCCACGCTCTTCAACAACGGCCGCGACGTGACGGTGATCGGGATCAGTGTGGACCCGGACACGGCGTTGCTCGCATGGGCAAAGCAGTCGTCGTTCCCGATCGCGTTCATGTCAGACGCGGATGCGACCGTGAGTCGGTTGTATCAGGCGTATAGCGAAACGAACAAGATGGACTCGCGACACCTGTACGTCATCGACAAAACGGGTCGCATTACGTACAAGACCGCATTTCGGGTCATGGCCGCTGATGCCTATTCGGAGCTAGATGCGGCCGTGGACAAGGTCGCACCGACTGCCCCGAAGGAAGGATCGTCGTAGGTCTCGCGGTGTGAACCACTTCGTCGTGCCCCGGTCCTCGATCGCCGGGGCACGCGCGTATCTGACCCCATGAGCAGCGATCCACTGGAATTGGTGTTTCACGCGGCCCTCGCTGCCGTGGAGCCTTCGCGAGTGACGCGTGAGGCTGTCGCCAGTTTGAACTTTGGTGGCGGCCCGGTCGGCGTGCTGGCGATCGGGAAGGCGGCGCGAGCCATGCTGGTTGGGTGCGTGGAGGCGCTGCACGCTGCCGGGATCACGCCGGGGGCCATGCTGGCCGTCAGCTCAACGGACGATGGGGTCGTTCCTGCGGGCTCAGAGGTCGTGGTGGGAGATCACCCAATTCCCGGCCCACGCTCCCTGGTCGCCGCAGCGGCCATCGACCGCTGGGTCGAATCGCTTCCCGCTGACGCGCGCGTGCTGGTACTCCTCTCCGGCGGCACCACGAGCCTGATTGCCGCGCCCGTCGCTGGAGTACCGGTGGAGGATCTCTCGCGTCTGTTCGAACAGCTGCATCGGTCCGGAGCTGACATCCAGACCATGAACGCCGCGCGCAAGCGCGTGCTGCGCCATGCCGCGGGTCGCCTGACGGTTGCGTTGGCTCCCCGGCAGATTGACCTGCTGATCGCCTCCGACGTTCTGGGAGACGATCCCGCCCACATCGGCTCTGGTCCCTGCACGCCAGACTCTCTCACGGCGGGCAAGGTCATTCGCATGCTTGAGCGCGTCGGAGCCGACGGCGCCCTTCCCTCCTCCGTGCGGCAGTACCTGGACGACGTCCACCACAAGCGCGTCCCCGAGACGCCGAAACCTGGCTCCGCGGTGTTTCGTGCGGTCACCACGCGCATCCTCATATCCAACCGAACGGCTGTTGAGGCGGCGACGGCGGCCGCATCGCAGCACGCTTTCGACCCGGTGCGAATGATTGCCCAACCACTCAAGGGCGAGGCTCGCCAGGTAGGAACCGAACTCGGCTCGCGCCTGGTGGCTTGGCGTCAGCAGCTGCTGTCGGCGGGCACATCACCGAGCGCCGTCGCCTGCACCGTCGCTGGCGGTGAGACCACAGTGACGTTAGGCACCGCTGAACACGGACGTGGCGGGCGATGTCAGGAGATGGCACTCGCCGTGGCGCGCGAGCTGAACCGGCTGCGCCCTCGGTCCGACACGATCCGCGTGCTGATTGCCGGAACAGACGGAAGGGATGGGCCCACCGACGCGGCAGGCGCCGTCGTCGACGCGACCACATGGGCGCGGATCGTCGCGGCTGGCCGGACACCCGACCGCGACCTGCTTTCCCACTCCGCCTACGACGCCTTGGACGCCGCGGGCGCGCTCATCCGGACCGGCCCCACCGGGACGAACGTCAACGACGTCATCATCGCCTCCGTACGCCTCGCGCCCTGTGCCTAACGCGAGTTGGGCGCGCTGCCCGCCCTCTCTCAGCCGACGCACCCATTCCCTTGCGGCCCTGCGATCCCTACGTTTCCCCCCATGCCGAAGCCACCGTTCGTCGTAGGTGTCATCCAGGAAACGGCCGGAAGCGATCGCGCCGCCAACCTGGAGCGACAGGTCGCGCGAATTCGCGAGGCGCACGCCCAAGGGGCGCAGATCGTCTGCCTGCAGGAGCTCTTCAACGCGCCGTACTTCTGCAAGTCGCTCAAGATGGAGTGGTTCGATATCGCTGAGCCGATTCCGGGCCCCACCGTGGAGCGACTGCAAGCGCTGGCTCGCGAACTGGCGATCGTCCTGATCATTCCCATCTACGAACGTCAGGCGGCGGGACTGTACCGCAACAGCGCCGCCGTGGTGGATGCGGACGGTGCACTGCTCGGCGTTTACCGGAAGATGCACATCCCACACGATCCGCTCTTCGAGGAGAAGTACTACTTCGCCCCAGGCGACACGATCGACGTTCCGCCGGCCGCGCCGGGCGCCACACGCACCTCACAGGGCTTTCGCGTTTTCAAGACTCGTTATGCAGACGTCGGGGTGCTTATCTGCTGGGATCAGTGGTACCCGGAAGGCGCGCGCATCACGGCACTGCTGGGGGCGGACATTCTGTTCTACCCGACGGCCATCGGGTGGCATCCCGCGGAGAAGGCAACGTTCGGCGCCGACCAGGTCACCGCGTGGCGGACGATTCAGCGAGCCCACGCCATTGCCAACGGCGTGTTCGTCGCGTCGCCAAACCGTGTTGGGTTCGAGCCAGAACCCGGCACGGACGGACTCGAGTTCTTTGGCCAGTCCGTGATCTTCGATCCCTTTGGACGAGTACTCGCGGAAGCGGGAACAGACCCCGCCGTGGTGGTCGCACGCTGCGACCCGGCGCGCATCGAAGACACTCGCCGCAATTGGCCGTTCCTTCGGGATCGGCGTGTCGACGCCTACCAGGGGATACTCTCCCGCTACCTCGGCTGACACGACGAGCCAGCACTTGCTCGCCGCTCGACACCCTCGCGCCCTGCACCTCGAACATGCCTAACGCACCAACGCCGCCATTCCGCATGCCCGCCGAGTGGGAGCCGCATGCTGCCACGTGGATCGGTTGGCCACGACACGAACCCGACTGGCCCGGAAAGTTCGAGACGATTCCATGGGTGTATGCGGAAATCGTCCGCGTCCTGCACGCGTTCGAGCGCGTCGAAATCTTGTGTCACGACGCCGCGGTGTGTGACGATGCGCGGCAGAAGCTGGAGGCCCACGGCTGCAACCCTGAGCGTTACCGCCTGCACGTGGTGCCCAATGACCGCGTCTGGCTCCGAGACAGTGGGCCGACCGCCGTCCACGACGCGGACGGACGCGTCGCGCTCGTCCACTGGAGCTTCAACGCTTGGGCAAAGTACGACAACTTCGGCCTGGATGCGGAGGTCGGCGCCGCAGTTGCAACGCTGAGTGGATTGCCACGCCTCACGCCGATCCGCCCGGATGATTCCAGCCGCGTTGTCCTCGAGGGTGGGGCCATCGAGGTCTCCGGGACGGGCCGGATGATGGTCACCGAAGAGTGCCTGCTCTCCGACGTCCAAACGCGGAACCCCGGACTCTCCCGCGAAGGATACGAGCAGGTCTTCCACGACGTACTGGGGATTCGTCAGACGATTTGGCTTGGCGAAGGATGCGTGGGCGATGACACGCACGGGCACATCGACGATATCGCGCGCTTTGCAGACGCAGACACGGTGTTGCTGGCGTTCGAGGAGGACCCCGCCGATGAGAACCACGCCCGGTCGGAAGACAACCTGAGTCGTTTGGTGCTCTCGTCAGGCGATCCGCTACGCGTCGTGAAACTCCCGTACCCGCGCCCGGTGGTGATGGACGGTGTGCGTCTTCCCGCCTCGTACGCGAACTTCTACATCGCGAACGACTGTGTGATCGTCCCGACCTTCAACGATCCGAACGATCGTGTGGCGCTGAACACGATCGCTGAGTGTTTCCCGGATCGTACCGTCGTCGGCATTCACTCGGTCGACCTGGTGTGGGGGCTGGGAACCCTGCACTGCTTGTCCCAGCAGCAGCCGACACCGCGAGAACCCTAGCGCCATAGACACAAACGACAACGGCGACCCGTCGGGTCGCCGCTATCGTTCCCACTTCCGTGCGTGCTATCCGCAGGACACGAGGTAGCCAGAGAAGTGCCAGAGAGGGAACTCCAGTGTGCGAGCCCCGGGGTTCAGCAAGCTCTGGATGGTCTCGTCGATCGTTCCTTGACGCCTCAGGAGATCCAGCTGGCTGGCGCTCTTGAAGTATCCGCCGTTCAGACGCAAACCGGGAAGGTACAGCGTCTTGTTCAGGTCCTGCCGCAGCGTGAGCGCCCGGTTGAACTTCATGCCGTGCGGCTCGAATTCGTACGCCACGGACAAACCCTTGAGAGCAGTCACCTCGAACCTCACGTTGGAGGCCACTGCACCCGGTGGCACGATCAGCGTTAGGCCCGCATGCGGAATCGCCAGCGTTCCCCCGGCAGGTCCGATGACCGCCGATGCACTGATGTCGGTAAGCTGTGGAAGCTTGCCTAAGATGCTGATGAGGTTTCCGAGCGGGAGAGCACCCGTCACGGTGCCGACCAGTCCGGAGTTGGGACTTGTGGTGCCTTGCGCGCTGACGGCGTTTTGCGGGAGATCCGGCGCCGTCGCTCGGCCGGCATCGGAGCATGCAGTCGCAACCGCAACGACGGCAACGATCAGCGCCGAGATCTTTCTGGTGAATCGGTTCATATGAAAGTGGGTGCTGAGGACAGGTGCGACGATGGACACCCGTACCTTAGGCAATCCAAATGCCTGAGGTCCTTTGCATTATTGATCACAGAAGCCGCTCTGGCCCTCCGTCGCTTCGTCCGAATACATCGGCGTCCTTGACCGGATTCGGGCCATGAGACGGTCACCATGACCGACCGAACGCGAGCTCGTTCAAGGAGTTAAGTCGATCGTGGGAAGTACCGGTGAGGGCGGGTGGTAAAAGCCCGTGCAGACCGCAAGGATTCTTGCACGACGCCTCGATCGGTGGGTCGTTCATTCGGCGTCACGGCCGCTCCGCCAATGGGGGGCGGCGGTAGGGCCAGGGGCCTGTATGCTCGCCATGGTGCGCGACCCACAGGTGCCAAGGAGAACTCGAGGACGGAGTCCGCCCGGGGCTCGGCACCGCCTGCGAGCAGTGGGATTCGCCCTAAGGAGTCACGAGGGACGTGGAACCGCGACCCGTGCCGCCGCCCCGCGAAGAACCCGCCACGGCCACGAGGCGCTTGGCCAGCGGCCTGAAGCCCGCGAGTTCTGCGGCGCGGCGGGACTCAGCCACCAGATCGTAAGGAATGGCGCATCCGGCGTGAGCGAGAGCCGGCACGGCATCCGCAGAAAGCCAGAGGGATCCATACTGGTCGTCCGACGCGGCACGCAGGGCGCGGTTCAAGGAAGCGATCGCGCCTGCGGCGTCACCACGAGAGAGGAGGAATCGCACGAAGAAGGCCTCAACGAGCTCTCGTCCCTGGAACCATCCGGCGCCATGTGTGTCGCGCTCGGCGAGCAGTTGTTCGTAGACCGAGGTCGACTCGGCGTTGTCACCCATAGCGAGTGAAGACAGGCCGGCGCCTGCCAGCGCGCCGATGCGAACGTCTGGCATACCGAGTTCTGACGCCAGTTTCACGACGTCGCGATAGCGTTCAAGGGCTGCGGCTGGATCGCCCTGTTCATGCACGAGATTCGCGAGGTTGTACATCGCCGCAAGGCGCCGCGGTTCGCTCTTCACCTTGGTGAATTGTCGCAAGGCGCGTTGGAACTGCTCGGCTGCCGCATCGTACTCGCCGTGTTTCAGGCGAAGGACGCCCAGATTGAGCGCGGCGAGTCCGGCGACTTCGGCGATGTGCGATGCCTCGGCGAGGTCCGCCGCCTCGCGGTATGACAACTCGGCATCGGAGGTGTCACCGAGGCGAGCGTACGCGATGCCGGCGTTGACCATGCATCGGAGCTGGCCAAACTTGTTGCCGATCGTTTCGTAGAGCCGCTGGGCGGTGACAAAGTGCGAGAGAGCCTCGTTAGGCACCTGCTCCCACAAGGTGGTGCCAAGCCGCATCTGCGTTTCGGCGCGTAACTCGAGGTCATCCAGCGTTTCCGCCAGCATATGGGCGTCACGCGCCAGGCGGTGCGCCTCGCGCCAGTCATTGAGCCGCGAGTGCGCGTCGGAGACGATCGTGAGCAAAGACACGCTGTTGCGCATGTCGCCTGCCGTGCGGGCTTCCGCGAGCAGTTGCTGTGCTTCCTCCAGCGTCTTGGCGATCGGCTCACCCTGAAGCGCGCGCAGTTCCAGCCGCGTGCGCGCCACGCTGATCCGCTTGTCCGACGTGAGGGCGACGTTGTCCTCGGTCAACACCTGATCGCACGTACGTTCTGCTTCCTGGTACTGGCCGCCGATGCGCGCCACCGTGATCAGTTGGAGGCTGGCGGCAACGCGCTGATCCGGCGTGGATGCATGGCGCACGGCAATGCGGAAGGAGGCCACTGCGTCATCCAGCGCGTACACGCCGGCCGCGCGCTCGCCGGCCAGGAGCGCGAAGCGGTAGGCGTTGGGGCTGTCGCCGCCGCGTTCATATAGAACGGCGATGGTGACGACAGAGTCCGGACGGCGGCGTTCGAAGACTTCGGCGAGTCGGCGATGCGCCAGCTGCAACCGGCGAGGATTGGAGGTCTTGCGTAGCGCGTCCGCCAGCAGACCATGGACGAACGTGAACTCGTTTGGCTCCTCGGGCGATGCGGGTTCGATGACGCCCACCGCCACCCCCTCGTCGATGGCGTCCAGCATCTGGACTTCGGCCACTTCGGCGGCCTCGCGTACGATGGCCGCGTCAAAGGTGCGTCCGGCGGCCGCGGCAAGCGTGAGCAGCTTGGAGGCCGTGGGCGAAAGGCGTCCAAGTCGTCGCGCGAGGAGGTCCTCGACCGCGACCGGGAGTTGAAATTCGTCCACCGAGTTCCACTCCCACCTCTTGCCACCGTACCAGATGGCCCCGTCTTCGAACAGGGAGCGCATCACCTGTTTCACGAAGAGTGGATTCCCCTCGGTGTACCGATACAGGAACTGCGAGACGTCCGAGTCGATGTCCGCCTGATGGAGCACGTCGGCGATCCACCGTGTGACTTCCGCCGGGAGCAAGCGCGCGAGTCTTAGCTCGGCATAGCGTTCGGATCGGGAGAGTCGGCGGCGCTGCTGGGTAATCTGCATGGCATCTTCTTCACGAAGCGTCAGGCAGATGAGGAGCCGCGCGTCGTCCAACTGCGCCACGACATGTTCCAGGGCGTCCCAGGACGCTGCGTCGCCCCACTGCATGTCATCAAGCACTAGCACCAACGGCCGCCGCGTGGCCGCGGCGCGCACATAGTCGGCGATCTCGTCAAGCAGTGCGTACTTGTTGCCGATGCCGGTGGGCGTCGGCGAGCCAGGCTCCTGGAGTTCGGGGACGAGTCGTCCGAGCTCCTCCCAACGGCGAGCTGGCACGATGCCCAGTCCATGGATGCCCGAGATCACATCGGCCCACGGGCCGTACGGGGGGCGCACGTCGGCCTCGTGCGAGCGCCCCATCACCATCACGCCCGTTCGAAGCCGGACTTCCGGAGCCAACCGCTTCACGAGCGTGGTCTTGCCAATGCCAGCCTCGCCGACGATTGAAACGATGCGGGCGTCCCCGCGAAGCGCCGATTCGAGATGATCGAGCAGCGTGCGCAACTCCGACTCGCGGCCGACAAACCGCTCGATGTCGAGGCGCGGCTTACCTTCGGTGGATTCGCCGGCGAGTGACACCGCGTTGCGCCCACGCAGCTTGGAGTCGTATAGCGCGCGGTCCGCGACGGCAAAGAGCGACTCGAACGTCTTGCCGTGCTCGGGCGCGAGGGCGACGCCGATCGAGAGGGTGACGGACACCGAGCCCTCCTCGCTTCCACGCAGCGGGATGCGCAGGCTCTCGACCGCCAGCCGCAACCGCTCAGCAATCGCTTGGGCGTCAGGCGCGGTGGTGGCGGGAAGCAGCATCACAAACTCGTCACCGGCGTACCGGCCGACGATGTCATCCGAGCGGCTGACCTTTGCCAGTTCGTCCGCGACGGCGCGCGTGCGACGGAGGAATCGTTCGTGTTCTGCAGCGCGGTCGCTGCGTGGTCCGTGAAGGTACGACGCAGCCACACACCAGTGAGCTCATCCTTTGCTGGTGAGGCTGGAATGGCGTCAGCCGATTGCTCCTCTGGCGTGGTGCGCCGGACCGCCGGCACGGCCCGGGCCGTCACATCCTCCCGCATGACGTGCTCGAAGAGCGCGAAGAGGCGCGGGTCAAACTGCCGCCCCGCATCACGCGCCATCAGCTCCATCGCCTCTTCGTGCAGGAGAGCGCGCTTGTAGCTGCGCTCCGTCGTCAGCGCGTCATAGACGTCGGCGATGCAGACGACGCGCGCGGTGAGCGGGATGTCCTCTCCCGCCAAGCCATCGGGATATCCCGACCCGTCCCAGCACTCATGGTGCGAGCGGACGATCGGAACCACATCCCACGGAAACTCGACGTCCGACAGGAGTTGCACGCCCGCCAATGGATGCTGCTTGACCAGCGTCCACTCTTCGGGTGTGAGCCGTCCAGGCTTGTTCAGCACTTCCGGCGGAATGATCAGCTTCCCGACATCGTGGAGCAGCGCGCCGATGCGGAACCAGAAAAGGGCGACGTCGTCCAGCCCTGCGCGCTGCGCCAGGCGCCCGGCGACATCGGCCACGCGCTCGCAGTGACCCTGAGTGTAGCGGTCCTTGGATTCCGTCGATTCACCCCAGCGACGCGCAACCTCGAGGAAGTCTGCCTCGAGCTGTCGCGTGCGGCTCATGATGTCGGCGACATCGCGATTCGCGCGCAACTGCGAGAACAGGCGGTGCGCGCGATTGAGCTGCTGCAAGGTGTCGCGATTGCGACCCTGCCGGCGGTACAGCAAGGCCGACTCGCGTGCGACCTCGGCGATCAGCAGTACGTTGTGTCGCTTGGCGGCGATGTCTGCCGCGTGAACGAAGAACCCTTCGGCGTCCTCCAAGGCGTTGGTGTCGCGAGCGACGATGCCGGCGAGCTTGAGGGCCTCGGACTCCGCATTCGAGTCTCCACGCGACTGCGCCAGCTCGATCACTCGCGCGCACTCGCTCCTCGCGCGGCCGTAGTCCTCTCGCCCGACGTGCACTGCCGTCAGGTTCACTTCGATCTGTGTCTCGATGTCGTGGTGGTTCTCCACGGCGGCGATTTGCAGCGCTTCGCGGTACGCGGCTTCCGCCTCCGGCCACTTGGCCATGCGTGTGTACAGCATGCCCAGGTTGTTCAGCGCGATGCATGAGTCGCGCTGCAGGTTGAGTGCGCGGTAGTCGCGCAGGGCCCCGCCGTAATACAACAGGGCCTGCTCCAGGTCGCCGCGCACGCTGGCGATGACGCCGAGGTTCTGCGCCGTCATCGCTGCCAGACGGGTATCGCCGACCAACGTGGCCTGGTCGCGGGCCAGGAGGTACAGGCGGCGCGCCTCGTCCAGGTCCCCCCGACGCCAGTGAACGATGGCGTGGAGATTCAACGCGTGGCCTAACGCGACATGGTCGTCGTCGAGTTCCGCGGCGGCCGTTGCCGCCTCGAGAACGTCCGTCGCCTCGTCGAACATGGCGTCGGCCTGGTACGTTCGAGCGATCCACCGGAGGATGTTCGAGGCATGGGATGTCGACGCGTCAGACGTCGGCGTGCGCAGCGCCTGCTCCAACAGCGCGCGCGCCTCGACGCGCCGCCCCTCGCGCTCCAGCTCGTGAGCCTGTTCGACTAGCGCCGACGCGCTCCGTGCGGGGGAGGCGTCGCCGGAGATAACCGTGCTATCCACAGCCACGACCCAATCCGCCGTCGTTGGTCCAAGACCAGCGACGGCCGCGCCCAACGCTCAGTTGACGAAGCTGCATGTCGTCCGCGAATGGATGAAAGCCGGCATCCCGGGTGCCGTCGCACGCGAGATCGCTGCCTAGGGAGGACGACGTTCCGTGGTGGCAGGACACACTTTAGCCCGGTTGGCGCGTGGCGTGAGGAGTCTCACATCGTCATATATCAGTTTCGGCAGCTCACCCGGGCGCCGAGAGTTGGTTCCAAAGGACAATTCGCGAGGAACACATGCACGTGATTCGCTTTCGGACGTGGGCGGCGGCCGGCGCGCTCGGCACGGCGTTTTTCGGAATTGGTGCCTGTCAGAAGTCCGGTGAAACGGCTGGCGGCGCCGGTGCCGACGGCGGCACGGTGATTGTCGCGGCGGCCGCCGAGGCGGAGACACTCCTGCCGCCTCTCGTGCAGACGACCGCGGCCAAGCAGATCGTTGATCTGCTGTTCGACTTTCTCGCGGATATTGGCCCGAACCTCAATACGGTGGGCGACGCCGGATTTACGCCTCGACTTGCGTCGTCCTGGGATTGGTCTGCCGACTCCAGTGCGATCACCTTCCACGTGAATCCGAAGGCTCGTTGGCACGATGGCCGCCCGGTCACCGGCGCCGACGTGGCTTTCAGCTACGACTTGTCCGCCGATCCCGTGGTCGAGTCCTACGTCCGCACGAACCTTCCGCCAATGGACTCCGTGCGCACCCCGGATTCCCTGTCGGTGACGTTCTACTACAAGCAGAAGACACCCGAGCGGTTCTATCAGCTGGTGTACAACCTGTGGATCCTGCCGAAGCACCTGCTGGACACACTGGACCGCAAGCAACTCGCATCGTCGGCATTTGCCCGCAACCCGGTGGGTTCGGGGCCATTCAAGTTCGCGCGATGGGACGCGCGCAGCGCCGTCGAAATCAACGCCAACACCGAATACCAGCTCGGGCGTCCGCATCTGGACCGCGTGGTGTTCGCGATCTCGGGCGACCTTGGCACGGCGGCCAATCGAGTTGCTGCTGGCGAGGCAGACGTCGTGGAGATGATTCGCCCCGAGACGCAGGGTGTACTCGCCAAGAGTGGCAAGGTGCGCTTCCTTCGCTACGGGGGTTGGGACGCCTTCTATCTGGCGTTCAACCTGAGGAATCCGGCCAACCGCAACGCCCCGCACCCCATACTCGCCGACCTGGGAGTCCGCGAGGCGATCGCGATGGCGATTGACCGGCCTGCAGCCGTACGGAATGTGTTCGACACGCTCGCCACGCTGATGGAGGGGCCGTTCGTGCGGGCACACTTTTCAGCCGATACCTCCCTGCACCAGTTGCCGCACGACTCGGTGCGCGCCATGCACGTCCTCGACTCTCTGGGCTGGAAGGATTCGAACGGCGACGGAATCCGGGATCGCGGCGGCAAGCCGTTGCACCTGGAAGTCGTGGTTCCCTCGACGAGCCTGGCCCGTAGACGCATGGCGGCCATCATGCAGGAACAGTGCAAGAAGGTGGGAATCGACGTCGCCGTCCGTGAGGTTGAACCGGCGGCCATGGCAAAGCTCATGAACGAAGGCTCCTTCGACGTCGTGATCAACGGATGGCACTTCGACCCAAGTCCGGCCTCGGTGAGCCAGAGTTGGGGTGCGAATGACCTCAACACCAACTCGAACATCGGTCGTTACAAGAACGCCCATGCCGACTCCTTGATGAAGCAAGTGGTGCAGGAGCCAAACCCGGCGAAGGCGCGGGCGTTGTATGCCGAGATCTATCGCACGATCGTGGCCGATGTCCCGGCGGTTTTTCTCTGGGAATTGACCGGGAATGCGGCGGTCCAGAATCGCATTGACGTTCCCTCATTGAGGGGCGACGCCTGGTGGGCGACCATCCCAAAGTGGAGCGTTCCGGCCAGCCAGCGCATCGACCGCGACAAGGTCGGACTTCCCGCGGCCAAGTAGCGGTTCGATCGGTCCCCGAAACCCCAAGCGAAGGCTGGGGTTTCGGGCATTTTGTACCCTTCGCTAGTGACGTTGCTCGGTGCCTTCTTTGGCCGTCTATGAACGAGCCGAAGAACGCCGTCCCCGGAGCCGTCTTGCGACCTGCAGTCCTCACGTTTGCCATATGTGCCCTCCTTGGCTGTGCCAGGGAGTCGTCCCCCGTGTGGATCGGAACAGCGGGGCCGTGGGATGCGGGGTACGGCCAAATGAACAAGCGCGGCATTGACCTGGCGATCGAAGAGATCAACAGCAAGGGTGGCGTTCGCGGACGACCGCTGCGGCTGGTGGCCCGCAATGATGAAGGAGACGGGGTGCGCGCGACGTCGATCGCGTCCGAATTCTTCGACAACACCGACGTGGTTGGCGTGGTTGGCCACGTGACCTCGGGGGCGATGGTCGCGGCGGCGCGCATTTATGACCAGGGTCTTCCGGCAGTTGCAACAACCGTCTCCACGCCGGACTTGAGTGGCATCTCGCCATTCGTCTTTCGCGTGATCTCGAGCGACTCGGTGAATGGCGTGGATCTCGCGCATTTTGCGAAGCGCCGCGGGTATCACACCGCGTCGATCCTTTACGAAAACAACGCCTACGGCCGCGGCCTCGCGACCGCGTTCACGCGTGGCTTTGATGGCCTCGTGCTTTCATCGGACCCGATTCCGAGCACGGATTCGACTTCGTTCGAACCGTATGTCGCGTACCTCGCCACGCGGAAACCCGACGTCGTGTTCGTGGCAGGTACCGAAGGTTCTGGAAAGGCGGTCCTGCGCGAGGCCCGGCGCCAAGGACTCAAGAGCGCATTCATCGGCGGCGACGGTTGGGCCGGGGTGGTCGCGGATGTTGCATCTGACGGCGCCTACGTTGGCACGCCATTTACGGCCAAGGACGATCGGCCGGAGGCCCAGCGGTTCGTGCAGGCCTTTCGACGGCGCTATCACATGGACCCCGACGGACACGCGGCACTCGCCTACGACGCGACCATGCTGCTGGCCACCGCCATTACCCAGGCGGGCGCCGATCGGCAGGCCATTCGCGATTGGCTCGCCGCACTCGGACCCGACACCGCCTATCCTGGCATCACCGGGCCGCTGCGGTTCCTGCCCACCGGAGATGTGGCTGGGAAGGGGATCGTCGTCACCCAGGTACGCGACGGAGTCCTGGTCCCGATCGGCGCGGACGGACGCTCATGAACACGCCTTCCACCCTGATGTCGCTGCGCAGCATTCGCCAGCGATTGTTCTACGGCTTCGGGATGCTGGTGGCGCTGTTTGTCGCGGCCGGACTCGTCGGCCGCGCCACCATCGGCACGATGTCCACGGTGATTGGCGAAACGTTAGGCGATGTGCAGGACAACGCCCAACTCTCCGCCCGCCTGTCGGCCTCCGTGTCCCGTGAACTCGGTGCGGCGCAGCGCTACGTGGAATTGCGCGATTCGCTGTCCCGCCGAGAGGTACAGGAGTACGGCTCGGACGCGCATGCCGCCCTCCGCACCATGAACCAGCAAGGGGGAGCCACCACGCAAGGCGTGGCGCTCATTGCGCGAATCGACGAGCGACTCTCGCATGCGGAAATCCGATTCGCGCTGGCGCATCGGCTCGCGGACCTCGGTCGCCACGCCGAGGCCGACGCGGTCACCAGCGCCGTTCGTGCCGAAACGGACGCGCTGCAGTCCGACCTGCAATCGTTGGCCCAGCTGAAAGCGCGGGAAGTCACCGCCGCGTCGGGTCGTCTGCGCCGCGACGTCGACCGCCGGGGTGCGTGGATGCTTATCGCGATCTTTGCCGCGGTCCTCCTCGGCTTGTTCGTCGTGTACGGCACCGTCACCTGGATCTCGCGCCCACTGCGGCAGCTGGTGGCGCAGGCGCGTGCCCTGTCCGACGGAAATTTTGGCGTCCGCACCACGGGCGACCTGCCCGGCGAATTCCAGGAGCTCGCAGACGCGATGAACACGGCGGGCGAGTCGCTGGCGCGTGTGGTTTCCGTGACATCTACCACAGCCGACGACGTGGCGAATTCGGCCCGCGAGTTGGCCAACGTCTCCGAGCAGATATCGGCGTCAGCCAGCCAGATGGCGTCGTCGATGACGGAGATTTCATCGGGGGCAGAAAGCCAGGTCCGTCAGCTCCGATCGGTCGACGACGGGCTGCGGGCCATTCGCTCGAGCGCCGAGGACGTTTTGCAGGGCGCTGGCGAGGTGACGGCATTGGCGGCGGGGATCGAGGAGACGGCCCAGTCCAAGCGATCCGAAATCGAGCGGGCGCTGGAGATCCTCACGACGGTGCGCCGCACGGTGGGCGAGGCGGCGACCGAAGTGGAGGCGCTGGACTCCACCGCGGCGGACATCGATAAGTTCGTCGCCACGGTCAGCCGCATCGCCGAACAGACGGACCTCCTGGCGTTGAATGCCGCGATCGAGGCGGCGAGGGCCGGTGCCGCCGGCCGTGGGTTCGCGGTGGTGGCGGACGAAGTGCGCAAGCTGGCGGAGCAGGCGCAGGCGGCCGCCGATGACGTGGTGCAGCTGACGAAAGTGGTCACCTCGCGTGTGGCAAGCACCACGCGGGCCATGGAGAGTGGTGTTACGCAGGTGGCCGAGATCGAGCAGGTCTCGCATGACATCGACAGCGCGCTGACCGCGATTGGCGGTGCGGCCAAACGCACGCGCGAGGCCGCGGGGTCCGTCGCGGCGCAGGCGGATCGCAACGTGCAGATCGTGGGGAGTGCCGCCAAGGGCGTCCAGTCCATCGCCAAGACGGCAGAAGGACACGCCGCGGCGGCGCAGCAGGTGAGCGCGTCCACACAGGAGCAGAGCGCCGCCTGCGAGCAGATGTCATCCGCCTCCACCCAACTGCTCCAGGGTTCCGAGCAGTTGCGGGAACTCGTGGGCGGGCTCCAAGCCGTCGCCTAACGCTCCCTGTTGGAGCTACTTCTCTGGAGTGCCTCGCTTGAGCTGGCTCGCGACCCACTTCCCGGGGTCGAACAAGTCCGGCGACAGTGCATCGTTCACCGTCGCGTCATAGTAGTCCTCACGGAAGAACAGCCGGCCGTCGCGATAGAACAGGATCTCGAACGCGACCGGGTAGCCGCCGACCGACTGGTAGGCGCCAAGGCGGATATCGGTGACGGTCGTGCGTTGCGGCGTGGATTGCTTTTGGATGATTCGCCGGACAAGCAGCGAGTCCGCATCGATCCAGAACTGCGAGGAGGTCGTGTCTCCGGCGGTCGCACCGACGACCCACATGGCCTTCCCTCCGGCCGAGTCACGCCTAACGAGCGGCGTCTTGAAGCCGAGGGAGTCCAGCTGGTAGGCCGTCGTGTCGACCGGCTGCGCGTAGACGTCGGCGATGAGGACCAGGGCCGGATTCCATCCTCCCTGTGATGCCGCTGCCTTGCCGTTCACGAACGACGTGACGCGGTTCGCCGCATATACCACCCCGCTGTGATCAGCGAGTGGGGTGTAGTCGATACGCAAGCGACCAGGCACCGCCAGGTATTCGTGCCAGACCCCGCGCGTCTCGCGCCCCGAGGCAGAATACGTCACCGTCCGCTGCGAAAAGGAGAGCGTAGAGAACCACTTGCCCGCATACCGCGCGTTCATGGCGCGAAGCACGCCACGGCCATCCACGATGGGCGGCGGCGATGGGACCGCACCTGTGGACACCACGGCGGGTCGCTGGCGACATCCGGCCAGCATCGCAACAAGAACGAAGAAGGCAACGCGCAGGTGTTTCATGGAGATCTTCGGTAGGTCGGTGTCGACAGTCATTCCGCCACGGGAAGAGCCAGTGACCAGCAGCCGAGATCCGCGCGGCCGCGATACCGCCGACCCCGAGGGATGGCTAGCTTCCCGACGATAACATCCCGCCGCAGTCGCGCCTATGCCCGTCTCTGCCCGCCGCGCCGTCCTTCTCCTCAGTGGCGGCCTTGACTCGACCACCCTGTTGGCCCTCGCTCAACGGGACGGATTTGCCGTTCACGCGCTCAGCTTTCGCTACGGTCAACGGCATCAGCATGAGGTGGAAGCCGCCGCGCGCATCGCAAAGGCGGCTGGGGCCCGGGAGCACGTCGTGGCCGACATCGACCTCCGGCTGTTCGGCGGTTCGGCATTGACCTCTGACGTCGAGGTGCCGAAGGACCGAGACTTCGCCGCTCAAGGCGACATCCCGGTGACCTACGTACCGGCGCGGAATACGATCTTTCTCTCCTTTGCCCTGGCGTGGGCCGAGGTGCTTGGCGCCAGCGACATCTACATTGGCGTGAACGCGTTGGATTACTCCGGCTATCCGGATTGCCGCCCGGCGTTCATTGAGGCATTCGAGCAGATGGCGAACCTGGCGACCAAGGCCTCCGTCGAGGGCCAGCGGATCCGCATCCGTACGCCGTTGATTGAGCTGACGAAGGCCGACATCATTCGGTTGGGGTTATCGTTAGGTGTCGACTATGCCATGACCACCAGCTGCTACGACCCAGACACCTCGGGGGCTGCCTGTGGCCACTGCGACGCGTGCCAGCTGCGCTTGAAGGGATTTGCCGAAGCCGGTGTCACGGATCCCGTGGCCTATGCCGACCGGTCCAGGTGATGTACACGATCAAGGAGATCTTCTACACACTGCAAGGCGAAGGCGCCCGCACCGGACGCGCCGCCGTCTTCTGCCGTTTTAGCGGCTGCAACCTTTGGACAGGCCGGGAGTCGGACCGGGGCGGCGCGGTCTGCCAATTCTGCGACACCGACTTTGTGGGGGTTGGTCCTGACGGCGGACGGTTCCCCGATGCCGACGCGGTGGCGAACGCCATCGCTGCCCACTGGCCGCCAGGAAACCCGGGTCGACGATACGTCGTGTGTACCGGAGGTGAGCCACTGTTGCAGCTCGACGGCGCCCTGCTCGATGCCCTGCACCGCCAGGGCTTTGCCATTGCCATCGAGACCAACGGCACCCTGCCGGTACCGCCAGGCGTCGACTGGATTTGTGTGAGCCCCAAGTCGACGGCGCCGCTGGTCCAGACCTCCGGACACGAGTTGAAGCTGGTCTACCCCCAGCACGATGCCCCACCGGAACGCTTCACCCACCTCACCTTCGACGAGTTCTACCTGCAACCGATGGATGGCGCGGAGCTCGCGGACAACACGGCCCGCGCCCTGGCCTACTGCCTCGAACATCCCCAGTGGAAGTTGTCCCTGCAAACGCACAAGCTGCTCGGCATTCGCTAGCACCATGGAAATCTTCAAGGAATTCACCTTCGAGGCCGCGCACCGCCTCCCCAATGTCCCCGCCAATCACAAGTGCGCGAGGCTGCACGGCCACTCGTTTCGCGTGCGCGTCTTCGTGAAGGGAGACGTGGGTGCCCGCACTGGGTGGGTCATGGACTTCGGAGACATCTCGGCGGCCATCGCCCCCGTTCGCGCCCAACTCGATCACTATTATCTGAACGAGATCCCCGGGCTCGGGAATCCGACCAGTGAGATTCTCGCGAGATGGATCTGGCGGGCGCTGAAGCCGTCGGTCGCGGGGTTGTCGGCGATTGAACTGTACGAAACCTGCACGTCTGGCTGTGTGTATCGCGGTGAGGAGTGAGACACGGAACGTCTCTGCGCCCGATATGTGATCCAGACCCACTTCCGCGGCGCGCTTTCCCGGGTAGTTTCCCGGTGCTGTCAACGCTCTCCTTAGCCGATTGAAATGCGTCGCTCTCTCATCCTCGCAGCGCTTGCCATTTTTCTTCTGCCGCTGACGGCGGAAGGGCAGCGGACGACGAGGGTGAGGAAGAAGCCGTTCGCGGCATTCTCCGAGTCGGCCGAACGGCTCAAGGACAGCCTGTCGAATCGCGTGGCGGCGATGACACGTGCGCCGCTGATCGCACCGTCGGTGGACCGCGAAACCGTGCTGCGCGACTCGATCGTCTCGGTGGCGCGTTCGCAGATCGGCACACCGTATCGGTTAGGCGCTGAGTCTCCCGGAAAGGCCTTCGACTGCAGTGGGTTCGTGCGCTATGTGCTGGCTGCGCTGCATCTCACGCTCCCCCGCACTGCAAACGAGCAGTCGCAGGTCGGGCAGCTCGTTGAGCGAGACACCGCCGCCCTGCGTCCCGGCGACCTGATCGCTTGGGGCAGTGGTCGTCGAGTGACGCACATCGGGATTTACGTCGGCGAGGGTCGCGTTGTGCATGCGTCAACGAGCAAGCGGCGCATCGTGGAGTCGTCGATGGAGAGCGAGACGAGCTGGTTCCAGCGCAAGTGGATGGGCGCTCGCCGCCTGCTCGCCGTCGAAGAAGTCGGCTCGGACTCGACGATCGCTCGCTAGCGCCGCCGCTGCTCGCGGCCTTTCGTCTCAGCATTCCCGATAATTGCGTCCCATCCAAACCGTCTTCTGGCGGCTGGTGTCCGATTTCGGGACGTCTATTCCCACTACCGACGTCTTGGCGCCCCTGTCGCTCGTTGGCGCCTTGAGCTATCGCTATGGCTGACAGCCTCTTGGGAATTTGAATCCTTGAGGCACAAGCCTTTCGTATAGCGGACGAGAAATCTCGAGCCGTAAACCTGACTGACAACGAAGATTCCTGTGGACATAAAGCGAGAGCCACCCAAGAAAACCCGCCGAAACGTCATCATCGGAGTCTCGATCGCGGCCGTCGCCATTCTGACGTTCTCGCTTTCCAGACTCGAGGCGAGACCACCGTCGATTCAAGAGAATGAAGCGGTCATCGATTCGGTGGTTCGCGGCACATTCACTCGGCAGGTTCGTGCGCCTGGTACGCTGATTCCTGAGAACATTCGCTACGTCGCAGCGGTGACCGCGGGTCGTGTGGAGGCCCGGCCGCTTCGGCCGGGAGCGACGGTCACCCGAGGTACGGTGATACTGGAGCTGAGCAACCCGGAGGTGCAGCTCCAAGCGCTCGAGGCCCAGCGTCAGGTGACGCAGGCGGAGCAGGAGCTTGTGACGCTCCGGACGAATCTTGAGGGAAATAGGCTGACGCAAAGCGCCCTCATAGCGACACTAACGTCACAGCGTAACGCCGCCTTGAGGGACGCAGAGACTCAGGACGCCCTGGAGAAGCGCGGCTTGGGGTCGGTGAACGAGATCAAGCGGGCTCGTGAGTCGGCCACCGAGTTGCAGGTCCGACTGGACTTGGAGCAGAAGCGTCTGGACCTCATGTCGAGCGCCATGGACGAGCAGATCGGCAAGGCCAAAGCGAATCTTGACCGGTTGGTCGCGATCTCTCGGTTCCAGGAGGAGCGTGTCAATTCGATGAAGGTGACCGCCGGGCTCGACGGTGTTCTGCAGGCCCTTACTCTGGAGCTTGGCCAGTGGGTGGTTCCGGGGCAGACATTGGCGACCGTTGCCCAACCCGGTCGACTCAAGGCGGTCCTTCGAGTGCCGGAGACGATGGCGAAGGACGTGGCGATCGGTCAGAAGACGTCCATCGATACGCGGAACGGATTTGTGTCTGGGCGTGTGATTCGGACCGATCCGGCCGCCATCAATGGGACCGTGACCGTGGACATCGGTCTCGATGGGGAACTGCCGAAGGGCGCTCGACCCGATCTAAGTGTAGACGGGACGATTGAGCTGGAGCGGTTGAATGACGTCCTCTACGTCACACGACCGGCGTATGGGCAGCCCGAGAGCACGGTCGGCCTGTTCAAGGTGTCGCCGGACGGAAACACCGCGTCGAGGATCAACGTAAAGCTCGGACGTGCATCCGTTACGACCATTGAGGTTGTCTCAGGACTACAGCCCGGCGACAAGGTGATTGTCTCCGACATGTCGCGCTACGACACCGTCAACAAGGTGAGACTCAAGTGACCAGCCCGAACTTCTCCTCCAGCAGCTCCGGCACGGCCCTCGCCGAACCTCTCATTCAGATGCAGGGGATCAAGAAGATCTTCTACACGGATGAGGTGGAGACCCACGCCCTCGCGGATGTGCACTTCGACATCAAGCCCGGGGAGTACATCGCCATCGCCGGGCCATCCGGTTGTGGCAAGACGACGCTGCTCTCGATCCTCGGCTTGCTGGATACGCCGACGGACGGGAAGTATGTGTTGAGCGGCGAGGACGTTTCGAATTTGTCGCCGGGTGACCGCGCGCGGATCCGGAACCGTCAGATCGGGTTCATCTTCCAGGCGTTCAACCTGATCGGTGACCTGACCGTGTACGAGAATGTCGAGCTGCCACTGACGTATCGGGGCATGTCGTCTGCGGACCGGCGGAAGCGTGTGCAGGAGGCGCTGGAGCGCGTGGGCATGTCGCACCGCATGAAGCACTACCCGTCGCAGCTGTCGGGCGGCCAGCAGCAACGTGTGGCAGTCGCTCGCGCCGTAGCTGGCGACCCGGCGATCCTGCTCGCCGACGAACCAACGGGGAACCTGGACTCCACCAACGGCGAAGCCGTGATGGAGTTGTTGCGTGAACTTCACCGTGGCGGGGCGACGATCTGCATGGTGACGCACGATCCGCGGTATGCGCGGCACGCGGACCGCTCGGTGCACCTGTTTGACGGCCGAGTGGTGGAAGAAACCGCCGGCGGCGCCGAAATCTGACGATACGGTCCGGCGCGACGCGATCGGCGCGCCGGACTCCTGCACAACAGCTGGCTCACATTTTCTGGCCGCGCCCCGACGGGCGCGAGCCCGGGCGGCGCCTGCGCGCTGGCGGGAGGAACGATGGACATTCTTCGACATGACCTGCGTGTTGCCGTCCGCTCGCTGCGACGCAACCCCGGCTTCGCCACCGCCAGCATCCTTTGCATCGCGTTAGGCATCGCCGCCAACGTCTTCGTGTGGAGTCCGTATAACGCCCTCGTCGTGCGGCCGCTGCCGTACCCGGACGGCGATCGCGTCATGCAGCTGAACATGTGGAAGTTGAATGAGCAGCGCCGCAGCGGGGTGTCGTTCTCCTATCCGGACTACGAGGACCTGGCGCGGGCAGCGACAGCGGGCGGCACCCCGTTCCAGACGCTGGGGGCGTTTTCGGCGCGGGACTGGAACATCGGTGGCATGGCGGGCGCCGAGCGATTGGCCGGTGCGCGAGTGACGGCGTCGTTGTTCCCACTCGTCGGACTCAGGCCGGCGCTGGGAAGGTTCTTCACGCCAGAGGAAGACCTTGCTGGCAAGGTGATGGTGATCGGGTACGGACTGTGGCAGCGGAAGTTTGGCGGCGATTCGACGATCGTTGGCCGGTCGCTTCTGGTGAACGGTGAGCCGTATGCGGTGATTGGGGTCATGCAGGAGGGGATCCAGTTCCCGGAGCGCGAGGACGTGTGGTTGCCGATCGAACCGGGTGCCAATCGGGAGCACCGCGATTGGCGGTACTTGCAGGTGACCGGCCGGCTCGCTCCGGGAGCTACAACAACCTCGGCGAATGCGTGGCTCCGTGAGGCCATGCGGCCGTTGGAGACGCGCTTCCCCACCAGCAATCGGGGATTCACGGCGTGGACCCAGCCCCTGCAGGAAGAGGTAGCCGGCGAAGTGCGCGGCATCTTCCAGATCATGCTGGGGGCCGTGGGCTTCGTGCTGCTGATCGCCTGTGCAAACGTGGCGAACCTCTTGCTGGCTCGTGGGTCGGCGCGCCAGCGAGAAGTTGCCGTTCGATCGGCGATCGGCGCCACGCGTGGCCGAGTCATCCGGCAGCTGCTCACGGAGAGCTTGCTCCTGGCCTTGGCTGGGGGAGCACTGGGGACGCTCATCGGTTCCTGGGCGATCGAGATATTCACCGTGACCAATGCGCCGGATACGATGCCGTTCTGGATGCGGTTCGACGTGGATCGGACGGTGTTGCTGGTGAGTGCGGGCCTGACGGCGCTGACAGGGTTGTTGTTTGGGCTGGCGCCCGCGTTGCGGCTGTCGGCGACCACGGTGAGCGAGGCACTCAAGCAGGCCGGCGGTCGATCGACGAGCGCGGCCGGGTGGTCAGGCCAGTTGCGATCGTCACTGGTCGTTGTGCAGTTGTCACTGTCGTTGGTGCTGCTGGCGGGCGCAGCCCTCATGACGCGCTCGTTCCTCGCGACGCAGGAAGCCGAACTGGGCGTGCGCACCCAGGGGTTGCTGACGATGGACCTCGCGGTCGCGGGACCGCGGTATGCGGGCGACACCGCGTTCGATGCCTTGCTCGCCACGCTGCAACGCGAGATCCTCGCGACACCCGGGGTGACCCATGTGGGTTTCACCTCGCAAATGCCGATCAAGCATTGTTGTTCGAGCACTGGGTACTTCCCGGAGGGAAAGACGTATCCGGAGAGCGACGGCCCGGAGGCGTGGGTCACCGAGGTCACGCCTGGCTTTTTTGACGCTGCGGGACTCACCGTGCTCGATGGACGGGCGATCGCGGAGTCCGACGCGTCGACGTCGGAGCGTGTCGCCGTCATCGACGAAGTGTTCGCGCAGCGTGAATGGCCGGGTGTTTCAGCCGTCGGGCATCGGTTCAAGGAACATCCGAACGACAGCAGCTGGATCACGGTCGTCGGGGTCGTTCGGCACCTGGTGCCGCGAAAGGTGACTGAGGATCGCCGTACGCCGGAGATGTTCCTCCCACTTGCCCAACGTCGTGTACGCAACCTGACCGCGGCGATCCGGTCCACCCAGTCACCGTCCGTCCTGGTGCAGCCGATGCAGGCCGCGATGCGGCGTGTGGATCCTGACCTGCCGGTGTCCATGGTCGAACCGATGGCCAAGACCACGTGGAACCGGATGTTCGAATCTCGCGTGTACGGCATCATGTTCGCGACGTTTGGCATAGCCGCGTTGGTGCTGGCGGGCATTGGCTTGTACGGCGTGATCTCCTATGCCGTGGCGCAGCGAACGCACGAGATGGGCATTCGCATGGCCTTAGGGGCGGGGCGTGGAGCGATCGTGCGACTCGTGCTCTCGGGAAGTTCCCGCTTGGTCGCCCTTGGCGTGTTGTTGGGCGTGCCGGCCGCTTTTGGCTTGTCCCAACTGTTACGAGGAGCGCTCTACGGCGTTCAGTCGACAGATCCCGTGACGTTTGTTGGCATTCCGGTCTTCCTGGTCCTTGTTGCCTTGCTGGCATCGTTCATTCCAGCCAGGCGCGCGTCCCGTGTGGATCCGTCCGTGGCACTGCGCAGCGACGGATGAGATTCGTTGCGCGTCCGCTCCCACCACGTCCTGCGGCGTCTTGGGGGCCGTCGGTGGGTGGTGGGGCGCGTGTTCATGCTGTTAGCGTTGATGGTAGCTCGCGGCGTGGCGCAGCTTGGCGCGCCCAGTCGCCTCTGATGTCGTCTCGTACACCCCGATGCCCATGTGGCCTCTTCGTTCGTCCGCCGCGTCGACTGCCGCTGTCGATGAGGCGTATTCCGGACCGGTGACGTCGCTCCGCTCCGTTGAGAAGTTCTATGAAATCGCGGCCGGGCGATCGTATGTCCTGCGACGCATCACGTTCGACATTGCACCTGGTGAGTTTGTCACCATCATGGGGCCGTCGGGCGCGGGCAAGTCGACCCTGCTGTCGATCCTTGGCATGTTTGACGCGGCGTGGACGGGAGAGTATTTCCTGCTCGGGCGGGCGGTGCATGCCATGAAACCCAAGGACCGCCTGGCGCTGAACAGACGGCACATCGGGTTTGTGTTTCAGCAGTATCATCTACTGGATGACCTGACGGTCGCCGAAAATCTCGACCTCCCGCTGTCGTATCGCGACGTCCCGAAGGAAGAACGGGCGGCGATTGTGGCGGACACGTTGGACCGCTTCCAGATCGTCGGGAAGAAGGACCTCTACCCACGTCAGCTGTCCGGTGGGCAGCAGCAACTCGTCGGGGTCGCGCGCGCCGTAATCGCGCGGCCGGCGTTGTTACTTGCCGACGAGCCGACGGGCAATCTTCATTCGTCGCAGGCTCGCGAGATCATGGACTTGTTCTCGCAATTGAATTCAGCGGGCACCACGATCGTGCAGGTGACGCACTCCGAGGACAACGCGGCCGTGGGTTCTCGAATCATCACGCTCCGTGATGGCTGGATTGTGGAGGACAAGGCCACGCGGTAGGCCGCCGCCTACTCTTTCCGGATCCCTCGTTGCCTGAACCATCAGCTACGGCTCGCATCCTCGTTGCCGACGACCAACCGGACGTCATCGAGGCCCTTCGCTTGTTGTTGAAGTCGGAGGGGTATGTCAGCGATGCGGCGAGGTCTCCGAATGAAATCCTTCTGGCACTGCAGGCGCGCGACTACGACGCCGTACTGATGGACCTGAACTACGCTCGCGACACGACGTCGGGACGCGAAGGTTTGGACCTGCTGGAGCGCATCCCGGTGCTCGATGCCACCTTGCCGATCGTGGTGATGACGGCGTGGGCCAGCATCGACACGGCCGTCGAGGCGATGCGGCGAGGGGCGCACGACTACGTGGAAAAGCCGTGGGACAACGCGCGTCTTCTCGCGATCCTCCGGAACGCCATCGAGCTCGGCAGGGCCCAGCGGCGGGCGCAGCGTCTGGAGAGCGAGAACAGAACCTTGCGGGGTGCGTTACCCAAGATGGTGGCCACGTCGCCGAAGATGCGCGCCATCCTGCAGCTGATGGAACGCATTGGCCCGTCAGATGCAA
>JBGAJQ010000044.1:0-44305 GCA_044224875.1 Gemmatimonadaceae bacterium | reverse complement strand
GATCGTGACGTCCCCGCGGCCACAGATCATCGTCATCGATGAGCCACACAGCTTTCTCCATCCCGGCGCGCTGCGAAGAATGTTCGACATCATTTCGGCCGAGTACAACCAGCATCAGTATATCATCACCACAAATTCACCCTCCGCCATTCTCGCTGCATCGCCCACCACCGTGCATCTGATCGAGCGAGGCGAACACCAAGCTATTGTACGTCGTGTCGAAACGAGCGACGAAAGCGATCAAATCAAGTTCTTAGATGCGGTGGGCGCGCGCCTCGAGGACGTGTTTGGGGCGGACCGTGTGCTGTGGGTTGAAGGGCGAACAGAAGAGCGATGCATCAAGCACGTCCTTCTTCGTTACCTGCCTGGCGCAGTGCAGGGCTTGGTGGTACGTGGTGTGGTCGCAACGGGCGAGCTTGAGAATCGACAAGCAGAAAAAGTGTTCGAGATCTATCGCCGTCTCGCAACTGCCCCGAGCCTCCTGCCGTCGTTTGTCGCCTTCTTTCTCGACCGCGAGGGACGATCCGATGCACAGCTGAACGAACTGCGACAACAGAGCGGAAACCGGGCGGAATTCACCAAACGGCGCATGTTCGAAAACTACCTGCTATCGCCGGTGGCCATCGCGCGGGTACTAGCGACACTCGATCCGGACGGGTCGCACACGACGGGTGACGTTACGACGTGGATTGCCGAGAACTGGCATCGAGGGGAGTTTGACGCGAACTCTTGCGACGGCCCCAGCTCGCCGCGCTGGCTCCAGTCGGTGCACGGAGCGCGCCTGCTGGACCGACTGTTTTCAGAACTGAGCGAGACACGCGTGTCATACGACAAGGTTCACCATGGGCTGCTCCTCACTGATGCGTGCCTCACTGACGATTCTGGAGACGTAAGATCCTTGGCCGTCGATGAACTTGACCCTTTCCTTCAGGTGGTTTGGCGCCGCTCGTGTATTGCGGTTCCCAGGTGACACTGCGGCGAGTCGTCTAGGAGTACAATTTCCGAAGCATAGCAACGGTGGGAAGATGATTCGGAAATCGCGACCAATCGCATCGTCGTGACCATCGCATCTGCTGCATGCGACCTGAGCGAACGGGCTGCGGTAGCTTCTGGTCACATTCGATCGATTTCGAGGGGGAGGCGTGTATGGGGTTCGAGCCGATGCGTGTACTTATTTGGGGGAAGACGTATCCCGAGCTAAGCAGCAGATACGTCGAGACAGTCTGCACCGGGGCGTTAAGGGAGGATGGTACTCCGGTCCGGCTGTATCCTGTTCCTCTACGCTACCTTGCAAGCGGCCAGCAGTATCGGCTCTACGACTGGGTGGACGTGCCCGCGCAGAAGAGCACTTCTGATCCTCGCCCGGAAAGCTATAAGGTCGTCAGCGAGCGTATCGACCGAGTAGCACACCTTGATACGGACCGGGGCACTTGGCGTTCGCGACGAGAGCTCGTTTTCCGTGATCCCTCCTGGCACTTTCCCAGTATGGAAGCTCTGAAGCGGGCGGAGAATGAAACGGGCAGGTCGTTGGGGTTGGTAACTCCGGGCGACATTCTGGATGTGCGGCTCGTGAAGCGGCCGCCGGAGGCCCAAGCCGAGTATGAGGCGAAGATGCTAGAAATCCAGAGTCAGCAGGATGTCTTCCGTGCGGAGTACAAAGAGCTGGAGTTTCTTCCGTTCGATATTCAGCTCGCGTGGCGGTGTGGAGATCACTGCGCGTGCGCGCGCAATCCTCACAGGATGAAGGTCCTAGACTGGGGACTGCTCGAGCTCGGGCGACGAGAGGGCTGGACCACGGCGCGAGACAGACTTGCCGACATCTCTACTCTGGCACGCCACGACTTCAAACTATTCATGGGCAACTTTCGTCTTCACCCGAAGACCTTTGGTGTCATTGGCCTTTGGTACCCCAAGCGGCCCAAGCAGCTCGGCTTGCTCTAGTTGGTCAGGAGTCTGGCGCAGCCGGCGGTGGCGAGGTGCTCGACTCGACGCTGGCCCCGTTCCTGCCACTTCGAAGCGAGAATAGCACGATGACAGTCATCCGAGTGGCGTTCAAAGCAAGTAATGCACACACGCTTCCCTCCGGCCACCCAACTGCCAATGAGCGCCTCGAAGGCGGGCAAAATCTCGTCAAACTCCGTCACGTACCAGCTGTACCAGTCCAGACATTCAGCGTGGCTCGATGCGTTGCTTCGAAGCCACTTAGGATTGCCCGCGAACGGGGCATGGACGTAGTCTATCGCCGCAGCAGCAAGTGCCGACTGAAGGGCGGCCTTCGAGAATCCTGGCTTGTGACTCCACGCGGTCTCTCGAACGTCAACGACGATGTCGATAGCATTCTCGCACAAAATGGCGATGTACTCTCCAATCGTGCGCTTCTCGTAACCCAGTGAGTAAAGGATGCCCGTCATGTACACCTCGCAAGGTTGGTGAGAAGCGTGACGGAACGTCATGCCAAATCTGACACGTCTAGTCACAGCCTAACCAGTAGCTGAAACCTAACGGGCCGTTGCGCATCGGATCAAGCTACCTAGACGGACAGCGAGCGATCAGAGCCGACGTTAACCAGTGGAGCATGGTGCTCCAGCACTCCGGACGCTTGTCTCCCGCGAGAGGCCCCTACGCGAGGACTTCCCGAATCACCTTCCCCGACACATCCGTCAGCCGATGGTTGCGCCCCTGGAACGTGTAGATCAACCGCTCATGGTCGAACCCCAGCAGCTGCAACATCGTGGCGTGCAGGTCGTGCACGTCCGTCCGGCCGCTAACCCCTTCATACCCGATCTCATCCGTCTCACCGTGCGTCACGCCGCCGCGAATTCCGCCGCCAGCCATCCACATCGTGAACGCCCCGTTGTTGTGATCCCGCCCGACAAACGGATTGTCGTCACCAGTCCGGTTCTCCCGCATCGGCGTCCGACCGAATTCCCCACCCCACACGATCAACGTCTCGTCGAGTAATCCGCGCTGCTTCAGGTCCATGATCAGCGCCGCGGTCGCCCGATCGGTCTCCGCACACCGCTTCACAAAGCCGACATTGAGCGCCTCGTTCGCCGACGCGCCGTGCGAGTCCCATCCCCAGTGGAATAGCTGAATGAAACGCACACCACGCTCGGCGAGTCGGCGCGCCAACAGGCAGTTGTTGGCAAACGACGTCCCGGTGGGCGTCGTCCCGTACATCTCGTGAATGGACGCCGGCTCCTTGGAGATGTCCATCGCCTCGGGCACCGACAGCTGCATCTTGAAGGCCATCTCGTACTGGGCAATGCGCGTCTGGATCTCGGGGTCGCCGGCTTCCTGGTAGGCCCGCCGGTTGACGTCGTTGATGGCGTCGAGCGACGCCTGCCGCAGTTCGCGTGGCACACCGGGAGGATCCGACAGATACAACACGGGGTCACCCGACGACCGGCATTGCACACCCTGATACACACTCGGCAAGAAGCCACTGCCATACACACTGGCCCCGGCGTCGGGCCCAACACCGCCCGAGAGCAGCACCACAAAGGCGGGCAGGTTCTGGTTCTCCGTGCCAAGCCCGTACGTCACCCACGAGCCGATGCTCGGACGGCCAAGCCGCGGCCCGCCGGTGTGCACCAGGAGCTGCGCCGGTGCGTGATTGAACTGGTCGGTGTGCATGGCCTTCAGGAACGCCAACTCGTCGGCGACCTGGGTCAGGTGCGGCAACCGGTCAGAGATCCACGCGCGCGACTCGCCGTGCTGCGCAAACGTCGCCTGCGGCCCGAGCATCTTCGGGATCCCCTTGATGAACGCAAACCGCTTCCCCTCCAGCAACGACTCGGGGCAAAGCTGCCCATCGAGTCGGGCGAGTACGGGCTTGTAGTCGAAGAGTTCGAGCTGCGACGGCGCCCCCGCCATGTGCAGGAAGATCACGCGCTTCGCCTTCGCTGGAAAATGCGGTACGAGGGGCGACATCGGATGCTGGCTGTCACGTACAACAACCCCACTGGCCCCATCTGCGGTCAGGGAACGTTCGCAGCCAAGGAGCGATGCCAGGGCCGCGGCGCCAATGCCGGTGGCGCCAGCCTGCAGGAAGTGCCGGCGCGTGATGCCCTGCAACGCGTCAAATCGAGGGTCCAAGGGATCGCACATGGGTCGTCAGCGCTATTCCTTCGTGATGAATGCGTCGAGGTTGAGCACGCTGCTCGCCACCACCGCCATGGCCGCCTGACTCGGTGACGCGTTAGGCCGGCCGGCGGCCTTGGCACAGTCGGCAGGGTGCCCCTCGTAGTAGGTGCGTGAGCGCGTGTAGAGCGTCCGCAGTGCCGCCAACGCCTCAGCGGGGGGCGCCTGTTGCAGCGCCAGCCGATAGCCCCGCACCAGTGCGGCGTCGACCGTGGCCGAGTCAGGTGTCCTGGCGCCTAACGGCAGCATGCGGAGAGCCAACGCCTGCGCCGCTTCCGTGTATACGGGATCGTTGAGGGTGACCAGCGCCTGCAGCGGCGTGTTGGTGCGCACGCGCCGAGCCACCGATACCTCGTGGCTTGGGCTATCGAATGTGATGAGCGACGGATAGGGAGCCGTTCGCTTCCACAGCGTGTAGAGCGCACGGCGATGGCCATTCGCACCGGTGTCCGCGACCCACTTCTCCCCGTTGTACGGTCGCTGCCACACGCTATCCGGTTGTACCGGCATCACACTCGGCCCCAGCATCTTGTCACTCAGCAATCCGCTGACGGTCAGTGCTGCATCGCGGACCTGTTCGGCGGACAAGCGAACCCTCGGCCCGCGCGCCAGCAGACGATTGGCAGGATCGCGCTCGTGCATGGCGGGCGACGCGTGCGAAGTTTGGCGGTAAGTGGCCGACAGCACCAACTCCTTGAGAAAGCCCTTGATGTGCCACCGATGCTCGTTCTGCAGCTGGAGCGCGAGATAGTCGAGGAGTTCGCGGTTGGCCGGGGGTGTGCCTTGCGTCCCGAAGTCCTCGGTGGTCTCCACGATTCCAATGCCGAACAGCTGCTCCCAGAGCCGGTTGGCGGTAACGCGGGCCGTCAGCGGGTTCTCCGCGCTCATGAGCGCCTTGGCCAAGCCGAGTCGATTCGGCAGCTGCGCATCCAGCGCAGGAGCGAGCGCGGCAGGTGTAGCTGGCGAGACGACATCCGCGCGCGTGAGGAAGTTGCCTCGCTCGAAGACACGGGTCGTGCGGCTGCGGGAAAGCGGCAGCTCGCGCATCACCGGAGTGTATGTGGGGTTGAGTGTGCCCAGCGTCTTCCGGAGTTTTTGGCGCTCGTCACGCAGCTTCACCAACGCGGGATCGGAGGATACCTCGGAGAACACGTATCGAACGAAGGCGCGTTGCCCCTTGTCGCGCTTGTCCTCCGGCGTCCGGACCACGCGGCGAAGTTCGTTGAGCCAATGTTCGTCCACTTTGCCGGCGACGGCCGGCACAGTCAGCGTGCCCTCCCACTCACGCCGTGTCGCCTCGCGCTCAGGTCGCCGTACGATGCTGTCCATCGCCGAGCGCAACCGCTCCAGGCTGGCCCAGACCGCCGTGCCCTTGGCGTCATCCGCCGTTTTGAAGCTGGGTATGGTCGGGTACTCATCGAACTGATCCCAATCCGCCGTGTTGTTGAAGATGGCGAAGGCCCGATAGTACTCGACATTCCGAATGGGATCATACGGATGGCCGTGGCACTGTGCACACCCGATGGACGTTCCCTGCCACACCACCCACGTGGTGTTTACACGATCGATCACGGCGGCCACGCGATGCTCCTCGTCGTCGGTGCCCCCTTCGTCGTTGGTCATCGTGTTACGATGGAACGCCGTAGCGACCAGTTGATCGGGTGTCGGGTTCGGAAGGAGGTCGCCCGCCAGCTGATCGATGGTGAACTGGTCGAAGGGCTCGTCGCGGTTGAACGCGTTGATCACCCAATCGCGGTACTTCCACATCGGCCGCGCACGATCGGCCTCATAGCCCTTCGAGTCGGCGTAGCGCGCGAGGTCGAGCCACAGCGCAGCCCACCGCTCCCCGAAGTGCGGAGAGGCAAGGAGCGTGTCGACCAGTTGCTCGTAGCCTTTCGGGTTGGACGACGTGCACGCGGCGTCTACCTGCGCCAGGGAAGGTGGCAAGCCGATGAGGTCGAGGCTCGCGCGCCGCGCCAGCGTCGCACAACCTGCCTCGGGCGAGGGTTTGAGCTGCTCGGCGTCCAACCCCGCCAGCACAAACCGGTCGAGCCCCGTGCGCGGCCACGCCGAGTTGGAGACCTTGGGGGGCGGGACCACGGTTGGCTTTCGATAGGCCCAGTGATCCTCCCACGCCGCACCCTTCGCAATCCAGCGGGTGAGTGTCGCGATGTCCTCGGATGAGAGTGGGTCGCGCCCCTTGGGCATGCGGTCGTGTGGATCGCCATTGGTGATCCTCGCGATCATCTCGCTGGCTCCCGGGTCGCCGGGGACGATCGCGCGCTTGCCGGATTTGGCCGGCTTCATGGCGTCCTCGCGGAACAGGAGACTCAGCTCTCCCTGTTGGCGTACCCCGCCGTGACACTGAACGCAGTTCTTGTTCAGGATGGGGCGCACGTCGCGATTGAAGTCCACGGCTCCACCGAACACGGCGATGGGTGCTCCCCCGCGCCAGAGGAGCAGCGCACCCAACGTGATCCCGATCGCCCAGAGTCCATGTCGACGAGTCATGGCGCCTAACGGGTGTTGGTGGTGACGCGGGCCGATGGCGGCCCCGTAGATGAGTCACGGAGTGGCGTCGCACCGCGCACGATGTTCGCGCGCGGAAGCGCCCGCTGCAACCGAGCCACGCCGCCGTCCGTCGTGCGCGTTCCCCACAGGTAGATCGCTCGCAATCGGGACATGCCTTCCAAGGCCCGAAGTCCGGCGTCACTCACGTCGGTGTCGACGAGATTGAGGTACTCGAGATACTGTGCGCCGTTGAGTGCGCGCAGGCCAGCGTCGGTGACTCGCGTCTGCGACAGTCGCAAGTGCGTAAGGCGCGGCATGGCGCCGAACAAGGCGAGCTGCGGGTCGGTGATCGGCAGATGAGCCACATTCACCCGCGCAATGTTCGCCGTCAGCGGTCGCAACTGTTCGAGCTGTCGAACGTCCCAATCCGCCGACAGGTTCGTGGCATCGACACTGAGGTAGCCGCTGTGAACACCTAACGGCTGTACCTCCAGCCCCGTGGCCCGTGCCGCCGCCACGGCACGGGAGTCTGGCGGCGCCATGGAAAGCGCGAAGATCCCCGTCGGCAAGTCGTCGAGGCCGTAGGCGGCCAATGTGCGCCTGACCGACGCCGGACGAACGATCTCCGACAGCCGAACCTCGGTCGACGCCCCGGCGTCGATCCACCACCGCATCAGCTCCAACTCGGCGATCGGGATCGGACGGTCGGGTGGCATGGCATCCGTGTGGCCCGGCGGCAGGGACAACCGGATGATCGCTTCACTTTCGTCGGCACGGCCGGGGACCACCACTTTCCCCTGCCGACCACCGGCCATGAGACCCTTCGCGCTCGTTAGGTCCAGTCCGCCCTTCTTGCGATCCGCGTTGTGGCACACACCGCAACGTGCATTCAACACCGGTTGAATCAGCCCCGCATAGACAAGCGTCGAGTCCGGATTGCCGATGGCGAGCCGCGCTCGCGCTGACTCGGCCGGCAGACCCACGAGCGAACGCACCCCGTCCGGGAGGTGCCGTGTGAGATAGCCTTCCCCACGCGAGAGCGTGCCACCAAGGTGCCCGCCAATCGTCACGGTGAACGCCAGAGCCGCGGCAACGAGGAGATAGCCACGCGAATCGCCCTGTTGGGAGACTCGAACCCGACCTAGTGGCTCGTCGACGACCTCTCGCGTCCCGTCAGCACGCGCGCGAATCCAATAGGCCGCGGCCGCAAGGAAGGGAATGGCAATCCCCAGCCGCCGGTGCCATACCAGTATCGCGGGGTTGTAGCTGCCCCAGTCGGCCAACAGAAGGCCCGCAACCGCGGCGACGATTGCGACCCAGAACCCGAGGAGGAGTGCCACCGGCACAATGGAGCGCAAACCAGTGCGCGCCGGCATTCGACCGACAACGTCGAGGAAGAGCGCCAGCAACAGGATCCCGATCGGCAGGTGCACCAACAGGGGATGGAAGCGCCCCGCGAACGGCCATAGGGTGGACCCATGGTCGCCGCCAACCCACGCGACGACCACCAACAGCAGGAGTCCGCCGATGACGCCAAGGTGCGTTCGCGACATCACGCGGTGCGTCAGACCTTCGAGAGCTTTGTCACGCGCCCGTCGTCGATCCATTCGACGACGTAGATGTTGCCCGACCGGTCCACCCACAGCGCATGCGGTGAGATGAATCGGTCCTGACGCCGCTTGTCATGCGGGATGTTTGGATATCCCTTGAGATCGGGGTAGACGCTGCCGAACTCGGACTCCGACGTGAACGGCTTCCCTTCCAGGTAGTCGCCGAGGTCCGCGACCTTGCGGTTCGCCTTGTCGAAGATCGAGACGCGTGCGTAGAGGTCGGGGACGTACATCATGTCGCCCTGATGAAAGGACGTGCATGGGAAGCGCAGGTCCGACTTGTTCAAGACCTCTCCCAGGAACTTTCCTTCGAGCGTGAAGTTGACGATGCGTATGTTGCCGCGATCGGACACCTGCAACAGCGGCGTTCCGCTGCGCGTGTCGATGCTGATGCCGTGCGGCTGACGGAGGTTCTGCGGCTCCGTGCCACGTCCGCCAAACGAATCGAGGTACTTGCCGTCCTTGGCATCGTAGATGTGGATCCACGACTGGCCGTAGCCATCGGCGACGTAGAGCATGCCGTTGGGCCCGACGACCGATTCCGTCGGTGAGTAGGCGCGTTCCGGTGAGTACACTCCCGCCAGGTACGGCCGGCCCGCCTGCCACACCACATCGCCGTCGAGCGTGGTCTTTACGACTTGAGCCAGACCAGTGTTCGCGAGGTAGAGATATTCCGTTCCTCCTTCCTCATGCAGACGCAAGCCGTGAGCACCCTTCGCGTACGCCTGGCCCCACGAGTTGAGGAAGTTCCCCTGCGCGTCCACAACCACGACGGCGTCGCGGCTCTGGTTGGCGATGTAGAATCGACCGGCGCGATCCTCCACGATCCCGTGCGTGTACCCAAAGCGCTTCCCTGCGGGAAGCTTCACCCAGCTGTGGTCCATGACGTAGCGCCAGTCGCCAGAGCCGAGCACTGGGGGTTCGTCGCTCTTCGTGTTTGACCTGCCGACTGACAGTGACGGCATGGCGAAGAACGCTGCGGTGGCGGCGGCGCTACCGAGGAACTCGCGCCGATTGGGGATTTCGCGCACTGGGTTTGCTCCGACGGTGGGTGACTGGGCGCTCACGAGGCCAAGCCGGCGTCCCAATATCCGCCTCCGTGCATCACATCGCCAATCCCAAAATACCATCCACCCGGAGCCTTGCCGCAAGGCCGGGGGGCCGGTGCAGACTGTGCGGCGTTCGTCTTCGGACCCCGCCGATCGAACGACTTCCCACGGAGAGGAGTGCCTTCATGCGCGCTCTGCTGTCGACCATCGGATCGCGCGGCGACGTCCAGCCACTCGTGGCCTTGGCGCTGGAGCTGAAGACGCTCGGCCATGACGTACGGATGTGCGTGCCGCCCGACTTCCGCGAGTGGATCGAGGGCCTGGGAGTCCCCGTGACGCCAATCGGTCCTGAAGTGCGCGGGAGCGCGAAGGTGAGTCCGTCGACGGTACGGCCATCACCCGAACAGCGTCGGCAGATGATCGAGGGCACCGTCCAGGCGCAATTCGACACGCTTGCCGCGGCCGCTCGCGGCGTTGATGTCATGGTCGGCGCGACCACACTGCAAGTGGCGGCGCCGTCAGTGGCGGAGTGGCTGGGGATTCCCTACGTGTTCGCCGCGTACTGTCCTGCCGTCTTGCCGTCGCGACATCACGCGCCACCCGTGTTGACGATGCTGGGTGACGCGCCGGCCGCACCGGCGGACGACTACAGTGCACTCTGGGAGGCCGACGCGCGCCGCTGGAACGACACCTGGCGCGACGCGGTGAACGCCCGTCGCTCGGAACTCGACTTAACGCCAATCGACGAGGTGTTGCCGTACATCCTGACCAAGCGACCATGGCTGGCCGCCGACGCCACGTTAGGTCCGTGGCCCGATCCGAACGAGACGTCGGTGCTACAGACCGGCGCGTGGATCCTACCGGACGCTCGTCCGTTGTCATCCGAGCTCGAAGTGTTCCTGAGCGCTGGCGAGCCGCCCGTCTACTTCGGGTTCGGGAGCAACCGCGTGCCAGGTGAACTGAGTCGCGTCGTGATCGAATCGGCACGGGGGTTAGGACGACGGGTGATCGTGTTGCGTGGGTGGGCCGATCTTTCGCTGATCGATGATCTGCCGGACTGCATCACCGTCGGCGAGGTCAACCAGCAAGCGCTGTTCAAGCGTGTTGCAGCTGTCGTGCACCATGGCGGGGCCGGAACGACAACCGCCGCGGCGCGCGCTGGTGCACCCCAGGTGATCATCCCACAGCACTACGATCAGTTCTACTGGGCGGAACGCGTCCAACGGCTCGGCCTCGGCACGTCGCAAGCGCCGAGTGCGCCGACGACAGAGTCTTTGGCGAGTGCACTCGACCGATCGCTGCAACGCGATATCGCGGAGCGAGCGCGTTCCATCGCCGCCGGCGCGAAAAGCGATGGCGCCCGGTTTGCCGCCGAGTCGCTCGAGCGCGTCATCGTCAGCTGAACCCTCCGACGACGGACATGCTGAGCCAGGGTTCGAGCGGATCGAACATCGCCGTCGCACCCGGCGACTCACAACACCCGACGTAGGAGGGGCAGGACGAGCTTCCCATCCGCCGCCAGTCCCAACTCCCCTCGGACCTTGAGCGCGGCTGGCTCCGGTACGCCGAGGGCATCCAGGTGCGGGCTCGGCGATCAAAGGAATGGGCGTTCACAACGACCGTCCTCAGCGGCACGTACTGACGCTGTACGAGGTCCCGTTGCACCCGTCTCAGTTCCCCCGTCGTCGGTCCCCGTCCCCCCTTTGGATTCGCCTTGGCCCCCAAGGCGCTGGTCCACCTCGGCTTCTGTCCCGGAGCGTCGAACGATGCGTGCCTTCATCTCCCTCGGCAGACAGTACGTACGAAGCCTTGCCGCAGTCCTCGCCGCCCTTGCCACGGTGCAGGTCGCGACTCCTACCGCGCAGGCGCAGGAGGCGCTGGCCAAGCCAGTCGCCGCGCACGCGAACTGGGAGCTGGCGGAGAAGTTCTCCGCCGACGCGATGAAGCGGGTCACTTACACTGCCGCCGTGCAGCCGCACTGGCTGGGAAAAACCGATTCCATCTGGTACAACTGGAAGGACCACACCGGCTCGACCTTCTTCCTGGTGGTGCCGCCACTCAAGGTGAAGCGCCCACTCTTTGACCATGTGAAGTTGGCGGCGGAACTGGCCACGGCGCATCACAAGCCCTACGACCCCGACAAGCTGCCGTTCAACACCGTCACCTTCACCAAGGATCACAAGGCGTTCCGCTTCGTCGTCGACAGCACGCGCTATGAGTGGAACCTGGCGAGCGAGACCATCCGCACGCTCGGCAAGCGATTGCCGAGGGATTCCGTACCGCCGGACGAAGAGCGCGAGGTGCAGCGCCAGCAGTTTGGCGGCGGCGGTGGCGGTGGGCAGTTCGGGCCGCAGGGAGGTGACTTCCGTAACTGGTCACCAGACAGCACGGCGTTCGTGTTCGCTCGCGACCACAACCTGTACCTGGTGGAGAAGGCGCGGGGCGACACGGTCCGCATTTCCACCGATGGCGAGAAGAACCGGAGTTTTGGTTTTCGGGATACGACGCTGTTCCAGTTGCAGGACTCCACACAGCTCGAACAACAGAACCAGACCGGGAACGCCCGGAATCGCGATCCGCGGGTGCGGGCCGGCGCGGTGTGGTCCCCGGACTCGAAGGCCTTCGCCATCACCCGTCAGGATCAACGCAAGGTCCGCGAGTTGTACCTGGTGAACGTCCTCTCCGAGCCGCGCCCGACGCTGATGTCGTACGCGTACGGCATGCCGGGGGAGGAGAACGTGGCCCAGACGGAGCTGTACATCTACCGTCGCGGCGACAAGGACGTGACGCCGGTCAACGTGAAGAAGTGGCGTGACGAGCGCTTGCTGAACATCCACTGGACCACCGGCTCAAACACGCTGCGCGTCGTGCGGCGCGACCGACCGCAACGAAACCTCGAACTGGTCGAGGTGAACCTGGCCACGGGGGCAACGCGGAGCCTGCTCACGGAATCCGTGGAGAACGCGAACCTCGAATCGCAGGCCCCGCGCTACGTGAAGGGGGGCGGCGACATGATCTGGTGGTCGGAACGCTCCGGTTGGGGCCACTACTACCTGTACGACCACAACGGGACATACAAGAAGCCGCTCACCACCGGCGCGTGGCGCGCGGACCAGGTGGTGGAGATCGACTCGGTCGCCGGCGTGCTGTGGGTGAGTGGCGTTGGGCGCGAGCCAGGCGAGAACGTGTACCAGCGACACTTGTACCGCGTGAACGCGGACGGCAGCGGTTTCCAACTGGTCGACTCGGGCAATGGCGACCACACCTCCGCCGTCTCGCCAACGAAGCGATACGTCGTGGATTCGTACTCCCGCCCCGATGCGATCCCGAAGAACGTCGTTCGCGATGCCACGGGGCAGGTGGTGATGACCCTCGACGACATGGACGTGAGCGGGCTCAAGACGTTAGGCTGGGCGCCCCCCGAACCGTTCGTGGTCAAGGCGGCTGACGGCGTCACGGACATCTACGGCAACATGTGGCGTCCGTTTGACCTCGACCCGAAGAAGAAGTATCCGATCATCGCCAACGTCTACCCGGGCCCGCAGACCGAACAGGTGAACGTCGGCTTCGTGCCTGGGGGCGTGCAGCAGCAACTGGCCCAGCTCGGCTTCATCGTCATCCAGATCGGCAATCGCGGAGGCAATCCGCTTCGCTCGAACGCGTACCAGAACTTCAGCTACTACAACCTCCGGGACTACGCCCTCGCGGACAAGAAGGCCGGCATCGAGCAGCTGGCGGCACGCTATCCGTACATCGACCTGGACAAGGTGGGCATCTTCGGTCACTCGGGTGGTGGGTTCCTCACGGCCGCAGCCCTACTCCTGCCGCCATACAACGACTTCTTCAAGGTGGGAGTGTCGTCGTCCGGCAACCATGACAACAACATCTACAACCAGAACTGGAGCGAGCAGTACCACGGCCTCAAGACCATCGTGAGGGGCCGCGCCGACAGTGCGGCCATGGGCCGAGGCCGTCGCGTGATCGGTCGGGATGGTGGCGGGGCCACGCCAGTCGCCCCGAGCGACACGGGATATGCCGATGATTCGCTTCGCTACGAGATCCGGGTGCCGACCAACATCGAGCTCGCCCCCAACTTGAAGGGAAAGTTGCTACTGACGACGGGTGACATGGACAACAATGTCCACCCGGGGAACACGATTCGGCTCGTGAACGCGCTCAAGGCCAACAAGCGCTTCGACTTCATGCTGCTGCCGGGCAAGCCGCATGGTTACGGCGACTATCAACCGTATTTCACGCGCCTGATGATGGAGTACTTCGCCGAGCACTTGATCGGGGACAGCCGGCGCTCGTCGGCGGAAATGAAGTAGCGTGGATATTGAGGGGCGGCGTTGTGCCTGGAGAACGCAGGCGCAACGCCGCCTCACAAGCCGACCGGTCTAACGCGAAGCCACGCGACGTACTGCCGCTTCGCGATGGCACCCGGCACCACCGGCGCCGGACGGAGTGCGACGAGTCGGTACTCGATGTTTCCAGTGGTGACGGCCCTCGGCTCGGTGTCCGTATGCAGCTGGAGCGGGATTGTTGGCATCGAACACGGCGGATTGGACAGCGCACAGACGCCCGTGACACCGGCTGCAACCGTTGCATCCCCAGCCACACCACACTGGACCGTCGTGGGGCAACGGGAGTCCTCCGGGACGTCGAAGAACATGATCAGGTGATTGCCCACGATCGCCTCTTGCCCGTACCCAATGGGTATGGAGTCGGCGGCCTGCTCGAAGGTGTACGTCGGCGGCATGGGGGGGCCAGATGGTGTGGCGCACCCGCAGAGCAAGCCCAGCGCAGCCAGCCGACGACGTGCATTCGCAATCACGATGATCCTCCGGCGCTCCAGGTCCGTCCTCACTCCAGAGATTGACGCGTTAGCGGTGGGCACTCCCTGACTCGTCTTGACGCGCACTCATTTCACCGGCAGTCTGAAGGCCATACCTCGTTCGCGCGATCCTTTCCCGAACATCCCATGCGCATCCTTCGTCAAGCGTCCCTTGTGCTCGCGCTCGCGATCCCGACGGTCAGTCGGGCTCAGACGTTCACCCTGGACGACTACGCCAAGGTAGCACGCGTGAGTGACGTGCACGTGAGCCCCCAAGGCGATCGCGCCGTCGCGGTGGTCGCGTGGCCGAACTATGAGACCAACGTGTGGGAGTCGGAGATCGTCGAGGTCGGCCTGGCCTCGAGGGCACAGCGCACGCTCACGCAGCGCAAGACGGCGTACTTTCCCCGGTGGTCGCCCTCCGGCGATCGACTCGCCTTCTTGGCCGCCGTGGACGGCAAGAGCCAAATCTTCGTGATGTCCGTTGCAGGTGGCGACGCGCGGCAAGTGACGCACTCCCCGACGAGCGTGGGTCGATTCGCCTGGAAGCCCGACGGTTCCGCCTTCGCCTTCGTCGCCGCCCCAGCTCCCGAGACGAAGGCAAAGTTCGACGACGCGTTTGAAGTCAACGCCAACGACTACCTCACCTTGTCCGCCCCGCGTGCCAACGGCCTGTGGGTGGTTGGGGCTGACGGTGGAGATGCGAAGGCAGTCGCCCGCGGCGAATGGTCGATTCCGGCGCTGTTCGCGACGGTCGCGTGGTCCGCCGATGGCCGGTCCATTACGTTCACGAAGCAGGACGGCGCCGGCACCCGGGATTGGGAGAAGCGCTCACTCGCCATCGCCGATGTGGCAACCGGGGCGCTCTCGCCGGTGCGCGGCATCGAGTCCCGGCACTGCGGCGCCGCGTGGACCTCTCCCGACGGCGCACAGCTGCTGCTGAACTGCCCCGTCGATGGGCACGTGAAGAACCAGACGGAACTCCTGCTGACGCCCACGAGTGGCGGCGAGGTCCGTCGGCTCACGGCCTCCATCGACCGGAACTTCACGTACGGCATCTGGTCGCCGGACTCGAAGACCATCGTGAGCGCCGTCGCCGATGGGACGCAGAGTGCCTTATGGGAAATTCCCGTCGCGGGCGCGCCGCGCCGACGGGACGTGGGACGTATCAGCATCGCCGACCTGGACGTGTCCCGTGACGGGACCATTGTCCTGGTAGGCGCGGAAGCGCACCGGCCGCCGGAGTTGTACCTGCTACGACCCGGGTCGGCGGCCCCCGAACGGGTGACCGACTTCCACGGGCGCGTCGCCTCGTTGACGTTAGGCGCGGTGGAGGCGATGAGCTGGAAGAGCCACGACGGACTGCCGCTCGACGGCATCCTCACCTTTCCCCCGAACTTCGATCCCTCGCAACGCTACCCGCTCATCCTCAACATCCACGGCGGCCCGTGGGGTTCCTCGCGCGAGACCTTCTCCACGCGCAACCAGCTGCTCGCGGCCAAAGGCTTCCTCGTCTTCGAACCCAACTATCGCGGCAGCGACAACCACGGCAACGCCCTCTACTCGGCGGTCTATCGAGACCATGGCGCCGGGCCGGGGCGCGATGTGATGGCTGGACTCGCGTTGCTGAAGAAGCGCGCGTACGTGGACACCACGCGCGTCGGTGTCTCCGGCTGGTCCTACGGGGGCTACATGACCACGTGGCTGATCGGGCACTACGGCGGGTGGAAGGCCGCCATGGCCGGTGCCGCCGTGATTGACCTGGTGGACGACTACAACCTGAACGACCTGAGCCTGTTCATTCGCGCCTACGGCGAGACATTGACGTTACCGGCCGACCTTGCCTTGATGAAGGAGCAGTCCCCGATGACCTACGTCGACAGCATGAAGACGCCACTATTGCTGCTGTCGGATGCCGGAGATGTCCGCGTCCCGGTGACGCAGTCGTACAAGCTCTTCAACGCCCTCAAGGAGCGCGGTCGCGACGTCCGCATGAAGATCTGGCCAGTGCCGGGGCACTTCCCCGCTGACCCGTATCGTGCGCGGGACATCGATCGCGAGTGGTCCGAGTACTTCGTCCAGCGGCTAAAGGGCGAGGGGACCAAACAGTAGCCGGAACGGCGCGCCCCTCGGCTAGGGATCGACGAAATAGTAACCGGCGAACGTCCCCTGCGTGATGTTCATCTGCGGGCCATTGAGCACGTCGCCGCCTAACGCGCTTGTGGCCCGGAACCCGAACGTTCCGGCTACCCAGTGCGACGCGGCGTTGAACTCCGTGACCGTCACCGTCCCGACCTCAGTTGTCGTCGTATACCACTCGCCAACGGCCTTAGAATTCACATCGGTGTCGTACACGAAGGCGAAGTTGCTCCCACCGATCGCTGGCCCGAGGTCGTACGTCCCCTTCCCCTTCCATACCAGATCGAGGGTGAGCTGCCGCTGCGACACCGCCACCAACGAGATGGCGCCATTGATGCGCATTCGATTGCCACTCGTGCTCAGCGAATAGTCCAGGTAATCGGGCTGGAACAGCAAGCCATCGATCTGGGCGCGAAGGTGTGGCGTTTGGTTCGTGGCCGGCTGCGTCGGCGAATCTTTGCACCCAGCCAGCGCGAGGATCAGTGCCAAGCCGAACAGTTGGGATCTCATCCGTCGTCCTCCCGAACTCGCCCTTCGATCCGATTCTGCGCGTTCTCTGCAATGTAGGGCGCGCATCGTTCAGGTGCAAAGGCCCTCGCGAATCCCGCCTTGCACACCGTTCGATTGGCTGGGCTGACGACTCACGTATAAGGCATCCGTGCATGGTCGGCCCGACGCTTATCCGACTCAGCCGCGTCACACCGCTTTCACGCGATCACTCGCCGCGCGCCTTCCGCTCCCAGACCACGGGAAGGTACTCCGCCCACGGGCCGATGTCCGCCCGATACTGCTTCGCCATCACCCGGGCGACCTGCGCGATATGGCCGAGGTCATGGACCACATAAGCTGACAGGAGCTGGCGAAGCGTCACGATCCCGAGACCGGGATGTGACCCAACCAGGTCCAACTGGACGTCCGTCAGCTGCCACCTCATGATCTTCTCGAGGTTACGCGCGCGGAGCTGCGCGAACTCATCCAGCAACGACGACAGCGTGCGCCCCTTGTTCCGTTGGAAGTGGCGGAAGCGATCGTACGGCGTGAACGGCACCTGAGTCCCGGTCGTCAGGATCAACTCCATTCGCTGCACCCAGTCCGTTTCCTCACCATCAACCAAGTGACCGAGGTTGTCGAACGGGGAGAAGGTATCGGGCCCTTCAGTGCAGCGAATCCACTCATCGGAGAGACCCGCGAGCAGCTCGCGAATTACCGCCGGCGTGCGTCCGAGTACCTCGATGGCACGATCGAGCTGGAAGGTCACGCGCCTCTACCCGATGTCCTTCAGCGCAATGCCACGCGTGCGAAGTTCGGCGATGTATTCCGCGCCGGGCATCGTCTCGTCCGGCGTGCATACGCCCTTCGCACGGACCTGGCCCCGCACCTGCATCAAACCCGTGATGGACAGCGAATACCCGGTGGTCCGCATCATCGCCGAAATGCCACGCGCTTCATCGGCGTAGTCGACGAGTTGCCAGCCGACCGTCTTGGGTGCCCCCGCCTTGGTGCCTGTCACCGTCACCCGCAACGCCACCAGGTCCGGGCTCTTCTTCTTGGTGAGACGCGGACCCATCACGGCGACCGCGACGTCGCGTGGAACCACCTGTACGCCCTTCACGTTCACCGCTTCCAGGTCCAACAGCCCAAGCTCGCGAATGGCTTCCATGATCACCGCGTGGCCCGGATAACGGAGTGTCTTGTACTCCATTGTGCGAATCTTGCCTTCGTAGCGGAACGCCATGGTGGACAAGCCACCTGCCGTGTGGAACGCCTCGAGCTTCCCCACCGGTGCGGGAAAGTCCACGGTTTCCAGTTCGCTCAGCGCCTTCACCTGTTGGCGCTTCCCGTCACGGACGACCCAGGAAAGCGTCGTGTAGTAATCGAGCACGCCTTCCAGCGAGTACACGATCTGGTAGTTGAGCGGCGGCATGGGATGCTGCGGCAGCCCGCCGACGTAGATCCTGACGGAGTCGGTGGCGTCCAACTGCTCGATGCCGTATTGCGACAGGATGTTCACCATGCCTGGTGCAACGCCGCAGTCAGGTACAACACTCACGCCCTTCGCGATCGCACGATCGTGCATTGCCTTCTGCTTGGAGACGATTTCGGTGTTGCCGCCCAGGTCGCAGAAGTGCACCCCGACTTCAACGGCCAGCTTGGCCAGGTCGAGGTTGAAGTAGTAGGGAATCGCGCTCATCACGGCGCGGCACTGGGCCATCACGGCGCGCACCGCGTCCAGGTCTCGCACATCGAGCACAATCGGCTTCAGTCGGTTGCCGACGTATGGCTGCAGGAAGGCAGGCAACACATCGACTTTGAGGTCGGCGATGAGGACCTCGGTCACGTCCGACTGTTGCAAGAGATCAAAGGCGCAGGCCGAACCCTGCAAACCGGCACCTAACACGAGCATCCGCATGGCTTACGCGTCTCCAAAGGGCGTTTTTTGACAGCCTTAGAATTTAACGACGCCGCTGATCCGTGTCATGGGGAGCCCAAATAGGTGCCGCTGCACTCGGTAAATCGGACCGGCATTGGCCTCCCGGCGCGTACCGGACGAACTGCCCACGACCGGGCCTAACGACTCGTGATGGTAGCGAGCAGCGACACGTCGGGATCGAACCGAACGATCTTCGGCGCGCCGTCCAACGTCGCCGGTACCGGAATCGTACCGACTCGTGTGGCCGGCACCATCACCTTTGTCCGGACCACCTTGCCCGTCGATGTCGTGATCTCGATCGGAAGCGTTAGGCGATAGGGCGGTCGCTTTTCGTTCTGGCTCACCGTGACCAGGATCGAGCGCCGCGCCTGATCATACCGCCAACTCACACCCAGGTCCGCGTAACCCGGCCGATAGTACCACTGCTCGAAGAACCAGTCGAGCTTCGTATTGGCCGCGGCCTCCACCTCACGCTGGAAGTCGGCGGTCAGCGCGTTTCCATGGCGGTACTTCATGTAGTACGATCGAATGCCTCGGTAGAACGCCGAGTCGCCAATCTCACGACGCAGCATGTGCAGACCGAACCCGGCCTTCTGGTACACGTTGGAGTTCAGCAGCTTGTTGAGATCGGGGACCGCCGTCCGCACGATTGGCTCATTCGAAGTCAGCGGCATCTTGATCAGTTCGTCGCGCATCGCCGTCATTTCCGCGCGAAAGGCACTGTCACCCTTGGAATGCTCGGTCCAGAGCGCCGCGAAATACGTCGCGAAGCCCTCGGACAGCCACACATGTGGCCACTCGCGTTCCGTAACGGCATCGCCGAACCACTGGTGGGCGGTTTCGTGCGCGATCAGCCCCTCGCTCATCGCGTTGCGCCGGAAAATCCCGTCGGCGTAGAAGATGTTGCCCGCGTTTTCCATGCCTCCCCACCGGGTCCAACTTTCCACGTGCGCCAACTTCTCGTAGGGGTACGGCCCGACGAGCCGCGAGAACAGGGCGACGATATCGCCCGCCCTGGCAAAGGCGCCGGGAAGTGTGCTCCGGACGTCGGGTGCAACCCACACGGATTGGCGGACGCACCCCGGAAATTCTCCGAGTCCGCACGCCGTGTTCCCGAGTTCGTACACGGCAAAGGGCGCCGCCCCAATGACCATCACGGCGGTGTAGATCGGCCGAGATTCCCGCCACCGCGTGACGACCATCGGCGTTGCCCCTGACGGAGCCGCCTCCAGCGACTCCTCGAGCAGGTCACCGTTGGCCACGACTCGCACACCCAGTGGCGTCCGTACTTCCCAGGTCACGGTCGCCTTGTCCGACGGATGGTCAACCGTCGCCAGCCAGTGGCGCGCCCGATCTGGATAGTTGTCGCCGAAGGCCGTCCATCGCCCCGACAACGAATCGGCACGGATCACCAGCCCGTCGCTGGGCAGGCCATGGTAGCGCAGCGTCACCTGCAACGAGTCACGACTCCCCTTGAGAGCAGGCAGGGCGATGCGGACCGTCTTGGCATCGCGCTCGAACATTGCGGCCGAGCCATTCACGCGCGCTTCGGTCACTTGCATCGGGGCAAGCAGGTCCAGGACCAACGTGTCGACTGGCGCCGTTCGCTTCAGTGAGACGACTTCGGCCACATCGATCGATGTCACCGGCGCGCGCGAGGGAAAATCGACGTGGAAGACATAGTCGACGACGTCGATGCCCGGACGATACGCCGCCGATCGAGAAGTCCCCTGCGCCGTCGCCGTCACGGCGGCGAGGGCGAGCAATGCCGCGGTGCTCGCGGCCTGGGCGAGCGGCCTCACTTCCAGACCCGGTAGATGGTGCCCGACTGATCGTCGGAGATCAGGACGGAGCCATCGGCATGCACCAGCACGTCCACCGGGCGTCCCCAGCGCTGACCGTTGCTCCCTTGCCACCCGGTGATGAAGTCCTCGTATCCAACGGGCTTCCCGTCGGCAACGCGAATGCGGACGACCTTTGCCCCCGTGGGGACTTCGCGATTCCACGATCCATGAAAGGCCACCAGCGCGTCCGAGCGCCAATCCGCTGGAAACTTGCTGGCGTTGGCAAGGAAGGCGATGCCTAACGGCGCGGAGTGCGCCTGCATGGAGAGGGCGGGCGGCACGGTGCCGGCGCAACGCGAGGCGTTCCGGTATTCCGGGTTCGGGACACGATCACCGTAGCAGTAGGGCCAGCCGTAGTCGGCGCCCTGGTGCAGGATGTTGATTTCCTCGGCGGGCAGTTCCTGATGATCGGGCGCCAGGTTGTCGCGCTCGTTCTGGGTCACCCAGATCTCGCGCGTCGCGGGATGCACGGCCATGCCGACGGCGTTCCGCAACCCCTTGGCGAAGACCACACGGTTGGAGCCGTCGGCGTTGAAACGGAGCACAGCGGCGCGATCCTCATTGCTTTCCTCGCAGATGTTGCAGGTGGAGCCGATGGAGACGTAGAGGTTGCCGTCAGCTCCAAACACGACCGTTCGGGACCAGTGCCCCCCACCGCCGCTGTATTCGGCGACCTTCTCCACCGCGCCCGTGACACGTCCGGCGGCGTCCAGCTTCGCCCGCACCAAGGCGTTGGTGTTCGCGATGTACAACCACCCCCCTTTCACTGCCAGTCCATGTGGGCGGTCCTGACCGCTCACGACCACCTCCTGCAACTCCGCCTCGCCATTCCCATCGGCATCGACCAGACGAACCACCTGGCCCTTGCCCGGCTGGCTCGCGTACACGACGCCTCCAGGACCTAACGCCATGAAGCGAACCCCCTGGACCTTGGCGAACGTGGCCATTTTCACGCCCGGCGGCACGTTCAGGCGGCCGTCCATCGCCTTGTCCGGCAAGTCGGCGGGAGTCGGCGCGAAGTTCTGCGACTGGGCGACGTTGGGGGCGAGCGGCAGGACGGCCAGCATGGCCGCGACCAGGACGCGCATCAGGTATCTCCGGAGGCAATGAGGCGGCGCTCCACCGCGCCGCGCTGGCACAAATCTGGGCGGCGCCCCGGGGAAATCTAGGCGCGCACCCGGTTGCGCCCCTCGGCCTTGGCCCGGTAGAGGGCCTGGTCGGCGGCGGCAAACAGGTCTTCCACTGTCTCAACACCTGGAACCGGATAGCACGCGACGCCAACGCTGGTCGTCAGGCGCAACGGTTGGCCGCGGACCTGCGTGAAGGCATGTGACTCGATGAGCTCGCGGATTCGTTCGGCAAAGGCCGTGGCGCCAACCACTCCCGTCTCGGGAAGGACGATCACGAATTCCTCGCCACCATAGCGTGCCACCACGTCTACGGCACGCACCGCTCGCTGCAGGAGCGACGCCACTTCCATCAGCACGTCATCGCCGACCAGGTGACCGTGCGTGTCGTTTACCCGCTTGAAGTGATCCAGGTCGATCAGCAGGAACGACATCGTGGACTCGTAGCGCTTCACGCGCTCCATCTCGGCCACCAGCCGCTCGGTGAGCGCCCGGCGATTCAGTACTTCGGTCAGCGGATCCGTGTGTGCCAGTACCTCGAGCCGCCGGTTGTCCGCGATCGTCGTCTCCAACAGCTTGCGCCGCTGGTTGGCCGATGCCGCGGCCTTGATGACGGTGTTGGCGAACTCCATGTCTTCCTTGGTGAGGGGCGGCTCGGTGAGGCTCCGCCGCAGGAAGAACACCCCGGCCTGATTCGGTTCCAGCGCGAACGGCAGCGCGATCACGCTTCGCGTGGTGACGGACATGCCCTCACGCACCCACTCGTCCCGTACCTTCTCGTAGAGCGGGCTGGTACGGACGTCCTCCACCAGCACGGGGCGTCCCGTGCGCAGTGCCTCGCGCACCTCCGGGTAGCGGTCCAGGTTCAACACGAAGTCCCGCGATGGTGCCATTTCGAAGGCGGTGGCCACCACTCGCGGCCGGTCGCCGTCCCGGGCCAGGATGACGCTGCAGTGCGTCAGCTCCAACGCACGGGCCACACGGCGCGCCAGCACGTGATACATCTCGTCCGTCGAGAGTTCGTCCGTCACGTCGTGGAGGATGTCGACCAGCTGCCGGCGGCTCTCGGCCTCTTCCTGCACGCGTTGCAGCTGTTCCTCCGTCTTGCGCAAGGCATCGCTGGCCGAGCGCAGGATCGCGCGCATGCGCAGTTGTGCCTGCATGCGCGCGAGCAGTTCCTTCACCCGGAACGGCTTCTTGATGAAGTCCGCCGCACCCAGTCCCAACGTGCGCACCGCCGCCTCTTCGGGCGGCATGGACGACACCATCAGCACCGGCACGTCGCGGTAGCGATCGTCCGCCTTGATCCGTTCGAGCAGCTGGTAGCCGTCGGCGTCCGGGAGCATCACGTCCAGCAGCACGAGATCCGGCGGAGAGGCCTCCATGCTGGGCAGCACCTTCGCCCCTTCGGCCACCGAGTGCACCTCGTACCCGTTCTCCTTCAGGAGCCAGGTGAGGGTCTGCAGGACCGCCGGGTCGTCGTCGGCTACGAGGATTCGAGCGCTACTCATTCCCCAGCAGCGCTTGGAGTCCTGACCACTCGATGTTGCCACCGGAAAGCACGGCCACCGTAGGTCCATCGACCGTCACGGCCCCACTCATGATCGCCGCCACCGTGATGGCGCCACTCGGCTCCGCCACCAGCTTCGCCCGGTCGAGCAGGAATCGTACGGCGTCTCGGATCGCACGTTCGCTCACCGTCACCACCTGGTCCATGTAGGCCTGGTGGTGGGCGAAGGGGATGGACCCGATCCGCACGGCCATGAGGCCGTCGGCAATGGATTCCGTGTGATCCAGCAACACCGGCTGCTGCGCCTGACGGGCGGCGGTCAGCTTTGGTGCACCGGCAGGTTCAACGCCAATGACGCGGGCGCCCGGCGCCGTGAGCTTCACCGCTGTGGCGATACCCGCGCTGCACCCACCGCCCCCCACCGGCGCGAGGACCGTGTGAACGTCCGGCAAGTCTTCCGTGATCTCGAGCCCGCAGGTGCCCTGGCCGGCGATGATGTCGGCGTCGTCGTACGGGGGCACGAGCGTCAGCCCCTCGCTGGCCACCAGCTCCAACGCCCGGTCCATCCGGTCCTTCGTGGTGGTCCCCGCCAGCTCAACTCTTGCACCGAGCCGCTCGGCGCCGGCGCGCTTGGCCGGCGACACCGTCGTCGGCATGACGACCGTCGCCTTCACCCCGAACATGCGTGCCGCCAGCGCCACCGCCTGCGCGTGGTTGCCTGACGAGGGGGCGATGACGCCCTTGGCGCGCGCCTCTGGTGTGAGTCGCGCCAGGTACGTGTACGCGCCACGGAACTTGAACGCCCCGCTCCGCTGCAGCATCTCCGGCTTGAGCCACAGCTCCTTGTCCAACGCATCCAGACGTAGCAGGGGCGTGCGGACCGCCAGACCCTTCAGGGCGGCGGCGGCGCGCCGAATGCTCGCAAGTTCAACGAGGATGGTCGGATCGACTGTAGTGGTCACGTTGCGGACTGGGCTAAAGCGGGCATGTTCAAGGCAGCGACTCGGACCCTCAATCTACGGAATTGGAGACATGTCCAGCAGGCAGCGTGCCCAAAGAATGGTGAACGTGTCCAGTACCCGGCGAATCCATGCTCAGTTCACCCGAATTTTCGTGATGGCCATTACGTTGGCCTCGCCTTCCTTGGCACAGGTCGGCACCCCGCCGACCTCGTCGGGGTTGGATTCTCTGCCTTGGCGCCACATTGGTCCGGCCGCTTTTGGTGGCCGAATCGACGACATCGAAGCCGTGCCATCGCATCCTGGCACCATCTACGTCGGCTCCGCCGGCGGCGGGCTCTTTCGCACTACCAACAACGGCGTCAGCTGGAACCCTGTGTTCGATCGATTCGGGGGTTCGGTCTCGATCGGCGATGTCGCGATCGCTCCCTCGGACCAGAACATCGTCTGGGTGGGCACCGGCGAGCCGAATTCGCGACAGAGTTCGACCTGGGGCGATGGTGTGTATCGCTCGCTCGACGGCGGCGAGACGTGGACGCATATGGGCCTGCGCGAATCGCACCATATCGGCCGCATCGTCATTCACCCACGCGACCCCAATACCGTGTTCGTGGCAGCGCTGGGGCATCTGTGGGGGCCTAACGGGGAACGAGGACTCTACCGCACGCGCGATACCGGAAAGTCCTGGCAGCGGGTGCTGTTCGTGGATGACAATACGGGTGTGGTCGACGTCGCGTTGGACGCCGACGGACGCACGCTCTACGCGGCGACGTACCAACGACAGCGACGGGGATTCGGCTTCGTGGGCAGTGGTCCGGGGAGTGCGATCTACCGGTCCCTGGATGGTGGCGACTCGTGGGAGAAGCTGACGAGGGGACTTCCCACTGGTCCGAGCGGCCGGATCGGGTTGGCGATCGCACCCAGTGAGCCAGACCGCGTCTATGCCATCGTCGAGAATCGCCAGGGGGGCGTCTTTCGCTCCGATGACCGCGGGGTGTCATGGCGAAAAATGAACTCGCTGGACCCGCGCCCGATGTACTACTCCCAGCTCCGCGTGGATCCCCGTCATCCCGATCGGGTTTGGGTCGTCGCCTCCAACCTGCACAAGTCGGTCGACGGAGGGAAAACGTTCACCACCGAACACACCGGCGATCGCATCCACGTGGATCATCACGCCTTGTGGATCGATCCGAACGACTCCGACCACATGCTGCTGGGGAACGACGGGGGCCTGTACTTCTCGTACGACGGCGCGAAGAACTGGGACTACATCAACAACCTCCCCATCGGCCAGTTCTACGACGTGGACATCGACGAGCGCGAACCGTACTGGATCTTCGGCGGCACGCAGGACAATGGCTCGTGGGGCATACCATCGCGCACCACCAGCCTCCTTGGCATCACGAATGCCGACGCCGTGAACACGGCCTACGGCGATGGATTCTACGCTACGGCCGACCGTCGAAACCCGCGGTATGTCTTCGCTAACTCCCAGAACGGCCGCGCCTATCGTGTGGACCTGGAGACTCGCGAGGAACAGGGCATTCGCCCGGTACCTAACGATCCGAAGGAGGAGTACCGTTTCAACTGGAATTCCCCGCAACTGCGCTCGCCGCACGATCCAGGAATCGTCTACTTCGGCGGGAACAAGTTGTTCAGGACGCGTGACAACGGCATGTCCTGGGAGGAGGCTTCGCCCGACCTGACCCGCAAGCTGGACTGGAAAAAATTGCCGATCATGGGCGTGGTCCGCGATTCGACCACGATGTCGCGGGACGACGGCGTCGACACCTATGGCACGATCACCACGATCGCCGAGTCGCCCCATGGGGCGGGCGTGCTGCTGGTTGGAACCGACGATGGGCAGGTGCAGCTCACCCGCGACGCGGGGAAGACGTGGCAGAACATCACGGATCGTTTCCACCTTCCGACGCCTCGTTGGGTGAGCCGCGTGACGTGGTCGACGTCCAGTGCGAGCATCGCCTACGTCGCGTTCGACGGTCATGCCGACGACGACATGGCGCCCAATCTCTTTCGCACCGCCGACGGCGGCGCCACGTGGACGTCGATCGCCGGCGACCTGCCTAACGGGAATCCGGTGAAGTCGTTCGCCGAGCATCCGCGAAATCGCGACCTGCTCGTTGCCGGGACGGAGTTCGGGGTCTATGTGACGTTCGATGGCGGCCGCCACTGGCGCCTCGTCACGTCAAACGTGCCGCGCGTGCGTGTGGACGACGTCGTGTTCAATGAGCGAACCAACGACTTGATCCTCGGAACCCACGGTCGCAGCATCATCGTGCTGGACGATGCCCGGATCTTCGAGGCGGGGGATCCGCTCGCGTCGACCGCCCCGGAGGTCACGATCGCGCCGATTGCGCCGGCCGCGCAGCGTTATCAGATGCGCATGCTGCCGTCTCCTGGTTCTCGCACCTTTGCCGCGCCGAATCCTGCAGAGGGAGCGGTCATCACCTACGCCCTGCGTACGGCGGCGAGCGCCGGTGACACCGTCGTCAGGCTCACGATTGCCGACGCCGCCGGGAGCAACGTTCGGACGCTGACCGGACCGGCTGGTCGCGGCGTGCATCGACTGGCGTGGGACCTTCGCTACGCACGCGTGGACGGCGTGACCGACGACGATGAAGGGTGGTTTGGAGTGCCCAAGGGACCGTGGGTGCTGCCCGGCACCTACACCGTCACGCTGGAGGCCCGCGGGCAAAGGAAGACCCAAACCGTAGCTGTCAGCTCCGATGCGCGCGTGACTGCCTCGCGAGAGGCATTGGCGGCGCGCCACACCACCGAGATGCGCTTGCAGGACCTGCTGCGTACGTTTGTGGCGGCCACGACGCTCTGGGATGGGATGTCGAAGGAGCGGGCACGGGTGGACAGCGTGACCAAGGCTCGGCCGGCCGCTCGTGACTCACTGGCCACGCTCCTGAAGGACGTGGGCACGCGCCTCGATTCGTTAGGCACGAAGTTCCGACCAGGATTTGGCGGGCCCAAGTTCCGCTATCTCGACCTCGATGGGTCCCTGCAGGCGGCCACGGCGGCGCCCACGGAATCTCAACAGCGCGAGCTGCGTGCGCTGGGGACTCAGTTGGGCGAGGACGTGGCCACACTGAACAACCTGCTGACCGGAGCGTTCGCCGAACTGATGCGACGCGCGAATGCGCTGGGAAGCGGAACACATCTCAAGCCAATCGACCCACCACGTCCCTGATCTGGCGAGGCGTCGTGTTGACGTGGAGGTCCGCGCGACGCTATACTCGCTGCACAATCGAATCGACACACGAGGGCCACGGAAACCGGTGCAATGCCGGTGCGGCCCCGCCACTGTAACGGACTGATCGTCAGCGATCACGTTCCACGGCACCACTGGCCTGTTGGCTGGGAAGGTGTGGGATGAAGGTCCGGAGCCAGGAGACGACCCTCGTGTGTGCCACACGTCAGCACCTCGGGGGAGGTCTGGTGGCGACACACGTGCCGTCCGGCGCGGCGTGTTGGCGCACGAGTTCTCTCCCGTCCATTCGTGGAGAAGCGCGTGCGTTTTGTTTTTCCGGTAGGGAGTGGGACGGGGAGGAAGCCAACACGGCGCAGCATCATGACGTTGCTGCTGGCGGCGGCGTGCGCCTCGCCCAAGACTCCTGAACGCGCGGTCACTGAGCGCGACGATTTCGGCGACCCCATCCTGGTCTCCGATTCGCTGGGGACGGCGCGCATCGTTTCGCTCGATCCGTCCATCACCGAGATCGTGTTTGCCCTGGGCCTCGGGCCACAACTCGTCGGTCGAACACACTGGGACATTGCCACCGATTCGTCGCGGGCCGTTCCCGACATCGGCGATGGGATCCGTCCCAACGTGGAGGCCATTCTCGCGGCGCGTCCGACGCTGGTCTTCCTCTACGCCAGCGAGGAAAATCGCGATGCCGGGCGCGCGCTCCGTTCCGCGGGCATCCACGTCGTGACACTGCGCATCGACCGGGTCGCGCAGTTCCAACGGGTCACCGCGCTGATCGGTCGCATCACCCACCGGGAGGATCGCGCGCGGCAGGTGACGGACTCGGTGCTGGCCACGCTGGATCGGGTCCGCAAGGCCACGAGCGGTCTTCCGCGCGTGAAGGTGTTCATGCTGGCGTGGCAGAACCCTCTCCTCACGATCGGGGGCGGCAGCTTCCTGACCGAACTGGTTGGCATTGCCGGGGCCGACAATGTGTTCGCCGACCTCCAGGCGCCATCGCCGCAGATTTCGTTCGAGGAACTCGTCAGGCGCAACCCCGATGTGGTGCTCGGTGGCCCCCGCACCTTTCAGGCCCTCCGGGCCGACCCACGGTGGCAAGCGCTGAAGGCGGTGCGCGACGGACGCCTCCTGCTCATGGACACCGTATTGGTGGCCAAGCCCGCGGTACGGCTTGGCGAAGCCGCGGTCTCGTTGGCGCGCCTCTTCCATCCGGGAGCCATTCCGTGAACCGGCGCGCGCCGGTGCTCGTTCTGCTGCTGTCAGTCGCCCTGGTGGTGAGCGCCGTGGCCGGCCTAGTCTTTGGCGCCGTGAATATCCCGTTAGGCGTCATCTGGCCGGCGCTCTCCGGCCAGGGAGGGGATCCTGGGGCGATCGCCATCGTGCGCGATGTGCGCCTGCCTCGTGTGCTTCTCACACTGCTAGTAGGCGCCGGCTTGGGGATGAGCGGAGCGGCACTGCAGGCCACGATGCGGAATGCACTCGCCGAGCCATACCTCCTTGGTGTGTCGGGTGGCGCAGCGGTCGGTGCCGTGCTCGCCGTGACCTTGGGCGCATCGGGCGGTGGAGTGCTGTCGGTCGCCGCCTTCGTCGGGGCGTTAGGTGCTGTGTCGCTGGTCCTGGCCGTTGCGCGTGCCGCCGGCACCTCGGGGAGCGGTGGCGACCCGCGGGTGCTGTTGATGGCCGGCGTCGTCGTGGGCGCCTTTGCGAACGCCGCCATCATGATTCTCCTGGCCAATGCCTCCGGCGGTACGCTGCGTAATGCGCTGTGGTGGATGATGGGCTCCGCCTCGGCCGCGGACTGGAGCGCCGTTCGTTGGATGGCGGGCTCGCTGCTGGTGGCGGGGGCTGCGCTGTTGCATCTGGGGCGCGAGGTGGATGTGTTGGCACTGGGGCACGACGCGGCAGCATCGCTTGGCGTCGATCCCGACCGCTCGGCGCGCCGCGTGTTCATCGTCGCCTCCGTGCTGGCTGCTGCGACCGTGGCGACGGCCGGACTGGTGGGGTTCGTGGGGCTTATTGTCCCGCATGTGGCGCGCGCGATCACCGCGGCTCGGCACCGAGCGATCTTCGCCTTGTCGGCGCTCGCCGGCGGTACGTTGGTGATTCTGGCCGACCTGGCGGCGCGAACGGTGCAAGCGCCGAGTGAGCTCCCGCTGGGTGCGGTGACGGCGGTGCTAGGGGTGCCGTTTTTCCTCATCGTGCTCAAGCGATCCCTATGATTCGCTTCGTGGGCACTGTCGTCCGCTACCCGCGAGCCGTGGCCCCAGCGGTCGACGGCGTATCGGTTGAAGCTGCCGATGGGCAGCTGACGGCCATCGTGGGGCCGAATGGGTCAGGCAAGAGCACGCTCGTGCGCGCGCTCCTTGGCCGCGTCGCGCTCGGCGGCGGATCGATCGAGCTGGATGGAGACCCCATGACGAGCTTGACGCGACGCGAAGTCGCCCGCCGTGTGGCGGTGGTCGCTCAGCGTGAGGAACCCGCGTTCCCCATGCGCGTGTCCGAGTACATCGCCTTGGGACGTTATCCGGAGCTTGGCGCGTGGGGGAAGCAGCCGGACCGCGACGACGCGCTGCGAATCGCGGCGGCGTCGGCGGGGATCGAGGCGTTTCTCGGGCGCAGCACGGACGCGCTGTCCGGGGGCGAATGGCAGCGTGTCCGCGTAGCACGCGCGCTGGTTCAAGGCGCGCGCACCATGGTGTTGGACGAACCCACCTCCGCGCTCGACATCGGGCACGAGATGGAGGCGTTTGAGCTGATGGCCAGCCTGGCTGCTGCCGGTCGCTGCATCCTCGTGATCAGTCACCAGCTGAACCTCGTGGCGCGATTTGCGCAGCAGGTGGCGCTGATGAAAGCCGGCCGGGTGGTCGCGATGGGTGCGCCCACTGACGTCATGCGCGCCGACGTGCTGGAGTCTGTCTACGAGTACCCCCTTATGGTGGCGCGTGACCCCGTGATCGGCGCGCCCACCCTCGTGCCCCTGAGACGACCGGGCTCCCGCCCGTTCCCTTTCTGACTTCCACCGCTTTGTGGATTCGATGACTGCGATTTCTCGTACGACCCTGCTTGCCCTGAGTGCGCTTCTGCCGGCCACTGCCCGTGCCCAGACCGATTCCACGAGGCTTCCGGGCGTGGTCATCACCGCCACGCGCGTGGACTCGCCGTTAGGCAGTGGCATCGCATCGGTCTCGGTGTTGAGTGGCGCGGAGCTGCGCGACCGAGGGGTCACCAGCGTTGCCGACGCCTTGCGATGGGTCCCCGGTATTGCCATGGTGCGAGGCGGTGGCCCGGGAACACAGACGTCGCTCTTTCTCCGTGGTGGAGAGAACGACTTCGTCCGGGTGCTGGTGGATGGAGTGCCGATGAACGATCCCGGCGGCGCAGTGGACCTGGCGTCGTTCACCATGGACGACGTCGATCGCATCGAGGTGGTGCGCGGCCCAGCGAGTGTGCTGTACGGTTCGGACGCTGTGACGGGTGTGGTGCAGGTCTTTACGCGACGCGCCAGCTCGCGTTTGCAGCTGGAGACGACGGTCGGCGCCAGCTCGTATCGCGGCCGCGAAGGATCCGTCTCGGCAGGCACGCGCAGCGGACCGTGGGCTGCCACCGGTGGCATCACCCGTCGCTATACCAACGGGATTCTTCCGTTCAACAATGCTTACGACGTGAGTGTGTATAGCGGCCGTGTGGCCTTTGCCGGCCAATCGGGCACACAACTAGCCATGAGCAGCCGCTCATACGACGACACCTATCACTATCCGACGGATGGCGCCGGAGCCGTCGTCGATCGCAACGCGTTCCGTGCCGACCGGCGAACGGCCGTGTCGCTGGAAGCGTCACAGCGCGTCGGGCGGCTGGTTCGCGCCGAACTCACCTTGTCGGCGATGAACGCCCGGGGTGCCACAAACGATGCGCCTGACGACGCAGCCGACACCCTCGGATTCTACGCCTACCGGAGCAACGGAGGTATCAGGCGACGCGTGGCGGAGACGCGTGTGCAGCTTCTTGCCTCGTCACGCGGCGTCGCAACAGTGGGCGCGGAGTGGAGCACGGAGTCCCAGAGTCTTCGCGACAGCTCCAACTTTTCGAGCAGCCCCAGCACCTTCCGCGCCGACCGTTCCACGCGTGCCGCGTATCTGCAGTGGGTGGGCGAGGCGGGAGAGGGGCGTCTGCAGTACACCCTCGGGACACGCTGGGACGTCAACTCCATGTTCGGCACGTTCCGTACAGCGCGTGTTGGAGCGTCGCTGGGGCTTTGGCACGGCGCGCGGCTGCGGGGGAGTGTCGGCAACGCCTTCAAGGCACCGACTTTTCTCGAGCAATTCAACACCGCGTACTCCATTGGCAATCAGGACCTGGCCCCTGAACGATCGCGGAGCACGGAGTTCGGGTTGTCGCAAAGTGCCGCCGACGGCCGCATCGCCGTTGCGGCGACCTGGTTCGACCAGCGCTTTCGTGACCTCATCCAGTACACCTACCAGAGCCACCTTTCGCTGAACTACTACAACGTCGCCGCCGCGTCGGCACGCGGGCTGGAGTTGGAGCTGAAGTGGCATCCGCTCGATCGGCTGCAACTGGCGGCGAATACCACCTTGCTCCGCTCACGCGTTGAGGATGCAGGGTTCGACTCGGGCGCGGGGGCGACCTTTGTGGCGGGCCAGCGCTTGCTGCGTCGACCGCCACAGACGGGTACCTTCTCCGTGGTGGTTCAGGCGACACATCGCATCTCGCTGGATGCGTCTGTTCTGCACGTCGGCGTTCGTGATGACCGCGACTTTTCAAACTACCCGGCCAATGCCATTGAGCTGCCGGCGTACAACCGTGCCGACGTCGGGGCACAGATTGCGCTCCCCTTCGGCGGTGGCCGGACGGCCACCCTGGTGCTCCGCGCGGAGAATGTGTTCGATGCCCAGTATGCTGAAGTCGCGAAGTTCCCTGCGCCCGGCCGCGTAGTCTCCGTCGGCATGCGTGCCAGTATGTCTCGCTAGGTCACACCCGCCAGGGCGCGCGTCCGTGGAAGCGCGAGGAGTGCGCCACCGGGCCGCCTAACGCGACTATCTTGGACTCCCCAGCGGACTTGGTGCGCAGCCAGTCCGCTTCACCGTGTAGGTGATCGCTGCAATGCGCCAACCAGCCGGCGTACGCAACAGACTGAAAACATCGACGCCGCAATGTGAGAACACGCCGTCGCGATGGAAGTCGTAGGGCGCCCAGACCTGCGCCAGTGGACCAGAGATCGACACGGTCGGCGACCAATAGCGCTCGAGCAATGCGCCTGTTCCCGTGGTGAGCGATCGCACAAAGGCTGAATCCACCTGCGTGCGAGGGTTGGCCGGACCTCCGCTGTCGATCGCGGAGTAGAAGACGGCGCCCGGCACCATAATGGCGCGCGCCGCCGCGGCATCCCGCCGAGCCATGGCCGAAAACAGGGAGTCTACGGAGGCGAGGATCTCCCGCTCGGCAGCGCTCTGGGCACGCCCCTGCGACACGGGAAGGCAAAGGAGTGCCAACGCCAGCACGAGCACGAAAGGACGATCAGGCAGTCGATTCATCATCTGGCCCCGCTACATTATGTGGTATTGGATTTTTGATCGGAGGAACTGCACATGACACGACTCATCCTTGCGCTGGCCGCCATGACCTGGACGGCGCCACTTGGCGAAGTCTTTGGTGACCTGCGGCTGGGCGACAAATACGTAGCCGACACCCCAGTACAACTGACCTGCGGCGACGAAGTCGTCAAGGGGAAGACCGATCAAGCGGGCTCGTTCCGCCTGGCGGCGAAGACCAACGGCAAGTGCACGTTCAGCGTCACGTACGAGACCAAGACGGTGTCGGTGGACGTGGTGGTCTTTGACAAGCCCGCCCGCTACCGCTTCATGTTGGAGCCGAAGGATGGTGGGTACGTCCTCAAGCGAGTCTAGGCCGTGAGCGAACTGGCGAAGGGCGATCACAAGGACTTCTGGGACAAGTTGCAGATCCTCTTGTCCCCGATCGGTGGCCTATTGACGGCCATCGCCGTCGCCAGCCTGGGCTTCATCGGGTCGCGCACGCTGGAGAAGCAGCAGAGCAACGAGGCAAAGTTGCGGCTGTACAGCGAACTGATGACACGCCGCGAGGAGTCGGAGGCCACCTTACGGAAGGAGATGTTCCAGTCGATCATCGGTTCGTTCTTCGATGCCGGCTCCACGTCGCTCGAGACCAAGCTGCTGAAGATGGAGCTGCTGGCGCAGAACTTTCACGAAGCGTTGAACCTGGTTCCGCTGTTCGAGCACATCCGGCGGGAGATCAACGCCTCGGGTCTGTCGCGCGATGCACGCCGCAACTACGAGACTCGGTTGAGCGAGCTGGCGCGTGAGGTCACGCGCAAGCAGATGATCGTGCTGGAGTCCGGCGGGCAGCGGTTCGACTGGACCTTGATACTTGACGATTCCTTGATTGCCGGGACCAAGTCGCAACAATTGGAAGACGTGGAGTTGACGTTGGACGGCATCAAGCGCCGCTTCCGCGTTACCATCGCCGGCGCCGACACTGACCGGCTCGAACTCAAGGTGAACCTGGAAATCGAGACGCCCAAGCAGGCGAGTGTCGACGCCAAGGCCGCCAGCCGCAACGCCGTGGACTTCCCGCTCGGGTTCTTCAGTACGCCCATGATCGACAACACCCGACTGTCAAACGACCAGCGCGTGGCGTTGGTGCTCACGGACATGAACAGCGCCGGTGCCTCCCTGAGCCTCGTCTACTTCCCCGGCTCACGGGCGTCGTTGCGCGAGAAGCCGTACTACGAGGAGATCCTCCGCAAGCTGGCCGATACCACCGCCGTGCCTAACTAGCCCGAGGGACCGCACGCCCGTGGCCCCTGAACGACCGGTACTCTCGCGCGCCCGCTGGGCCACGCGCGCCCAGTTCTTTCACCTCGGGTTCGTTGGCGGCGTCTGGGGCGTGCATGTACCCTCGGTCAAGGCGACGTACAGTCTGGACGAACGATCCCTCGCCGGTGTGCTCCTTGCCAGTAGCGTCGGATCGCTCCTGACGCTTGCCTTTGCAGGCCGCACGGTCGCGCGACTGGGGGTGCGCGCCACCACGTGGCTGGCCGGCATCTGCTTCACCACCGCATTCGCGGCGTGCCTGCACCTGCCGGGTGCGTGGTTCCTTCTCCCGATCATGTTGCTGATGGGCGGCGGCGAAAGCGTGTACGACGTGGCGATCAACGCCGAGGGGACCACGCTGGAGGTGTTGAGCAAGCGCGAGGTGATGAGTGGGTTTCACGGGATGTTCTCGCTTGGGGCAATGGCGGGATCGGCGGCGGCCGCGTTGATGCTGCGGATGCACCTCACGGCCCCCGTGCAATTGCTGGCGGTGGCGCTGGCTGTTGCAGCTGGCATATCGATCGCCACCCGGGGCATGCTGCCGCAGCACCCCGCCGTGGAGACGGCTCAGGCGCACTTTGCCTGGCCCCGCGGGACGCTCTTGATCATCGGCCTGCTCACCCTGTGCGGGATGATGGCCGAAGGCGTCATGTACAACTGGAGCGTGCTGTACGTCCAGCAGGAATTGCACGCTCCGCAGGAAAGTGCCGCGTTGGGCTACGTCGCGTTTGCGGGGGCCACGGCTGGCATGCGCTTCACCGGCGACTACGTGCGAGCCCGCATGTCGGAACGCGCCATGCTGCGTCTGGGGCCATCGGTCGCGGCGGCAGCCATGTTGATCGTTCTTCTCGTCGGGAGGGCGTGGGTGGCCCTCCTGGGCTTTGCGATCGTTGGCATTGGGTTGGCGACCATCGTGCCGATCCTGTACAACGCGGCAACGCGCGTTCAGGGCGTGAGCCGCTCCGCCGCCATCGCCGCGGTTTCCTCGATCGGGTATGTCGGCTTCATGGTCGGGCCGCCGATCGTCGGGAGTATTGCCCACGCCACGTCGCTGACCGCCGCCATGGGCGTGCTGGTCGCTGCCGCGACCATTCTTGCCCTGGGGTCTGGTCGTGTCCCGACGGCTGCAACGGCACCACGCGACCAAGGGGTGCAGCCACAAGCTGCCTGGTAACCCGTCAGCTCTCTCTTCCCGAATTCCTCGACCCAAGTCCGTGTCCATGGGTAGGCGAGTGAGCACAGAGGGCGCCCCCTCTGCGCCGGGGAGCTCGCCCGAAATACGCCCACCGTGACGCTCCTTTTCGTCCAGCGTCCCTAAGCGTAGGGGAGCGCCGACGTCAGGGAATTTCCGGGCCGCGGTGGCCATTTGGGCGATGCGCGACGCTGGCGCACCGCACCAAACTTCAGCTGTTGGAAGAGCCCGCCACCAAAGCGCCACGCAGCGAAATACAACATCGCTGGCGCGTCGTTGTTTAACGTTGTCAGGTCTTCCGCGGGCAGGTATTCGCCCGCCTTCGTCAAGGAGAGATGATGCGAATGCTCAAGTACCCACTCACCGCCGCCGCGCTGCTGGTTGTTGCGGGTGCCGCGCGTGTGAATGCACCAGCTCCAACGCTCGACGGCTGGAAGTTTGTCTGGAAGGTCACCAGCGTCCGCGACAACGGCAAGAAAGAGGATCGTGGAGAGCTTGCCGCCCAACCCTCCATGGCCGTCCAGATCGCCGGCGGCAAGATCCGGATGGACTACCTCCTGGAGCCCGGCCAGAAGGCCGCCATGCCCAAGGGTAGCTACATGCTGCTGGACGCCGAGGCGGGTACCTTGACCATGGTGGACCCCTCGGAGAAGAAGGCGATGATCATGGATCCCGCCGGCATGACCTCGGCGTTAGGCGCCGTTGGCAAGTCGGGGATGATGAAGATGGAAATCAACAACCCCGAGGTGAAGGTCGAAGACCTGGGGGCCGGTGAACGCATGCTCGGGCGCTCAACGCACCACTACCGAATCACGCGCTCGTATGACATGTCCATGCAGGTGATGATGATCCATCGGAAGTCGCATCACGTGGGCGTTTCCGACGCCTTCCTCACCGACGAGTTGATCAACGACAAGGCCTTTGCCGCGTTCGCCAAGCGATTCGCGGTCAACATGCAGGGCTTTGGCGGCGAAGGCATGCAGAAGCTGATGGAAGCCGAAAAGAACACACCGAAAGGCTTCCCGATGAAAGTGACCACCTCCAATACCGAAACCAGCGAGAAGGGAGAGGTGACCTCATCGACGACCACCATCGAGGTCCAGGAACTCGCCCGCGCCAGCATGGACGCCTCGGTGTTTGAGGTGCCCTCAGGCTACGAGGTGGTCGACATGCGCAAGCAGATGGCCGACCTGCAGGCAAAGATGGACGAGGCCAAGAAGAAGGAAGGCGAGGACAGTGCTTCCGCCGATACCACCAAGAAGGAATCGGCCGCCAAGAAAGCCTTGTCGGGCTTCCTCAAGCGAAAGAAGCCGTAACCCAATCCGTCGAGCGGAAGGAACCATGGGGCGCCAGGTCGGCGCCCCATGTCGTTGATGGGGGCCTCACGAGTCCGAGTACGACACCACGCCGGAACCGCACTTGATCGTCAGTGGCAAAAGGGGTTCGCCGCCGCTCCCCGTTGCATTGACTTGATCGCCGCGAGCTTGTTTTCCGTTCCATCACCCGCATCGCTTCCTGTGCGTCTACTCACGGCCGCTATGGCCCGACAGCTCCAACCTTGTTGATGTCCTGCGTGTCCAACACCGGCTTGTCATATCCGCGGTCCGCGACCTGGATAAAGGCGCGGCCGAGCGTTTCGGTGGTGGTCAGGTAGCGCGGTGCCACACGACGGAGTAACGGATACAGGGGCACCATGACCGCGTACGCTGCCTGTACCCACCACGTCTTTGACCGCATGCCGTGCATGGGATGGATATAGCCCGGCCGGAACATGTACGCGGCCTTGAACGGCAGGGCGAGGATCGCGTTCTCTGTGCGACCCTTCACCCGCGCCCACATGACGCGCCCACGCTCGGTACTATCCGTTCCCTCGCCGGATACGTAGCAGAAGGTCATGGACGGATTCGCCGCCACCATGGCCTTCGCCGCCGCCAGTGTCAGGTCAAAGGTCAGGCGCGTGTAGTCGGCTTCGCCCTTCCCTGCCGACGATACGCCCAGGCAAAAGAAGCAGGCGTCCGAGCGCTTGAACTCCCCGATGAGCGAGTCGTACTGGAAGTAGTCGTCGTGATTCACCTCGCGAAGCTTGGCGTGGGTGACGCCTGTGGGTGAACGGACCACCGCGATCACAGATGCAACACGGGGGTCTTGCAGACATTCGCGGAGGGCGGCGGCACCGACCATGCCGGTGGCGCCGAACAGGATCACGTTCATTCGTCACTCTCCTCGTCATCTTCGGCAGCGCGTTGTGGTGCGATTGGTGGTGACTTCCGTAGCGCCTGACGCACTCCTGTTACCAACTTCGTCGGTGATACCTTTGTCACGTTCACCTCCTCGGCGCCAACAAAGGCCGCCAGCGAGCGAAGGGCCTGCGCGGTGCCAGCCAGCGCGGCGTCCCGGTCCACGGGTCCCCAAACCTCGTGCGGCGGTGCGTGACCGCGCGCAAACCATGGCTCGAAGTGCAACGCGCGAACTTCCAGCGTTCGCTCCTTGCGATGCGTCTTGAAGTCTGCTCGTCCAATGAACCGGCCGTCGTGGAGCAGCGGGAGCACGTAGTAGCCGAAGTGCCGCTTGGGGCCAGGCACATAGACCTCGATGCGGTAGTTGAAGCTGAACAGGGCTTCCACTCGTTCTCGATGCCACAGCAGTGAATCGAAGGGCGACAGGAAGGTCGTTCCCTGCGACGGGGCCGGTGTGCTGGATGCCGCAGCCAGTGCATCCATGTCCTGGGCCAGTACATACCACGCGTTCCGCAGCCCATCGACGCGAACCTCGCACACCTCACCGCGCTTCACCGCCGCGACGAGTCGTGCCTTGCGAGCGCTCGCCGGCTCGCGTGGGAACGTCATGTACATCCGCAGGTCGGTTTCGGTTGCCGCTCCCATCGCGCTCAGCGAGCGATGCAGGTGCCAGTGCAGGAAGTCGGCTTTGGAGAGTGGCTCATCGCGCAGGGCGTCGGGAACGAGCCGTTCCGTCAGGTCAAATCGCTTATGAAAATGCCGGCGCGAATGCGTCCCGATGACGCCGGACATCCACAGGTAGTCGAGGGCGTGCGTCGCCGGCTTCCAGTTCCACCAGCCACCCTTTCCCTTCCGTTTCTGGACGAAGTCGGCGTTCCCCAGCGGACCGCGCTGCCGAATCTGTTCTTCCACCAGCCGCAACATGGGCCGGTGCGTGCGCAGCCACGCCCCCCACGCCTTGTTGCGAGTCGAGTAGTCCGTCATCGCCCGACGCCAGGCCTTAAGGTCCGCAGTGGCGACCAGACAGGCTACGTGCGACCAGTACTCGAACAGCACGCGCTCCTCGTACACCAACCGATCCAGTCGGGCGCGGTCGTAGGCGCCGAAGCGGCTCCAGAGCGTGAGGTAGTGCGCTCGATCGATGATGTTGATGGAGTCCAGCTGGATCCCGCCAACTGCTTGCGCAAAGTCCATCAGGCTGGCGGCGGTAAGGCGACGGCCGAGTGGACGATCGAGCTGCTGTCGTTTGAGGAATAGTGCGGCGACCGCATGCCGTGGGACGATCGGGTGCGACATGGGCGGCAGTTTGGCCTTCGTGCCGCATTCGGGCAAGGCGGCACTTCGTTCGGCCGGCACTCCCCGAAGGTCAGACACGCGTTCCTATGCGTCCCGCACACTTCCTCGTCGATGGTCGGCGGCGATGATGCGTGATACTTTTGGCCGTCCCCCTTACCGTGGCTGTTCTGTCGGCAGGTCCTTTTCAAACCACGGGATCGAAGAACGGCGCCACCAACATCGCGTCCGCCCCCGTACCGTTCGCCCGCCCTGAATTCTCCGACTTCGCGACTCCTCCTCGCCAGCGCGCTCATCGCGACTGTTGCGGCACATGCCCAAGCGCCCGCGCGTTCGTCCAACTTGCGTTTGGCCGCCCCCATCGACACCTGGGATGAGGCCATCCCGTTAGGCAACGGTTTGCTTGGGGGATTGCTCTGGGGCGGTGATCGCCGTCTGATCCTGTCACTGGACCGGGGCGACCTCTGGGACCTGCGACCCGCGGCCCCCTTTGGGACCGACGGATACCGTTGGCGGGACCTGGTGCGACTGGTGCGGGAGAACAAGGAGGATTCCCTGCACCTCCGGTTCGACCAGCCATACGACGAGATCGATCATCCCACAAAGATCCCCGCCGGCCGAATCGTCATGGAGCTCGACTCGACTCGGCGTATCCAGTCCTTTGCGCTGGATCTAACGACAGCAGAGGCGAGCGTCGATATCGGAGGAACGCGGGTTCGCGCCTTCTTCGATGCCACGACGCACGTGGCGCTGCTCCGAGTGCCTTCGTCCACGTCCCTCACCATCGAGCGCCCGAGCGCCTTGGACAGGTTGCACTATGCCCCCGCGCGCTTGGGGCGCCACGGGGCGGTACAATGGATGGAACAGGAAGCCGCACTCGGGCTAAAGTATGCAGTCGCGTTAGGCACGCGGACGATCGGCGGTGAATCTCTCGTCGCCATATCCATCGCCTCCAATCGGGATGGTGCCGATCCCACCGCGGCCGCGCAGCGTCGTGTGCGACAGGCGCTCGCTCGAGGCTACGACCGATCCTTCGCCGGGCATCGTCGCTGGTGGGCCGGGTTCTGGCAATCGTCTTCCATTGCGATACCGGACACCGCCCTTCAGGCGCACATTGACCTGGTGAAGTACCTGTACGGTGCGGGTGCCCGGCGCGGAGCCCCGCCGATGCCACTGCAGGGCGTCTGGACCGCCGACGGCGGCACACTCCCGCCGTGGAAGGGGGACTTCCACAACGACCTCAACACACAGATGACGTACCTGGCGGCCCACGTCGCCGGACTGGATGACGCGCTGGCCGGTTGGTTGGAGTTCAACTGGGACCTGCTCCCCGCGTACCGGCGCTTTGCGCGCGACTTCTATGGAGTGAGCGGGGCTGCCGTGCCGGGTGTCATGGCGCTGGACGGGCAGCCGTTAGGCGGCTGGGCGCAGTATTCCCTCTCGCCAACCATGGGGGCATGGGTGGCGCAGTCGTTCTACCTGCAGTGGCGCTATACGAACGACCCGCACTTCCTGCGAACTCGCGCCCTCCCCTTTGCGTCGGCGATCGGTGACGCCCTGCGCCAACTGCTGCAGCGCGATTCCAGCGGTACGTTGCGCCTGCCGGTCTCCACGTCCCCCGAAGTCTTCGACAACACCATGCAGGCATGGCTGCCGTCGATGTCGAACTTCGACACGGCCCTACTCCGGTGGCTCTTTGGGTCGTTGGTCGACATGTCGGTGGCAGCTGGTGACCAGTCAGCGGCGGGCGTGTGGCGAGAGACCCTGCGTGCTCTTCCACCACTCCACTACGATGCCGGGACTGGCGCACTGAGCATCGCCAGGGACCTGCCGTTCACCGAATCGCACCGGCACTTCTCGCACGCCATGTCGCTCCACCCGTTAGGCATCCTGTCGGCCGATCTACCCACAGATTCGGTGGCAGTCGCCCGCACGGTCGACGGGATCGCCGCCGCTGGGCCGGCATGGTGGACGGGTTACAGTTACGCCTGGTTCAGCGCCATGCTCGCCCGGGCCGGGCGAGCGGACCAAGCCCTTCGCAGTGTGGAGACGTATCGTCAGGGGTTCATCCTGCGGAATGGATTTCACGCCAATGGCGACCAGACTCGCAGCGGTTTGTCTCGCTACACGTACCGGCCCTTCACGTTGGAAGGGAACTTCATGGCCTTGGAGGCCGTGCAAGAGATGTTGCTGCAGAGTGCCGGCGGCGTGGTGCGCGTATTCCCGGCGACGAGTGCGCGATGGCCGAACGCCTCGTTTCGCGACCTTCGGGCTGAAGGGGGCTTTCGAGTGAGTGCCCAACGCGTGGACGGCCACACCGTGCAGGTGACGGTTCGAACCGCGCGACCGGCCACGCTCACACTCCGCGATCCTTTCGACGGGGCGCAAGCAATCTGGAACCTTGCTGGCGTCCGACGCAGCGGGAACAACTATGTCGTTCCTCTCGCCGCTGAGCGGCCCCTCATCGGGAGACGCGCCAAGCCGTAGCGGTCATCGTGTTTACCAGCGCGATGGGAGAGGTAATCCCCTACATACGCCGCACGAGACGCCCCCAGAATTGCTCAGTGGAACCTGTCGGGCACGACGTGCCAACGCCGGCATCGTCGCAGCGCCGTCGTTCGTGTCTGAACTTCTATCCTCCTTCTGGATCCGAGGTGAGGCATGTCCACTGAGAACGCCAAGGCCAAGCCTTTCGACCCTGCTCGCGCGATCCAGGACTTTCTCGCGTTCGGTGAATTCGGCGATGTGAACCCGTCGGTGTGCGACTCCAGCACCTACACCTTCATGAGCGTCGAGAAAATGGAGGAGCTCTTCGAACACGAGGTCGAAGGCTGCTTCCTCTATTCGCGCCACTGGAATCCGACCAACCGCTGCCTATCGGATGCGCTGGCGCGCATGGAAGATGGCGAGTGCGCTCAGGTCACCGCGTCGGGCATGGCAGCCATCAGCTCCACGCTGCTCGCCCTTTGCTCGGCGGGCGACGAAATCGTCTCGGGGCGGACCATCTACGGTGGCACCTATGCGCTCCTCAAGAACCTGCTGCCGCGCTTTGGCGTCACCACGCGCTTCGTCGACTTGCGTGACTTGAAGGCGGTGCGCGACGCGTGCACACCGCGAACGCGTGTGGTTTATGGCGAATCGATCAGCAACCCGTTGTTGGAGGTGGCGGACCTGCCTGCGCTGGCCGACATCGCGCACCATGCCGGGGCGCGGCTTGTGGTCGACAACACTTTTGCCCCGCTCATCCTGTCGCCACTGCGACACGGGGCGGACATCGTGGTCCACAGCCTCACCAAGTTCATCAATGGCACCAGCGACTGCGTAGCCGGCGCGGCGATCGGTTCGCACGAGATCGTCGGCCGCTTGAACGACATCAACCAGGGACCCACGATGTTGCTGGGGCCCGTACTCGACAGCATCCGCGCTGCCGGCATCCTCAAGAACCTGCACTCCCTGCCGGCGCGAATGGAACGACACAGCCGCAACGCGTTGTACCTGGCCGAGCGGTTCCGGGAACGCGGGCTTGTGGTACACTATCCCGGACTGCCATCGCATCCGCAGCATGCGCTGCTCGACCGGCTGCGCAACGAGGGGTTTGGTTACGGCGGAATCCTGGCGCTGGACATGGGGAACAGCGAAGCCGCGGCCTTGCTGATGCGTCGGATGCAGGAGATGAGAGTCGGCTACCTCGCTGTCAGCCTCGGCTACTTCAAGACCCTGTTCAGTCCACCGGGCCACAGCACGTCCTCCGAGATCCCCGAAGCGGAGCGGCACCGCATGGGAATGGGTGACGGCCTCATTCGATTCTCCGTCGGGCTTGATCAGGACATGGGGCGAACGTGGGAGTCAATCGCCGCCTGCCTCAATGAGGTGGCAGGTAAGTCCGTGCACGTCGCTCGTGCGCCTCAGCTCGCGGGACTCTCGGCGTAGCGGCCAAACTCGAGAACAAGACGTAGTGCGCCGCCGCTCCACGGCGTCGCATCACCGTCCCTTGGCCCCTGTTGGATTAGGACTCCGTTTCTGACAGTGAGGTCGACGGGGCGTACTGGCTCACCCCGTCATGATGCACCATTCCCCCGCTGCTGACATGGCACTTGCTCTCTCTCGTTCCTTCGAGGCACTCGGCGTCGCGCTCGCTGGCGTGATCGAGGTCCGGCTTGTGACGCGGGGGAGGTGGACGCGCCGACAGCTAGTGCTTGCCCACACCGGTCGGTTCACTGCCGTTCAGCTGGCGGGGAGAATACTCATCCTTTGCATCGGTCTTTTCGAGTTGCTGCTGTCAGATGAGCTCGCGCATCAGGCAGTTGCTCGTGTCAGTCGTACGAACGCGAGGGTCTGAATGACCACCGTCCTCGCACTTCGCGTTCGCGTGAGCAGCCACCCCGAGGGTTGCCTCGTCTCACGGCACGCCGTACGTTCGCGCGGCCTGCTTCGACTGGTGGACGTGACCGGCAACCCTTCCCCTGAAGTAGACATCACCGCGCTCCTCAACCGAGCGAGCGGTGGAGACGCGCAAGCGCTCAACGCAATATTCCCTGCGATCTATGCGGAGTTGCAGCGGTCGGCGCATCGGGAACTGGGTCGATGGCGACCCGGCGACACGCTGAACACCACCGCACTGGTGCACGAGGCCTACTTTCGCCTGGTCGATGCGCGTCGATCGGACTACGCGGACCGCCAGCACTTCTACGCCGTGGCCGCGACGGCGATGCGTCAGATCATCGTCGATCACGCTCGCCAGCGCCGCGCCGGAAAGCGAGGCGGAGGCCAGGCGGCGGTCTCACTCGACCGCATGGAACTCGCCGCTCCCGAGGTTGCGGACGAGATCGTGGCTCTCGACGAAGCGCTTAGTTCGTTAGGCACCGACCATCCACGACTCGCGCGCGTGGTCGAGTTGCGGTACTTCGCCGGTCTGTCGGTTGAGGAATCGGCCGAGGCGATGGGTCTTTCGCCGCGCACGGTGAAACGCGAATGGCAGAAGGCCCGCGCATTTCTCTATCGCATGTTGCACGGGGACGCTCCCACCCGGGAGGAGTGATGTCTGGCGACGCCGCCGCGCGCGCCGCGCGGTTGGAAGAGCTGCTCGACCTCGCGCTCGACACCGATCCAGTGCGTCGCGACGAGGTGCTGGCCAGCGCCTGTCACGACGACAACGCGTTGCTCGCCGAAGTACGCGCACTGGTCGCTGCCCTCGCGCAGAGTGGTGAGTTCCTCGAGCAGCCGGCCGCCGCGGTGCTTGGTCTCGCGCCAGCGGATGCCCCGCTGGACCCTGCTCGAGCGCTCGTCGGCCAATCGGTTGGGGCATGGCGCTTGGTGCGAGAACTC
>JBGAJQ010000110.1:0-5745 GCA_044224875.1 Gemmatimonadaceae bacterium | reverse complement strand
TGAACGGCGATCTGAAGCCGGTGTTCCAGGCGATGAGCGCCCGCGTGAAGCATGCGAAGGGCGTGTGGGCGAAGTTGAACCCGGTGCCGGCGAATCCGACGAACCCGCTCGTGGCCGACAACGGCTACGCGGCGGATGCGGCGGCTGCGCTGGCGTCTGGTTTCACGAACTACGACGTGCTGGTCACTGCGGTCAACACCGGGAACCCGCCGTTTGGGTTCGAGCTGAACAACCGCGTGGAGATCACGACGTCCACGTTCTTCGTCAGCCTTGGCCCCACGAACAAGCCGACCGGGATCACGCTGACGGACATTGTCGAAGCGACGAAGCAGGAGCCGTTCTCGACGGAGAACATCGCGTTGGTGAACCTGGCCGCGTGCACGCCCACGGCGTGTGCGTACGATGGGGATCCGAACCTGCCGCCGCTGCGCATTGTCTCGAAAAACGAGATGCAGCTGTTGATTGCCGAGGCGAAGTTGGCCGCTGGTGACAATCCTGGGTTTGACGCCGCGATCAACACGTTCCGTGCGGCGAAGGGCCTTGCTCCCGCCTATGTGGGTGGTGTGCTTCAGGGTACGTCCGGCAAGTCACGTAGCGATGTGCTGGAGTTCGAGCGCCGAGTCGCCCTGCTGTTCATGGGCCGTCGCCTGAACGACATGTATCGCTGGAAAATCGTGGATCCGAACTGGAACGCGAACTCCACGTCGGTCAAGCAGCCGGGTTGCCTGTTCCCGATCGGGTTCTCCGAGCGGGAGTCGAACGAGCTGCTGAATGGCGTTAAGGGAACGAAGTACGTCGGCGTCTGCCGATAGGTAGATTTCGAAACGCAGACGAGGCAGGGTCCCTTGAGGATCCTGCCTCGTTTGTTTTTCGGGCTCCCGTGGGGGTTCGCGGGATGCCCGAGCTGAGCCGGACTACGGCTTGGTGGCCCTTGTAGCTGGCGAGTGGGCTTTCTTGCGGAGGCTCGCGGGAGCCACCAGTCCCCAGCCGTCCTTGAGGAGGTCCGACGCCTCCTTGGCCGTGACGCCGCTGAGTTGCACGCCAACCCAGCGTCCGGCCCAAACGTCGCGATAGGTTTGCGGGACGGCCGCGACCAAGGCGTCCAGGTTCACCGGGGCGATCTTCACGTTGAAGGATTTTCCGTCTGGCGGCAGCGTTGCGAAGATCTTGCCGCGCACACGGAAATCGGGGCGACCCATGTGCGCGCTTTCCTCCGCTTCCGGAAGCGCCAACGCGAGCTTCCGGATTGCCTGCTGCGTCAGCGCACTACGCGCACCGCGGCCACGCACCACGACGTCTTCGTTACCGAATATTGGAGGGAATCACCTTCCCCGGACCGCCCCCAAAGAGGTTCGTCGCCTTAGCGGCGATGATTACAATTGCAACGGCCGTGGCCGTGGCGCCGACGACCGCGGCGGTGGTGCGCCGCCGATCCATGGTCTTCACCTCGACTCCGCGGATGTTGCTGGCAGGAATCGTCAGCTTGTCACCCGTCCAGTCCTTGAAGAGGGTCTCGCCGCGGCGGCGAAGCGATGCGACCTGCATCTCCAATGTCGTTGACGACATCTGCGTGACCGGGCCTTCGACAAACTGCACCGAGGCGCCCAAGGATTGGGTGAGATCCACCGTTCCTTGGTCCGTCAGCTCAACACGCACCACCTCGGCGCTTGCCGCGGGCGCGTCGGAATGGACCGGGACGTACGTATAGCAGGCGCTGAGCGACGCCGCGAATGCCAAAGCGAACACACCACGATTCATTCTCTACCTCCTTGAGAGTGCAGCGCGCACGGTCCCATGCGAAAGGCGGGACTCGAACCCGCACGGGTTTCCCCACTGGATCCTAAGTCCAGCGCGTCTGCCAATTCCGCCACTTCCGCTTGAGCCGGCGAGGCCGGCCGACTTTAAGGTACTCAACTCGGTGACGGAGAGACAGCGAATTGGGATGGACGACGCTACTGGCGAGGAGTCGCGGTCGGGGCGCACATTGCCCCGTCTCCGTCGTCCGGGAACCGCGGTCTCCCCACTGAATCCAACACGCCGTTGCATCGATACCCCGATTCAAGTGTGTTCTATCGCAACCTACGCCGCACGTTTCCAATGGTCGTGGCGGGCGAGGGATGTTGGCTGATAGACACCGAGGGCAAGCGGTACCTTGACGCGTCGGGCGGCGCCATGGTGGTGAACGTGGGCCATGGGGTGAGGGAGATCGCCGACGCAATCGGCGAGCAGGCAGGTCGGCTGGCTTACGTGAACGGAACGGCCTTCACGAACGAACCCGTAGAGCGCCTCGCCACGGCATTGGTGCAGCGTTCACCGGCCTATGCCAAGGCGTATTTCCTGGGAAGTGGGTCCGAAGCCGTGGAAGCCGCGCTCAAGTTGGCACGCCAGTACTGGGTGGAGCGACAGCGGCCGTCAAAGCACCGTGTTATCGCGCTGTCCCCTGGCTACCATGGCAACACCATGTTGGCGCTGTCGGCATCGGCACGGGAGCATTACCGCCGGCTGTATGGCGAGTGGTTGGTGGACGTGGTGCGGATACCGGCTCCCTTTGCCTACTGGTGCAGCTGTCGAGGGGACGCCCGTACGCCTTGCCGCGTTTGTGACGGGGACGTGCTGGAGGAAGCCATCCTGCACGAGGGCCCGGAGACCATTGCGGCCTTCATCGCCGAGCCGGTGGGTGGGAGTTCCACCGGCGCGACGGTGCCGCGGCCCGGCTACTTCTCGCGAATCCGGGAGATCTGCGATCGCCACGATGTTCTGCTGGTCGCCGATGAGGTTCTGAGTGGTGCGGGTCGGACCGGACACTGGTTAGCACTCGACGCCTGGCCGGTACACGCCGATATCGTCACGTTAGGCAAGGGGATCAGCGGCGGCTACCTGCCGCTTTCCGCCGTGCTGGCCACCGACGAAGTCGTCCGCGCGGTCGCGGAGGGCTCCGGCGCGTTCGTGCATGCACAGACCTTTTCGCATCATGCGGTGACGTGCTCGGCCGGCTTGGCAACGCTCGACTACATCGATCGACTCCAACTCGTCGAGCGGGTGCGCGCCATGGAACCGCTCCTGTTCGAGTCCCTCCGCACGCTGTTGAACCATCAACACGTCGGCGACGTCCGTGGTCGCGGGCTGCTGGCCGGCGTGGAATTCGTCGCCGATCGCCAGGAGCGTGCACCGTTCCCTCGCGCGACCAGGTTTGCCGAGCGATTCGCCCAAGCTGCACAGGAGGCGGGGTTGGTTGTGTGGCCGAACGTCGGGCAAGCCGATGGTGTGAACGGCGACCTCGCCATGATCGCGCCCCCCTTTGTTGTTCAACCTGAAGAAATCCACGAGATCACGCGTCGCTTCCGCCTGGCGTTGGAAGCGACCGAGGCCTGACTCAATCATACCGGACGAGACCATGACCAACCGAACGTATCCCCGGATTGTGACACCGCCCCCTGGTCCCAAGGCGCGCGCGATCGTGGATCGCGATCGTGACTGGACGTCGCATTGCTACATCAAGGAATACCCCCTGGTGATCGCCCGCGGTGAAGGGTGCATGGTGGAGGACGTGGATGGGAATCGGTTCCTCGACTTCATGGCAGGGATCGCCGTGGCATCCACCGGGTTTGGGCACCCCAAGGTGACGCAGGCCGTACAGGAAGCGGCGGGAAAGTTCCTGCACATCTGCGGTTCGGATTTCTACTACGAATCGATGGCGGCGCTGTGCGAGCGATTGGCCAAGCTCGCGCCCGGTCCAACGAAGAAGCGTGTGTTCCTGACGAATTCGGGGACCGAAACCACGGAAGCGGCGATCAAGCTGGCCCGTCACTCGACGCGCCGGACGGCGATGGTTGCGTTCAAGGGTGCCTTTCACGGACGTTCGACGGGTGCCGTCAGCCTCACCTCCAGCAAGGCGCGCCAGCACGCGGGATTCGGTCCGCTGCTGCCGGACGTCCATCATGTGAACTACGCCTATCGCTATCGTTGTCCCTGGTGCGCGCAGGCCGACAGCTGCAACCTTTCCTGTGTATCCAACATCGAGGCGGACCTGTTCACCAGGCACCTGGACCCGACGGACGTGGCGGCCATCTTTGTGGAGCCCATCCAGGGCGAGGGTGGATACGTCGTGCCGCCTCCTGGGTTCTTGCAGTCGCTCCGCGCCCTGTGCGATAAGCACGGGATCCTGCTGGTGTTCGACGAGGTGCAGAGCGGCGTCGGGCGCACGGGAAAGATGTGGGCCTGCGATCACGAAGGTGTCGAGCCGGATATCCTCTTGACCGCGAAGGGACTGGGCTCCGGCATGCCCATTGGCGCCATGATCGCGCGCGAGACAATCGATCGGTGGCAGAATGGCTCACACGGTTCGACGTTTGGAGGTAACCCAGTGTGTTGTGCGGCCGCCTTGGCCACGTTGGACCTGGTTGAAAACGGATTGATGGCCAACGCGGCACTCATGGGGGAGCGCTTGTTGGCCGGCGCCAAGGCCCTCATGCAGAAGTACCCAACCATCGGCGACGTGCGCGGTCGCGGCCTGATGGTCGGCGTGGAGTTCGTGAAGGACCGAGCCACGCGTGAGCCGGCCCCCGACGTCGTTCATCGTCTGGTCGAGGACGCATTTGCCAAGGGATTGTTGCTGCTGGGCGCGGGGAAGAGCGCACTGCGCATCGCCCCACCCTTGGTAATCGATGCCGGCGACATCGACGCCGGCCTCGCCATCATCGACGAATGTCTGGCGGGGGGGGCGCAGTGAGCGGGCGCGCCGTCGCTGCCACGACTCCGGCTTCCGGCGCCACGCCCGCCGTGGCGCTGCCGAAGGCGCTCGGATTGCGCGACCTTGTCCTCCTGAACGTCGTCGGCATCATCAGCCTGCGGTGGCTGGCGACGTCGGCGGCGGCGGGCCCCAGTGTGCTTTCCCTGTGGGTGCTGGCCGCGCTGCTGTTCTTTGTCCCGTTAGGCCTGGCGGTGAGTGACCTGTCGGCACGGTATCCGCAGGAGGGCGGGGTGTACGCGTGGACCAAGGCGGCGTTCGGCGAAGGGCACGGCTTTCTCTGCGGGTGGTGCTACTGGGTCAACAATCTCCTGTACTACCCGAACCTGCTCATTGCCTCGGCGGTGATGGCAACGTACGCCATAGGAAAGGGCGGGAGCGGCCTGGAGAACGACTGGACGTATGTGCTGACGGCTACGCTCCTCATGCTGTGGTTCGCGACCTTCGTGAACATCATTGGGCTCGGCACCGGCAAGTGGCTACAGAACATTGGTGCCATCTGCCTGCTGGCTCCCGGTGCCGTGCTGTTGATCGTCGGCGTGACGGCGATCATCACGCAGCCGGCGGCGAACCCCATCACCTGGCAGTCAGTGGTCCCAGACCTCGGGCAACTCTCGGAGTTGAACTTGTGGGCGTCGATCGCCTTTGCGTTTACCGGCATCGAGTTGGGCGCGACCATGAGTGACGAGATCGACAATCCGTCGAAGACCTTGCCGCGTTCCGTGTTGTTGTCGGCTCCGATCGTGGTTGGACTGTACCTGCTGGGGACGATCTCTGTCTTGTGGGTGCTCCCCTCCAAGGACGTCAACGTCGTTTCCGGATTCCTGCAGGCGTTGCAGACAGGACTTGGTGGGGCAGGGAGCGGCTTAACGTGGCTCGTTTCACTCTGCGCCCTGTTGTACGTGATCGGCAACCTTGGCGGCGTGGGCGCGTGGCTGGTGGGCCCGTCACGCGTCGCCTTCGTGATCGGTTTGGATCGGTACTTCCCGCCGGCGTTT
>JBGAJQ010000043.1:0-46023 GCA_044224875.1 Gemmatimonadaceae bacterium | reverse complement strand
GTGAGATCTGGTCCGGGTGCTCCTCACACCACTGCTCGATGCGCGCGTAGTTGATCGACTGGAACGGGCCCGGATCACCGCCAGTCGCCTGATACCGGTAGACGCGAAACACCTCGTTCTCGTAGGCGAGCGCAAATTGCTCCGGATGCGAAACCGGCAGGTGGTTGGCGATCCGCTGGAGACAGTCGCCGTCGCCATCGCGGTCGACAATGAGGTGGGTGATCCCCATCTCGCGGTAGGCCGCAAGGTGCCCGTTAGGCGAGCGGGCCACGTCGCCCATCGCGGGCACGCCACTTTCGAGCGTGACCACCCGCGGGTTCTCGTACACAACGCGCAGGGGCGTAAGGGCGTGCTGCGCGCGAAGCCAGGCAAACAGCGCGGTGGCGCTGTTGGACGCCAGGCGTGTCTGAGGCGCAGGTTCGCGCCATTGTTGCCAGAGCGCGCCAAGGAGAACGGCGACGGCCAAGGTGGCGACGGGGAGCGCGGCGCGTCGGCTTGTGAGCGCAGGCACCCGTTGCCTAAGAACGAAGCGCTCGACGAATCGGTGAGCGCCGCACAGCAGTCCGGCCGCGATGACGGGAAAGAACGGCCAGAGGTATCGTGGTTCGGCAACCGGTACCGCAATCAGCATGATCACGTACGCGACGCCGAACGAGGCCAGCAAGGAGGCGCGCATGCGCCAGGCCAACCAGGCAACGCCAAACAGCGCCACAAGCGATGCCACCAGGTGGTAGACGTCGTTCAAGAGGTTGCTGCTGACGGGATACAGCTCGATCTCGAAGAACGCCACGCGGTAGAGCGAGGCAGAGAAGGAGATCCAGTTCGGCAGCTTGCCCATGGAATTGATCGATGGCGTCGCACCGGCGCCGCCGCCCAGGGACAGCACCATCAGGCCAACGGCGCTCCAGAGCACTGCCGGAATGAGCGCCCGCCCGCGATGGCGTGACCACGTCAGCACGGCGTGCAACATGAGCGCCGGAATGAGCGCCACGCCGGCGATCCGATACCCCATCGCGCCGAATCCGAGCAGTGTGACGAGGACGACCTGTGGCCAATCCCAGTTGGACCGGGCGTCCGCCGCCCACAAGCATCCCCAAACGAGCGCGCAGAAGCCCGGGTCGGAGATCGGAACGCGCGTGTACCCGCTGGCTTCGATGGCGAGCAGGCTCATGGCGATGGCCGTTCCGCCGATCCACCGCGGAACAAACATCGTTAGGTGGCGATAGGCACACCACGCGAACAGCAGCAGGGACAGCGGCATAAGCCACGACACGAGTGGCGAGTGCACGCCGCCGATGGCCACCAGCGGAGCGAGCGTGAGCGGGAGTCCCGGGGGATAGGTGGGAGGCCCCACCACCCACGCGGCCGGGTGGAAGAGGTATCCGGTTTCCGCGTACGGACGCAGCTCAACCAACGCCTTGGCGTGGAGCAAATACTGCGCGTAGTCTCCCGCGTCGTCGGCGGGGGGCCAATTCCAGTGACGCCACAGCATGATCGCGAAGGGGAGGAGCGCGGCCCACCAAACGCCATGCGACCGAAAGCCCCCGCGATCCTGATCCCCCTGGGTCGTGAAGAAAGGCCCGCCGGGTGTGACGTCGGCGGGCGGGCGCGCGACCATCGCTGGCGAGTTCAACGCCATGTGCGCAGGGCAAGTTCAGTGAAGGCGCTCGCCTCGTGCGCGACCACGATCGTCGTACGAGGCCCTAGGTCCGCGGAAAGCTAACCTCTCGGGCGCTACCCCACGATCAATCACGTCCCTCTCGGTGGCCGCCGCGTTCTCCGGCATCTGTCTGCTGCAAAACCGACGGGTCTTCTCCGACGGGCTCGCGGCCTTGGACGGCCCGAGGCGCAGCAGCCAGCACGCGGCGTGGCTCGCTCGAGGGCTCGGTCTCCTCGGGGTAGATCGCTATAGTTCCCCACATGGGCACTTTGGCAGTGACACCGGTCTCCGTCGTCGGCGGTGGCCTGGCCGGGAGCGAAGCGGCGTGGCAGCTCGCCCAGCGGGGCATTCCGGTGCGGCTGCATGAGATGCGGCCGCTGCATGGCACGCCTGCGCACAAGACGGAACGGCTGGCGGAGCTGGTCTGCTCCAACACCTTCAAGAGCACCGAGACCTCCAACGCACACGGGCTCCTCAAGGCCGAAATGCGCCGGCTCGGGTCCATGATACTTGTTGCGGCTGACGAAGCCCGTGTACCGGGTGGCACCGCCCTCACGGTGGACCGTGACGTGTTTTCGGCGGCCGTGACTTCGCGGGTCACGTCGCATCCCCTGGTGGAGCTGGTCCGCGAAGAAGTGGTGGCGCTGCCGTCGCCGGGGATCGTGGCCACAGGCCCACTGACGTCGGAACGCCTTACATCGGCCATGAGCGCGCGCTTGGGCGCCTCGGCGCTCGCCTTCTACGACGCCATCGCGCCCATCGTGAGCTTCGAGTCGATCGACCTGACGATCGCCTTCCGCGCCTCTCGGTACGGGAAGGAGACCATGGATGGAGCGGGTGGCGAAGGGGCGTACCTGAACTGCCCCATGACCCGCGATGAGTACGAGGCGTTTCTCGATGCGTTAGGGGCAGCCGATCAGCACCACGGACACGACTTCGATGCCGTCCCCTACTTCGAGGGATGCATGCCGGTGGAGGAGATCGCCAGGCGCGGCCGCGAGTCACTGCGATTCGGTCCGATGAAGCCGGTGGGCCTCCGCGATCCGCGCACGGGACGCGCGCCGTACGCGGTGGTGCAGCTGCGCATGGAAGACCGCGGCGGGCGGATGTGGAACCTGGTCGGGTTCCAGACTCGGCTGCGCATCCCGGAGCAGCAGCGGGTGTTCCGCACGATCCCGGGATTGGGCGACGCCGAATTCCTGCGGTTCGGGTCCATCCATCGCAATTCGTACCTGAATGCGCCGGCCGTGTTGTCTGCCCACCTGTCATTGCGCGATGATCCCAGATCGCTGGTTGCGGGCCAGATCACTGGTGTGGAAGGGTACACGGAGAGCGCCGCCACCGGCTTGATGGCCGGGTTGAACCTGGCGCGTCTGCTTGCCGGTGAGGAGCCATTGGTGCCGCCACCCCTGACCATGTTGGGGGCCTTGTACCGCTTTCTCCGTGAAAGCGACCCGAAACACTTTCAGCCCATGAATGCCAACTTTGGGCTGCTGGACGAACTCGATGTTCCCACGCGGGACAAGCGACGCCGCAAGGAGCTGATGGCAGAGCGAGCGTTAGGCGCCCTGGAGGCGTGGTGTGCGACGAACCGAGTGCAGCCGGTGAATGGCGGCGTGGGAGTCGCACCATGATGGCGCGCCGGATGCGCGGCACCACGCCCGCTGACGCCGCCGCGACTGGATCGACGTCCGGTGACCACTCCCAACGGCGTGGCCGATCGTCGCGCACCATGGCGTCGCAGGAAGCCGAGCTCGCCGCAGCTGACGGTGGACCTGACGAAAGGTTGGACGGCTCGCCAGCGACCCACGACCTGCCGGCCCCCCCCGCGCTACGGGACTTCCTGCTGCACCTCGAGAAGGAACGCGACGTCTCTCCCCACACACTGGCGGCCTACACCCGCGACTTGTCGCGGTTCGTGGAGTTTCTTGCGCATTACCATGGGACCTCCTCGTACGAGTGGACAGCGGTCGATCGACTGACGCTGCGCGGGTTCCTGGGTTACCTGACGCGCCTCCGCTTGGGCAAGCGCTCAACGGCGCGCGCCCTATCGGCGGTCCGCTCCTTCTTCCGGTTCTTGCACCGCGAGGGTGTGGTGGCGGCGAACCCTGCCCGTGCCGTCTCGTCGCCAAAGTTGGATGCCCACCTTCCGGCATACCTCGATCGCCGCCAGATCGAGACGGTGCTGGGCGCCGCCGAATCGCGGGCCTGGGAAGGGACGTTCCGCCACGTGCGCAACCTGGCGGTGTTGGAGCTGTTCTATTCCACCGGCATGCGCTTGTCGGAGCTGCACGGCATCAACCTCCGCGATCTCGACCTGGTGTCCCAGCAGGTCAAGGTCCGAGGAAAGGGACGCAAGGAGCGCATCCTGCCCATCGGCGACCACGCCCTCCGAGCGCTCCGAAACTACGAGGCCAAACGCGACGAATTCTCGCGTTCACGGCGCGGTGACGGTGCAGGCAACACCGTCGATCGTCAGGCGTTCTTCCTGAGTGACCGCGGCAAGCGTCTCAGCCGACGGACGATCCAGGACATGGTCACCCGCTTTCTGTCGCAGGTGGATGAGGACGCAGGCCTGTCCACGCACTCGCTCCGTCACACCTTCGCCACGCACCTGCTGGATGGCGGAGCGGACCTGCGGTCGGTTCAGGAGCTCCTTGGCCACGCGTCCATTTCCACTACGCAGATCTACACGCACACCAGCGTCGACCGACTGAAGCAGGTCTATCGAAAGGCGCACCCCCGAGCCTGAGGCGCGAAGACATCGTCGACGAGTTTAGCGAGCAGGGCTATAACGTGGACATGTCACTCATTATCTTCGTTGGCGCTGATCGGTGGTCTGTCTCTCAACAGAGGACGTCCGTGTCGCAATCGCTGACTCAAGCGCTGCTGGCCATCGTCGTTGCCTCATTTGGGGTTATCTCGTATCGGGTCGTTCGACGCCTTCGTTCGCAGCCGGCTTTAGAGCGAGAGGTGGACGGCGCCATGACTCCTACCTTACACGATCTCGAGCGGCCGATCACGAAGACCAGGGAGCATCCGACATTCGGGTCGGCGGCCTCCGCCACCGCCCGGGATCGGTCCAGCTCCAGGGGTGGACTGCCCCGCTAGGGGCTGGGCCGTCCGCGGCCGATTAGCTTCAATCCATGCGAGCAGATCAAGTCGTCCGCGCCACCACCATTCTGGCGGTGCGGCGGAACGGAAAGGTCGCCCTTGGTGGGGACGGGCAGGTGACCGTCGGCGACACGGTAATGAAGTCCAACGCCCAGAAGGTGCGAGCGCTCTCCGGGGGCCGGTTGCTGGCCGGGTTTGCCGGCGCAGCCGCCGACGCGTTCACACTGTTCGAGAAGTTCGAGGAGAAGCTGGAACGCTTCCCGAACAATCTCCCCAAGGCGGCGGTGGAGCTGGCGAAGGAGTGGCGGAGTGACCGGGTGCTGCGGCGGCTGGAGGCCCTGTTGATCGTGTGCGACCGGGACCACGGATTCGTCCTGTCCGGAACCGGCGAGATCATTGAGCCTGACGACGGGATCCTCGCCATCGGTTCTGGCGGAAGCTACGCCCTGGCTGCGGCGCGTGCCCTGGTGGCGTCGACCGACTTGCCACCCGGGGAAATCGTCCGACGCGCCCTAACGATTGCCGGCGAGATCTGCGTCTACACGAACACGAACATCACGATTCTCGAGCCGACGGCGTAAGACGGAGGGAGCGGGGAAGGGGGGATGGGACAGCGCGCACCGCGGCCGTCTCACCTCCAATGCTCTCGCGCTGACGCACTAAGTTCATCCGCCACTCCCAATCACGCGCCCGTCGCGCGCCTTCACACCCGCAGTTCGCCCGTCCGGCCGTCTGCATACTGTCCACTTCCTTCTCACGCCGCTGACATGCCGTCCCCTCGTACCGAGCAGGCCTTGGCTCGTCTCGCTGACCTGACACCGCGCCAGATCGTGGCGGAGTTGGATCGCTATATCGTCGGGCAGAGTGAAGCCAAGAAGTCTGTGGCCATTGCGTTGCGGAATCGCTGGCGGCGACAGCGTGCACCGGAAGCGATCCGCGATGAAATCTCGCCGAACAACATCATCCTGATTGGCCCCACGGGGGTTGGGAAGACGGAGATTGCGCGACGGCTGGCGAAGCTGGCGGGTGCGCCGTTCATCAAGGTGGAGGCCTCGAAGTTCACGGAAGTCGGCTATGTTGGGCGCGACGTGGAATCGATGGTTCGCGACCTCGTGGAGAGCGCGATCGACATGGTGCGCACCGAGCGCGAAGGCGAAGTCGAGGACTTGGCGCTGGAGCGGGTGGACGAGCGACTGCTCGACTTGCTGCTCCCGGTGCCGGCGGAGAAGCCCAGCGAGCGACCGAAGGAAGAAGGGCCGAAGGATGCAACCGGAGGAGGACCGTCGCTCTTCATCGTGTCACCGTCCGGCGATGTGAAACGGGAGGACGACGCGGCGCGCGACCGGCACCAGCGCACACGCGACAAGCTTCGCCAGTTGCTCAAGGACGGCCAGCTCGAACAGCGCGAGGTCGAGGTCGAGGTGGCTCAACCGATGCCGGCCATGTTCGAAGTGATGACGCCGCAGGGCGCGCCGGAAGGCATGGGCAACATCTCCGACATGCTGAAGGACATGCTGCCGCGCCGCAACAAGAAGCGAACCGTGAAAGTCTCCGAGGCACGGCGCATTCTGCTGGAGCAGGAGTACGAGAAGCTCGTGGACCAGGAAGACGTGACCGCGGATGCGTTGGATCGCGTCGAGAAGCTGGGCATCATCTTTCTCGATGAAATCGACAAGATCGCGAAAGGGCGCGGCGAATCGGGAGGACCCGACGTTTCGCGCGAAGGTGTGCAACGCGACCTCTTACCGATCGTTGAAGGGTCCAACGTGCAGACGAAGTACGGTATGGTGAAGACGGATCACGTGCTGTTCATCGCGGCGGGCGCGTTTCATGTATCCAAGCCCAGCGACTTGATACCGGAGTTGCAGGGCCGCTTTCCAATCCGCGTAGAGCTCAAGTCGCTCACCGAGGCCGACTTCGTGCGCATCATGACGGAGCCAGAGAATGCCCTCACCAAGCAGTACACGGCGCTTGTTGAAGCTGATGGGGCCCGTCTGGTGTTCACGGCAGACGGTGTGGCCGAAGTGGCGCGTCTGGCCGCCATGGCCAACCAGCGCATGGAGAACATCGGGGCGCGCCGGCTGCACACCGTCATGACGACGCTGCTGGAGGACGTGCTCTACTCACTCCCCGACAAGACGGTCGCCGACGTCACGGTGAACGCGGCGCTCGTGCAGGAGCGGCTCAAGTCGATCCTCGAAGACGAGGACCTGAGGCGATATATCCTGTAGGCACGCGAGCGGAGGTTTCTTCCGCCGTCCGCACTGGCGCGTTTCGAGCCGAGAACGTCTTGTGACGCGCTGGACGGATCGAGGTTTGGGCGGTACATCCTTCACATGAAATACGCCGCCATTACGGGATGGGGTGACGGCATGCCCCCGGCCGTCCTCACCAACGACGACCTCTCGACTTTTTTGGAGACGTCGGACGAGTGGATCTACTCGCGTACCGGCATGAAGGAGCGGCGCGTGTCACACGTCTCGGCGATCGAAATGGCCACGCTGGCGTCGTCGCGCGCCCTCGCCTGTGCTGGTCTCGACGCCGCCGATGTGGAGCTGATCGTGTATGGTGGGTGCAGCAACGAGGAGGCGGTGCCCAACAGCGCCTCGGGAGTGCAGATCGCGTTAGGCGCCACGCGAGCCGCGGCAATGGACATCAACACCGCGTGTACGTCGTTCCTGTACGGGTTGTCCACGGCGACCGCCATGATCCAGAGTGGTGTGGTGACGAACGCCGTGGTGATCGGCGTCGAGCTGATCAGCCGGTACATGGACTGGACCAATCGAAACGTGGCCGTGCTGTTTGGTGACGGTGCCGCGGCCGTGGTGGTCCAGGCCAGCGACCATAAGGAAGGGGTACTGGGGAGCGTGTTGGGCTGTGATGCCGAGGGGCGCGAAACGCTACGTGTGCGGGGCATCGGTTGCAGCTACGCCGGACGCGACGTGACGTTCGGCGACACCCTATGGGATTTTGACGGGCAGGCGATCTTCAAGCGCGCCGTGAAGGCAATGAGTGAGGCGTCGGAACGCGTGCTGCGCGAGCACGGCATCAGCCCGAACGACGTGGACCTCGTGGTGCCGCATCAAGCCAACCTTCGCATCATAGAGGCCGTCGCGAAGTACGCTGGCATTCCGATGGAACGCGTGATGGTGACGGTGCAAAAGTATGGGAACATGAGTGCCGCCACCGTGCCGGTGAGCCTCGTGGAGGCCTTGAAGGAAGGTCGTGTGAAACCTGGCTCGTACCTCCTTATGCCCGGTTTTGGTGGCGGTCTGACGTACAGCGCGTTGCTGCTGAAGTGGGGAGACCGCGTCACACCGCTTGGCACCTCGCCAGTGCAAATGGCGCCGTGCACGCAGACTGCGCTGGAGATGGTGAATGACATCCGCCACTCACAGGACCCGCATGGGCGGTCGGAACGCGGCCTCATGGCCCCCGTGTTTGCGGAGGCCAGGGTGCGCGAGGTCAGCACGAGCGGCTAGTCGTGTGGCTCCTTCCGATCTTTTCGCCGGTCGCACGCTCGGCCGCGTTCATCTATTATCGCATTCGGTATGCGGGCGATCGTGTGCCATCGTCGGGTCCAGTGCTCCTTGTGGCGAACCACCCGAACTCGCTGCTAGATCCGACGCTCGTGGTCGCCGCCGCGCGACGGCCGGTCCGCTTCCTGGCCAAGGCCCCACTCTTCGATGACGCAAAGATCGGATGGGCGGTCAAGGCTGCCGGTTCGATACCCGTGTACCGTCGACACGATGAAGGCTCGCAGATGAGCCGCAACCAGGACGCCTTCCGAGCCGTGTACGCCGTGTTGGAAGCAGGTGGCGCGGTTGGCATCTTTCCCGAAGGCATCAGCCACAACGAACCGGCATTGGCGCCGCTCAAGACCGGGGCGGCGCGCATCGCGTTAGGTGCGGCCGCGCGCATCGGACGGGCATTTCCGATCATTCCGGTGGGCTTGGTGCTTCGTGAGAAGGACGTATTTCGATCGGAGGCACTCGCTTACCGTGGGGAACCTGTCGCGTGGGATGACCTCGCACCTCGCGATGCAGAAGACGGGGTCGCGGTGCGTGAGCTGACGGACCGCATCGCCGCGGCGCTTCGTTCAGTGACCGTGAACCTCGAGGCGTGGGAAGATGGCCCCTTGATCGAGTGCGCCGTCCGAGTCTGGGAAGCAGAATGCGGTACTCCGCCGACAGGCGCCGAACGAGTGGATCGGTTGCGCGTGACGACCGGGATACTCGCTCAGGTACGGGCGTCGGGCGATGCGGCAGGTAGCGCCCTGGCGCGGGATGTCGAGGCCTATCGGCGTCGGTTGGCACGCTTCGGCGTCCGTCCCGCGGACCTGATCGCGGACGTTGGGTTGTCGCGCGGCGTGTCGTGGGCGGTGCGTCGCCTGCACGTGCTGGCACCGTTGGAGCTGCTGGCTGCCGTGACCGGGGCGATCTGCTTCTGGGTGCCGTTTCATGTCACCGGGCAGGTGGTGCGACGCATTCCGCTCGAAGTCGACCTGCGTTCGACCTGGAAGCTACTCGTTGGACTGGTGGTGTACTCGGTTTGGGTGCTACTCCTGGCGCTCTTGGTGGGGGTCGTATTCGGCGTGTGGGCGTCACTCCTCGCGCTGGCACTGATCCCATTGTTAGGCATTGCTGGCCTGCAAGCCCGCCAACGATGGCGCGATGCGTGGGACGACGCCCGGCGGTTCTTTCTGCTGCGGTCGCGTCGCGATCTCGTGCAGTCCCTGCGCGTCCGGCAGCGTGAGCTTGGCGTACGGCTCGACTCTCTCTTCCATTCGACCATGGCGCGAGGCGCTGAATGACCGAACCGGCCGCTGTCCCCAAGGCTGCCCGCGATGTTCCACGCGTGATCTGGTCCTGGGCGCTCTTCGACTGGGCCAACTCGGGGTTCACCACGCTGGTGGTGACATTCATCTATTCGACCTACTTCGCGAAGGCGATGGCGCCTGACGAGGCGACGGGGACGTTGTGGTGGTCTCGCGCCGTGTCCCTCAGCGCCATCATCACCTCGGTCTTGTCGCCGATCGTGGGGGCGGCCGCCGACCGAGCCGGGGCACGCAAGCTGTTCCTATCGGTGACCGTGATGCTCTGCGTCGTGGCGACAGCGGCTTTGGCGTTTGTTTCACCCATCGATCCCAATGCGGCATTGGTTGCGCTCACGCTGTATGTCATCGCGGACTTCAATTTCGAGACCGGATACGTGTTCTATAACGCGTTCCTGCCGACCATCGCATCGCCGGCACGTCTGGGCCGCGTCTCCGGATACGGGTGGGGACTAGGCTACGCAGGCGGTCTGATCTGCATGGGGATCGCGCTCATTGGCTTCGTCCAGCCGGAGATCCCCTGGTTCGGTTTGTCGAAGGTGAACGGCTTCAATGTGCGCGCAACGAACTTGCTGGTTGCGGTCTGGTTCGCCGTCTTTGCCATTCCGCTCTTCCTGTTCGTTCCGGAGCAACGTGCAGGGAAGGTACGCTTCAACGCACGCGAGGCCTTTGCCGAGTTGGCGGCGACCTTTCGAGAGATCCGGAGATATCGCGAGGTCGGCAAGTACCTGTTGGCTCGCCTGATCTACAACGATGGATTGGTGACGATCTTTGCCTTCGGCGGCATCTACGCCCAAGGCACATTCGGTATGACGCTTGCCGAGGTCATCGTTTTTGGGGTGGCATTGAATGTGGCGTCGGGCGTTGGCGCCGTGGTGTTCGGGCACCTGGACGACAAGCTGGGTGGCAAGACGACGATCATGGCAACGCTGGCCGCCTTGACAGCTGCAACGGCCATGGCTGTGTGGGCGCCAAACCGCACCTGGTTCTGGGTGGCGGGCATCCTGATCGGACTCTTTGTCGGCCCGAATCAGTCGGCCAGTCGTTCCCTCATGTCCCGCATGGTACCGGAAAAGAACCAATCGGAGTTCTTCGGTTTCTTCAATTTTTCCGGCAAGGCCACCTCCTTCCTCGGCCCCTTCCTCCTCGGCGTGATGACGGCGGCTTTCGGATCGCAGCGTGCAGGTGTCGCCGTGCTCATCTTGTTCTTCGTCGTTGGGGGCGTGCTCCTTGCAGGCGTCAATGAACGACGCGCGATTGAACTGGCGAGTGCGAGCTGACGGGCGAGAGCGACGCCTCACGCTTCGCCTCTGCGACCGCGCGTCGCAACAAGGTCGCGACTGATTGCGCAGCGGAGCGATCGCCGCGAGGTCCTCGAGGGACGAACGAGATTGGCGTCTGTCGTGACGACAAGTCGCCCGCGTCCATGAGGGAGACGGTGAGCCGACAATCCCCTTCCGCGGGACAGCCAACCTCTACCAACCGTACAAGTCGCAACGGAATCACATCCGTGACTCCGCGAACCTGCACATGCAGGTTGCCCGCACATACGCTCACGCGCGTGGCCGTTCGCGCACGGACTGACTGGGCCCAGGACACGGCGGCCACGGAGACAAGGCAGAGCGCCAGCACGACCCAGAAATACCACAGGGGTGCATCCTGACTCCAAAGTCGAAGCATCGCGAGCGCTGTAGCAATGGCAGACGTGACAAGGAGTGGTGTGCGCTGACGCTCGAGGCGGCGTCCGCGGATAGAGTGATTTCCTTCATAGGCGGGGAACGGGGAATCTCGCGCGACGTCAGGAACAACGCGCATTTGGCGGGGCAACTCAGACATTGCTCCACCTGTTGCCTGTTCGGGGACAGACGATTCGATAAGCATGGAGGGTCCTCCCGGCGAGATCAGGCGAGATGCGTCCTACGCTCAGGGGCGTTGCGCGTCCCGGTTAGGGCGAGTCCTCTGGCCGATCGGTTGACCTGGCGGCGAAGCCACGGGTCGGCTGCGAGGCGTGCCGGGATCGCGGCGCTGGAGGAAGCGATCGATATCGGCACTGGCGAGGGCTCGATGGGCGGCGGCCTCGCGGCTTGCGGCCGGTGCGTTCGCGAGCAGTGTGGAAATCCTCCGAAGGCCCCACTCCGCCGCCGCTCGCGCGTCCACGGTGGCATCTGTGTTTCCCGCGAGAGTGAGCAACTCGTCAAGCACGGCGCGCTCGGCCACGCGCTTGAGTGCGGTGTTCCGGGTGGGAGGCGTGGCGCCCCATGTCCGAGCAATCATGCGATCGATGACGTCAACGGGCGTGGGCAGGGTACTGTCGCGCTGGGCAAATGCGGCAACCCGTGCCACCCGCTGCGGCACGAGGATGTCGCGTGTCACGCTGCGAGCGAGCATGCTGGCAATACCGAGTTGGTCGAACGCGGGCGCGGCCTTGGAGTCGAATGCCCGCGGCTCATCCTCCGTGTAGCCATACGGTCGCGGTGCCATCAGCCGCAACACGCGTTCGGGAATGGCCAGCTCGTCGGGCTGCATGGCGTCCAGCAGCAACTCCAGTGCTTTCCGTTGGCGCGCCGCCGGGACGATTTGCGTCACGGGCATCGTGTCGCCGCGCACCCCGTATCGATACTCCATTCCGCCGATTGCCTTGGCCGTCGCGCCAAGGGAGTAGCGGTGGTGCAGGTACACGGGATTGAACCGATAATTGAGCAGCCACATGGGATCGCCAGGGCGTATGGCGCGTTCATCGAATTGCGCCAGCAGGGCCCTTCTCACTTCCATGACTCGTGGAAGCTCGGCGACGGCATACGGTCCATTCACCCACGTCGTGATGTCCGGGTGCGAGTTCTGGATCTGCTCGTCGGGATTGGTCATGAACAGGATGCCTTTGCGCATCATGTCCGTGGTGATGCGCGCGAGCCCCGCGCTCTCGTCGCCTGAGGCGAATTGAGAGTATCCCCACTGGATGGCCAGGGAATCATAGGCGCCGATGCCTACACGGTACGCGTCAGACACGTCGATACGTCCGTTGGTGAGCCTGATCAGAGGCGCCGGGTAATCCATCGCCGATGCGCGCCCATTGATGTGTCCTGCGAAGTTGTGCGCGAGTCCCAGGGTGTGCCCGAGCTCATGCGCGATGTGTTGGCGTCGGCGCGCCATCGTGAAGCTGTCGGCACGGGCAGAGTCCAACGTGGCGATCCACGTGGCTGTTTCGTCATCCATCGCGGCGAGGGCGTCGGCGGCGTCACCGCCGCCGGCCCCGCCCGATGCATCTGCTCCGGTGGCTCCGGCAAGAATGTTGTAGTCGACGACCGAGCGGTGCGAATCCATCCGGGCAAAGCCGCGGATGATCTCGCCGGTGCGGGGGTCGACAAACGAATTGCCGTAGGACGACGCCGGCTGGGTCCGATGAATCCAAACGATCACGTTGAATCGCGCGTCCATGGGGTCCATGTCGTCCGGCATGTCCTCGACACGAAATGCGTTGATGAAACCGGCCGCCTCAAATGCCTTGTTCCACCAGGCGGCGCCTGTCTTGAACGCGGCGCGATACGGTTCGGGGACTGCCCGGTCCAGGTAGTAGACGATCGGCTTCACCGGCTCGCTCATCGCCGCTGCCGGGTCCTTCTTGATGAGTCGATGACGCGACGCGAATCGCGTGATATACCGTTCGTCGTAGAGCTTGCCGAAATCATAGAATTCCGTCGGATTGAACCCGACGCGCGGGTCAAACAGCCTCGGTGCGTATCCATCGTCGGGGAGGGCAACGAAGGACTGATGCTCTCGGACTGTGATGGCCCGGCCGTCCACCGCGTGCGCGTTCATACGATCTGTCGGGGCATCGATCGTGAAGGTGAGCGACGCTTCGACTTCGGTGTTGTTGGGGAAGACGCGTGTGTGCTCCAGGTAGACGGCGCTGCGGTTGGGATCCAGCTGGAAGGCCCCTTCGTCGCTGGCTCGCAGCTGGGCACGGACGTCGGCCACATCCGTCAGGGCCAACGGTGTGGCATCCACGAGCACAGCGCCGCCCGGGTCCTGCGCAACGATTTCGAGCGATGCCAGTGTGCTGGTCGAGAACGCGTCCTCCACCGAACGCGTCAGCGCCGCGTTGGGTGACACCGCGCGAAAGCGCGTATTGCGCGCCACCAGGAACACCTTGGTTCCCTGCCGCGCGAAGTGCGCGATGGCCTCGTTCGCTGCCACGCCGCGGTCGATATCGCCTCCGATGGTGCCTACGCCTGCCGCTGGAATACCCAGTCCGGTGGCCAGGGTACGGAGATAGAGAAATTCGCGGCCGAAGTGTTCGAGCTGGAAGTAGAGGCGCGCCGTGCTGGGCTGATAGTAGAGGGAGATAAACCCATCCTTCGCCTCCAAGCCGCGCGTGAACTCGCCTATGGACGGGAGTTGGGCGACTGCGAGGGTGGGGCACAGCGCCGTGAGCGCAATCAGTCTACGAAGGGAGCACATGGGGGGTCGGCAGGTCGGGGTCGCAGGGAAGATCGGCTTCCGGATGCGCCTGCGCGAGTAGGCTGATCGACCTGCTGTTAGGGCCGTGCCACCGATGCGACCTTCCAGGCGCGCGGAAACCACGCCGTGTATTGGCTGGAATCGGTGGCTAAGTCCCGCTCGATGTCCGATGGTGCGCGCCATCGCCAGTCCTCGACTTCGTCAGGATTTGGCGCAGGCGACCCACTCCATTCGCCAATGAGGACGTGATCGAACTCGTGCTCGGTGAGTTCCTGGCTGACCGCGGTGCGATACGTGAACGCGCTGACCTCGCGAAGGTCGCACGCGACACCCATCTCTTCCCGAAGGCGCCTTGCGGCCGCGGCGGCGATTTCCTCGCCGGGACGCGGGTGGCCGCATGCGGTGTTGGTCCAAAGGCCCGCCGAGTGATACTTGGTGGCCGCTCGGCGCTGGAGGAGTATCGATCCGTTGGAGTTCACGACGAACACCGAAAACGCGCGATGCAGCACGCCTCGCTGGTGCGCCCGCAGCTTTTCCTCGATGCCGACCTGCTCATCCTTCGTGTTTACGAGGATGACGTATTCTTTGTCGGTAGGCGGGGAGGACGTGACCATGGTGTGGTTGAGCTGACCACACCATGCCATGCCTGCAGTGTCCGGCGCAAGTGATGTGCGGACCGACGATCGGACGCCGTTAGGCTGAAGCCTGCGTTGGCGGCGCCGGCGGACGTACGCCGTCCGCGGTTCCGACGTACGTTTCGTGGTGGCGGACGTCGGCGCGGCGCGTCGCCCGCCGGTCGGCTACTTCGATAGCCGCCTGCTCCTGGCGCATCGTGGCCCACGCAGCCGGCTGATCCGGTTGGAACTCCGGGACCAGTGTGCGCAACAGGGTCAGCAGGTGGGCGTCGGTGGCGCCGCTCTCCGTGGCGCGTACCAGTCGCTCGATGCGCAGCCAGATGTCGTCCACCAAGTCCACGTTTCGCGCGATCAGCACCTTGGGATGTTCCGTTCGATCGACCTGCTCGCTCGAAGAGAAGATTTCCTCAAACAACTTCTCGCCAGGGCGGCGTCCGGTGAACGCAACCTCGATGTCCTCCCCCTCCTTGAGACCGGAGAGCCGAATGAGATCTCGCGCGAGATCAACAATCTTCACGGGTTCTCCCATGTCCAGCACGAACACCTCGCCGCCGCGGCCGAGTGTCCCTGCCTGCAACACAAGCTGCACGGCTTCGGGGATCGTCATGAAGAACCGGCACATGTCGGGGTGAGTCACCGTGACCGGTCCGCCCGCCCGGATTTGCTCCAGAAAGGTTGGCACCACGCTTCCACGGCTGCCTAGCACATTGCCGAATCGGACGGACACGAAGGCAAGCCCCGTTGCCTGAGCCTCCAGCTGCACCAATTCTTCGGCGACGCGCTTGCTGGCTCCCATCACGCTCGTGGGACGGATGGCTTTGTCGGTGGAGATCAGTACAAAGTGGCGCACGCCACTCCGCGAGGCGGCATCCACGACGTTCCGCGTCCCGATGACATTGTTGGAGAGCGCCTCTACCACGTTCTGTTCCATCAAGGGCACGTGCTTATGCGCAGCCGCGTGAAAGACGACCTGTGGCCGCAGCTCGGCAAAGATCTTGTCGATTCGTGCGCGGTTGCGAACGTCGGCGATGATGGGGGTGAGTCGCAGGGAAGGGTGGGATCGGCGAAGTTCGTGAAGCACCTCGAAGATTGGATTCTCGCCGTGTCCCAATAGGATCAGCTTGCGCGGGTACAGCTGTGCTAACTGACGGCAGAGTTCACTCCCGATCGAGCCGCCAGCGCCGGTCACCATGACGGTGCGTCCAGTGACCAGCGTGCCCACGGCGTCGAGGTCGGTCTCGATGGGTGCGCGACGCAGTAGATCATGGATCTGCACTTCGCGGAACTGCGAGATCTCGACCTGTCCGGACAGGATGTCATACAGCCCCGGGACTGTCCTCGCATGGACGCCGGCCTCCAAGGCCGCGCGCACCACACGGCGCACCGCAGTGCCTGGTGCCGACGGCATGGCGATGATGACTTCAGTCGCGGCGTGATCCTTCAGGAGTTGCGGCAAGTCCTGTAGGGACCCGAGAACGGGAAGCTCCATGAGCCGATGCCCGTGCTTCGACCGATCGTCATCGACAAAGCCAATGGGCGTCAAGCTCAACTGAGGTCGTCCCAGCAACTCACGTGCAACCATCTGTCCGGCCTCGCCCGCACCAGCAATGATGACGCGTGAACCATCGCCGGAACGTTTGAGCTGTATATGCCACGATGCAAGCCGCGCGAAGAACCGTGGAAGCCCTGCCACGCCGAGCGTGAAGAGAACGTCCATGGCTAACACGCTCAGCGGAATCCGCGTTTCCGCGAGTCGAAGTGCGGGGAGAACGAACGCGCCGAGCGCGAAGGACACGCCGCCGGCTACCAGCCCGGCGAGTAGCACGCGCTCCATCTCCGCGACGCTCGCCAGATACCAGAGTCGCCGATACATGCCGAGGCGATAGAACACCAGCAGTCGCGCGATGAGCGAGGTCGCCACGTACACGAACGCGCTGGTCCCGTAGACCACCAGCCAGTCGAGTCCCTCGAACCGCAGCGTGAAGGAGAACATGGTCGCGACGCCGAGGAGGACAGCGTCGATTACCAGGTGGTGCCGGTTGCGAAGTCGAATCTGATTCACGACGTCTCTCGCCTGCGATGCATTGTCCACCCATTCACCACGGAACCCACGTCGTTCGCCTTCGTTAGGGTAACGAAGGCATTGCGACGTCGTCGCGGATAACCGATCGAGGCGTCGCGCAAGCCCATGCCTACTGGCGTGTACAAGGGGCTGCTGTGTCGGCTGTCACGGTGTCCGCGATGCGATCGCCATTCATTGCTGCCAGACGCGCGACATCGCGCGGCACCCTGACGGTGAAGGCCTAACGACCACAGCTGTATCTGCAGGTGTACTTGAGCCGGCTTTGTCGTTACAGGTCACAGACAGTACTCGCGTGTCCACGTATTCATCGTGTGGCAGACACGGCTGCGCGACCCCAAAGCGGACTGAAGGAGACAGACAACGTGGGCACAACTATCCAGCCGGACACAAGCATAGTGCGACGATCCGTCATAAAGGATGTCGGACGCCGGATCGCTCGCGTCATGCAGCGCACGCTCCCAACCCAGGCGTACCAAGTGACGATGGACGCGGCGTTGGCGACATGGAGGTTCAGTCAACGCGAGGCGTATCGGCACCACGAGGTCGCCGCGCGACTCGCGGGAGACATGCAAGGAGCGCAGCGAGCACATCTGGTTCGCACCGCGATGCGTCGTTCGCTGGTTGGAGCTTCCGGCCTGGAAGCGACGTTCGACGCAGTGCGATCGATCCAACAGCGTCGAGTTCCGGGAAGTCTCGTTGAGCTTGGTGTTGCACGCGGCGGTTGCGCTGCGCTCATCCGTGCCGCCGCCGACCTGAGCGGACCTCACCGGCACTTGTGGCTCTTCGACTCATATGAAGGGCTCCCGGACCCGACGGAGGCCGATATCCAAAATGGCGCGACCGGCGATCACATCAGACCCCTGCCGAAGGGCTCGTGTCTCGGGACGTACAGTGACGTTGACTCCTATCTCTTTTCGGAGATGCGCTTCTCGCGTGACGATGTGACCATGGTCAAGGGTTGGTTTGACGCGACGGTCCCGGCGACGCACGCGGCACTTGGTCAGATCGCATTGCTGAGGATCGATGCAGACTGGTATGAATCGGTGAAGACATGTCTTGGTGGCCTGTACGATCAGGTCAGCGCAGGCGGCGTGATCATTGTGGATGACTACGGCACCTGCTTCGGCGCCCGTCGCGCGGTGGACGAATTCCTGACGGGGCGTGGTTTGGCACCACCGCTGGAGCACGACGGGCGAGGTGGTTGTCTCTGGCGCAAGGAAGTTGACGCGTCGCCATTCGCATACGCCTAACAAAGGCATGAAACGAACGTTGGACGTCATCGCCGCGAGTGTTGGGCTCGTGCTTCTCTCGCCGTTGCTGGTGCTCATCGCACTGGTCGTGTGGTGGGACTCCGGCCTGCCGGTCCTCTATCGCGGCGTCCGAACGGGACTCGGCGGTCGTCCGTTCCACATCCTCAAGTTCAGGACAATGGTCGTGGAGGCAGAGCGGCAAGGTGGCGGATCAACAGCGAAGGACGATCCACGAGTGACGCGCATCGGGCACTTCTTGCGGCGTCACAAGCTGGATGAGTTGCCGCAGCTGCTGAATGTCGTTCGCGGCGAAATGAGCATCGTGGGACCGCGACCGGAACTGCCGCGATACACGGCGCTGTATACCGACGAGGAGCGGGCGATTCTCAGTGTCCGACCGGGGATCACGGACACTGCATCGCTGGAGTTCATCCGATTGGGTGACGTGTTAGGCAATGAGGACCCGGACCTCGTATACGAAACGCGTGTACGCCCGGTCAAGAATGCCCTTCGAGTTGAATACGTCCGCACGCACACGCTACGCGGCGACGTACGTCTGGTGTTTCGCACGCTGGCCAAGCTTCTGACGAGGTGATGGGTGGAATACGTGACGCTGACGGATGGCACGGAGCACGTTCGCATCTCACGGCTGATCATGGGATGCGAGCCCCTGGGTGGAGTGGACTGGGGGCGCATGGACGTGGCGGACGTGCGTGAAGCAGTCGCACGCTCGCTCGACCTGGGCGTGACGACCTTCGATACGGCCGATGTCTACGGACTTGGTGCGTCGGAACGCGCCTTGGGAGCTGTGTTAGGTCGACGAGCACGCGACGTTGTGATCATTACCAAGGGAGGCGTGAATTGGCGCCGAGTGGATGGTCAGCGGGCGACGACCTTCGCGGACTTGTCTCCTTCACACGTGACCCACGCCGTAGAGGAGAGTCTTCGCCGGTTAGGCATCGACTGTATTCCGCTGTATTTTCTGCACCGGCCAGATCCCTCCACGCCACTCGACGACACTTTGGAGGCGCTCCAACGTTGCCGGGAGGCAGGCAAGATCCGGTTGATTGGCGCGTCGAATTTCTCCGTACCCCTGTTGCGCGCTGCGCTCGGACGCCTGCGCATCGCCGCGGTCCAGGCGCAGTACAACCTGGTCGACCGCTCCGCGGAGGAAGCCCTGATCCCCGCCTGTCGGGAGTTGGAGCTGCCCGTGCTGGCGTACGGGGCCTTGGCGCAGGGCTTGTTGGGCGGTCGATACACGCCGGACGCGGAGTTTGGCGAGGACGATCGTCGCCATCGGCTTCCGCACTTTGACCGTGCGGCGCGTCCCACGAGTTTTGGTGTCGTCCGTCAGGCGGCCGATGTCGCTCGCGCGATTGGCCGGACTCCGGCACAGGTCTCCATCCGTTGGGTGCTGGATCAGCCGGGTGTTGCAGCCGCGATCGTCGGCGCCAAGCATCCCAAACAGGCCGAGGACAACGTCGCTTGTGTCGGGTGGGGGCTGGGCGAGCGAGCGCGTCGCGAGTTGGTGCGACCATATCCACCGGCTGATCGGGCAGTAGCCATATGATGAACTTGTCCGGGCGCATGGCACTGGAAGGGCTTTGCCGCGACCTACGGCGAGACGTGCTGCGCATGGTCAGTCGCGCGGGGAGCTCACACGTCGGCTCCAACTTCTCGGAGATCGAACTTCTGGCGGTCCTTTACACGCGCTTCCTACGCGTTAGGCCCACCGACCTGAACTGGCCGGACCGTGATCGATTTGTCCTGAGCAAGGGTCATGCGTGCGCGGCCCTGTACGCCGTCCTGGCTCGCCGCGGCTTCTTTGAGGAGAGCCAGCTTGACACGTTCTGCCAGAACGGTTCGCGATTCGCGGGGCATGCCACGGCTGGGATTCCTGGCGTGGAAGTGTCGACGGGATCGCTGGGACACGGGTTGTCCATTGCCACCGGCATGGCCTTGGCCGGTCAGCGAGACGGGCGGAACTACCGCACGGTCTGCCTGCTGAGCGACGGCGAGTGCGACGAAGGTTCAACATGGGAGCCGGCCATCTTTGCGGCGCACCATCGGCTCGACTCCCTGGTCACGATCGTCGACTACAACAAGATTCAGAGTCTCGGCCGTGTTGATGACGTGGCGCGTTTGGAGCCCTTTGCGGACAAATGGCGCGCTTTTGGTTGGTCCACCGCGGAGATCGACGGGCACGACGTAACCCTCATTGACGACGCGCTGGCGAGGCTCCCCTTCGAACCGGGCAAGCCCAGCTGCATCATCGCACACACCGTGAAGGGGAAAGGGGTGAGCTTTATGGAGGATGATCTACTCTGGCACTATCGCTGTCCTCGGGGCGACGAGTTGGCAGCGGCAATTGCGGAGCTCGATGCAGGAGCGGTCACGTGAGAACTGCATTCATCAACGCGCTCACCGAACGTGCGCGTCGTGACGAACGCGTCATGCTCGTAACTGGCGATCTGGGGTTCGGTGTGGTGACAGACTTCGCGCGCGAACGCCCACATCAATTCGTGAACGCCGGTGTCGCCGAACAGCACATGACGGGAGTGGCCGCGGGACTCGCAATGAGCGGCAAGATCGTGGTGACGTATTCCATCGCGAATTTCCCGACGTTGCGATGCCTGGAGCAGATTCGGAATGACGTATGCGCCCACCGCGCCAATGTGAAAGTGGTCTCGGTGGGTGGCGGCTATGCCTACGGACCACTGGGCGCATCGCATCATGCCACCGAGGACTTGGCGGTGATGCGTGCCTTGCCGGGGCTCATGGTCATTGCCCCGAATGATCCGGTCGAAGCCCGCCTCGCGACGTCCGCAATGCTGGCCCATGATGGCCCGTGCTATCTGCGCCTCGGTCGCGCCGGTGAGCCTGTCGTTCACACCGCCGACATCGACTTCGCACTCGGCCGGGCGATTGTGGCGAGGAAGGGCAGTGATGTCACGCTGGTTGCGACTGGTGGCATGTTGGCCACGGCGATGGCGGCCGCCGATCAACTGGCCGTTGCCAATATCGATGCGCGCGTCCTGAGCATGCACACGGTGAAGCCGCTCGATCGAGATGCTCTTGCCACGGCGGCTCGCGAGACGGGAGCGCTGTTCACACTGGAGGAGCACTCGATCGTCGGCGGACTGGGTAGCGCCTGCGCCGAGCTGCTACTGGAGGAAGAGGTACGACCCGTCGTCTTTCGCCGCTTTGGTGTGGCTGACGGCGTGCAACGCCGCATCGGCGACCAGGGCTACCTGCGGCATCAGGCCGGACTGGAGGAGGGGCTTATCGCGCGCCGCGTTCTCGAGGCGTTGGATGAGCGGCCAGCAACGCCCCGCGTGGCGGCGCGACCGGCGGCCCGCACCTGGGTGCGTACGAATGGCGTGGCCGCTGAACGTTAGGCGCTGCGAAGCGGCAATCGCCACCAGTCCACTCCGGCGAGTCGGCGCATGTGCGGCATAGCGGGGTTCTGGGGAGTCGGTGGTGGCATGCGGGCGCCGGAGGAGACGCTGCACCGCATGGCACGCGTCCTGGCGCACCGCGGCCCAGACGGCGAAGGGGCGTGGTATGACCCGGCGGCCGGGTTGGGACTTGCCCATCGCCGCTTGGCGGTGCTGGATCTCTCGCCGGCTGGCGCGCAACCCATGGTGTCCGAGAACGGGCAACATGTGCTCGTACTGAACGGCGAGATCTACAATCATCGCGAGCTGCGCACGGGAGTGGGGGGGGAGAGTCGCTCGTTTCGCGGGCATTCCGATACGGAGGCACTTCTCGAGGCGATCGCCCAATGGGGCGTGGTGGAGGCCACGCGACGCGCCGTCGGCATGTTTGCCTTCGCCCACTGGGACCGCACCACACATACACTCTCGTTAGGGCGCGATCGGTTGGGGGAGAAACCCCTCTACGTTGGATGGCAGGGCGACACGCTCCTCTTTGGGTCCGAGCTGACGGCTTTGCGAGAGCATCCGCGCTGGGAGGGACGCATCGATCGCGATGCAGTCCAGTCCTTCATGGCCTTGAGCTACGTTCCGAGCCCCGCGTCCATCTTCGAGGGAATCCGCAAGGTCACGCCGGGGACCATCCTCAGCTTTCAAAGTCCCGCGGTCAATGATGCCGGTGTCGAGACCCGCTATTGGGACCCGATGGAATTGCTGTCTCACGACCTCATGGACGGGAGCGATGCCGAATGCCTCACGTCTGAACTCGAACACGTCTTGCAGACCGCTGTGGCCTCCCAGACGTATGCCGACGTCCCGGTAGGAGCATTCCTTTCCGGTGGGATCGACTCGTCCTTGGTGGTGGCCCTGATGCAGCGCCAGAGCACACAGCGCGTGCGCACCTTCACCATCGGTTTCACCGACCCTACCTATGACGAGGCGCCGTGGGCCCGCGCCGTCGCGTCCCATCTGGGAACGGACCACTCCGAGGTGTACCTCTCGCCGAGCGACTTGCTGGAGTACGCACCCGGGATCCCTCAAAAGTACGATGAGCCTTTTGCCGACTCCTCGCAGATACCGACGGCGCTCGTCGCGTCGGTCGCGCGGCGCGAGGTAACGGTCAGCCTCTCCGGGGATGGTGGCGACGAGTTGTTCGGCGGCTATGATCGCTACCACCTGTGGAATCGAATCCGACGCACGCCCCCGGCACTCAGGCGCGCGGCGTCAGCGGGGATTGGACGCATTCCCGACGGCGCCTGGCGTACGTTCAGCCGTCTCGTTGCTGCTGGCGGAGCGCCGTCACGTGCCCGCCGCTTGCTGGGCGACAGGGCTAGAAAATTCGCCGGCCTGCTGGGTGCGGGGACGGTCGAGGACTACCACTGGGCCATTTCGTCGGCATTCCGCGGCGACCGGTTGGGAGACACGGACACGGCGCGATGGCAGGCGCCCGACGAAGGGCGCGGCCTGCCGCGTGCGCTTGGCGACAGTGAGCGCATGATGTTCCTCGACCTGCTTCACTACCTGCCAGATGACCTGTTGGCGAAGGTGGATCGCGCCACCATGGCGGTGGGCTTGGAATCGCGTGCACCCTTTCTGGATCATCGCGTCGTTGAAGCTGCATGGCGAGTCCCTATGCCGTATCGGATTCGGGACGGAAAGGGGAAGTGGATCCTTCGACAGATCCTGCGCCGCCACTTGCCGTCCAACCTGATCGATCGCCCCAAGCAGGGCTTCTGCGTGCCGCTGGACGCGTGGCTGCGCGGCCCGCTACGAGGTTGGGCAGGGGACCTGCTCTTTCCCATGTCGAGTGACAAGGAGAGCCATCTAGACGGTGCGTTGCTCCGCTCCGTGTGGCAGGAGCATCAGGCTGGCGACAGAAACTGGTCGCATCTCATCTGGAACGCTGTCGTGTTCGAAGCATGGCGAGCCGCGCGCTAGTTCCCGCCATGGCCGCTGGCGGTACCACAACGTTTCAGCTGGCGGTGGTGACGGTGGCCGCCGGCCGGCCCATCGCCATCCATGACGGGGCGAGCAACAGGTATCCCACGGCTAGCACGTACACCGCGGCCACCGCGAGCGCCGCCAACGAGAACAGCGGTGTGGCGGCTTCATTCACCGCGATCGCCCATCGCAGCCCAGCGACGAGCGGTATGGTGGCGACAACGGCACCCGTGATCTGCCGCCAGGGGAGCACGATCGGCAGGAGCGCACGCGAGGCGCGGTACTGCAGCACGAGCCATACTGCCCCACCGGTGGCCAAGGCCAGTCCGGTACCGTCGAGGGGGTTGCTGCGAGACAGCAAGAGCACCCCGCCGAGCGATGTCACGACGCCAGCGACGGATGGGAGCAGGACGTGACGCATCTCCAGCCGCGCTTGCGAGACCAGGGTCATGCCTTGGGTCAGCAGGCGCAACCCGTCAGCGGCAACGCCCCACGCCACCAGATACCCGGCGGCCGCAAAAGACGGCGCCGCCAGAAGACGGATGAGCAGCGGACCACCGCTAGCCGCCAGTGCCCCCACCAGGATCGTCGCCGGCATCAAGGCCGTTGCATAACGATTCCAGGCGACGGCCATCCGCTCGCGCTCGAACGATTCGATTCCCGCCAGGAAGTGCGGCAACAGGAACTGCGTGGCGAAGTAGTCAAATGCGTTCATGATCGCGACGCCCACGCCGAACCCGACCGTGAACATCGCCACCTGGCTCGCGCCAGCGACGGAGTTCAGCGCGAACCGATAGCCGAGCATTTGCGCCGCGTAGAGCACTGCGGCAACCAGCGCCGGGACCGCGAAGTGCCACCAGCCCCGTGTGACCTGCGCAACATCCAGCTCCTCGGCCACGGGCTGAATTTCCGACTTGGCGATAGTCGCCATGCTTCGGTTCGCCACGACGATCAGGACGGGAAAGAACAACCCCTGGCTGACGATGGTCCCGAGCATCCACCACTCGGCGTGCGGTGTGCGGCGAGCAAGCTGCGTGGCGATCAGCAGTCCAGTCGCCGCACCGCAGATAGAGAGGGCGACGAACTTCCGACGTTGTCCAAGCACGTTGATGCTGCCCAACAGCGCGTTGTACGCCGAGTTGAAGAAAACACTCGCGCCGCAAATGAGTACCAGCCATGTCCACGTGATCGTGGTCCCGAGGCCGATTGTGCTCGCGATCACGCTGGTGATGACGAACAACAGGAGCGCCAGCACGAGCGTAGAAACGAGCAGGAGGCGCATGCGCGCCACGCCAACACGCGCGCGCGCCCATGGGCGAACCATGCGATACCAGTACGCACTCACCGAGCGATCGATAAGAAGCGACAGGATGGTAGCAGTACCAGAGAGCAAGGCGAGTCGTCCCACCTGATCGTGCGAAAGGAACGACGTGTACAACCGCACGTTCAGCAAGCTGATGAGCATCAGCAAGAACCGGCCGAGCGCGATTGTCAGCAGCTCAGCCATACACGGATCCGTGCGATGTCTCTGACGTCAGCCCGAAATTGGCGGCGGCAGGCTCTGCGGTCCCCCCGGTAACGCCGTGCGTTGTAGAGGAGATGAGGGCTGATGCGGATTGAGTCAACGAGGATTGAGCACGAAGAGGGTGTCGGCGGCGATACCCTAACGAGCGCGACCATATCAGCGGGCGCAGGGCTTCGTGTGCTGATGGTAATTCCAGGTCCTGAGCACGATCAAGCGGTGTTCTCTTTTGCTCGACGGCAGATCGACTCAATCGCCGAGTCTGGTGTAGAGGTCGATCGTTTTCATCTGGCTTCGCGCACGTCGGTGTCTGTGCTGAAGGCAGAACGCCGCCGACTGACGGCGCGCATCGAGGAGTTCCGACCAGATATCGTCCACGCGCACTTTGGTTCCATGACGGCGTACGCAGTGTCGACAACAAGTCGCGTACCGGTCGTGATCACGTTTCGCGGCACCGACCTGAACCCGCGATACCACAGCATGTGGCGGAACCTCGGTGACGGGTGGCTACGCACCAACTTGGGGCACGCCCTGTCCCACGCAGCGGCGCGAAAGGCGAGCGGCATCGTGTGCGTGAGTGAGCAGCTGCGTTCGCAGCTGATGGGTGCGGCGAGGCGACGAAACGCCATCGTGGTTCCGGTGGGGGTACGACTCGACCGCTTTCCGTTGATACCGATTGGTGCGGCGCGACTGGAGCTCGGTTGGGCGCAGGAAGAGCCCGTGATTCTCTTCAATGCCGGGCGGCGGCCCAAGCCAAAGCGCATTGACCTTGCTCTGGCGGCGACGGAGGTCGTGCGTCGCTCCATTCCAGACGTTCGACTCGCCGTGTTGGATGGCCACCAGGCGCCCGACCGAATTCCGTTGTACCTGAATGCGGCTGACTGCGTGTTGATGACGAGTGACTTCGAGGGCTCGCCCAACATCGTGAAGGAGGCCATGGCCTGTAATCTTCCTGTCGTGACGACGCCCGTCGGTGACACCGCGGAACGTCTGGCGCGGGTGAGTCCGTCGACGATTGTGGCCTCGGATCCCGTTGCGATCGGTGAGGCAGCCACCAGCATTCTTCGCCAGCGTCAACGATCGAACGGTCGGGCGATTGTGGAGGACGAGCTGCGAGACGAAGTCCTGACGCAACAGATCGTCGCGCTCTACCACCGCGTGGCCCGTCCGCAATTGCAGGAGCAGCACGCGTGACCGCGACGGCGTCAGACTTCTACCTCCTGCTCGCGGTGGAAACCGCAATTGTGGCCCTGCTTGCTGGCGTCCTGTGGGTGCGCACTCGCTCCGTTGCGTTGCCGCTGGGGATCGCCCTCATCTACTACTTCTCGCTGCTAGGAGCGTGGTTCGTCATCACCGATCTGACCGGATCGGACAACAGCAAGCTAGGGTTCACGTACTACTACTTGTTCGACCGCCTCTTCGATATCGCGCTGGATCGCGACTACTTCACAGCGCTGGTTCTGCATGGCGTGTTCCTTGTGGCGGTCTGCCTAACGCTGCTGGTTACCATGCGACCCTTGCGGCTGGATCCTGCGCGAGAGGCACGGGTCGCGATCAAGCATTGGCGCATCATTGTGGTGAGTGCGATTGCCGGGTTGGCCGCCTTCGCCCTGGTGCGCGACCAGTTGGCGGAGGCCGCCAGTGGCGGGCTCTCTGCCTATGTGCTGACACGAGCCAACGAGAACGACCCGTTGTTCAGCATCGGGGCTGTTCTCACGCGAATGGCTTTGGTCCCTGCGTCCCTTGGCTTCGCTGCCTGGTGGTCCGGCCACGACGCGCGGTTCATCCGCGGCGAGACGAATGATCGTGCGGCGCTACTCGGCTACGCCTTGGTTATCGGGGCGATGTACGCCATGTCGGTGGCCTTGGGCAACAAGAACGAGCTGCTGTTCAGCCTGCTCGCGGCCGCGCTGTTCTATCAGGTCAATGCGAGAAGGCCGAAGACATTGCGTCTGGTGGCCCTCGGGGTATCCGCCGTCGTCGCAATTGCAATGATCGAGATTCTGCGCGCGGTGCCGTTTGAGCTGATTCTGAGCGCGATCTCGGCAGACAACGTGGCATTGGCAGCGCTGGGCCCGCTTCAAAGCAACGAAATCTTTGCCGCGCACTTCTCTATGTACGGTGTGCTGCACTACAGACTGTCATACATGTGGGGTGCAAGCTTGGTGAATCTGGCGGTCTCGGTCATACCGCGGATTCTGTGGCCGTCGCGGCCGCCTGACGTGTACGCTTACTACGCAACGAACGTGGGATCCGTCGAGGGGCAGGGGTACACCATCCATCACGATGCGGGGTGGTATTTGAACTTTGGGGTCGCCGGGGTCATCCTCGGCGCCTGCGTTCTGGCGTTCATCTGGGCCGCGGTGCAGAACGCCCTGATGCACGAGCGCGCGCGTAGCAAGGCACGGGAGCTGTTCGTGTGCATCGCGCCGTGGACAATGGTGGCCGGTCTTCCGGCGCTGCTTCGCGGCGGCCCCGAGGCGTACAAGGGGCTGGTGATCAACTCCTTCCTGGTTCCGACCCTTGTGTTGTTGGCGGGCGCCTGGGGCGTCGCGAGGCGCGAGCGCTGACCATGTGCGGAATCGCCGGCGTTATGCGCTTCGATGGCCTCACACCAAGCGGTGCGATCTTGGGTGCGCAGGCGCGCTCACTCCACCACCGAGGTCCTGACTCTGCCGGCATCTGGTCTGAGGGCCCCGTTGGCCTGGCGCATACGCGGCTGTCGATCGTCGACTTGTCCGAGGCGGGGAACCAGCCGATGCACTCGACGGACGGTCGGGTGACGTTGGTTTACAACGGGGAGCTGTACAACACGGAATCGCTGCGCTCACTCCTTCCTTCCCTGCGTTGGCGTGGGCATTCGGATACAGAAGTTCTGTTGAACATGTTTTGTGCAAAAGGGCCGTCGTGTTTCCCCATGCTCGAGGGGATGTTCGCCTTCGCCGTGCTTGACTCGGCGGCGAGTGAACTGTGGCTCGTACGTGATCCGTTCGGCATCAAGCCACTCTATTTCCACCAGAACGCACGTCGCCTGGTTTTTGGGTCAGAGACCAAGGCGCTATTCCTCGATCCGGAAACGCCACGCGCATCGAACGTGAACGCGTTGCGGCAGCACTTGCTGCTCGGCTACTCCCTGGATCCCGAGACGGCGTTTGCGGGCATCATGCGGCTTCCGGCGGCCCACGCTTTGTGCGTTCGTCCTGACGGCAGCGTGACCATGAAGCGGTATTGGGATGAACGCGAGCTCTTTGAGCTGCCCGTTCCGGCGATCTACCATGGCTTGCGCAGCAGCGTCGCCAGGCAGTCGATCTCCGATGTACCGATGGGGTTGTTCCTCAGCTCAGGTGTCGACTCGTCCCTCATTGCGTCGGCGTTGTCGAACGATGGCAATGCCAGCGCATTCGCGGCTTACAACGTTGGCTTGGAGGCTACGGAGGGACGGGCCACGGACGCCGGGCGGATCGAGCGTGAGGTGGCTGAGCGCACCGCGGCGAGGTTCGGGCTGCCGTTCGTGAAGATTCGTGCTGAAGGGGAGGCGATACCGAGCATTGCAGCAATGATCGAGACGGTCGAGGAGCCCATTGCGAATCCATCCAACGCATTGATCGATCGGGTGTGCGCGGTGGCGCGCGAGCGAGGCACAAAGGTGCTGCTGACGGGTCATGGCGGCGACGAGGTCTTTGCGGGGTATCGGCGCCATGTGTGGGCGAGGTACAGTCCCGTCGCCAGCGCGCTCCACGTGGGCCTGCTGTTGCAGCTTGCAGCAGCGGCCACCGGTCGCCCCACCCTGCGGCGCATGGCGGACAGCGTCACGCCGGGCGCCACGCCGCACCCGCTCCTCAGCATGTCCTCCGTGGGATGGGCCTTGGTGATGCAGCGTCGCGTATGCGAGGCCTGGTTCTCACCGGATCAAGTGCCACGCACGGTGGCACCGGTCCTCGCGATGCTGGAGCGTTGGCGTGAGCATTCGCTGCTGAAGCAACTCATGCTCCTGGACATGCATACGTACCTGAGCGCACAAAACCTCGTCAACATGGACAAGGTGAGCATGCGGCACTCGGTGGAGGTGCGGTTGCCGTTCCTGCATCGGCCCATGGTCGCCGCCGGTCTTCAGACGGCGGACAGGTATCTTGTGCGCCGAGGGCGCAACAAGTGGTTGCTGCGCCGCCTGGCGCGCGAGATCCTGCCGCGGGACGTGTGGGCCGGCAAGAAGCGCGGCTTCGGACCCAGTCAGGTACAACTCCTCGCATCGCCAGAGGCGATGGAGCTGCTGCTTGGCAGCACGACGCAGCAACGCGGCATGTTCGATCCTCGCGCGTTGCGACGGCTGGTCACGAGCATGGTGCAAGGGCGTTCAGAAGAGACGGCCCTTCAGCTGTACGGTGTGGTGGCGATCGAGCAGTGGTTACGAAGCTTCATCGACCGAACGCCAACGCCGGCCGTTCCGGCGCCATTGACGGCGGAACCTTCCGTGGCGGGAGCGCGCTGATGCGGTGCTGGATTGTGGCGACGTACGAACCGCTGCCTACCGTCGATGCCGGGAGTCGACGACTTCGCTGCGGACTCCTGGCCGACCAACTGGTTGCCGACGGACATGAGGTGCACTGGTTCACGTCGACGTTTCACCACGTGCAACGACGCAATCGGTTTGACCAAACGACCATGGTTGAAGTCGCGCCGGGCTATCGCATCACCATGTTGCACGCGCCGCCGTATGAAAAGAGCATTTCTCTTCGTCGTGTTCGGCACAACCGAGCGATGGCGTCGGCGTTCAAGGCGTCAGCGCGGTCACTTGCAGCACCCGATGTGATCCTCGCGTGCGTCCCGTCGTTGGAGCTGGCAGAACAAGCCGTCGCGGTAGGCGGCGCGATGGGCGTTCCGGTCGTCGTCGACGTACGCGACCCCTGGCCCGAAGTGTACGTCGCGGTGATGCCGCGCGGCCTGCGTACGCTGGCTCGGGTTGCGTTGACCAGTGAGTTCCGTCGAGCGCGGCGGATTTTTCGTTCGGCGTCCGCATTGACGGCAGTGTCGAGCGAATACCTGCGTTGGGCACGCAACCTGTCGCACAAGCCGATCGGCTCACACGATGGCGTGTTCCCAATCGGCTTCCCCGTGGCGGCCCAGGAGCACCCCATGGACGAAGCCGACCAGGTCGCCCTCGACCGCCGGTTGCGCCTTTCGCCAAACGACCTGGTGGTGACGTTTGTTGGCATGTTCGGAGCGTCCTACGACCTGGAGACCGTCGTGGAGGCAGCGCGCCTCCTTGACGCAACGTCTGGGCATCGGATCCGCATTGTTGTGGCTGGCGAAGGAGACAAGGACTCAACGTTGCGCCGCCATGCCAGCGACCTGCGCTCGATCACCTTCACCGGATGGCTGGACCGGCGAGCTACGGAGACCTTGTTGCGTCGCTCGTCCGTTGGGTTGGCGGCGTACGCCGAACGCGCCCGGCAGTCACTCCCCAACAAGCCATTCGAGTACATGGCGTTCGGCTTGCCGATTGTCTCCTCCCTGAAAGGCGAGTTGGCGGAGATGATCGAGGTGCACAACATCGGCCGACTGTACCGGGCGCACGACGCAAGGTCGCTCGCTGCGCAGTTGCTCTGGCTGTGGGAGCATCAATCAATCCGTGAGGACATGGGTCGGCGCGCTCGCGCGCTGCTGGAGGAGCGGTACCGCGCTGATGACATCTACGCGCGCTTCGCTCGCCATTTGTGTCAACTGGCGGGAGGAGACCCACGTGTGCCACGTGGCACTGCCGCACGCGAACACCCTGTCGTCGGTCATCCGGCCGCGGAGGAGGTTGCACGGTGATGCAGTCATTGAAGGGCATCGAAACAATCACCCCGTTGCCGGGCGCACACGTGGCGCGAGAGCCCGACCCTTCGCCGCTCTATGACGTGCTGGCGACGCTCCTGCGCCGGCGGCGCCTGATTTCCGGTTGCACGCTCCTCACGGTGCTACTCACCGGAGCCGTCACACTCCTTCAACCTCGACACTACACGTCGCAGGCCTCGTTCATCGCCGAACAGCGCGGTCAGAGCGGGGCCCTGTCCGGGCTCGCTGCGCAGTTCGGTATCGCGGTCCCCGTGGCCGATGCCGGTCGGTCGCCCTCGTTCTACTCGGACCTGGTCAAGTCCCGCGCGATCATGCGTCCGGTGGTCCGTGCCACCTATGCAGTGCCAAACGCTCCGCCAGCCAACTTGATGGACGCCTTGCGAGTGGAGGGCGACTCACCGGCCATCCGTGAAGAGCGAGCCATCCGTCAGCTGCAAACAGACCTCGTGGCCACCGTGTCCCAAAAGACGGGCGTCATTTCCTTGCAGATGACCTCCCGCGATGCCCAATTATCCAAGGCGGTCTTGGATACGCTGTTGGGCGAAGTCAACCGGTTCAACCTGGAACAACGGCAATCGCAGGCGGCGGCCGAGCGCCGGTTTACGGAACAACGACTGCGCGAGGTACAGACGGAGTTGCGGCAGGCAGAGGACCGTGCAACGGTGTTCCTCGAACGCAACCGGGACTACCGAAACGCACCCACGCTCATGAACCAGTATGAGCGCTTGTTGCGCGACGTCTCCACGCGCCAGGAGGTCTACACGACGCTGTCGCAGGCCTTCGAGCAGGCTCGCATTGAAGAGGTGCGCGACACGCCGGTCATCACCGTGCTCGAGCAGCCACAGCTGCCGGCACATCCGGATTCTCGCAGTACACTGTTGAAGCTCCTACTCTCGTTGGTACTCGGCGCGGTGGTTGGCGCGGCCATTGCCTTGGCGGTGGATGGGTTGCGCAACCAGCGACGGCTGGGCGCCGATCGCGGTGACGAACTCGCCACACTCGGGCGCGAGACGCTCGCCGATCTCCGACGGCCGTGGAGGCTGCTCCGCACGCCAACTGGAGGGGGTCCTCGGTAGTGCGGTGGCAGTTGGAGGCGGCCCTGAAACAGGGGCTCTCGCGAGTCCCCCGCGGACCCACGCTCTATCGCTGGCTGCAACGGCGTGGCGGCCGTCTGGCGGCGATCGACGTGGCGGACTATTGGCCGGAGCGTGGACGCGTTCTGGCCTTGGCAGAGGGAAACGGCATTTCGCCCTATGGCGCCCGCATTCTGGAGATCGGCACGGGGTGGCATCCGGTTCTCGCGATTGTGGCTGCACTTCGAGGTGCCGAACGGGTCACCACGTTGGACCTCAACCCTTGGCTGGACGGCGAAACACTGCGAGCCGCGGCCACGGCCGCGCTCGAGATCGTGACGACGGCCGACGACGTGGATGCCCGTCGCGCTTCGACCGTGGCGCAGCTGGCGAGCGATGCACCAAGCCATGCCGACCTATCGGTGGCACTTCGGTCGCTGGACATCGAATACCTCGCACCGAGCGATGCCACGGCCCTGCCTCATGCGCCTGCATCGTTTGACCTGGTGGTGCACTCCGATGTCTTCGAGCACATCCCGCCGGCGATCATCCGCCGCATCCTCGTGGAGAGCCGGCGGGTGCTGCGTGTTGGCGGCCTGCACGTCGCGCGGATTTGTCCGGGCGATCACTTCGCGGACCGTGACCAGCGGATCACGACCGCGCATCACCTACGCTTCTCTGAGCGTTCCTGGCGATGGATTGGCGGAAGCGGACTAGCCTATCACAACCGTATTCGCGGTGGTGACCATGTGCGCTCGTTTGCGGAGACAGGCTATCGGGTGGTCGAGGTGCATCGCCGCATCGATGATCGAGCCCGCGCCGCACTGGCTGAGGGCGTCGAGCGACCGCACGCCAGCTTTGCCGCGTACGATCTCGAGGACTTGGCCACGACATCGTTGCACATCGTGGCGCGCGCCTGACAGAACGGCGCGTCTGCGCTCCTCGACGTCAGGCGCTGGCCGTACCTAACGCTTGGCGATGGCGAGAATCGCCACCAGACTCGCCAACACCGAGGCCACCGAGCCGACGATGGCCGCGTAGTCCTTCCGGTCATTCGGATCCTTGGCCGGCACGGCTACCGTGCTCCCCGGCTTGGGCTCCGGAAGGTATGTGAACAGCAACAGACGGCGTGTGCGGCTTTCCACGGAGCCGTTAGGCTGCGTCACGAAGGCACGCTTGGCATCGCCCAGCCGACTCGCGCCGCCGGCGCGAGCCACGTAATAGTCGATGTTCCGACCGGGCTGGTACGCCACGGCCACCGAGGCATTGACGGACCCGGTGACGGCGACGACTGGATTGTACCTCGGCACATGAATGGAGTCGCCGTCCTCCAGCAGGAGATTGTCTCGGTACTGGGGACTCTTCAGCACCTTGGGAAGGTCGATGCCGATGCGACGGATGACGTCTCGCCTCCGGTAGTACGCGATGCCCGCCGAGTAGCTCTCAGTGGTCAATCCGCCCGCACGCGCCAGTAAGTCCGTCAGTCGTTCGCTCTTGCGAACGAGCGTGTAAGTGCCGGGAAACTTCACCTCGCCGGTGAGAGTCACGGACCGTTGCAGGTGCCAGTTGGGCTGATTCAGGATCAGCACATTGTCGTACGGATGTAGCGTGACGTCGGGCGTCGGCCCGGACGGTGCGGGAAGGCCTGGTGGGCCAAGGTATCTGCCGTCGGGACTTCGCTCAAAGAGGTAGCTTGAATCCAGCGGCACGCGCGTGGTGACTGCAGTCACGCCGTTTGTTCGATCCGTGGGAAGGCGCGCCACCTCCGCGGACTCCAGATAGGCGCTTTGCTCCAGTCCTCCCGCCAGCAACACCAAGTCTCGAATCGTCATGCCGGAGCGGTACGGAAACTGTCCGCCGTGTCGTACCGCACCACTGATCGCCACGTAACGCTCGGGGCGGAACTCTGTAATGGAGAAGACCCGAACTTCATCGTCTTCCTGCAAGGTGACATCCTGCGCTACGGCGCCAGTCGTATCACTCAGGATTGCGCTCAACTGCGATCGAGTGGAGTCGGGCAGCAATCGGGAGATGAGCACGCGGCCTAGGTAGGTGTCCGACTTTGTCCCGCCTGCACGCTTGAGGGCTTCGCTCAAGGTCATGCCGGCACGGAAGGCCTGATCGCCGGGAAGCCACACGTTGCCATCCACGCGAATGCGATCGCGCACGCGATCGTCGATCCGGAAGACGCGGATCACGTCGCCGGCTTCGAGTGCGACGGGCGGTGCCTCCCCATCGTTAGATCCGGCGGTGACATCCAACAGGTAACGGTCTCGGCCACCGGCCGTGCGCTGAGCGGGTGGCGTAATGCGCTCCACCTGCACGCGGCGCCGAGCTGCGTTAGGCGAGAAACCCCCGGCCATGCGCACAGCGTCCGCCAGCGTTTCTCCGGCCACCAGCTCGTATACGGCGGGGCGTACGACTTCACCCGTCAGCTGGACGCGAGGGCCGTGCACCGGCACGAAGACGATATCGCCGGCCTGCAACCGGCTGTCGTGCGACGCCTCGCCCTTGAGCAGGTAGTCGTAGACGTCCAACGTGTCGGCAGGGCGCGAACCACGACGTACGGTTATGCGGCGCATACTGCCGTTGGCCGTCGGACCTCCGGCGGCATAAAGCGCCGTCAGCGCTGTCCCGGCACTGGATACACGGTAGCTGCCAGGCTGCGTCACGTCCCCCGTGACAAACACCTGATTACTCCGGAGCTTTGCGACGCTGACGGAAAACCTCGTGCGCGCGTTCGCGCCGCGTACCACGCCGGAGTACACGCGGCCCAGTCGCGCATAGAGCAACTCAATCAACTCGGACAGCGTGAGGTTGTTCACGGGTATCTGCCCGACCTGCGGAATGACAATCGTGCCTTCGCGCGTCACGTCCAACGTGTGCGCCTGCTCTACGTCTCCCGTCAGAATCAACACCAACTGATCGCCGGGGCCCAGGCGGTAGGTCTCATCCACCGGACCCGCCAGGTTAGCCTCGAACAACGTGGTGGGACGCTGGAACAGGTCGAGTCCGAATACCGTCGGCTGGTCACGCACCTCATTGGCCGCTCGCATCGAGTCCGCAAAGAGTGAGTCTGCCTTGAGCGAGTCAGCGCGCGTCTTTGGCAACGGTGTTTGCGGTGCCGCGAGCGGATCGCGAAACGGCGCCACCTTCGGCCGTCGCTCGAATTCACGCGCCAGGTCCTTACGTTCCGCAGGGGCGGCCTGTCCCGCTTGTCTCTCGTTGAGCTGTCGCTCGAGGTCCGCGACGTCGACGGAGTCCGCGATACCGAGCGATCGAATCGCGTTCAGGGTACTACGCGTCGGGATGGTGTCCGTCGACAAGCTATCGCCCGGCAAGTACGCATCGAGCAGCGTGTCCGGATAGCCCTCGGCGCGCAGTCGGGCACGCACCTGGTCTGCCGTCATACCACTCTGGAGGATTCGATCACGCAGCTGCCGAGCAAGATCGGGTCGACTGTTGAGTAGTCGTTGCGCTTGCTGCGGATCGGGACGTTGTGCTGCTGCGGTTGCCGAAACGCCGAGTACGATTGCCAGCGCGAGCGTGCTGCGATGGATCAGAACGTTCATCTTGAGCTTGGCTGGCGCACGGTGAATCAACCTCTTCGTTGGACTAGAATGTGTGACGTCTATAAGGCTGCGCACGCTGCGCGGGTGCGGTGACTTCAATCACCGACGGCAGGTGGTAGGGCGATAGCAGGCTAGAGGTGTCTGAACCGTCAGCGACCGTTTCAGCCGGCTGGCCGAGCACGTTCGAACTCCCTCAAGCCAAGGCATGCGTCGGGAAAATCGCTTTCAACTGCAAACGGCCGTGGTCGCCACTTTATGGATGGCGAGCAGCCGAGTGTGGGCGCAAGACACGTCACACGCTGTATTGCCCCCTAACGCGGAGCGAACAGATAAGGTCGCTCAGAGTAGTCATGCGGCGGACTCAGCAGCTTTCACACTCGTGCTCGCCAATCGGCAGTTTCTGATCCCCAACCGGGTCGTGCCCGGTCTCAAGATCCAACCAGCGATTGGACTGCAGTGGCGCCCCAGGCAAGCGCTCGCTATTCGAATCGACATGCAGTCAGTGGACAACTCCGGCCCGGGGCGTCAGGGGCCTTTTCTCGCGCAGCGGGCGCTCAGTGACAGCGCGGGGAGTGGCAACTTCCTGCAGGAGCTCACAGGCGGTTTCGCGCTCACTCGTCAGGCGCCTTATGGCATTGGCGGTGCTTTGCAGGCAACGCTTTCACTCTCGCATGCGCGACGGTCGTATAGCTTGGTAGATCCATCCGACGGGTCCGTGGTTGAACGAGGCAACCGGAGTGAGGCCGTCCCGTCAGCCTCGGTTCGGTGGATTCGCAGCGGTCCCGCCCTGACACTGAGCGGCGGAATGTCCTGGGCTGGATTTCCAAATGACAACGCGATGTACCTGAGACGACTGCCAACGGACTCGACAGCATTTGGCAACGTGTTTGCCGCGACCCTGGCGTCTTCATGGGTGCTGTCACAGTCGTTCGCGCTCGAAGCCCAAACGTCTATTCCGGTCAGCGGCAACAACAGCATTCGTCGAGGATCTGGGCGGTTGGCACGCGTCCCCGTGTTCGAGCTCGGTGGAAAGTGGCGAGCCAACGCAGCCACCACTGTTCGCCTCTTTGCCACAAATTCGTTAGGCTCAGCGGGCCCGCTGGCGATGGTCGCCGATCGTGAGTACGTCGCCGTTGGGGCTGGCGTCGACGCGGTCCTGGCTTCGGCTCCCCGTGATCCCACACACACGCCGGACTGGACCCCTCGCCGAGAAGCGTACGCGGCCTCGTGGGTGCCAGCATTGGTGGCTCCCAGCTTCATGGCACGGGCGGGAGTCGATGGGGCCAGTGTCGTCGCCAGCACTGCAATCACATCCGGACTCGGCGTCTCCGTGTTCGGCGATCACGTCGATGGAACGGACGACGAGTCGGAGCTTGGCGGTGCGCTCACGCTCTCAGCGTTCGACCGCAGCCGGTCGCAGGGGGCGCGAACTCGTGTGTTGGTCATTGTGGCGGCTTCGCATACCAACAACGTGTTCCGAAACTTCCTTGAGGGCGATCAAGGCGCGTTCGTTCGTGCGGGTGAAGAGAAGCGCCCGATTCGATTCGGTCGCGAAGATGATGCGCGCGGAGAGCTCTATCTCATAACGGGAGGAGCCGCGCTGGTACGGGAGAATGACGGAGGGAGCGTGTGGTCACTCATCCCCTTGATCACCACCGCGCAGCGACGAGGAGTTCAAGTCGGCGGCGTTCTCCTCAGCGGGGGACTCCCAGTCTCCGGGAAGTTCGATGTGCGAATGGATCTTGGGGCCGCGCTATCGCCGGAAGGAAACGCACTCGACGGCGACCGCCGACGTCATGTGCCGGCGTGGGAAGGAGGAGCGGCGTGGCGCGCCCTGCCGTGGTTGCGGCTGGAGGCCGCGCTCGGGAACCGCCTCGGTCAATCTCCCTTCCACCAACTTCGTGTTCGAGCTGGCAACCGGGTTGGCCTGAGCGTAGGCGCCACCATGGCACGTTAGGTGGCCGCCGTGGCGACGAACGGGGTGCCCACGTGGTTGGTGACCGGTGGTACCGGTGCCATCGGGCGCTACGTCATCGACGAGCTGCTGACGCGCGGCGCGGCACGGGTGCTCATCGTCGCGAGGGATCCCCGCAGACTCCCCGAGCAGATCGCGCGGCTATCGCAGGTGCGCGTGATTGCGGGAGACATGGAGGCGGGAAGTTCACTGCTGTCGGGTGTGGGGGAGATTAGCGGGGCGATCTTATTGGCGGCGGCCTGGGGCTCCGAGTCCGGCGCGTACGCCGTGAATTCGAAGGGGACGCTTGGACTGGCAAAGTCGCTGCGCGAGCGCGGCGTCCGGCGCGTGGTGTGGTTTGGCACGGCCTCCCTGCTCGACGAGAGCGGCACGCCTCTCGCCGAAGCCGAGCGAATCGGGTCGGCGTACATCGCGTCCAAGGCAGAGTGCCGCCGCCGACTGTTGGAGCTGATGCCGACGGGACTGACCCTTCTGCACCCCACCGTCGTCGTTGGTGGCGCAGCCGACCGGCCAATGTCACACGCGGCCCGTCTCATTCACGAGGTCGACCGGCGTGTGTGGCTGGCGCAGTGGATCTCTCCCGACGGTCGCTTTCACCTGGTGCACGCTGCCGACCTGGCTCGTATGGCGTGCGACGCGCTCGAGGGCGAAGGCGGCCTGGAGACGGACGAGGTTGTGGCCGGTGCGCCGGCGCTCAGCGCGCGCGAGCTTCTGGACCTGTTCCTCGAGCGCGCGGGATTGAGGCGAACCGCAGCCGTGGGGCTTTCCACGCGACGCGTCGAGTTGCTCACCAGAGTCCTGCGCATTCGTCTAAGTCCGTGGGACCGGTATTGCCTGACCCGGGCGTACTTCGACTATCGTACGGCCAGCCTTGCCGTGAAGCCCGGTTCGGCGGCGCGGTATCCAGACGCGCGGTCGATCATCTCCAGCGTTCCTCGAAGAGGCCAGACGTAAGGCGTGCCAGTTCGATGCCCCCCGCCGTCGATTCCACCCAGGCTCGCAAGACCGCCGCACGCCACGAGGCGACGGTCGCGCCGTCGCGCGCACCGCGTTCGAGCTGCTCGCACAACTGCGCGGTCTTCGTGACACGTGCCAGCGCACTGACGGCACCCCGCATGGCGGGGGAGACCTTGGTGGTGACACCCACGGTGAATCGCCGGTGCTTGTGATAGAAGCGCGCTCCCATGCGCCCACGCTCCCGTTCGCGCGCGATCTGGGCGCGGAGGTCGGTGTCGTAGCTGGCGGGCTTGTAGTGATAGATTGGGGCACCCCACGCGTAGCGGCGGGTCAGTCCCAATGCCAGCAGGCGTTCCGCCAGCTCCTGGTCGTGCCACCCATAGGCGCGAAAGGCCGCGTCATATCCACCGACCTGCCGCACGGCCCACGTCGGCGCGGACCCGTTCCCTCCGGGTAACGGGTGCCGATGATAGCCCGCTAGTCGCGTCGACTCCTTGACGACTTCAGGAACGCTTCGCACCTGGACGATCGGTCCGGCTACGATGGCCGGTCGCTGCGCGTCATGCAGGCGAAGGTGTCTTTCCAGAAAATGTGGCCCAACGAACGCGTCGTCGTCGACGAAGACCAGGATGTCGCCGCGCGCGCAGGCGATCGCGTCGTTCCGTGCCACGGCCGCCCAGCCGCGCGCTGCTCGTTCGACGAGTTCGATGTGCGGCCCATCAGCAGTCCGGAGCGACGACAGCTGGGAAGCCAGGCCTGGCTCATCAGACGCATCGTCAACAATCACGATCTCATACTCGTCCGGCGGCACCGTCTGTCGGCAGAGGCGTGCCGCAGTCTGCTGAAGCAGTGCCGACCGGTTCCGCGTGGGGATGATCACGGTGGCTCGCATGTCAGTGCAGCACCAACTCGCGCTCAACCCTGGCGGTGGAAGCGGGTTTGCGTTGACCCGTCACCACGGACTCGATGCGCCCGCCCCTGAGCGTGACCACGCGATGCGCGAGTGCCAACAGCATTGGACGATGGGTGACGAGAATCGTTGTGCGATCCTGACAGAATTGGCGAAGGGCGTCGACTAGGAGATGCTCGGATTCGGCGTCCAGGGAAGACGTCGGCTCATCAAGCAGAAGGATCAGAGGATCCACTAGCATGGCGCGCGCCACGGCAAGTCGTTGTCGCTGCCCAACCGACAGGTTCAACGCACCTCGGCTCACTCGCGCGTCGAATCCCTCTGGCAAGCGCTGGAGGAACTCATCCACGTGCGCAGCCGCGCATGCACGAGCGATCGCCTCCGGCGATGCCATCGGAGAAGCAAAGAGCAGGTTTTCCCGCACGGTCCCTTCAAAGAAGTACGGCTCCTGTGGGACGTACGCGCAGACAGCTCGGACGTCGCTCAACGTGGGCGTGCCAAGTCCGCTCTCGAAGCAAAGACGCCCCGAGTCAGGCGCCACCAGCTGCGGGACCAGCTCCAGCAGCGTCGACTTGCCGGCGCCGCTTGGACCGACAAGGGCCACCGTCTCTCCCGGTTCAACGTTCAGGTCAATAGGACCGAGCGAGAACCCCGTGCCGGGATAGTCGACGCGGGCATGCTCGAAGCGCACACCACCAGATCGAATCGAGGTCCCCGCGTCCTGGGCATCGGCCAGCTCCTGCGGGGCGTCGAGCATTTCCTGACATCGCTGCATCAACGTGCGAACGCGCGTCACGGCCGCCGACGATCTCGCTGACTCCTGGAGCGGGCCAGCCAACATCGCCAGCAACACGAGGAACCTCGTGAGGGCAGCGCCGTCCATTGCCCCGAGCTGGAACTGCCACGTTGCCGCCAGCACCAGACCGCACGCTCCAACGAATGCCGCGAACGTCACAAGGGAGGGCAGCGTCAACGCGAGTTCTTCCTCGCGCAGTGTGTGTGCAAAGATGGCGTCCGACATTGCTCGCGACCGTTCCTCGATCGCCAATTCGCGTCGGAATACCTTCGCTTCCCGCACGCCGGCCATCGCGTCGGCGATCAGCGCGCCGAGCTTGGCGACGCGTTCCTGGGAATCGCGCACGGCATGTTGCAGGCGCAGGCTGGAACGCGCCGTCACGAACAACACCGGCAGGACCAACAGGGCGGTGACGATGGCGAGGAATGGTGAGGTCACGATAATCGCGCCAAGCAGGACCACCGTGGTCACCACGCTCGGGAACCAGATGGCGAGGACTCGCAGCAGCGCCTGATGCAACAGGGTGATGTCGCTCCCCAGGCGCGTCACCGCTTCCCCTGCGGACTGCTCGCGAATGGCCGCCACCGGTTGGCGGATGAGCGCACGCAGCATCCTGGCGCGCATCGCTGCCGAAAATCCTCCGCTGAGGCGCGTAAGGGCGAGGTCACGACCGGCAGCCGCCGCACTTAACAGCGCCATGAGGACGATGCCGATGGCCAGACGTTTCGTCAGGTCTCCGATGCTGGCGCCCGACGCGGCATCGTGCGCGACCTGTCCCGCCCACCAGGCGAGTACGCACATCGCACCAACGACCGCCACCATTCCCGCAGCGGCGACGAAGATGATACGAAGGTGGGCCGCGGCAAACGACCGAACGAACCGCTGCGATCGACTCACTATCGTCGCGCTCCTGCCAACGTCAGGGCCTCGTCGACGAGTCGCGCTGCTGCGCCTGGACGCCCCATCACGTGCTGCAAGGTGGCCGACGTCTCCAACAACGGCGAAGCGAGCAATGCGTGCAGTCGATCGGCGACATCGCGAGCGGTGATCCGTCCAATGAGCTCTGGCACCACCATTCGCCCCGCCAGCCGATTGGGGTGTGCCCAATAGCGGCGCAACGCGAGGTAGGAACGAGCGACGCCTTCCTTGATCAGGGGGCCAATGATCGGGACGCTCCCCAGGTGCCCGGCCAGACCGGGCAGTGGAAGTGCATGTAGCCGATAGGCGGGTAGTATCAGAAGCATCGGAACGCCTAGCGCGGCCAACTCGGCGGTGTTGGTACCAGGAATGGTGACGGCCACGCTGGCGCGTCGCATGGCGTCCGCTGGAGATAGCACGTCGACGCGAACCCCGCCCGTCGATTGAATCCATGTTCGGCGTCCATCGCTCCGCAGGGCGCCATCGTCACCTCCAACCAGCCGGTCGTCGCGAGACTTCAGGCAATCGCCCAGTGTGGCGAGGTCGATGAAGTCTGACTTGGCGAGCACCCAACGCACACCCGGGCGCACAGGCTGTGCCAGCGATGCCACGCGCAGGAGCAACGGTATCAGCTGCTTGACGAAGTAGGACCGGCTGCCAGGGAAGAGGGCGATCGTTTCGGAACCGTGCAATGGAACGACGCGGGTGGGCACGCGCAGGCGCGCCGCGTCGACCATCAGGTTCCCGACGACGCGCACGCGACGAGGTTCGCGGTGCGCCGCGGGATGATCGTCGCGCAGGCAGGTCATGGAGACCAACGACGACCATCGTGGGTGGCCTTCCTCATACACGAGCAAGGGTTTGTTCAACCTCCGCGCCAGTCGCACACTCAGCAGCAGCTCGCCACCCAGGTGCATAACGAGATCTGGCGAAGGAACATGCAACGGTGCCCGGCCACGCATGATCCATGGCATCGATTCCTCGGGGCTCACCACGCGGTCGACACCGGCCATTCCACCGAGCACGTCGGCCTCCCGGCCGGATGCGAACACGCAAGGCAGCAGAGCGACCGTTACCTCGGCATCGGGGCGACGTTGCCGGAGCTCGTGGATGAACGGGAAGAGCCACGCCGCCACCTCACCGGGGCCGTTGATCGTCACCAGGATATGCAACGGCGGCCCCGCCACCGACAACGGCTCAGCGTGGGCGAACGGGATGGGAATCGGAGGCGTCGCCGTCATAAGCCGTAGTGATCGCGTGCCCAAACCAGCAGGTCCCGGAAGTCGCGGGTGTTGGCGCTGATCGAACGATTTACCATGGCGCGGGGCTCACCGAAGAGGTCGCGCTGCATGGTGGACGGAGCCGACGTTGTGGCAACAGTCGATGCGCCACGAGTCATGAAACGCTGCACCATGCGATCCCACGCGCCGCGGTCACGCCATTCCGTCACCTGTCCATGCAAGGACGTGACGCCGAACTGTTCGAGCTGGTCAATGAAGGCAACGGCCATGCGCGTATAGAGATGGTAGCCCGCTCCGTGGTGAAGCAGGTTGGCGTGGTAGTGAGCAGGAAAGCGGTGGATATCCACACGTGGCGCCTCGCGCCACGCCCGCGTGCACATCCAGCGCAACAACGTGCGGGCGCGATGCCCGTCGCCTGACGCGAACTTCACGGCATGCCGAGCGAGGCGTCGCAGCACCGACGGCATGACCTCGCGAGCCATGACGCGCACATACCGTTGCGTGTCGCCGCACCCGGTCAGGTACCCGACAACGTCGGTCCGAGAGTCGTGCGTGAGCTCCGCAATGATGAGCCGCTCAGGTTCGAAGTCCGTGTAGTAGCGCGTCCAGTAGTCAGCAAAGAGGTCGGCGTCCGGCAGCACCGCCGCATGGCCGCGATTGCGAAAGGCGGTAAGGCACGCGATGCGGCGCACCGCCGGGCGATCTGCCGGTGTGTACGCACGGAGCGTGGTCTCGAGCGCTGGCGCAAACGTCGTCATCGTACGGGGAACGATTCCGCGCGCATCCAGCTCCCACGCTGCCGTACGTACTCCACGCCACCCCATTGCACCCATCGCGAGCGCGACGGAGTACAAAGCACCACCAACGCCACCGCAATCGCTGCCGCTTCATAGACCGGTACGAGGGGCAGGGAACGCCACGACCCGGCTCGGACGGTTTGCGTCCCAGTCCACAGCAGGCCGGCGCCGTACCTGGCGGCGACCCACGCAGCAGGCAGAACCCCCGCGACGGCCGCGATGGCCAGGCCGATGAGCGAAAGGCCCCACAAACCTAACGCGGTGGCCAACAGCGATGAGCCACCTGTGGTGCTGACGCGACGTGCTCGCTGAACAAGGGCGCCAAGGCTGCCCACACCATGCACGGCGACGGGACTTCCCCACAGGACGCGGACTCGAGCGCCCGCCCGCTGTGCGGCGCGGGCGAACGCCAGGTCTTCGACCAACGAAAGCCCCAGACCACTGAACCCGCCGACCGCGTCGTACAGCGAGCGGCGAAACCCCGCTGCACCAAAGCACACCCCACTTGCCTGACGCGCCATGCCTAACAGTTCGCAGACTCCCAGGTAGTGGGCCGCGTCCACCGTCTGTAGTGCCGCAAGCCAACCACCACGAGGGTTCTCGGCCGGCACGAACACCAACGAGGAGGCAACGAGGTCGGCGGACGCCAACGCCTCCACCATCCGCTTGGCCCACTGCGGAGGCGGTACGGCATCAGCGTCCACGATCAACACTAACCGTCCGGTTGAAGCGCCAACGGCCAGATCGAGCGCCGCCTGACGCGATGTGACGCCCTCCGGCAGGCTCGACACGCGCAGGATGCGTAGACGGCCATCGTGCTCGGCCAGGTGGCTGGCCAGAGCGTACGTGTCGTCCGAGGAGCGGTCATCGACGATCACGATCTCGAACGCCAGATCAAGTTCCTGAGACAACAGCGCGGCGATGGTGCGGGCGAGCGTAGGGCCCGCGTCATGCGCCGTGACGACAAACGAAACTCCTAACCCCGTGCTCACGCGGCCGACTCCAACTGAGACAGGGAGATTGGCGTCCAGTCGCCGGCTTCCAGTCGACTGAGGAGGGATCGAACGTCTCGAGCGCGCGAGGGATCGACGGCATCACGCGGGTGCAGGGCCACCCTCATGATCCCGGACTCGGCGTAGACGTCGTGCGTTCGGAGTCGGCGCTGCAGCTTGCCAACCAACGAAGGGAGCGAGCGACGCCCATCATCGAACCAAATGGTCGGTGCCCGAAGGATCCGCCCAGTCGAAAGCGTCACGGTGTCACGTTCCAAGGCGGCCAATCCCCGGTATCGCAAGGCCCGGCGCAGCGGGGCGCTGCTCTGCCACCGTGGGGCGCAGTACCAATGCGGCGGAGTCCCAAAGATGTCTGAGAACGCGGTGCAGGCACGCTCCAGGTGCAACGCTGCGTCCTGCGGATCGTAGTCGGCGCACTCGCTCTCGTCCTCTGTTCCGTACCAGAGTGCGTTCACTAGCGAAGGTCCTCGCGTGTGACGTAGTCCATGCAGGACGCGTGTCGCCGGCCAACGCGCCAGCCATCGCGCGGCGTCACGGGCGTGGCCGACGTGGCCATACCATGCCGGGACAACCAGAACGGCGGCATCTCCCAGCAAGTGCCGTGGCACCAGCTGTAGCATGCGCTCGCACGCATCACGCTGCGCAATGCTCACGTCATGCAGCTCAATCAGGAAGCGTCCACTCGTCACCGGGTGTCGACCTCCTCAGCTCCTGCGAGCTTCCGCAGGATGCTGTCGACGATCGCATCGGTTGCACCTGGAATGCCCATTCGTTCGGCTCCTGCGCGCCGCATTCGTGCGTGCAGGACATCGTCAGTCAGGATGCGAAGGACGGCGTTCGCGAGCGGCGTGGCTTCAGGAGCTACCTCCAGCGCCGCGTCACCGAAGTAGGGCATCTTCATGCGCAGGTACGCTCGCCCCTGCGGTCCCGATGTCGCAAAGGTCACGCACGGAACCCCGCATCCGATCGCCTGTTCGTTGACCGTGCCGCCGAGCCCGATGGCCACTCGCGCCTTGTGCAGGACATCGCCGAGTGCTGCGTACGAGAACGAGGCTCGCAGGCGACCCAATCCGAGGAGGAGCGAGGACGTGCCGGAGGCAAGCGTCTGCCAGGCGCGCGCGCGGAGATCTTGCGCAATTGCGGCCTGAAAGCGTTCCAGCTCAAACACCCGCGGAACGGCGAACGCCAGGTGCACCGCTCCATGTCGTTCCCAAATATTCGCACCCAGGGCGACAAGACGCAGGATCGACACGGCGTTGTGCTCGCGGTCACCACGACTCCCAGGGAAACATGCGACGACGGATTCACCATCGCGCCATGGGATCGGTTGGCCGGTCGGCTCCAGATGGTCCATGACCGGGTTGCCAACATAGCGCGCGCGGACACCGGCCTTGCGAAGCATGCGGCCAGTGCGAGCATCGCGCGTGAAGCACACCGCTTCCCCGTGCTTCAACATCCACCGTTCGACGGTATTGAATCCGAACCGAGGTCCGTAGTACACCGACTTCGCGCAGCCTATCGAGATGAATGGCGTCCGCGCGATCGTTGCCACCGCGAGCGGCACGATGTCGCCCACGGCAACGATGAGATCGAACCGCTCGCGCAACCGCGCGGCTTCCCTGATCTGTTGCGCGTGTACGCGAAGCCACCCGGCACGAAGATCCCGGACAAAACTCCCAAGGCTGAGAGTGCCGAAGCCCTCGCCAGGGAGCAGACTTCGCGTGCGATTGAAGGCAATCGCTGCGGCCTGGTACGCGTCGCCATCACCGACCATGGGCCACCCTTCAATAGATAGGGAGGCATCCGCGCGCATGCGGAGTCGTGCGGCCACGCGGCAAGCGATCTCGTCCTCGCCCCGGCCATTGCTGACGAAGAGAACCCTGCTGTTGTCGCGGATGCGTGTGGCCGCGGACCGCGCATGGCTCCCTGGCGGAGCATCCACTCGATCGAACAACAGCAAACCGTCACGCGGCATCCCGTCGATCCTCACAACCTGATTGTG
>JBGAJQ010000109.1:0-5797 GCA_044224875.1 Gemmatimonadaceae bacterium | reverse complement strand
ACCGCGCCAGCGAACAACACGTTGAACAAGACGGTCACCGTTCAATAGCGACGCCGCTTTCGGCCGGGAATTCCATGCCGGCGTCAACGAGGCACGGCAGACTGCGGCGCGCGAAATTCGGCCTGCCTTTCAGGTGACAGAATAAACGCCGGTTCTCGCTAGCTAGATATGAATATTCGGCGTTGACACTGGCTGTAGTGAGTAGTATGTTCGGCATTACGTATGAATTGCCGAACAATTATCGCATTCGTGACAGGCGCCATCGTTGTCGCCGCCCCCGATGCCACTGCGAGGGCACAAGGAACTCCGGTTGACTCGGGCGCCGGTCCCGCCTTCATGTCGGCGCGGTTCGCCAGTCAGGGGGCGCACACCTTCTATGGCGGCTATCGAATACGGCGCGCCTTGGCCTTCATCGGGTTGGTCGTAAACCCGAGGACGCAGTATCGCGAGGCGATTGTGGGACTTGCATCGACGTTCCAGGCGCGGCCGGGAGTTTCATTCCTCGGCGGAATCGGACTCGCCGACGCGACCGACGCGCCGTACTCGCAACTCTATCTCCTTCCGTCGGTGAGAATCGGTCGCTATCTGCTCGACGGAACGATTGAAGGCTATCTCCCGATATCGTCGCGTGGCGCGTCGCAGGTGGGCACCACACCGATCAACCTGCTCGTGCAGGCCTCGCCTCGCGTGGCCCTAGGAGTGTCGTACGTCCTCGGAGCGCAACGCGGTGCGTCGCCCAGTCATGCGTTCGGTCCGAGCGCTCGCTTCCGAATCCCCGCTGGTTCCCTGTCACTCGACCTCCTCAAAGGGGTGGGCCGAGTGCCTAACGAATTTCGCCTTACCGCACAAGTGAGCTACTGAACTGACCATGCTCGACGCCATCGATACCCGCATCGTCGCGGCGCTGCAGGCCAACGCCCGCACACCCAACTCGGACATCGCCCGCGACCTGGACATGGCGCCATCCGCGATCCTCGAGCGCATCCGAAAGCTCGAGCAACGCGGGGTGATCCTGGGATACGAGGCGCGCCTCTCCCCACGCGCGCTGGGGCTGGGGCTGACGGCGTTCTTGTTCGTGCAATCCAACGAGTCGCATGGGGCGCCGTCCACCGCCAAGGCGCTGGCCGAGATTCCGGAGGTGTTGGAGGTGCACTCGGTGGCGGGAGAGGACTGCTATCTCGTGAAGCTGCGGGCGCGCGATACCGAGGACTTAGCGCGTCTGCTACGCGAGCAGGTGCGCGCGATTCCAGAGATCCGCCAGACGCGTACCACGATCGTGCTGTCGACCGTGAAGGAGTCGTGCCAGCTTCCACTCGACACCACGGACGATCGGGGAAGCGAATGAGCCCGGCCGCCATGATCGAGCTGACGGCGCTGGCCGCGATCTGGGGGGCGAGTTTCCTGTTTCAACGCGTGGCGTCTCCCGTGTTTGGCCCGGTGCCGCTCGTTTCCATGCGCGTGACGATTGCCGCGATCATTCTCGTCGGAGCCCTGGCCGCCAGGCGAAACCTCGGTGCACTCCGTGGCCATTGGACCGCCCTTGCGGTCGTTGGCGCCATCAACTCGGCGATTCCCTTTACCCTGTTCGCCTTTGCGACGTTGAGTATTCCCGCAGGGCTGGTGGCCGTGCTCAATGGCACGGTCCCGTTCTTCACGGCGCTGGTCGGGCGACTCGCGTTCGGCGAGCGTCTGGAGGGGAGCAAGGTAGTCGGGTTGGGCGTCGGGTTTGGGGGACTGCTTCTCTTGGTCTCTGGTGACCTTCATGGGGGTGCAAGACTCGTTGGCATAGTCGCCGGACTGGGAGCGTCGCTGCTCTACGGGATCGCCGCACATATCACCAAGCGACGCCTGGCGACTGTGGAGCCGCTGGCGGTGGCCGCAGGATCGCAGCTGGCCGCTTCGTTGCTGATGCTTGTTCCCGCGATCCTGCTATGGCCAGCTGCAACGCCCTCCCGCACACCTTGGAGCGCAGCCATTGCCCTCGGCGTGCTTTGCACCGGTCTGGCCTACGTTCTCTTTTATCGGTTGATCGCCCGAGTCGGGCCGCTGCAGACCATCGCGGTGACGTACCTGATTCCCATCTTCGGCGTGTTGTGGGGTGCGCTCTTTCTGGCAGAGTCCGTAAGCCTCACCATGGTTGTTGCGGCCCTTGTCATTCTGGTTGGCGTAACGCTGACCACGGGACAGTGGCGTCGGATGCTTCGATTGGCGCCGGGCGCGGCCTGACGGTGGCGTTGCGACGAGTCCGTGCGAGGGCCGTGAGCCGCCGAGGTCGCCTGAATTTCGTCCGATGATTTCAGAGCACGACGAGAGTCCAAGAGGGCACATACCTCGTCGGAGATTCGAATCTATGCGCCTTACTCGCCCCCTCACCTTCGCAGCGCTGCTTGCCGGCGCGTATTCTATAACCATGCCTCTTAGCCTTCGTGCACAGGACGCCGCGGCCAAGCCCGACAAGTCGGGCTACGTGGAGGTCAGGGGCGTCAACTATTACTACGAGATTGCGGGGAAGGGAGAACCCATCCTGCTCCTCCACGGCGGACTCGGTTCCACCGGGATGTTCGAGCCAGTGCTCCCGAACCTCACTAGCACGCGCACCGTGATCGCGGTGGACCTTCAAGGTCACGGACGTAGCTCACTTGGCGATCGCCCCATTCGGCTCACGAGCATAGCGGACGACCTGGATGAACTGTTGACGAAAGTGGGGTTCAGCACCGTCGACGTCATTGGCTACAGTCTGGGAGGTGGCGTGGCGTTCAGGCTGGCGGTTCAACATCCGGAGCGCGTGCGGCGCCTGGTCGTGATATCCGCGGGATTCGCGCAAAGCGGTTTCTACCCGGAAATGCTTCCGCAACAAGCAGCGGTCGGTGCGGCGATGGCCGAGGCGATGAAGGACACCCCGATGTACAAGACCTATATGGCGGTCGCCCCTCGGCCGGAGGACTTCCCCAAGCTGCTCGATCGCATGGGGGACCTCATGCGGATGCCATATGACTGGCGTGACGACGTGGGGAAGGTGAAGGCGCACACGCTGTTGGTGGCTGGCGATGCCGACATGTTTCGACTCGAGCACATCGTGGAGTTCTACAAATTGCTCGGCGGGGCGCAGCAGGATGCGGGGTGGCAGCGTGAGCACATGTCCAAGAATCGGCTGGCGATCCTGCCCGGCGTGACGCACTATGAAATGTTCATGGCACCGTCGATGGCGGCGACGGTGATCCCGTTCATTAACGGACGCTGAGGCAATCCGGTTGAAGCTGTCGCGGCGAATTCTGCCAGCCGCGACGGCTCGCCCCTCGCTAAGCGTCAGGAACTGGAGGGCGGAGGTGGAGTGGGGCGCCCGATGTCAGCCGAAGGCGGCATGGTGTACGGTTTGTCGGGGAAGGGGCGGGACCGTCGCTCCTGTCGGCACGACGTCGCGTACGCGCGTGCCTTTCCATTCGAGCGGAGGCCGTCGACCATGCGAACACTGGTGCAGTTACGCCGCGGTGTGGGAGCGCTCTTGATTGGGACCATGGCCCCGTGGTTTACCGGGTGTTACAACCGAGTACGGTTTGCCCCTGCCACGTCACAGCCGGCGACGGGAAAGAGGGTCCACGTCGCGTGCAGCTCCCCCGCGTCGGCCAACGTGATCTTGCAGGATGGCAACCGCCTGGTGCTCGAGCACGTTGTTGAGGCCGAGGGGACGTTGGCCATGGCCGGCGCCGACTCGGTTCGCCTTACGAACGTCTTGGTTAAGCTGGCGGATCGCTCTCAGTCGCACTATCGCGAGGCCGCCTTAGCGGCGTCACCGGAGATGCGAACCGAGACGATTCAGCTCGACCTCGTTCGAACCGTGGCCTTTGTCGTCGGCACTGGGCTCGTCACCCTGGCGGTCCTCGCTGCGATTCTCTTTGCCGACATGGACCTGTATCCGTCGGTCCGCGCGCCGGCGATTCGATAGCGTCAGGTAGACCACGAGTTCTCGGGACCGCGTGGACGCGGACGCCTGGGACGTTCGAGGCCGCATCCGCGTGCGCCGCGTGGCCGGTGAACTTCACCAGTTCGGTGATTGCGAGCGCCAGGAAGATGAAGGCGTGGAGGTGCAACGCGACGTCGCGCTGTAGATCCCAATTCGTCCCTGCCTCACAAGTCACGTCCTCTATTACCGGGGGCGAATGCGCAGCAGCTTACCGTTTGCTTCATCGTCCGTCAGCACATACAGGAAGCCGTCGGGCCCAACGCGAACGTCGCGTATGCGGGCGTCGAGTTCTCCCAGCATGGTCTCCTGCAGGACCGGCTTGCCATTGCTGAGTCGAACCCGGCGGAGTTGCTTGCCAGCCAGGGCGCCCACAAAGAAATCGCCACGCCACTGCGGGAAGGCGCTACCGAGGTAGAGCGCAAAGCCGGACGGCGCGATGGAAGGCACCCAGATCACACGTGGCCCCTCGAACTCCTTGGCCTCCTGCACGCCGGTGATCAGTGTTCCGTTGTAGTCGATGCCGTACGTTGCTAGCGGCCAGCCGTAGTTGCCTCCCGCCTTGATCAGGTTGATCTCATCGCCGCCGCGCGGTCCGTGTTCATGCTCCCAGATCTCGCCCGTGCGCGAGTCGACCAGCAGCCCTTGGGGGTTTCGGTGGCCGTACGAGTAGATCTCCGGCCTCACGTCCCCGCGACCGGCGAATGGATTGTTTGGTGCGGGCGCGCCGTCTCTCGTCAGGCGCAACACTTTCCCGAGCTGCGAGGAGAGGGCCTGCGCGCTGTCCCTGAAGTCATACCCCTCACCGACCGTCATCAGCAGTGTCGAGTCCCGGAGGAACGCGAGGCGAGAACCAAAGTGTCCCGTTCCCTTCTTGTCTGGGCTCACCCGAAAAATCACGCGGCCACCGACCAGCGCTCGGCCATCGAACCTGGCGCGATAGAGCGCCGTGTGGTTTGCGTCGACCGTTCCCTCGGCGAAGGAAAGGTAGACCTGATGATTCGCCGCGAAATCGGGATCGAGAGCGATGTCCAGCAAACCTCCGTCCTTCGCTCGCAAGACATTGTCGGGCGCTCCGGCGACGGCCGACGGCTGCAACGCCGTGCCGTCGAAGAACCGCACGGCGCCATGCTTCTCCACGATCAGCACACCGCCGTTTGGCAGGAACGCAAGGCTCCAGGGGGCTTTGAGGCCGCTCGCCAGCTCCTCCGTGCGGTACACCGGCTCTTGCGAGGCGAGCAACGGTGGGAGGAGGAGGCCAGCAATGGTCGCCGCGGAGAGGGAACAGGAGAGGCGCATCGGCGTTGTGTTTGGGTATCGGGGGCACGTGCACGTAATCAACACGCGTACCGCCGCCAACGCGACTTGATTTCGCTTAGAGCGCGACGGCGTCGTGGTGGAGGCTGCCGGTCGCCACATGGCGAAGCGTCACGCAATGTGCCTTTCAACCCGCGCGCGAACCATCCGTCCTACCAGACGTGGTCTTCGTCATGGGCACCGGGTTCGGGACCTCGGCGGTCGCCGATGCGACCCCACTAACCGACGCGGGCAGTTTCCGGTAGTCTGCGGACCCGCGCCTGGATAGAGTGCTGGAGGTGCCCGTGGGAACGGCCCGGCGGGTTCTGCGCCGGGCCGTCCAAGCGACAGCTGGTTACAGCGCCTTCCCCGGGGGACCGATGAGGATCGCCAGGTGCAATCCGAAAAAGTCGCTCGGTGTGGAAACGTCCACTGTATTGGTGCCGGCGGACAGGTTCACCGATAGGTCTTGGAGCGATGCAAAACTGCCCTGGTTGCCGTTGAAGATGTCGCCAGGGCCGGCGATTACGGCACCATTCAGAC
>JBGAJQ010000002.1:0-216184 GCA_044224875.1 Gemmatimonadaceae bacterium | reverse complement strand
GGCGCTCGTCCTTCGTTCGACCGGCGGATGCCCTACAGACGGTGACAGACGGACGCCATAGGATTCCTCAACGGGCCCTTCCTGAGAGGCCTCCATGGCAGATACGTCGCACGCCACCCAATTGCTCAGGCGCTGGAGCGAAGGGAATCAGGATGCCTGCGACGAGCTGATACCGCTCGTCTATGACGAGCTGCGGCAGCTCGCACACCGACGTCTTCGCGGCGCGCCCGCCGAACGGACGCTGAACACGACGGCGCTCGTCCACGAGGCATATCTCCGTCTGGCGGATGCTTCCCATCTCGACCTGCCGGATCGTGCGCGCTTTCTGGCGCTCGCATCGCGCGTCATGCGCAACCTCCTCGTCGACCGCGCGAGGCAGCGAAACGCGGCGGCGGGCAAGCGCCGATTGAGCTGAACGAAGCGATCTGGGTGTCGGATGAGGGGCTGGAAGGAGTGACCGAGCTCAACGACGCGCTCGATCGCCTCACGATGCTGGATCGCCGGCAAAGCCAGATCCTCGAGGGCGCCGCGGTGCGCGATTCGATGCGCGCCCGCTTGCACGCAATGCTGGGGATGGCATATGCCGGTTTGGGCCGCAAGGCGGATGCGACGAAGCAAGCGCGGCTCGGGATGGAGCTGACCCCGGTGAGGCGGGACGCGTTGTTCGCACCGCTGATGATGCACCACGCCGCCATCACGTTCATGCATATCGGCGAAGTCGATGCCGCAGTCGACCTGCTCGTGCGGCTCGCGGCTATGCCGACGTACTTCGGGATGTCCCCGGCCGAGCTTCGCCTCGATCCGCTCTGGGATCCAGTGAGGAGTCACTCACGCTTTCGACAGTTGGTCGCGGAAAAGTGACGGCGCGCCGTTAGCCCGCCGACATGGGGTGGTCCAGCGATTGTATCACGGACTCCCCAGTCGACGTCACTTGATCGGCGAGTAGTCCGTGGCGTCACAAACCGTCCATTTCGCGCAGTCGCCAGGAGTTTGTGTTGGCCATGGCGCGGGGCCGTGCTTTTAGTCCGAGTCGAAGAACGGATGTTCCGGATGCAGCACTCGCAGGAACTCCCCGACCGGGACACACAACACGTCGTGTACCACTTCGCGATGCTCACCGCGGTGAAGGAGCAGTGGTTTTGCCTCCGGGTAGTCACTCACGAACGCGCGCAACGCACGCACGTCGGCGGTCCGCACAGTTCTCGCGTTCTTCACCACCACCGCCCAGAAGGTGTCACGCCACACAGGATGAAGTCCACTTCCACGCCCGATCGCGTGCGCCAGTACGACAGCTCGACGTCGGCCCCGGCAGGTGAGCGGAAAAACCGCGGCACAGTCGCCATATTGCGACGCAAATTGGCGGATTGGCTTACAAAAAGCCAGCAAACGAGCATCTGTCGCTCGAGGATTGGCCCTATCGCACGCGGCCAAATGGCCGTTGCGCGACTGGGCTTCGTTGGAAATCGTCGTGCGCTCTCGCAGTGGAGTGGACGGCGTGGGTTCCACGAATATCCGAACCGAATGGCGGCGCACAACTGTCAGCGCGCGACATGCGTCGTGTCGTGCATCTGCCGAGCGCTCTGCCAGGCATCGTTGGTTGCAACTGGTGGTTGCCGCGCACGCGTGCCTGCTCTCGTCCAAGGCCCAGGCGGCGACCACCGAGTGCCCCAGCTGCTCGCCACGCGTCGACGTCCGCATGGAGATACTCGGCATCGCCTTTCGGCTGGCGCAACACGGCATCGCCAATGACTCCGTGCCCAGGGCCTATGCAGTGGCAGCACGCGAACACTTCTCCCGGTACGAGAGTCATCCGTTCATCAAGCGGCTCAAGACACTCATCGACGGCGCTGCGAAGAATGACGGAAACCTCGGTTCGTGGGAAATCCCGTCACTCGCGCTGCACATCGGCCCCGCTCCGGGCTTCGAGCCGCTTGTCCCCCAGTCGGCCACAGATAGCGCCGACGGATGGGATGACCGCGCGTTGCTCAAGGACGATGTCCTCACCTTGCTGCGCCGGTTCTACGCCGATTCACACGCTGATGCGTTCTTTGCCTCGCAGCAGAGGTACTTCGCCGAGGTGGATGAGGCATTCCGCCGCCGGCTCAAACCGGTAGACGATGCGTGGCTCGCGGGGTTCTTTCGGACTGCGCCCACCGAGTCGTATTCGGCAGTCGTCTCACTGTTGGGGCTTGGAGCTGGCGACTACATACGCGTGAACTTTGGCGGGGAGCGTCGGAACACGCATACGATCATTGTGCCGCGCAGCTACGATGCGGAAGGACTACCGGTGGCTGATGGAGTGGACTGGGTGCCGCGTACGATGCTTCATGAGATGGTCCATGCCTACACCAATCAGCTCGTGGACCTGCAGGTCGACTCGCTGCGCGGCTCGGCGGAAACGATCTGGGCACACCCGTGGGTGCGTTCTCGGGTGAAAGGCACGTTCTATGACAACTGGCGCTTTTTGCTCTACGAGTCACTCGTGCGCGCGGCGGCGATCGAGTATCTGGTGGCAAAGAGCGACGACCAGAGCGCGACGCTGGAGCGTGAGGTCGCTCTACAGGAGGGTGCGGGATTTGCCTGGACGCGCGGGTTGGTGCGGGAGATGGAGCGGTATCAGCGGGAGCGATCGCGTGTTGGTTCGTTTGAGCTGTTCGCGCGGGATGTGACGCGCTATTTCGCTGAAGTGGCGAGGCGGGTCAAGGAAGGGAGATACTCGTTCCCGGGACAAGCGTAGCTTGTTGCGCTGTGCGCCGTCGTTAGTGGCAGCTTAGCCTTTTGGCGACCTTCGGCAACGCTGGGCCCAGCGGGTCCACCCCAACGCCGACGGTTGGCGTGAGGTGGACGATGGTGCGACGTCAGAAGGCCACACCCACCTTCAGGGAACGCGAATGGACCTTGGCGGTGTTGTACTCCATGCCGATGCGCAGGACAGAGACCTTGGCAACGGCGCCGATCATCGCCTGCGAGCCACCCACATTCTCGTCCGCCAGCTGCACGGCAGCGGACTTCTCATGCGAGCTGGAGAGGTACGACGACACCCCGGCGTACGGCGAGATGGTGAGCCAGCGCCGTGACACGGTGTAGTCCTTGCTTGCCAGGAGGTCCCAGCCGAATACCGTGAGGTTCACATCGTCCGGGCCGTACAGCGAAACGAAACTCAGGCGCGCGGCCACACCCCAGTTCCGTGCGTTGTTCCTGACGGCGTTGTACTGCACCTGACCCCCATAGAAGCCGTAGTTCGCCTGCGGATTCTTGGTGAAGTACCCGCCCACGTCGACGCGATCCGTCACGCCGGCACGCAGGGTAAGACCGGGGAAAGCCAATCCGCTTTCCTCCGTCAGCCAGTGCGCCGAGTCGGGATGGACGAAGGTGTCGTTCCACGCGGACTGGTGATCATCGATGGATGTCTGCCATTGCAGGGCGGACAGCTCAAATTTCCCCCGTCCCATGGGACGAGCATCAGTCAGGGGGCGGAAGTAGGCGACCAGGCCAGCCTCCTGCGTGAACTGCCGCCAGGCGGCTTGGGTGAGTGACGGGTCCAACTGGATCGAACACTCTTTCCACCTGGGATTGACGTGGAGGACGGGGTGATCGGCCTGCGCGTAGGTCAGGGACGGCACGACGCTGATGGCGAGCGCCAAAGCGAGAGTCTTGGAATTGAAGTGTGACATCGGATCACTCCGATCGAAGTGAAGGTGGTGGGGTACGCCCTGCGATTCGTGACCCGTCTCATGGGACCGGGTGAAGCCGGCCTGGCTTATCTGTCGCGGCTTCTGAAGGGTTGGTACGACTCCCCGGCCTACGCGGTGTTGACACTCCGCGCCGACTTTGTGACCATTGGCGCCAATGTTGAAGCCGACGCCCACGCCCACCATCGCCGTGACCAGTACGCTGGCCATGCTCCGCACGGCAATGTCCCGCGGGGTGGAGGTGACGGACCTGCTGGACGATGCGGGGCTGAGCTGGGAGGCGCTGGAGACCCCGGACGCGCGACTGCCGGCGCCGACCGTGATCAGTCTCTGGAATACGCTCCGGCAGCGGACGGGCGACCCAACGCTCCAGCTGGTCGCGCCGGCCATCCTGCCGTTCGGCGCGTATCGCATCATCGACTACCTGGTGGCCGCGTCCACCACCGTGGGCGACGGCATCGATCGCTTCGCGCGCTTCTTCAGCCTCATCGCCGAGACCGCGGTGCTGGAGGTGACGCAGCACGATGGCCACCGCTTCGTGACCCTAACGAGACTGGATGGCGGCGCCGTGCCCCCGGTGTACGTGGACTACGTGTTTGCGGCGTTGGTGAGCCGCATTCGCCAGCGCATCTGCCCCGCCCTGGACGTTCACCGAGTGGAGCTTCGTCAGCCCGAGCCTCCCAACCGCGAGCCATACCACATGGTGTTCCGCGCCCCGGTGCACTTCGGTGCAGCCGACGACCGGCTGTGCATCACCGACGTGGCCTGGCACGAGCCGACGGTGAACGGGGATGCGGCGCTGGTGGCCTTGCTGGAGGATCACGCGCGCATCCTTGCCCAGCGCCCATCGGCCCCGGCCAGCGGCTTTACCGAGGACGTGAAGCGGGCGATCACATCCACGCTCGCCGAGGGGAGCACGGCGGAGGCCGTGGCCCGCCAGCTGAACGTGAGCGTGCGGACGCTCCAGCGAAAGCTCATCACGTCGGGGACGACCTTCAGGGACCTCTCGGAGTCCGTGCGCGGTCAGCTCGCCGAAGGCTACCTGAACGATCCGCGCGTCTCCGTCTCCGAGGTGGCCGTGCTGCTGGGCTTCAGTGAGCAGAGTGCGTTCAACCGCGCCTTCCGGCGCTGGACGGGTGAATCGCCGGGTCGCTGGCGGCGGCGTCTGGTCGAGCGCCGATAACCGGGCCGGTTCCGCAGCACGCGTCCTACATCACACCACCTGAGCAAGGCGCAGGCACAACTCGTACGGCCAGTCACCTTCTGTCCGGCAAGGGTTGTCTCTTCTCGCCGGGTAGGCGTACGTGCACGAGTCACCCTAGCTCACGGGCCTTCATGCGACTGGAGAAACCGCGACATGGCTGCGGGAATTCCGGTTCGCGGTTCCGTCTATCAGATGACGGGTCGCCGACGGGAAATCTCAAACGGGGCTCTGAGGCCGTCGTGCTGACGACGGGGCGGCCCGTCATTCCACCCCCACCGGTATCCCTCAACGGCCATGAACCTGCGCGACACACGTTTTCCACAACCGTTCTTGATTCCCGCCGACTCCGTTCCCGGCCTCACGCCGCGCCAAAGCGAGGTCGCCATCCTGATTCTCGACGGGCAGCCCATCAAGGTCATCGCGACACGCTTGGGGGTCTCCTTGCACACCGCCCGTCGCCATGTGGAACACATTTACATCAAGCTCGGCGTCCACAGTCGAACGAGCGCCGCGCTACGAATCCTGGAGCTTGCGCGTCGGCGCGAATACGAAGCGGCGGACTGCGACACCGCCGCCTGAGTCAACGACGGAGTCAACACGATCCTAACGACAGGTCGGCTGCGTCGACGGTGCGTAGACGAGCGTGTCTAACATCCGGCGAAAATCACGTCGACGAGGAGACCCATGCGGCTCCCCGACCGTCAGCAGCGACGGCGGACGCCCTGCTCTACGGCCGCTTCCCTCGTCGCTGGGCAAACAACCAGTCCAGGAACTCCTTCGAGCCATACGTCGCGTCCCACGTGTTGTGGCCGAGCCCCATGTATTCCGTGTACTTCACATTGGCACCGGCGTCCTTGAGGGCGACATTCGGATCACGCGATCCGCTCACCGCCACCACGGGGTCCATCTCGCCGTGGAAGATCCAGATGGGCACTCGCTTGAGCTGACGGGCCAACGCGGGTAGAGGAGCACCGCTGTCAGCAGGTACAACGGGAACGGAGCCCTTGAACTGTGCAAAGTCCGGTACCCAGCCGCAGATCGGTACCACGGCGGCGAAGACGTTGGGATTGCGATACGCCAGATACCACGTGCCGTGGCCTCCCATCGACAACCCCGTCAGGTACACCCGCTCGGCGTCCGTACGATACTCGGACATGGTTTGACGGAGCGCAACCATAGCCGCCTCACCGGGGGCTCCCACCCACTGCGAATCCACCGGGACCTGGGGGAACACCACAATCGCCGGCACACGCGACGGGGTGTTTCGGATGGCCGTGGCCAACCCGACGTTGGTCTGCAACAGCCCGTCGGAACCGCGCTCGCCTGCACCGTGCAGGAAGAGGATGACCGGCCATGCGACGTTAGGCGAATAGTCGGCCGGCACGTACACCTGATAGCGATAGGCCTGCGCACCGACGGTCGCGGTACGATTCAGAAAGCCGGTCTCGGTGCGCTGTGCCGTGGCCGGCCGCGCCATGGTGAGGAGTAGGAGTGCTACCTGCCAACATAGGCGTCGCTGCATCGTTGTCTCTGAATTGGCGTGTTTAGGTGGTTCCATGACGTTGCCGGTTCACGGCCGCGGCAAAATTCAGGAAGTACTTCCGCAACCCTGGCGCGGACTGCGGGTCAACGGACGCATCGTGAAAGATGCGACAGAATTCCTCGCGTCCACGGAGGATTTCACGTCGCCTGCCCCCGCGCCATCGGGGATCTGCCGCTGTAAGGTCGAACAGTTCCAACGCTCGAGCGAATGCCGGCTCGAAGCGCGCGGTGTTCCTTGCCTCATGAGCGCGGATCGCACGATCCACCTCACTACCGACGTTCGCCAGCTGTTCCAGGATCGACAGCCCACCCCAACGCTGCGCGAGTCCTCCGTGTAAGGGGGAGGATGTCATGGGCCCGTGACGAGGTCGCTCACCGTTCGTAGGATGCGCTCTCTCATGGTCGCGTCATCAACGCCTCGGCTACGATTACCTTGCGCTGGACGCACGTTGATCATGGAGTCGAACTCGAGCCAACCGTCGCCGGACTCCGAGGGATACAGGTTGATTCCCCAAAGATCCGTCTGGATGGAGCCGTCGTCGAGTAACGCGGATTCCTCGTCGGCATGAAGTTCCGCGCCAACGGCCATGATGCCCCTCGTCACGTCCACGACGGCTTTGATCATGTCGCCAAAACCTAACGTCGCGGCCGAGGCAAGCTCCGCACGCGATATGGGTTCACGAATGATCCTGAGTTCGAAGGCCGCCATACGGCAGCTTAGCCTTCTGTGCAGCCCTCGGCAACGACCGCGTCGATCCGGTGGCGCCGTCGACTTCCCGCGCCGCGCGAAGGGCCGTGGCGATGCCCCAGTTTGGGTCACCTGATGGCCCTCGCAGGCTGGCACAAGACAGCGCCCAGCGCGTAGCGTTCAGGGCCTGCGGACTGCCCAGATTTGCCCTTTCGTCGATATCACGAAGGGGTGCCGCTCAAACCGTGATGGGGAACCAATGAAGCTTGCCGCGTGCTCGATCCTCTTCCTGACCGTCATCTCCACCTCCGCGCGCGCCCAAGTCAATGCGGGCACCCAAGCGGCGGACGCCAACGCGCCCTTCACCTTGACGCAGGTGGCGGCGTTCAACCTGCCTTGGCGCATCGCGTTCCTTCCCGACGGACGCATGCTCGTCACGGAGAAGGTCGGTCCGCTGTGGCTGGTCACTCAACAAGGAGAGAAGACGCAGGTGGCCAACGCGCCGGCAGTCCAGTACGGCGGCCAAGGCGGAATGCTGGGCGTCTTCACCTCGCCGAACTTCGCCGCGACACATCACGTCTACCTCACGTACTCAGAGCCTGGAATTGGTGGCTCCAGCCTGGCGCTCGCGCGTGCCCGTCTCTCTATCTCCGGCGGCTCGGCAAGCCTGGAGGATCTGGAGGTCATCTGGCGGGACGGCGAGCGAGGCCGCGGCGGGCAGTTTGGCGCGGCCGTCGCCTTCTCTCCAGACGACCTTTTCTTGTTCCTGACGGTCGGCGAGCGCCAGCGCATGACGCCAGCCCAGGATCCAGACTCGCCGTTAGGCAAGATCCTGCGCCTCACGCTCGACGGCAAGCCGGCGCCCGGCAATCCACAGGCAGGGAAGACTGGCGCTCCCTCGCTGTCCGTAATCAACCCACCGCGTGACACAGAGCTCGCGAAGACTGCCCCCGTCGTTTCCACCTACGCCTTTCCCGGACCAAACCTCACGCCAGCGGAGACGTGGACGACTGGGCATCGCACGCCGTACGGCCTGGCGTTTGCACCTGACGGTCGATTGTGGGAGCTGGAACATGGACCAGCTGGCGGCGACGAGCTAAACCTCATCGAGCCCGGCAAGAACTACGGGTGGCCCCTGGTCTCTTATGGTTCCAACTACAACGGCGTCCCTATTCCGCACCCCGACACACGCTCTGACCTCGCGAAACCGGTCATCTACTGGACGCCAGTCATCGCACCGGGCAACCTCACGTTCTACAAGGGGTCGATGTTTCCTCAGTGGCAAGGTTCGGCGCTCATCGGCGGACTGGCCACCCGCTCCCTCAGTCGAATCACGTTCGACAGCCGCGGCGGAGCCACGCCCGCCGAGCGTTGGAGCGTCAACCATCAGATTCGCGACGTGGCGATCGCTCCCGATGGCGCGGTCTGGTTGATTGAGAACGCGAATCCAGGGGGCCTGTTTCGAGTGACCCCCAAGTGACCACCGTCTAGCAGATTTCCAATGCGTGGGAATTTCCGAATGAAGGTGACGTTCCTCCCGTTGTTGCTGGCCGGGAGTTCGATTCTTGCCCAGGCACCGCGCATCGTGTCTACGAACCAAGTGTTGCCTGCCACCACGGGGACCGCGGTTCGAGCTGCACGTCCTCCGGTCGTGGACGGCCTCGAGGGAGACGAGATCTGGCAGTCGGCGCCGGCGATCGACCAATTTCGCCAATTCGCGCCGGCAGAGGACGGGGAGCCGACCTTCCGAACGGTGGTGCGCGTGGCGTACGATGACCGAAATCTGTACGTCCTGGTGCGTGCGTTCGATCCGCATCCCGATTCCCTGCTCTCGATCCTGTCGCGGCGTGACGTTCGGACGCAATCTGACCAGATCAAGGTCATCATCGACGCCTACAACGACCGTCGAACGGGTGTGGAGATGGCCGTCAACCCCGCCGGGGTCAAGCGGGACGCCTCGATCTACCAGGACAACATCGAAGACCTGTCATGGGATGGCATCTGGGATGCCGCCACACGCGTCGACTCGTTGGGTTGGGTCGCGGAGTATCGCATACCATTCAGCCAACTACGCTTTGCAGCGGCGGAGACACACACGTTCGGCTTCGGCGTGTGGCGTGATATCGCCAGGTACAACGAGCGCGTGGCGTGGCCGTCGTACTCGCTGGCCAAGCAAGCCCTCGCATCACAGCTCGGGCAGCTGCAAGGGATCGGCGCCATCGAGCGTTCGAGCCGCCTCGAGCTTCTTCCCTACGTGGTCACCAAGAACGTGACGGAGTCGCGTGAGGAGGGGTGGGGTCACCCGCAAAAGCTCACCGCCGGCTTGGACGCGAAGTATGGGCTCACGCAAAACCTCACGGTCGACGCGACGTTCAACCCGGACTTCGGTCAGGTCGAGGCCGACCCCGCGGTGTTGAACCTGACCGCGTTCGAGATTCGGTTCGAGGAACGGCGGCCATTCTTTCAGGAAGGGGTAGGTCTCTTCAAGTGCCAGCCGTGCCAAGGGTCCTTCTACACCCGTCGCATCGGTCGCACGCCGCAGTTGCGCAGCTCCGATCGGGACCCAACCACGACGACGATCCTCGGGGCCGCCAAGCTCACCGGACGGCTGTCCCGCGGTTTGTCGATCGGGATCGTCGATGCCCTCACACAGCACGAGGTCGGCGAGCAGGGCACAACCATCGAACCGCAGACCAACTATTTTGTCGGGCGCATGCAGCAGGCCTTCCGTAACGGCCGGTCAGCGTTAGGTGTCGAGTTCACCGCGACCAACCGTTCCCTGGACCAGTGGACCGAGCCCTACCTGCGACGTTCCGCGTACGTGGGCTTCATCGAGGGATTTCACCGCTTTGGGCACGATCGATACGAGTTCGCTTCGTGGACCGGCGGTACCACGGTCGCTGGGTCGCGACAGGCCATCGCGCTCACGCAGCTCAATCCTGTGCACCTGTACCAGCGCCCGGACGACCGAGTCGAGTTCGACTCCACCCGCACTGGCATGGCGGGCAGCTTCACCACCGTCGCCCTGTCCAAGATCTCGGGTCGGGTGAAGTTCTCGTCGTTCCTGCGTAGGGCAACTGTCGGGGAGGAAGTCAATGATATCGGCCTGGTCTCCACCGTGAACGAGCAGTCGGTACGGAACTCAGTGAGCCTGCGCTCGCTCCGGCCAGGGTCCTACTATCGGCTCGCGTATGGTCAGATCGACACCGAAAACAAATGGACGATCGAAGGTCTCGCGTCGGGCACCAGCGTGCAGCTGCACACCGGCATGGAGTTCCTGAACAGCTGGAATGCGGCTTTTACGTACAAACTGACGAACTATGGCACCACCTACTGCATTCCGTGCGCGCGTGGCGGCCCAGCGCTCTTTCAGTCGGCGCGGCATCGCGCACAGCTCGACATCCTCGGCGACCCACGAGACGTGCTGATCCCGACCGCCGAGGGGTATGTGGAGCGAGGTGACGACGGCCGCTCCACGGCCAGCGGCGGGTCATTTTCGTTTGACCTGCGCTCCGCCAGTCGCTTCACGATGAGCCTGGGCATCAACGCGGAGAAGCGCGTCGAGGATCAACAATGGGCCGGCAACTACGGCGCGACGCTCAGCGACACCACGCACTTCACGTTTGCTCGCTTGGACCAAACCACGTTTGGCGTGACCGGGCGCGCGAACTGGACCGCCACGCCGACGCTCTCGGTGCAATTGTACGCTCAACCCTTCGTCAGTACGGGGTCCTTCTCCAAGTGGCGCGAGATCGCGCAGGCTCGCGCGAGAGACGTGTCCGCACGTTTTGCGGCGTACGGTGATGGACGCAGCCCCGACGGCTTCAACTTTAAACAGTTCAACTCGAATGCCGTTGTTCGCTGGGAGTATCGTGCCGGCTCCACCCTGTTCGTTGTGTGGCAGCAAGGGCGCGCGCAAACGGAGCTCAATCCGGGGACCTTCAGTTTCTCTCGGGACTACCGTGACCTGTTCCGCGCTCATCCGATCAACACATTACTCGTGAAGATCGCGTACTGGCTGAACCCCTGACGGCACCTCCACCATCGTGCGGGGCGCCTTTTTCGGCGCACCCGTGTGTTGGCGATCGTCGCGACTTCTTTGATAGCCGGGCGTAAGCCGCCTGCCCAGGGAAGCCGGTAAGCCGCGTCGCGCGACGACGCTGAATGATGCTCCAGCAAACGATGCACCTGTCGGTGAATTTTGGACAGGAAGTTGGTGCGCTGGATCATCCACACCTCCCGGCATCGTCACTTAATTGGCGCGTCCTTCCACGTGAGGCTGGTGAGTGCGCGCAACCATCATGATAGCGGCGATGTGCTCCGGTATTTTGGCGTGTTCTGGCCGTGAGGCGCCAACTTCGGCGTTAGGTAGCGCGGCGCCTGATGGCAAGGGGGCGGTATTGGCTGACGCGGATGGACCAGCGTTGATGCGAACGGTGCAGGAGACCGCGGCACGCCGAGCGCTTGGGACACAGGCTTTGCCGATCACGTATCACAATGGGCCCGTCACACGCGCGACAAAGATGGTCGCGATCTACTGGGGAAATGCGACGTTGTTTGCAGGGGGCCCGGCGCCAGGCACAACCGGCCCGGGGAGTGCCGACGCTTCGATTGTCGGCGATTTTCTGAGGAACCTCGGCGGCTCTCCGTACTGGTCAATCAATAATGAGTATACGGATCGGATGGGCGGACGAGTCGGTTCGGCCCTGACCTACACGGCGTATTGGGCACCGTCACCTGGCCCAAATCCGGTCGTTGGAGACATGGCCGTGCGTGCGCAAATCGCCGCTGGCCTCACGAGCGGCGCGCTCGCCTACGATCAGCAGACGATCTACCTCGTATTCGCTGGACCAGGCGTAAACCTCGGCGGCGGATTCGGCAGCGCGTACTGCGCGTACCACTACTACTTCTCGTGGGGAACCAAGAAGGTTCTGTATGCGGTTCTCCCGTGGGTGCAGGACCTGCCAGGCGTTTGCACCAGACTTCAAGGGTCTCCGAACGACGACTTTGGCGCCGATGCGATCGTTACGCCGATTGCGCACGAGGTGGAGGAGGCCGCCACCGATCCGGGCATCACCAGCTGGTACGACGCCGTGAAGGATGAGAATGCCGACAAGTGCGTGTGGACCTTTGGCACGACCTACACCACCGCGAATGGGGCAATGGCGAACATCCGGTTAGGCAGCCGCGACTACCTGGTGCAGCAAAATTGGAAGCTGAGCCTACAGACGTGTGGCATGTCGTAGTCTGCGGGCGCCCAGTTACCGCGGCCCGGCCACTGCTGCGCTTTCGAACGTTGCCGTCAGTAGCGCGAAGAGGAGTTGCGGCGTCGTCACCAGGTCGTTGCGGAACACCAGGTACACGTCATGCGAGCCAGTGGTGGGCTGTAGCGTCGCACGATACGACATGGGTTTCTCTCCTTGCACTGGACGAATTGCGTCCGTTGCCCCCAGCAGCGGGCCCGTGACGGAATCGACGCGAACTTCCACGGTGCCGCCGGCGGCCTGCCGTTCGGCTGGAGCAACACCCGAGAGCACCACCGCCGACAGCCCCGTCAGGTCGACCTTTGCAAACTTGGCGTACGCACCTGCGCGATTGGCGAGGGTCACTTCCACGGGGATATCGTCCACCTTCACCTTTCCCGCGCCTTCCGATAGCTCGGCGTCAGCTACAACTCTCGATGGCGAACGCAGCACCAGGGCGGCTCCGGACTGCGTACCCAACAGGCCATTGGCTCCCCGGTCCATGTACGTCGCCTGGAGTACCACCGCGGCGTCAGGCGTCCGCGATATCGAATCGGGGAGCACGTAGTCGCCGGTCACCGGCAGTTGCATCTCTTCGCTAGGCTGTTCGGCAAGACTCAGGATGTAGGCTACCACCTGTGCCGACTCGCGCTCCGTAAGTTGGGCGTGAGCAGGCATGACCGCGTTCCCCCACACACCAGACCCGCCAGCCCGGATCTTCCTGGCGAGTCGCTGCGCCGCGGCGGTGTCGCCTTGGTAGCGTGTAGCCACCGCTACGTACGCTGGGCCGATCGACTTCCGGTCCACCTTATGACAGGAAAGGCAATCGGACGCCTCGAGCAAGCCCTTTCCCTCGGCATGGCGCATCGGGATGTCTCCGATGCCCAATTCCGGGGAGTCCTCCACCACATCGGCCGTCACACGAACACGCCGTGCGGCAATCCGTCCATTGGCAAGGGAGCCGTCCTCGCGATCGGTGACGCGTACCGCATAGTGGATCGGAACGCCGGGAAAGTAGAACGAACGGTTGCTGCCGACGACATCTACGGACACCGTGGGCGGTGCGTTCCCCGCGGCCACGAGCACCTTCGTGCTCGACCGCGCTCCCTGTGCATCGGTCACCGTGAGTGTGGCGGTATATGTGCCGGGCTGCGCGATCGTGAGGCCCGCCTTTGACCCCGTTAGGCGTCGAAAGGTCGAGCCATCGCGACGCTTGATGGTCCACTGGTACCGCAGCGAGTCATCGTCGGCATCGGTGGTGCCCTCCGCCGACAATCTCACTCGGAGCGGAACCGCACCCACGGGACGGTCGACCTTGGCGACGACAACCGGCGCGCGATTCCCCGCATTGAATTCGATGCGCGACAGCCGCGCGTCGTCATTGCCTTGGAACCACGTGGTACCATACTCGAGCAGGTACAGATCGCCGTTAGGCCCGAACGCCATGTCCGTCGGGTTCGCGAACTTCGTGCTCGGCATGAATCGCTCCATGTCCGCGAAGTTGCCGCTCGCATCCATGGTGACGGCCATGATCCAGCCGCGCATCCAGTCGTAGGTCAGGAGCTTCCCGTCGTAATAGGTCGGCCATGTCCGTGCTGCGGTGCCGAAATCGTCCCGGTGAAACACTGGACCGGCCAAGGCCGTGCGACCGCCGTTCCCCACCAGTGGAAACTCGACCGATGGCCCGTACGGATACCAGATAAACGCCTTTTGAGCTGGCGGAAGGGCCGTGAGCCCGGTGTTGTTCGGCGAGTCGTTCACCGGATGGTCTGCGTCGAATGGCGCGCCGGTTTGGCCGGTGTTGAAGTCGACGTGATAGTAGGCCTTGTTATCGCCGACGAAGAGTGGCCAACCGTAGTTGCCCGCCTTGGGTGCACGCCCGATTTCATCCTGACCCGCGGGACCGCGCCCGGCCGAATCGACATTGGCATCTGGCCCAACGTCTCCCCAATACAACACACCGTCATGCGGGTCGACCGAGATCCGGTAAGGATTCCGGTGACCCATGGTATAGATCTCGGGGCGCGTCTTGTCCGTGCCCGGAGGAAAGAGGTTCCCCGCAGGGATCGTGTATGACCCATCGGGCTCCGGATGGATGCGAATGATCTTCCCGCGCAGATCGTTGGTGTTGGCCGATGACTTCTGCGCGTCCCACGGCGAACGACCCTCGCGTTCATCGATCGGCGCGTAGCCGGTGCCAAACGGGTTCGTGTTGTCACCGGTGGAGAGGAAGAGATTCCCATGCCCGTCAAAGGCGATGGACCCACCGGTATGACAACACTGGTCGCGTTGCACCTTCACCTCGAGCACCATCTTGCCCGAGGAGAGGTCGAGCGAATCGCCGCGCATGGTGTAGCGCGCCAGGACGTTTCTGGGTTCCGGCCCAGCGGGCGAGTAGTACATGTACACCCACCCGTTGCTCGCAAACCCGGGGTCGATCGCCAGCCCCAACAATCCATCCTCGGCACGCTCGCCATTGGTGTACTTCATGCTGACGGCCAACGATCCGATCTGCTTGATCTGCTTCGTCACCGGCGAGTAGAGCTTGATGGCTCCGGCCCGTTCGATGAAGAGCACGCGCTCGTCTGGAAGCACCGCCAGCTCAATCGGTTCGTTCAGCTTGGATCCCAACACCACCTGCGTGAATCGATTCTCCTCGGGGCGCGAGCGCCGATAGTCCAGCGGCGCGCTACCCATGGCGTAACGAAGGCCCCCGAGTAGGTGGCGCAGGAAGAGAGGCTCGGAGAACGTCCCCTCCGTATGCCCCATGCTGGTGTACCACGCTCTGCCGCCGTTGAACGCGTGATACCAGCTCATCGGGTGGCGTTCGCCATTCGTTCCACCCTCATAGCTGCGCTCGTCGATGTCCACAAGCACGTGAAGGTCCGGCTGCAACGACTTGAAATTGTAGAACTCGTCCTCGCGCTCCCATCGGTCGGGAAGCCCTTGGGTCGATGGATCGCCCTTGTCCACGACGCGGAAGGTGCCCTTTCTCACGTTAGGATTTCCCGGGTGCCCATTGAAGTAGGCGCCGGCCAACTTGCCATACCACGGCCACTGATACTCGGTGTCGGTCGCCGAGTGAATGCCGACGTAACCGCCACCCGCCTGGATGTACCGCTCGAAGACCGACTCCTGGGTGGGATTGAGCACATCCCCCGTGGTGCTCAGGAAGACAATCGCGCGATATCCCTTGAGATTCTTGTCGGTGAACGTGGCGGCGTCTTCAGTCGCGTCCACGGCGAACCCCTGCTCCTGCCCAAGCTTCTTGAGCGCGGCGATCCCCGTTTCAATGGAGCTATGTCGGTAGCCGGCTGTCTTGGAGAAGACGAGGACACGAGGTGCAGGAGCCGGCTGCGCTGTCAGCAGGCGCGCGGACGCCAAGGCATGCATGATGGCGATGATTCCGACCAGCGTTGTGCGCGTGCGCATGATTCCAGATGGTTGGCGGTAACGGACGCATGCAAATTGCGCGTTCGTGACGTCGGGCGCCAATGTGGCGCGACGCCCCGATGGGCCGTACTGTTGCTCGGTCGCCGAGCAAGTTCCATGAACCCGAGTCGTTCCCTTCACGCATCGTCGAACCTCATGACCTCCGTCAGCCGCAGGGGATTCGTTCGGAGCGCTGGGTTGGCCGTGACCGGCATGGCACTCAGTCGCCTGTCGGGCACCTTCGCGCCGTTGGCGCCGCGACTGTCATTCTCCACGCTCGGCTGCCCGACCTGGCCGCTGAAGGACATTCTGACGTTTGCCGTGGCGAACGGATATCAGGGGATTGAACTGCGCGGCCTGCTCAGCGAGATGGACCTGACGAAGTGTACGGAGTTCAGCAGCGCCAATCTCGCGGCGACCAAGCGCGCCATCACCGAGTCCGGCGTTGCGATCGTGAATCTTGGCGCATCGACGGAGCTCCACGAGGCAGACTCGCAGAAACGTCTGGCCGGACTGGACGAAGGGCGACGCTACATCGATCTCGCCCACGAACTCGACTGCCCGCACATCCGCGTGTTTCCCAATGCACTCCCGCCGGACCGCGACCGAGACGCCACGTTCGCGCTGATCAGTGACGGGCTAGCGGAGCTGTCGAAGCATGCCACCGGCAGTCGGGTGGACGTACTGATGGAAACGCATGGCGGCGTCGTGGCTACCGCAGACGTGCTGCGCGTCATGCGCGCTAGCGCTGGCCCGAAGGTCGGGCTCGTCTGGGACGTATGCAACATGTGGTCCGTGACCAAGGAATCGCCGGCGCACGTGTATGCGCAGCTGAAACCCTATGTTCGCCACACGCACATCAAGGATCTCACGCTATCCGGACACGACGTCCACTATGTGTTGTTAGGCAAGGGGGAGGCGCCGATCGCCGAGGCCCTGCGCGCGTTGGCAGGCGGTGGGTATTCAGGCTACTACTCGTTCGAGTGGGAGAAGCGATGGCACCCAGAGATCGAGGAGCCGGCTATCGCGATTTCCCACTACGCCAAGGAAGTGGTGAAGTATCTGTAACTTGGCGTCCCGTGCATCGCCCTTTTCAACGGGTTGCGCGGGAGGAGTCAATGGTGGCATTCTTGGCACCCTCGATGCCGTGGCCATCAGCTTCAACAGGCGTGCTGACGCATCGCCATGAATTCCCCTGACCTTGGATGCTTCCATGACGCGACCCGTCACCCTCTTCACCGGACAGTGGGCCGACCTACCCCTGGAAACGCTTGCAAAGAAGGCCCGCGAGTGGGGATTCGACGGACTCGAGCTCGCTTGTTGGGGCGACCACTTCGACGTCCAGCGCGCCCTGAACGAGCCAGACTACTGTGAGCGGCGTCGGGACCTTCTGGGCAAGCATGGGCTCAAGGTGTACGCCATCAGCAACCACCTCGTGGGTCAGGCGGTCTGCGATGCGATCGACGCGCGACACAAGTCAATCGTTCCGCCGCACGTCTGGGGTGATGGAGCTGTCGAAGGCGTTCGCTCGCGTGCAGCGAAGGAGATGCAGGATACGGCGCGCGCGGCGGCAAGGCTCGGTGTGACCGTGGTGCCGGGGTTCACCGGCTCCTCGATCTGGCCCCTCTTGTACAGCTTCCCACCGGTACCGGATGCTTGGATCGACGCCGGCTTTGCTGACTTTGCCCGGCGATGGAATCCGATCCTTGACGTGTTCGATGAGGTCGGCGTGCGATTCGCACTCGAGGTGCACCCGACGGAGATTGCCTTCGACATTTCGTCGGCGCAGCGCGCGCTCGACGCCGTGAAGAATCGCAAGGCGTTCGGGTTCAACTACGACCCCAGCCACTTCGGCTATCAGGGTGTGGACTACCTGGGATTCATCGACCGCTTTGCCGATCGCATCTACCACGCGCATATGAAGGACGTGTGGTGGTCCGACGTGCCAAAACCATCGGGCGTCTTTGGCGGCCACCTGTCCTTCGGGCATCCCGAGCGCTTCTGGGAGTTCCGTTCACTCGGCAGGGGACGAATCAACTTCGAGGAGGTCATTCGCCGGTTGAACGCCGCCCACTATGCCGGGCCCCTGTCTGTGGAATGGGAGGACAGCGGCATGGCACGTGAGCACGGCGCGCAGGAGGCGTGCGCGTTCGTGAAGCGTGCGGACTTTGCCCCAGCCGCGGGGGCCTTCGACGCCGCGTTCGCGAGAGAGTGAACCTGGCGGGTTAGCCGCCAGGAGCAACGTACGCGGCGTCCACCCAAGCACCCTCACTCCCGCTTCTTGAGCACGGTGAGCTGGCGAGTCTAGCCGCCAGGAGCAACGTACGCGGCGTCCACCCAACCACCCTCGCGCCCGCTCTTGAGCGCCGAGTGGATGAAATGCACGCCGACGGCGCCGTCTCGCACCGTCGGGATGTCGAGGTCGTCGGGGTCTGGATGCGCACCCGTTAGGCGTGCCTGAATCAAGCGGATGGCACTGGAGTAGATGTTCGCGAAGGCTTCCAGCAGTCCCTCCGGATGCCCGGGAGGCATGCGCGTTCCCCGCTGAGCTGTCGCCACGAGGTATGCGTGCCCCGGCTTGTACGTCTCGGTTGGCCCGTTGTTGTGCCGCACCACGAGGAAATTCGGATCCTGCTGGTGCCACTCGAGCGAGGCTTCGGTGCCGTACACCCGAATCGCTAGGCGATTCTCTTCGCCGACGGAGATCTGCGAGCACGTGAGGATTCCCTTGGCACCGCCTTGGTACTGTACGAGCATGTTCGCGTCGTCGTCGATGCGGCGCCCCTGCACGTACGAACTCACATCGGCAAAGAGCCGCGCCATCTCCAATCCGGTGATGTAACGGGCCAGGTGTTCGGCGTGCGTTCCAATGTCCCCAATGGCGCCGGCACCAGCCCGTGCCGGGTCGGTGCGCCAATCGGCTTGCTTGTTTCCAGTGCCCTCGACCAGTGTCGCCAGCCATCCCTGTGAATACTCAACGATGACCTTGCGCACTTTCCCGAGCTTGCCGTCCTTCACGAGACTGCGCGCCTGCTTGACCATCGGGTATGCAGCATAAGGATGGGTGAGCGCGAAGATCACGTCGTGGCGTTTGACCAGACGACACAATTCCTCGGCGTCTTCGAGCGTGATGGTGAGCGGCTTGTCGCACACCACGTGGATGCCGCGTTCGATGAATGCCTTGGCCGCGGGAAAGTGTACGTGGTTAGGCGTCACGATCGAAACGAAGTGAATGCGTTCATCGGCGGGGAGCGCGGCTTCACGCGCCGCCATCCCCTCGAACGACGCATAGACCCGCCTGGGATCGAGACCGTAGATCTCACCCTGCGCACGCGACTTCTCAGCATCGGACGAGAAGGCGCCAGCTACGAGCGTAGCCAGTCCATCGACCGTGGCGGCCCGGCGGTGCACAGCGCCAATGAAGGCGCCCGGGCCACCGCCAACCATTCCGAAGCGCAGTTGCTTGGGTTGCATAGTGTTTGATGAGAAGATCGAGTGCCCCGTCAGGCCGCGGTGAGACCAACCGTTGCCTTAGCGGGTGGCGTACATTCTGCCACAGAGTCGGCCTTCGGTCGAGACCCTCGCCACGAGCGACCCACACAAACTCAAGCCGCGTCAGCGGTGCGAGCGACCCTCTCGCGCTGGCGTCACCGCGAGCAGCCCCTTCTCCACCAATGTCGGCGGCCGCCGCCACGAACCTGCGCGCTCCCACGCGAAGGCAATGTCCAACAGCTCACCATCGCGCCATGGCCGCGCCGAGAACTCGAGTCCAAATGGAAGACCGCTGGCATAGAACCCGGCGGGAACCACCACCGCCGGCACGCCAATCATGTTCACCCAGCTCGTGGCCGAGTGCGGCCCCTCGCTCACGCGGCCATCCTGCGCCATTGTCTCGTTAGGTGGCGGCATCTGAATCGCCGGATACACATAGCCGTCTAGCTTCAAGCGATCCAATGTCGCCACATACTCGGCGAGCACAGCGCGGCGCGGCGCATGGAATAAACGCTCGGCGTTTGGATCGTTGTTGAGCTGCACCTGACCGATACGAACGTTTCCAAGCTTCCTGAAGTTGTCCTCCGTCCCAATGGATGAGGCAAAGAGCGGCGACCCCACGGCCTTCTCATAGTCCGCCGCCGAGCGATATTCGGCAGGACCGAACGTGGCGAGGAAGCGATCGGTGCCGTCCTTCATGTACGCATAGGTCGTCACGTGTGCCGCCAAGCGCGCGAAGCTCGCTGGCAGGAGGTTGTCGTCCATCACCACCTCGGCGCCAGCTGCTCGCAGCGCAGCAACCGCCTTCAGGAACATCTCACGCGTCTCGGGGCGGAGCGGCATATCCGCCGCCTTTCGCAGGCGCTCGAAGGTGGGTTCACTGACCGTCGCGGGGATGCCATGGAAGGGAATCCCCTCACCCGCCAGGATAAACGCCGGCACACCAAAGCGCTTGCCTTTGAGGGTGCCGGCCGCGAGGGTCGACTCGAACGGACCCTGTTGAGCTGACGGCGGAGCGCCCAGTGTGGGCGGATCGAGTGAATCGGCGCCTGCCATGACCGACAAGGCGATGGCAGCGTCCGTCGCGGTGCGCGCAATTGGTCCGGTGTTGTCCAGCAGCCAGTCCAGCGGAGCAATACCGGCGATGGAAACCAGGCCTCGCGTCGGGAAGACGCCATCCAGCGCGCTGGTGGCCGCCGGCATCCGGATCGAGTTGCCCGTGTCCGTACCGTTGCCAAGTACCGCCATGTTCGTGGCGATGGCCGTCACCACTCCACCCGACGAACCTCCGGGCGAGAAGCGAACATCGTACGCATTCCCCGTGCGACCGAACGAGCTACTCCGGTTGGTATCGCTGTTGGCAAGGTCCGGCATGTTTGCCAGCCCGACGATGATGGCTCCCGCCGCCTTCAACCGCGCCACAATCGTTGCGTCCTGAGGTGCGATCAGTTCGTGGCCACCTCGCGTGAATCCCTCCCACCCTGCCGTCGTCACCTCACCTTTGACGCTAGTGTTGGCCTTGATGACGATTGGCACGCCCCACAGCGGACCTCGGGTGCCGCGATCTGCGTCTTCGCGTTTCGCATCGGCGAGGGCGTCTTCTCGAAGCACCGTTTCGATCGCACCGTATACACCGTTGTAGCGATCGATGCGGTCAAGATGCCACTGCACCACCTGTGTCACCGTGTACTTCTTGTCCGCGTACAACTGGTGCAGCTGCGAAACCGTGACGTCCATGAGGTCACGGTCGATGGCAGACCGGGTATCGGCCGCGTCAGGCGTCGCTCGACAAGCAACCACAAGGGCGAGCGCAGCGGCGCGAAGGATGCTGGAAGTTCGAGTCTTCATTTCGCAGAGCTTACCGCTTCGGGCCGTCGGGCGCCACATCGCGGGCTGGCACGGGAAGGAGGTGCTCGCGCACGCCAGCCGGCGACCGGCTCGCGCGCGTCGTGGAGTGGAAGGCGCGGACTCTGGCGGTCCTGCGATCGCGTGACAGTTTCTGGTGCTGCGAATGGAGGAGACATTCAAGTTGAGTACCGCTGAGGGTGGCCGGCCCGAGGGCTACGACGTGCTCTATCGGCACTTCGACTCGCCACTCATGCGTGAGTTGCGCCGCGACGGATACGGCGAAGACATCGGGCAGCACTCCTGGGTGAGCGCGGATGAGCTCAGGGGCGACATACTCCGCCTTCGCCTGCAACGAGAGAGTCGGCTCCTCGACCTCGGTTGCGGGCCGTGCGGGCCGCTCACCTTCGTTGTTCTCACGGTGGGGTGCCAGGGTACGGGTTTGGAGCGCAGTGAAGCGGCGGTCGAGGTCGGCCGTAACCGCGGCGCATCGCTAGGCATCAGCGCGCAGCTCTCGATACGAGCGTTCGACCTGAACGAACCGCTCCCATTCGACGCAGGAACATTCGACGCCGCGATGTCACTCGACGTGGTGTTGCACCTGCAAGATCGCCTGGGCTTCTTTCGAGAGGTCGCTCGCGTTTCGCGGCCAGGGGGACGCTTCCTGTTCACCGACGCAGGCGTAGTCACGGGCGCCATTTCCAGCGATGAACGGCGGCGGCGCGCGCCGCACGGTCACACGCAGTTCGTGCCCGTTGGCTGGAATGAGGAACAGTTGCTGTCGGCTGGCTGGCGTTTACTCGAAACAGAGGATCGGACGGACGCGGTCGTCAACGTCGCGAGCGGCCGGCTGGTGGCCCTTCGGAAGCACCGCGCGGAACTCGAAGACATGCTTGGTACTGCCGAGGCTCAGGCGCAGGAGGAGTACCTGGTCACGGTGCTCGAGCTATCCGGGCGGCGGGCCCTGTCGCGAATGATGTACCTGGCGGAGCGTTGAGGGCCCGCGCTGCCGAGCAAGACCGGACGGGGCGTGACCGACGCGCCATGTTATCGTTCGCCTCCCCTTACTCGTAACGCAGCGCTTCCATTGGCTCGGCGCGCGAGGCGCGCCATGCGGGTGCATAGCCCGCGGCCACCGCCACGAGTGAGAGCACCACCACCGACAGCGCGATCACCAACGGATCGCTCCCCGACAGGTCGTACAGGAGCGACCGGGCTATGCGCCCCGCCGCCAACGCCCCTGCTACGCCGAGTATCCCCCCAATGAGGGTGAGTCGGGCAACCTGCGCCAAGACCATCCCACGGACTCGACTGCTCGTCGCGCCTAACGCCATGCGAAGGCCGATCTCACGCGTGCGCTGCGACACCGAGTACGACAGGACTCCATAGAGACCGATGGCCGCCAGCAGCGTGGCGAGCGTTGCAAAGGCCACCGCGAAGACTCCGATCATCCGGTCGGAGCGAATGTTCTCCTCCACCTGCCTCGGTAACGTCTTGAGGTCCTCTACCGGAAGTGTCGCGTCCAACTTGGCGATCAGCGGTGGAACCGCACGGAGCAACAATGCCGGGTCCCCTGTCGTGCGCGCGTAGAATGAGACGGCATCGATCGCGGTGTCCTGCGCCATTGGCCGAAAGAAGAGTGCCGGCACCTCGTCCTTCACTCCGTTGTACTTGGCGTCTCGCACCAACCCGACGATCTGGATGTCGAGCTTCGCTGTGTCCTCGCTGGACTCGGCCATGAACGCGCCAACCGCTGTCCGACCCTTGCCCCCGGTCAGGTTGAACCGTTTCGCGAAGGTCTCATTCACCATCGCCACCTTGGGAGCTCCCGCCACGTCACTGGGTGTGAATTCGCGTCCGGCCAGCAAGGGCATGCCTAACGCACGCAAGTACCCCGCGCTGACTTCGTTGTATCGCGTCTCGATCTTGCCAGCGTCCTCCTTGGAAACGCCTTCCACGGTGACACTCGTTCCCCAGCTGCTCCCGGCAAGCACAGGCACCAGCGACGCCGCCACGTCCGTCACACCGGGAATGGCCGCCAGCTCCTGCTGGATACGGTCGGCAAGCACGATCGTCCGCTTCCCATTGTTGCCGTTGAGCCCCGGGGAGATGCGGAACGTGACCACGTGATCGATCACCAGGCCCAGATCCACACGCGTCACGTTGATGAGGCTCCGCACGAAGAGCCCCGCCGCGATCAGCAGCGTCGTCGACAGCGCAATTTGCGTTGTCACGAGAATCCCCTGCACTCGACGCGTCGCTCGCCCGCCAGACGGCTGCCCACTGTGCGCGCGCATGGCCGTGATGAGGTCCGGACGAACACTCTGCCACGCGGGAACGATCCCGAACAGCATTCCGGTACCGACCGACAAGAGCATGGCGAACGCCAGCACCTTCAAGTTGAGCAGCCCCGATACCATGCCGGCCGCCTCGGGTGGAACGCTGCCCCCGATGAGACTCAACGTCCACTTCGCAATCACCACGCTCATGATTCCGCCAAGCACCGCCAGCATGCACGATTCCAACAGCAGCTGCATCACGAGCTGCCTTCTGCTGGCGCCGAGGGCAAGCCGGACCGCCATCTCCATGGAACGCCCCGCCGACCGGGAGAGCAGCAGGTTGGCAATGTTGGCGCAGGCGATGAACAACACGATCCCCGCCACGCCAAAGAGCATCAGCAACGGGCGGCCGGCGAATTGCCGGACCTGACTCTGCCCTGCGGCCCCTTCGGTTATCAGGATTGGCTTCCTTCGAAAAGCCGCACGATCCTTCTCCGAGATACGTTCCTGTATTGGCAGCTCGACGTCGGTGATGATCGGCCGATAGATCAGTTCGAGCTGCTGACGCGCCTGCTCCAGGGTGACGCCAGGCTTGAGTCGGGCAAAGAGGTAGGCCCAGTAGGCATCGCGACGGTCCAGCGCGTTCGGTTGATGCTGAAGCACCGGCCACATCGTGATCGGCACGAACAGCGAGGGAAACGTGCCGATGGTGGTGCCGCGGAAGCCGCGGGGCGCTACGCCGACCACGGTGAGGGATTGCCCGTTCACGACGATTGTAGAACCAACGACCGACCGCTGGGCGCCAAACGTCGTTTCCCAGTACTCGTGGGAGAGCACCGCGACCGGACCTGTGCCCGGCGCCCGATCATCGTCAGGCAGCAGCAAGCGACCCACTGCCGGCTGTAACCCGAGGACGTTGAAGTAGCTGCTGGACACGAAGAGGGCTCGCCCTTTCGCTGGGATCTGGCCCGGCACTCCCACGTTGGCCTCGAATGCCATGTGCGCGGCGACACCCGTGAACGTCGTCTGCAACCGCTGCAGGTCTCGAAACATCGGGTAGCTGAACACCTCGTCGCAGCCGCCGGCGTTGCCGCACCACTGCATCCCGGGTTTCGGGCCCGGCGCACTGAGGTTCACCAGACGTCCCGGCTCGCGTACCGAGAGGGACCGGAGGAGGACCTGGTCGTAGAGCGAGAAGATGGCGGTGTTGGCACCAATCCCGAGCGCCAGGGACAGCGCGGCGACGATCGTGATGACCGGGCTCTGGGACAGCGTGCGGAAGGCGAGCTTGGGGTTGACCATGGCGATTGGGACCTATGGTGGACTCGGCAAGGGCACGGCAGGAGATTCTACGCGTGCCCCTCCTGTTTCGTGTCAACCCGACCGCCTCTCCCTCGCGCCGCATCCGGGATCGACGCCTGGCTTGGCGAAACAGACCTGCCGCCCGTTACGCTGCCAACGACCGAGAACCCGCATGCTGCTAGCAAGCCGACTCGTGCTGATCGTTGCCGCACTTTCGCCCGCCGCGGTGATCCCTGCGCAGTCCCCGATACAGATGGAGTTCGACACGCGCATCAAGATGCGGGACGGCGTGGAGTTGTCTGCCGACGTCTATCGACCGAACAGACCGGGAAGGTTCCCGGTGATCCTGGTGCGCACACCCTACGACAACGGCACCGCACCAAACCTTCAGGCCGGCAAGCGTTGGGCTGGTCGGGGCTTTGTGTACGTGGTGCAGGACGTCCGCGGGCGCGGCGATTCCGACGGTGTGTTCTATCCGCTCGTCTCTGAAGGAAAGGATGGATTCGATACCATTGCCTGGCTGGCCGCACAACCGTGGTCCAATGGCAAGGTGGGGATGCTGGGCGGCTCCTACCTGGGCTGGGTGCAGCTGTACGCCGCAGCCGAAAAGCCGCCGGCGCTTGCCGCGCTGATTCCGGCAGTCACACCGACCGATCCCGACAAGAGCTGGCCAATGCAGTTCGGGGCCTACTCGCCAGCTACAATCTCGTGGCTGGCGAACATTTCCGGACACACGTCGCAGGATCTCTCCGAGCTGGACCTGTGGGGCGCGTACGCACATCGTCCGCTCCGCACGGCCGATCGCTTCGTCGGTCGTTCCATCAAGGCTTGGCAGGACTGGCTCGATCACCCCGCAAGCGACGCCTACTGGGACCGTCAAGCCTATCAGGACAAGATCCTCGACAGTCCAATACCGATGTTGCACGTGAGTGGATGGTACGACGACGTGTTGTTAGGCACCCTGCAGAACTTTGCGCGTCTGACAGGCCCCAAGGCTGACCCCTCCATCAAGACCAGGCAGCGCTTGCTCATTGGACCGTGGGGGCACCGGATCAACCAGAGCTCAAGAATGGGAGACGTCGACTTTGGTCCGACGGCACTCATCGATCTGGAGTCGCTGCAGGCGCGGTGGCTGGATCGTTGGCTCAATGGAACAGCGAACGGCGTGGAGCGGGAGCCACCAGTCCGGATTTTCGTGATGGGAGAGAACACGTGGCGCGACGAGAACGAGTGGCCCCTCGCCCGCACCAAGTGGACGAAGTTCTACCTGCACAGTGGGGGAAAGGCCAATAGCCGGTATGGCGATGGCACGCTCGACACCCTGCCGCCGGCCGCCGAAGCGCCCGACCATTACCGATACGACCCGACGAAACCCGTGCCCCTGATCACCGATGCTCACTTCAGTCAGGTTGGTGGACCTGACGACTATCAGTCGGTCGAACGGAGGGACGACCTGCTGGTCTATACTACCGAGCCTTTCGACCGCCCGACGGAAATGTGTGGGCCACTGAGCGCAACGATTCACGCCGCTTCGTCGGCGAAGGATACAGACTGGCTGACCAAGGTTCTGATCGTGTACCCGAATGGCGTTGCCCAGCGCTTGAACGACGGCGGGGTGCGCGCTCGGTACGCAAAAAACCCTCGTCAGGAGCAACTCCTGACGCCCGGCAAGCCCGAGGCGTACACGATCGATAACTGGGGAACCTGCATCCTGTTTCGACCGGGGGAGCGCCTTCGACTGGAGGTGGCTTCCAGCTCGTTCCCAAAGTTTGACGCGAACCTGAATACGGGCGGGAGCATCGCCGATGACACAACCGGGGTCGTGGCAGACCAGACCATCTACCACGATCGCGCCCGCCCGTCCTACCTTTTAGTCCCGCTCATCCCTCGTTAGGCCGGCGTTGCGCTACGGGGAGCCTCGTTCCACAATGTCGCGCAGCGCGCTCTTGATGCTGGGATCCTCGAATCGTCCAAGCGCCCCGATCGCGCGACGCCGCGACGTGAGTTGTGGATCGCCCTTGGCGATGGACAACAGCTTCGTCCCCGCATCCCTGGTCCCGTTCTGCGCCAGGACGTCAATGAGCACGGAGCGGACCTCCACATCCTCCACGGCGTCGTATAGCGAGCCGATCTCAGCGCTGCTGCTACCACTGCGGCTCAACTGCTCGGCGGCCTTCCGACGCTGACGCATCGCCGCATCCCGGTCCTTCGTCAAGCTCACCAGCCAGGCCCGCGCTCGGTCTCCACCGATGTTGGCCACCGCGCTGATGGCGGCATCGCGCGTTCGATCAGTTGTGAGGCGTGGATACGCGTCGCGAATGAGGTCCGCGTCCTTGGCCGTCGCGTACTCGCCAGCCAAAGAGTTGATCGCCGCGGAGCGCAGTTCTTCGGACGTTCGTTCACTTGTGACCATCTCCCGCACCGCCCGACGCGCCCTCGGGTCACCAGAGCGAATCAGGCCGGACAGCGCTTGCCGCGCAAGCCACGGGTCGGATTCGTTCCCTGCCATGGTGATCAGCGCCGGCATTCCCTCACCTCGCGCGAAGTAGCCCAGCTGCGAAGTCGCCTGTTGGCGCATGGACTGGTGCTCGTTCGCGTCCCGCGCGATGTCCGCGAGTACACGAATGCTCTCCTGGACTGGAAGTCCGCCTTCGACGCCGGCGCGCGTGGCCCACGTCAGGGCGCTCCGCCGCAACTCGCGCGACTTCGATTGATCCTTGGCAATCGCTAGCAGCTGACCAGCGAGCTGCGTGCTGTCGGCGAGCGCCGCCGCCGTGAGTGCGTCGCGAGCCAAGCGACCGTCGTCGGCGTTCGCCAGCTGCATCAGATAGGCGGCTGCTTCTGCTGCCGGTACGCGCCCTAAGTCGGTCGCATCGGGGTCATGTGCGATCGGGCCCACGTAGTCCTCGATTCGAACCGGTTCCGGACCTACGCGAATGATCAGCACGCGCACCAAGCCAGCCTCACAGGCGCTGCCGGCGTTTCCATAGTAATGCCCCATGTACACATCCGCGCCGACACGAATGAATGTGCGGCCATCCCCGCACACGCCGGGACGCGCGGCAAAGTTGAATTCCACGTTGGTGCTGGCGACGGCCGCCACGCGACGCGACAACGATTGCGCCGGCAGCTCGCCACTGCAGATCCATCCGATCGCCAGCAAAGCCGCATGAACTCTCATTTTTCCACCAGGTCCAGGAGGAACTTCATGGTCCGTGCATCCTTCTTTCGCGACAGTGCGTTGATCGCCATGCGACGAAGGTTCGGGTCCGTGCCTGTCTTGACGATCTCGATGAGCTTGTCCGTGGCCTCGTCTTCTCCACGATTGGCGAATGCCCCGATCAGCTCCTCGCGCACGACACGCTCCGACGAGTTGTCGTACAACTTTGCCAGCTCGGCCACCGCCATTGATTTCCCCACGCGTCGAAGCGCTGCGGTGCGCGCCTCGCTGCTTTCGTCCGGGTTCTTGACCATCGCCAGGAACCACTGGTCGATTTCTGGCCCGCCCACGCGGCCGAGTGTCCACAGGATGCGCTGCTTGATCCGGGGATTGTCGGTGCGTCCATAGAATGTTCGCAACCACGCGATGTCGTCCGACGTGACGCGTTCCTTGTCGAACGCGCCCAGCCCCTCGAGCCGCAGACGCTCCGGCGTCTCGTTTCTCTCAATGAAGCTGCGAACCATCTGACGTGCCTTGTCACTTGGATTCATCACCAAGGCGCGAACGGCAGCTCGCTGGATGCGCTCATCGTCGGCCGTACGAGCCAACTCATCCAACGTGGTGAGTGCCTCGTCGCCAGAGAATTTCGCCAGCCAATCGATCGCGGTGCCGCGAACTTCTGGCGACGGATCGGTCTTCGCGACCTGGATCAGTGTCGCTGTGGTCGTAGCGTCCCGACGCTTCCCACCAAGGATGAAGATCGCACTCCGGCGAAGCGCGGCCGAGCATTCGTCGCGGCGCGCCAACACTCGCTGCAAGACCTGGGAAGCTCCGTCCGGGTCCGATTGCGCGAGCGCGTTCAGCGCTTCGGCGCGCACGGCCATGTCCTCCTGATCGCACCTTGGAGTGGAGTCGGCTGCGGTTCGAGCGATCTGCGCCGCCGCGGCGGCGTCGCCGCGCGCCGCCAGCGCTCCGCGAATGCGCGTAGCCAGCACCGATGCATCCCCCTGCGTCCGTGCATTGGGATACTTGGCCCGTTGCGCACTCAGCAGCTCCAACGCCTGACGCAGGTCGCCTCCCCCACCGATACGATACAGGCCAAAGGCCTGCCAGTAGAGTGCGTCGGCTACATAGTTCGAGTTTGGGTATTTCTGCGCGATGTCTCGGAAGGCAGACACGGCTTGACGCCACTCGCCGCGGTTCAACAACTCGCGGGCCTGGCGATACAATGAGTCGGCGGGATCGTCGGACCACTGGCCGGGCGGGACCTGCCCCGCATCGCCACCAACCGTCGCCCACGCGGTGGCACCGAACGGCGCGTGGAGTGTCATGTCGAGGTCGCCTAACGGCGGCTGCAACGGCGACTGTGCCCTGTGCTCACGGTCGAAGAGGCGTTGATCGGCGCTCCACTCGCGTTCCGTCGTGGCGAGCGCTCGTTGCATGTCCCGCTCGGCGGCGGCCGCCTGCCGCCGCATGTCCCATCCCTGCACCGACCAGCGCTGGTCGTCCAGGCGATCCTGCCATACGGCGAGGTCGCTCTGGAGTGCGTCAGCCCTCGCCATCCTTTCGGCGTCCCACTCCAGGTGATCCGGACGCGGCGCGCCCAGGGGAGGCAGCTCGTCCGGCGAGGTGGCGAGGGGAGGTGAGGCTGGCCGCGCTGGACGTACCGGCTTCTTCACTTGCGCTGCTAGTGGCACGGCCGAGAGTACGGCTCCCAGAAAGACCGAGGTCAGAACCTGGGCCCTAGTGAGGTGCACGAAGCGACACCGGCCCGCGCGGAACGGGTTCTTGGAGACGCTAGCGGGAAGGAACATGCGCATATCCTCAGTTGCCGCCAGTCGCCAGCTCGGCGGCGACGCGGCGGATGCGTGGAACGATGTCGCGCTCGGAAAGCGCCTGGGTAATGAGGTCGATGTCCGTCTGGTTCTTCCCGTTATGCAGGGTGGCGATCTGTGCCAGCACCAGCTCCAGGTCCTGCAACAGCTCTCGGAGCCGCGGGTCGGTCGCCGCTGGCGAGTCCAGGAGCAGACGTGTCGTCCCCAATAGATCCGTGGCTTGCGACGCAAAGCGATCGCTGGATAGGACGGTGGTTCGCGAGGCCGGCAGCGCTCGAAGCAAGATGGCGGTCTCGCCTAGCAGTGTGGTGGCCGCGTGATCGTACGGGGCGTCGAGTGAATCGCGTGTGGACTCAGCCAGCACGGATGCGGCTTCGACGTTAGGCTGTGCCCTGTACTGTCCCAGCTCAAACCCGATGACCAGGCAAGCCGCGGCGGCGACGGCCCCGATCCACAACGGCCGGGCGGCAAGCCATCGCGTCGGCGACCGGCGCGGATCCACTGGCAGCCGAGCATCGATCGCCTCCCACATCTCGTCCAGAGGAGCACGATCCGACGGCCGGTACCACCGCGTTGCCGTTTCCTCGATCCATCGATCCTGTCGGTCGTCGGACATTTGCTGTTACTCCGTCATGAATTGGGCAAGCTTGCGGCGCAGCGCCGCGCGCGCGTCAAACAGCCGCCCCTTGCTGGTGTTTTGGGAAATGCCTAGCAACTCGCCGATCTCCACGTGTGTGTATCCCTCGAGGGCATGCAGCACGAAGACCGTGCGTTGTGCCTCCGACAGCTCGTCGATCGCCCGCGTGAGGCTCTCGCGCAAATCGGGATCGCTGAGCGCCGGCTCCCTCGCGGGCATCGTCTCTTCGAAGGGCACTCGCCTGATGTCCTCTCGGCGCTTCTTTCGAAGGGCGTTGAGGGTGACGGTGACCGCGATCCGGAAGAGCCATGTCCCGAATGCCGACTCACCTCGAAACCGCTCCAAGGCTCCAAAGGCGCGAACGAAGGCGTCCTGCGTGAGTTCACGAGCATGTTCTTCGTCCCGGCACAGACGGTTGATGACGCGGAAGACACGTGGGGCGTGCGTGTCGTACAGGGCGCGAGCCGCCCCCCGGTCACCCGCGCGCAGGCGGTTGACCAGTTCGTGTTCCGGCGTACCCGATTGGGCGAGTGCGTTTGCCCCGTGCGGCATGGTGTCGTAGGGCTTGGACACCAATCCCGTCCCAACCGTTGGGGGTCGGCCCGGCGTCTGCTTAGGTGCCGTCTCGAACTAACGTCGCGGGTCGGTCACCGCACCTTGACGATTCCAGTCATGCCGCCGTGCAACGAGCACGTGAATGGAAAATCACCGACTACCGCAAACAGCCGCTCCACCGTGGCTCCGCTAGTGGTGAGGATGTTCGACGGTGCACCGGTGCCAAGGAAGTTCACGTTATGCGTGGCCTGGAACGTGAACGTCACCTGCCCTCCCCGGGAAATCACGATCGAATCCGGCACGAACGCATTGTCGGGCGTCGCGCTCACCGCACCCCGATCGGGGAGCACCCCGGTCACCGTCACCACGGCCGACGCCGAGCGCGTCACGCCGTCGCGCGTCAAGGTGACCGTGATCGTCGAGCTTCCGGCAGAGACCGCAAGTACGGACCCGGTCGAACTGACCTCCGCTACAGTTGCAACCGACGACACGAAGCTGTACCCGCTGGCCACGTCAATCACGGCGCCTTGCTGGTCCTTCGCCACAGGTGTGAGCAACCCCGTCCGACCAGCGGTCAGCGCCAACGTTGACGGCGCCAGCTCGACGGAGTTCAAGCGTTGCGTGGATGCTGGAGGATTGGTCGTTCCGCTCCCCCCGCCGCCACACGCCGCGTTGAATCCGATCACCCATGCGATGGCGAGCACACGACTCAGAGTCCCGGTCATCTTTCTGCCCAAGAGGGAACTCAGAAGGTACCGCACGCGCTAGGCGCCAGACAGTTGTCGTGAAGCCGTAGCCCACACCAGTCCGCGTCAGTCGCCGACCGTTGTGGCTCGTTCGCGCCAGGGGTCCGGTTCATCCTCCAATCCCTACATAGGCACGGTCGGTCGCACCACCCGTGACTCGCCGCTCTGGCAACAGGAACGTTGCGCCCATATGCGCATCCCCCATCCCATCGTGCCGTCCTGTTTCATTGTCCTGGCGAGTCTCAGCTGCATCAAGGCGCCGAGCGTTACGTCGCCCCTGCCCCCCGGCAACAACGTCCTGTTCATCGGAAACAGCCTGACGTATACCAACGACCTGCCCCAAATGGTCGCCACGCTCGCGCGAAGTGCCGGCGTTTCACTCGCCGTTCGTTCGCTCGCTGCCCCTGATCGTGCGTTGATTGATTTCCTGATCGACGGAAGCGCTCAAGACGTGATCGCCGGCGCCAACTGGAAGCACCTCGTCTTGCAGCAAGGCCCAACAACGCTCCCAATCTGTCGAGACACGCTTGTGCTCGCCGTCCGTGCCATCAATCAGCTCGGCACGGCCATTGGCGCGTCCTCGATCGTCATGATGTCCTGGCCCAGCGTCAATCGTCTGTTCGACCTTCCCAAGGTGCACGAGTCGGCGCAGATGGCGGCGGTCACCGCAAACACCAAGTTTGCACCTGCCGGCGATGCCTGGCAGGTCGCCAGTCAAACGGATCCGTCGCTCGACTTCTACGGGCCCGATGGGTATCACCCCAGCCCACTGGGCACCTACCTCGCCGCACTCGTCCTTTTCGAACAGATCACGGGCCTGGACGCGCGCACCCTCCCCACGACAACACCCACGATCATCGGCGTACCCCTTTTGTCGAGTGCGACCATGACGCTGCTGCAGAACGCCGCGCACAGCGCGAACGCCAACGCATTCGCCAATCCGGTCCCGGTCTGGGCGCCCGCCGTTCCGCCGTCGCCAGGAATTCGTTGTTGACCCGACCTCGTCGCGGGTCGGGAGCCACCGCGAACCAGCCTAACGTTCCGCCGCTGGCGTGATGCTCATGGAGCGTGGCCGTGCGTGTGCTCCGGCCCTGGATATGCCCCACCACGCACCTCATCGCAAAACACGCCCACTGCGCGACGCGTCGCCTCGCCAAGCTCGGCGTACCGACGCAGGAACTTGGGGGTGAACCCCTCGTTCAATCCCAGCATGTCGTGCAGGACCAACACCTGACCGTCGCAGTGTGGGCCTGCCCCAATCCCGATCGTCGGGATGGCCACGGCATCGGTCACCCGCTGGGCCACATCGCTCGGCGTCAGCTCCAACACTATTGAGAATGCACCGGCGCGCTGCAGCGCCTTGGCGTCCTCCACCAATCGCGCCGCAGCATCGGTCTCCTTGCCCTGGATCCTGAAGCCCCCCAGTTGGTTCACCGATTGTGGCGTGAAACCCAGGTGTCCCATCACCGGGATCCCGCACCCAACCAGAGCTGCAACCGTCGGCGCCCACGCCGCGCCACCCTCCAGCTTCACCCCCTGCGCGCCAGTCTCCTTGAGAATCCTCCCGGCGTTGGCGATCGCATCGGGTATCGACACCTGGTAACTCAGGAACGGCATGTCCACGATCAGCAGCGCGTGGCGCACGCCACGACGGACGATGCGCCCGTGATACACCATCTGATCCATGGTTGCTGGTATCGTGGACTCCGCCCCCGCAATCACCGGCGCAACAGAATCGCCGACCAACACCACGTCCACGCCCGCGGCATCCACCAGCGCACCGAACAAGGCATCATACGCCGTGATCATCACGATCTTCTGCCTGTCTCGCTTCATGGCCGCAAGATCCAGAATGCTCAGTCGCTTTCGCGAACCGCCCAGGTACTCAGCCATGTGCGTTTCTCCCATCAACACGTGTCATCAAGGGAACAAGACGTCTCCCGTGGCAGCGTCCTCCACGCGAATGGCGCTCGTCGGACACAGGTGGGCTGCGCGTAGTACGTCCAGCTCAGGCGCGCCGCACGGATCGATCACTTCGGACTGCACGTATTCGTTGTGCTGGAACACACCGGGCGCAACGTTCACGCACTGACCGTTGCCGACACACAGCGCATGATCCACACGAATGCGCAGCTGACGAGGTGAGGTCGCTTCATCCATCGCTCAGTCCCACGCCACGGGCAATGACTTCAGCGAACGGAATTGGATGCTAGGCTGGTACTCCACGGCATCCGCGTCCAGGCGCAGGTTGGGAAATCGCTCGGCAAGGGCACGAAAGACTTCCTGGCCTTCAACGCGTGCCAGCGTCGCACCCAGGCAGTAGTGCACACCAGAGCCGAAGGACACGTGTGGATTCGGGCTGCGCGACAGGTCAAACGTGTCTGGGTCACGAAACGCCCGCGGGTCACGGTTCGCCGCGGCCATCACCCACCGCACACGATCGCCCTTGCGAATCGTCTGGCCGTGACGCTCGACGTCGGCTGCCGCGATGCGCTGTGTGGACTTGACCGGGGGATCGTAGCGAAGGCACTCCTCCGTCGCCAGTCGCGTTAGGCCGGCGGGATCCGTACAGAGCTGCTTCCACTGCTCGGGGTGGCGCAGCAGCGCCAGCGTTCCGTTGCAGATGAGATTCATGGTGGTCTCGTGACCCGCAAACAGGAGCAGGGCGCTGTTCACCAACACCTGGTGCCGCGTGAACACCCCGGCTTGCTCTGCTGACGCGAGCACCGAAATGAAGTCGTCCGCTGGACGCACTGCCCGCTCGGCCACCTTCGGCTCTACGTAGGACATCATGCCGTTGATCCCTTCCATCAGGATCTTCAAGCGATACGGCTCGCCACGATTGATGTACAACAGCTTGTCTGCCAGGTCGCGCAGGTGCTCCCGATCTTCGTTGGGCACCCCCATCATCTGCGTGATGATGCGCACCGGAAGTGGCGCGGCGAGCGCCTGCAACACGTCCATCCGACCGCGCGGCGCCACGTCGTCCAGCAACTCCGCGACCGCCGTACGAACGAACGGCCGCCATGACTCCATGGTGGTCGGCGTGAAGTACTCGTGCAGCGCGCCACGCATCGTCGTGTGCCCGGGTCGATCCTGCTCCACCAATTGATCCGATCGGAACGCACGAACCTGCTCGAAGAGCCCACGATCCTCGGGATCGATCGGGGGATACGGCGGCCGCGCGTCCGAGCGAATCACCGCCGACGAGAACAACTCGTGATGACGCACCAGCCACACCAGGTCGTCGTAACGCGTGATGATCCAGAGCGAGTTGCGGGCGTTCCAGTGAATGGGATCCGCTTCTCGCAACCGACCGAAGTACGTGTACGGGTCCGCTATCGCCGAAGGTGCGAAGAGATCATCGGGATCGTCCCCCGTCGTTACCTGGGCAGCCGATGACATCTCATGACTCAAGAGCGCCTCCCATTGCTTGGGCGATCCTTCGCACGGGATGGGGAGGGTGAGCGGCGCCCGGCGCGTGAGGCACGCGGCGCAAGCACCACCGTCATCGTGCACAACTCACCTTCCTGCGGGTCGCGCGCCGTCGTCATGATGTCCGTCAGTTGATCCAGGAGCTTGTTCACGCGTCGAAAGTCGCGGGGTGACAACCAGGCGTAGCGCCGCCCTGCCCACAGGTTGCGGCGGTCGCCCTCAGCGCGGGCGTCAACTGTCCCTACCGCCGCCGAAAAGTCGCGCTCGGCGGTGCGCAGCATCGAGCGTACGAGGCGCGCGAGTGGGTGAGTCCGTCCTTCTCGCCGTGGCGGATACTCCAACACCATCGGGTGGCCCGCCAGGTCATACACGACCTCATCCCGTCGCGCTGTCGGCCGGGTTTCATGTATCGCGATAAGCTTGACGCGGAGCAACTCCTTCAGGTGATAATAGAGCGCATCGGCTGGTCGTCCCATCAGCGACGAGATCTCCACCGCGGATAGCGGGCCGGCCGCTTGTATAGTGTCCAGAATTTCCTGCCGTACAGCGGACTCCAACGCCGCCAGCTGGTCTGGACGCCGAATGGCGTACGGTCGCGTTCTGGACGCTCGCATCAGGAGCCAGCCGCTGGCGACAGCACCTTCTCGAAACCGCGCATTTGGTCCATGGTGCCCAGCGTCAGACGACACCACTCGCCGTCAGCCTCACTACTGGCCACCACGGCGTATCCCGCACTGGCCATCCGCTCGCGGAACCTGGCGGCAGGACCACGCACGGCGAACCAGATGTGGTTCGCCGTCGAGGGGATGGGCGCATAGCCCTTCGTCTTCAGCATCGCCTGCGTATGTGCCATCACCTCGGCGTTGCGCTTGCGGATCTCCGAAATGTGTGCCGTGTCGTCCAGGCTCGCGGCGGCGCCCACCAGTCCCGCGAGGTTCGTCATCTGCGTCCCCCACTCTGCCCGTCGCAACCTGACGAGCAGCTCTTTCCGACCCATCGCGCAGCCCACACGCATGCCAGCCAACCCGTGGATCTTGGAGAAGGTGCGAAGGATGCAGACGTTCTCGCCAGCACCAACGAGCGAGACGAGCTCGGCGCGGTCGCTCGGAGACAGGTAATCGGCATACGCCTCGTCAATGACCACCAGCGTGCGCTTGGACATCTCCAACACCGCCTCGCGGAACGTGTGCGCCGGAACCAGTGTTCCCGTGGGATTGTTCGGATTGCACAGGTACACCGCCCGCGTGCTCTGGGTAATCGCGCTGGCAATCGCGGACATGTCGACCTGCATGTCCGGCCGCATCTTCGCCTTCACCCATGTGCCGCCAAGTCGCTCCACGTTTCGTTGCAGGACGCCGAACGTTCGAGCCGCCGAAACGATCTGGCCTCCATCGCGGAAGAGTGTGCCGGCAAGGAGCCCCATGGCCTCTGTGGACCCGTCGCCGACGAGCACGTTTTCCACCGGCAGCCCGTTCAGCTTGGCCAGCTTCGCCGTCAGGACGTCTCTTGCGTCGTGCGCGTACCGGTTAGAACCGCCGAGTGAGGCAGACATCGCCGCCACGGCACTTGGAGAGGGTGGATATGGACTCTCGTTTCGGTCGAGGCGGACGATCCCCGCCGGCTCCGATGGGGGCGCGTGCCGAAACGCTGGCGTCTCGGCGTCCGCCGACGTTAGGCTGGCGGAGAGCAATTGCCCGCCAACTCCAAGACTCGCACACGCGCCAAGGCGCGTCAGCCAATCCCGTCGTGAAAGTTCGTGGCTCATCGTGACCCCTGACCCCGGTTCAGTTGTCCATCGCGATCTTCGGCCGTGTGCCACTCTGCGCAAGGTCCCAGCTCGTCTGGTGCACCAGCCGCGCGACCTTCTCCATCTTCACGTAGTTGATCTTCTCCGGATCGTCGAAGATCGTGTGATAGTCTGGGTGCAGGCCTGTGTGAAACCAGATGCCAGGCACGCCATGCTGCAGGAACGGCCAGTGATCGCTCCGACGAATGAGATTGGAGACATTGTTGTCGTAGTCCTTCTTGAGCGTGAGGCCGATCTCCTTGTTGGCCCCTTCGACCGCGGCGGTCAGCGACGGACTCCGGCTCCAACCGAGCAACGTCAGCGAGTTGTTGTTCGACTCGGCACTCTGCACGGGAAGGCCGCGGAAACGCGCACCACCCCCTTCGGGGACCTCTTCGTTCCTGCCGATCATGTCCATGTTCAGCACCGCCACGATGCGATCTAGCGGAACGAGCGGGGCCTCCGCGAACGCCCAGGCACCCAACAGTCCGCGCTCTTCGGAATTGAAGGACGCGAAGAGTATGGATCGCTTGGGGCGCTGGCCCTTGGCCGCGGCGGCGGCGTAGGCTTCGGCAATGGCCACCAGACCGACGGTTCCTGATGCATTGTCGTCAGCTCCGTTCCTGATCTGGTCTCCCTCACCGCCGTCGTGGTCCGGGTGACCATCGACAATCACCCACTCCTCCTTGAGTGTGGGGTCGCTCCCTTCCAACGCCGCCACGACGTTCCGATCGCGAACGACATGCCGATCGACGGCCGTGTTCAGCGTCACCGTGACGTTAGGCAGGACGAGAGGGGTCGAACCCTGGCGGTTGTCCGCGGCTCGTGCCAATTCGACGAGCGTCTTACCCGTGCCGCGAACGAGGGACTCTGCCAGGGACGCCGAAATCTGGGCCGCGGGAATGCGCACCTGTTCCGCCCACAGACCAAGCAGGTAACGTTCGATTCGTGGCGGTTGGTCAGGCCAGTAGAACCGCTGGCCGGCCTCGAAGTTTTCCGGTCCCGGGTGCGCGTTGACGTCGCTGACGACCAGTACGCCGATCGCACCACGCTCCTGGGCGGCGATCGTCTTCTTCATCACGTTCGCGTATTCAGACGTCACCAGTCCGTCGAATCGGCTGTTGGCGTCCGCCTCGCCCGGTTCGTGATCGAGCACGAGTAGGATCTTCCCCTTCACATCTCCAGACAGGTCATCGTAGCCGAGCGACTTGGCACCGATGCCGTAACCCGCAAAGACCACGGCACCACTCGACTTGCCCGAAACACTGTGGCGCAACGGGTAGAAGTCGTTGCCGATGTCGTATTGCTGCGTGCCGCCATTCACCGTGACCTGCAGGAGGTTGCCTGCGCCTAACGTTGAAGTGATGAGATTGAACGACTGGAAGTACGAACCTCCAGGGCCCATCGGCTTGAGTCCGAATGCCTCGAAGCGAGACTTCACCCACTCCAGGGCGAGGTCGTTCTCTGGTGTGTTGGTGAGCCGCCCCTTGAACCCGTCGCCGGCAAGGAACATCAGGTCGGCTCGCAACTTCTGTTGGGTGATGCGCTCCGACTCCGGCGCCTTCCCTTGCGCGGAGAGGACGGATGAGCAGAGAGCCAGAACGGCGAGGAATGGACGTGGGCGCATCGGCGTTCCCTTTCGCAGCGGGGTTCCGAGAGATTGCACCATGCGTCCCCCGGGCGGAAGGGGACGCCGCATCGGACGTACGACCCGGCACCGATGCTTGACATGGTTGGAATTTCGCGTGTCCTTTCAACCACACCAGCGGAGACGCCTGTGACCCAATCCTGGGCAGAACTGATCGCGGCATGGCCTGGCGAAGAAGTCGTCGTACGCTACGACCGTGAGACCGGCGCCTGGATGTTCATTGCGATTCATGCCACACACGGCAAGCGCGCCGTTGGTGGATGTCGACTGAAGGTGTACCCGTCGCCCGCCGAGGGACTGTGGGATGCCCTCCGGCTCGCTGAAGGGATGACGCAGAAGTGGGCGGCGATCGACGTGGACTACGGTGGCGGCAAGGCAGTCATCGCGCTCCGGAACCCCATCAGTGGCGAGGCGCGAACCGCGTTGCTCCGGCGCTTTGGCCGCATGATCGATTCGCTGAACGGGCGCTATGGTACCGGTCCAGACATCGGCACGACCCCGGACGACATGGGACTGCTGGCGACCGAAACCCGCTACGTGCACTGCTACGACTGGAACCTCAAGGCACCGTACGACCCTGGGATCTACACCGCGTTAGGCGTGTTCGTGGGGATGAAAGCCTCGTGGCAGCACGTCACCGGTGCTGACGGCCTCACGGGTGTCCGCGTCCTGGTACAAGGCGTTGGCGATACCGGCGCACCACTGGCGCGATCGCTGAAGAAGGCGGGGGCGGTCGTCCTGCTGAACGATCTCAACGACGAAAAGGTTCAGCACCTGGCGCGCGAGCTTGACGCACAGGTGGTGCCGTCAGCCACTCTTTACGAGACACCGTGTGACATCTACGCCCCGTGCTCCGTGGGAGCCACGGTCGACGCGACCACCATCCCGAAATTGAAATGTCGCGTGATCGCCGGCTCCGCCAATAACGTGCTGCGCGAACCCGAAGACGCCGAGCGTCTGCACGCGCGGGGCATCCTCCTTGCCCCCGACTACGTGGTCAACGGGGCAGGCGCCGTTTCCCTGGCGATGGTGGACGACGGCGCCTCGTTCAAGGCGATCGAAGAAGAGATCCAGGCGATGCATCCGCGACTCAGTCGGATCTTCCACGAAGCCACGGCACGGAACGAATCGCCGGTTCATGCCGCGCGACGGATGGTCGAACGTCGGCTGGAGAAGGCTCGCCAATCGGCGAGTCATTGACCGGTTCGACGAGCGACGCCTTCATCGGCGCGTAGGTGGCGCGGTCCTTCAGTCGAAGGAAAGGTTGTTCGATGAGGTTCCAGCTGACGAGGGCCACCAGGGTCGCAACGCCTCCGCGCACCAGGAATGACGTCACCGCGGTGGCGGCGCCTCCGGGAACGGCTCGCGCGATCACATGCTGCGTGAGTCCGGCGCCGGTGAGCGTCCATCCGACCATTGGATGCCAGACGTACAGCCCATAGCTGTACCGGCCGTAGAATCGAAGGACGCGCGAGCGAAAGAACCGGGCGAGCAGGCTGGCATCGTCTGCCGCAACCGCCAGCAGCAACATTGCACCGAACCCGATCGCCAGGGCCGGGAGCGCAATGGGTACGACCTTCCAGGGTTGTAGCGCGGCTCCTGCGTGAACACGTAGCCAATCGCCACGACCGCCGCCACGAGTAGCGACGCGGCATACGGCTTCCACCTGGCAGATTTCTCCGGGGGATCGCGCGAGGATGGCCAGCAAGGCACCAATCGCCAGCCCGTCCACCCGTGTTGGCGTCAGCATGTAGGCGGCAATGGCTCGCGATCCATGCAGCTGCAACCCGATCCGGGCCACCTCGGCGCCAACCAGACCCAGGACCGCTACCATCGCCAAGCGACGACGATCCAGCAGGAAGACGAAGAACGGCCACACGAAGTAGAAGTGCTCCTCCACCGCCAATGACCACAGGTGGTTCAGCACCGACGACGCGCCAAAAAACACGCCGTGCCGCACAATGTCGAAGTTCGTGAGGTACGCCCAAAGCCATCCTTGCCGCTGTGCCTCATCCGCACCCGCCCGCGGGCCCCACAACCAAAGCACGATCGCGAGAAAGGCGTAGTACAGCGGGAAGATGCGAAGAAAGCGACGTGTATAGAACGTCCGAAAGAACGACGGTGACTCGCGCGTGTCGAGAAGGATTCCCGTGATCAGGAAACCCGAGAGCACAAAGAACAGGTCAACTCCCGCCCAGCCGAACGACGAGATGCCGCGTTCCAGCGTGACGCCAAATCCGTCCGTGTCAGGCTTGCCAAAATGGGCGAACATGACCAGCAGCACGGCAACGCCGCGCACCCCATCCAACACGGGGATCCGACCGGCCGCTGCGCGATCGGCGGTCGCAGGCGGTGGGCCTATGGTGGAGTCAGATGCAACCAAGGGCACTCCTTGGACCTCGCGGATCTCCAACCCCAGACGGGCCGGAATGTCGGTGACGCTACCGTGCGCCCCTCAAACGCAGCGGGCCGACCAATCTCAGGTCGGCCCGGTCGGGCTCGCTGTGCTCAAGATCGCATTCGGTGCATCTCGTGCGCTTCAGCTCGTCGGCATCGCGAACTCGATGTAGGCCCTTAGTAAGACACCTGTATCCCGGCTGAAAGAATGCGATCAGACTTCTGCAACCGTTCAGTACCGGCGGCATTGAGCGACGGCAGGTTGTCGAAGCGCACCACGTACGAAAACTTCATCCCGATGTGGGCCGACAGCGGTGCCACCACCGAGGTCTCGGTATTGATGCGGAGGTCCTTGCTGTCGTTCAGATTGGGCAGGAATTCCGCCGATTGATAGAAGTATGCGGCCTTCGAGAAGGCATGCTTCCAGCTGGTAGCTCCTCGTAACGACGAGAAGCTGTCACTGGTGCCATCCACATTGTCCTGCTGCGTCAGCTCAAATCCGCCTTCCACATTGAACTGATCCACATCCGTCGCGATCACCTTGCCGACAAGACCGATGCCTTCCGCGAATCGCGACTTGATCCCAGCGAACTTGTTGCGGTCAAACGCGGTCAGGCCGTACAACGCAAAGCGCGACCCCAACCCGTAGTCGCCACGTAGTCCCAACCGCCACAGATTCGACGACTCCTTCCCGTCTGTCTTCCCGTACACCGCTCCAAAGACCTGTTGCAGCTCCCAGTGCGCAAATCGCCGAACCAGTCGCTCATTCGAGTTGAAGGTGCTGACCGACGTGTTGCCCGTCACGTCGACGAGCCCCAAATCGCCAGAGAACTCGAGTGTGGGTGGCTTCTTGGCATCCTGTCCGCGGACGCTGCCCGCCGCGACACAGGTGGCGATGGCGATGGAAACTAACCCCCGTACGTTCATCGTCGAATTCCTTTGAGATATGGTGGTGCGGCACGGCTCGGCCCGCCTGCGTCATTCGCACAGCGGCTGCCTGACGAGCGCGAGAGGTAATCGACCACTCGCGCGACCACCAGCGGGGATTCGCCGCGACCCGTGTCGGTCGTCACGCCGACGACACGTCCCGGTGTGCAGGTGAACGATGCTCAGGGTGCGCGCGCGAGGATGCTCTGCAATCGCGGGGAGGTGCGCAGTGACGCCACACGCGGCTCCCCGCGCACGAAGGCGGCACTCATCAGGGCTGGCGTGGTAACCAGTTGCTCGATCTGGTCGATCGCTGCGTCATTCTCACCGAGCATGGTGAACACCCGCACGGCCATCGTGGCCACCTCACACCAGGCGCTGCGGTCCCGTGTGCTTGGCGCGAGCTGCAACGCCCTACGCATCTCGGTGATGGCCGCCTCGCGCTGCCCCGTGATCGCGTTCATGTAGGCCGCACCAGACGCTACGCGAAAGTTGTTCGACTCACGCTTCACCAGATCCTGCGCTACCATGAAGACGGTGTCTGCGTGCGCGCGAGCGCGTGCCGGTTGCCAGGACTCGAAGAGCTGCGTACGAAAGAAGTGATACGCCAGAGGATCTCGGCCAAACGCCGACGCCGGTACGCGCGATAGCGTCGTCAAATCCGCCGTGTCCAGCACCATCGGCGCGAAGTCGAACCCTTCGGATGATGCCGCGCGCTCCGCACCAAAACGCAGGATGATCCCACGCATCGTCTCGCGCGCCCGCACGCGATCCCCAAGAAGGAACAGCTCGATCCGTCCCTTGGCAATCCACGGATCGATGACACCCGAGTCAGAGCGAATCGCCTGCTCGACGTACCGCATCGCCGTCCGGTAGTCACGCGAGAACGAGGACGCCACCGAGGCATCCAGATTGACCTGAATCGAGCGCGGGTCCAATTGGGCCGCTCGGCGAAAGCGCGCTGTGGCCTCGGTCCACATCCCTCGGCGGGCCATGACCGCTGCACTGGCAGCCAGGATGCGACTGTCGTTAGGCTTGTTGCTTTCCGCCAGTTCATATTCGGCGGCCGCGCCTGCCAGGTTGTCGGTCCCTTCGAACAGGCGCCCCCGTGCCAGGTGCCCCTCCGGCAGCGCCGGATCGAGCGCCAATGCCGAGTCCGATGCCTTTTGAGCCATCGCCAATCGCTCCGGCGTGCGATCGGCGAACATTTCGTATAGCCGTGTGTGCACAAGCGACAGACGCGCGAACGCCAAGGCAAATCGGGGATCCGACGTCACCGCGTCCGTGAGAAGTTCCGAGGCGCGCACGAGCGACGTCGGACTGGCGCCTTCGCGAGTGAAGAGTTGGTCCGCCCTGATATACGCATCGTACGCTTTCAGGTCGGCCGTCGGCGACGCGCCCATGCGTTGTCGCTGCGTGCCTGGCAATGCCACCGCCAGGGCGCCAGCGACCTTCTCGGCAATCTGCGTCTGCACGGTGAAGACGTCCTTCAGGTCGGCCTCCAACGCCTCGGCCCACACGTGACTGTCGTCACTGACGCGAATGAGCTGCGGCGTCACGCGCACTCGACCACCTCCCCCCGGCGCGCGCTGCCATCGGACGCTGCCCTCCAGCACGTAGTCTGCCCCAAGTTCGCGCGCGATCTCGCGCAACGGTTTAGTGGAGTTGGCGTATTGATCGGCGCTGGTGCGCGAAATGACACCCAACCCACCTAACGATGCGAGTCTGCTCGTGACCTCTTCGGTCACGCCATCGGCAAAGTACGCGTCACCGGCGTCGCCGAGGTTCCGGAAGGGGAGTACGGCTACCATGTTGCGACTTGCTGCCGGCTCCCCTGGCGCTGGCGACGCTGGCGCGCGTCGTGTCAGGACAAAGGCGACCGCGGCCACGAGCGCCACACCAAGTCCGACGGCCACCATCCGTCGACGGTTAGTCCAGCTCCGCGCCCCGCCGGCCTGCGGCGAACGTATCGCGGCCAGAAACGCGCCCGCATCGGGAAAGCGTTGGGTGGGATCGGTCGACAGCGCACGAGTGATCGCGGCAATGACCTCTGGAGGCACGTCCTTCTTGAAGCCCGCGAACGTTGGCGTCGCTCGGAAATACGACGCGGCCATGGCATGCGGTGTCGCGCCATCGAACGGCATCTTCCCGGTGAACAACTCGTAGGCGACCACGCCCAAGGCAAAGACGTCGATCCGCGGATCCGATTCGCGCTCCTCGATCATCGTCTCCGGCGCCATGTAGCCTGGCGTGCCCGGGTTCTCGCCGGTGACCGTCAGCCGGTGCGCCTGGGTCGCTCGTCGCACCGCAGATGCGATCCCAAAGTCGGCAAGGATCGGATGATCGCCCGACAGCAGGACATTTTCCGGCTTCACGTCTCGATGGATGATTCCGTGCGAGTGCGCATGCGCGAGTGCGCCGGCGAGGTCGCTGAGGAGCCGGATGGCATCAGGCGTCGATAGGGGACCATCTAACGTTAGGCGGTCGCGTAGCGACTGGCCCTCGACGTAGGGCGTAACGTAGTAGTGCAGGTCCGAGTTGGCCCCCGCCGATAGTACGGGGAGAATGTGAGGATGCTGTAGGTTGGCCGTGACGAGGATCTCGCGCCGGAATCGCGCCTCGCTCACCCCGCTGACCAGGTCTGGGGGAAGGACTTTGACCACGACACGGCGGCCCAGTGATCGCTCTGTCGCCACAAAAATGCGCGACATGCCGCCCCCACCCAACTCGCGCTCGATCTGGTAGGTATCTCCAACGACTTCTTGAAGTTCGCGTTGGAGATCACCGCTCATGGCATTGCTCCGTTACAGCGACACGGGCTCGTTGGCGCAAGGCAAACTCGGGGGCAAGGGACCCCAACGCAAGTAGCCATGGGAAAGTGTCAGGAAGGCGTGGATCCACATGGGAACGCCACCCGCGGAGTCCGGGGCGATTCACCATCCAGCGAGTGAAAGAACTCAGGCCTCGTCACCGCAACGTGCCGCCGCGCGCCACGGTTGCCGGTTCACGGCCTGGCTGCCATTGGGATGAGGCGAATTGCCACGCGCCATGCCACTCCACAGGTTGCAGGTGTCGACTCCCCCACATTGCTCGCATGCGCCAACTCGTCACCGTACTCATTGCCGCGTTCGCACCCTGGTCGGGGCTGATTGCCCAGGACACGGCACTCACCAGAATCCTGATTGCCAATCGCCACGCGGTGAGCCTCGTCGATGGGCAGCTCGGAGGGGATGGCGGGCGACTCCTCGTCGACCAGGGAAAGCGCGCTCGCTTCTTTCTCGTCGGCGAGGAGCACGGCGTCGCGCAGATACCACAAGTCGTCCAGGCTCTGCTGCGTGAGCTCCGTCCCGCCGGGTACAACACCTTCGCCATTGAAATCAGCCCGTTGCAGGGCCAACGAGTGAACGCATTGACCGGGCAAACCGGCAGCGACACCGCGCTCGACTCGCTCCTCGCCACCTGGTACTCGTCGATTCCGTTTTATACGCTTGCCGAAGAGCGCACCCTTCTGGCTTCTACACTACGGCCCGCTGGCAACGTCCCGCCCATGCGCATTTGGGGGCTCGACTACGATGTCTCGGCGGACCGGATGTTCCTGCGGGAGCTGGAAGCACTGGCGCCTCCGTCAGGAAAGGCTGCCGTCCGACGGGCGCGCGAAAGTGCCGACACCGGCTTCGCCATGGTCTTTACGCAGCACAATCCGTCGCGGCTCTTCGCTTGGTCGGCGCCTGACTCCGTCTTCACTGCTCTGCGCGCCGCATTCGGCGCGACCATTCCGCCACGTGCGCGAGCGATCATCGACCTGTTCGAACGCACAGCACGAATTAACCGGCTCTTTCTCCAAGGACGCGGTTACGAGTCGAACCTCATGCGCTCGGCGTTCATGCGCGAGAACTTCGCCAAGGCACTGGCGGCCAGCGAGCGCGGCGGACCCGCGTCACGTGTGCTGTTCAAGTTTGGCGGCAGCCACATGATGCGCGGCTGGAACTACACGAACACACTGGACTTGGGAACGGCTGCAACAATCGTCGCGGAGGGACGGGGCGAGCGCGCATTCAACCTCTTGGTGCTTGGCGGGGCCGGCTCCAAGTCCACACGCATGAACATCCTGAGCGGGCAATACGAGCCGACGGGAAACGCAGAAGTGGAACTGCCGTACACCACGTGGCTCCTCCCCGCCTTGGCATCGAGCGGATGGTCACTGTTCGACATGCACGCTGTTCGTCGGCAGTATCTCGGGAGCGGCTCCACGCTCACGGCGGCACAGGATCGGTTCCTTCAGGCGTACGACGCGATCCTCGTGCTCACCGGCAGTAGTCCCGGGACCCCTCGGCCGCTGGCGTTACGTTAGCTGCGCGCTCGCGAGGGCGCGGTAGTCCGTCATACTTTACCTCCGCAGCCCTCGGCGCGAGCCGATGGCCTCACATGACGGCAGGTCCGCCGCGACCCGCATCGGAGGCGTTAGGTGCCACACCACCTGAAGGACGATGAAGCCGCCGTAGTGGCGACTGTTCGCGCGTTCATCGACCGCGACGTGCGGCCGAGCGTCCGCGAGCTCGAACACGCCAACGAGTACCCGACGGCGTGGATCGAAACCATGAAGGAGATGGGCATCTTCGGGCTCGCCGTGCCGGAAGAGTATGGCGGCACCCCCGTGTCCATGCCGTGCTATGTACAAGTCACGGAAGAACTCTCGCGAGGCTGGATGAGCCTTGCGGGCGCCATGGGCGGGCATACGGTTGTGGCCAAGTTGCTCGTCGCCTTCGGAACGGAAGCGCAGAAGGCCACGTACCTCCCGGCCATGGCGACCGGCAGCATTCGCGCCACCATGGCGCTCACGGAGCCGAAGGGCGGGTCGGACATGCAGGCGATCACCACGGTCGCAGTGCGCGACGGGAATGACCTCATCATCAACGGAACAAAGACGTGGATCACGAACGCCCGGCGATCCGCACTCATCGCGCTGCTGGTGAAGACCGATGCGGCCGCATCGCGACATCACGGCATCTCCATCGTTCTCGCCGAACACGGGCCGGGGCTCACGGTGGCGCGGGACCTTCCCAAGCTCGGTTACAAGGGCGTCGAAAGTTGCGAGTTGTTCTTCGACGATTATCGCACGCCCGTAGCTTCGATCCTTGGAGGAGAGGCCGGCCAGGGATTCTCCCAGATGATGAAGGGGTTGGAGACGGGTCGTTTGCAGGTGGCAGGCCGGGCCCTGGGTGTTGCGGCTGCAGCCTTCGAGGACGCGCTTGCCTACGCGCAAGTGCGCGAGACTTTCGGTGAGCCAATCTGGAAGCACCAGTCGGTGGGTAACTACCTCGCCAACATGGCCACCAAGCTCACCGCCGCCCGTCAGCTCACTCGCTTCGCTGCCGAGCAATTCGACCGTGGCGAGCGCTGTGACCTCGAGGCCGGTATGGCCAAGCTCTTCGCCTCGGAGGCCGCGATGGAAATCGCCCTCGATGCGATCCGCGTGCACGGTGGTTACGGCTACTCCACCGAATTCGATGTCGAACGGTACTTCCGGGACGCCCCGCTGATGATCGTCGGAGAGGGCACCAACGAGATTCAACGAAACGTCATCGTGCGCCAACTCGTTGCGCGCGGCGGCCTCTGACACAGACGCTCTGTCCAAGCGGTGACCGACCTGTCGATACAATGCAGGCACCTCCTGACCCCGTCTTCCTTGCGACGTCGTAGTACCGTCGCGACCGTGACCCTCCAGCGTCTCAGGGGGTGGTTCTTGCGCGGCGCAGCGCTGTGGACCCCTTCCGTCATTTGCATCGGAGCATCCGGCCCTCTCTCGGCGCAAGTGCCCGCGCGAGCTCCCCTGCACTGCTATTATGGCGGGAACGACGATACCCTCGGAGAGATGCAGCTGGCGAGAGGCCGCTACGTACTCACCGTTGAGCACACGAGTGACTCCTCCGACACCGTGGAGCATGGCTGCGCGGCGACGATCCGCGACCGCGAGGGACGTGTTGCCTATCGCGAGGAAGGGTTTGGCGTGTCGCTCGATTCGCTGGCCTTGGACTTCGACGTCGATGGTGACGGTGCGCGTGACTTGATACTCACGATCGATACGGGGGGCGGGAATCACTGCTGCTGGACGATTGACGTGATTTCCTTGCGCGGTCGCGCCCGCAGGATCCTCTCCGTTCAGCGTCAGGGTGCCGCTGGGTTCTTCCGTGACCCCATGGGACGTGCCATCCTGCGATCCTGGGAAGGAGGATTCGGCAGCGAGCGGTATGGCATGGTCGGCCGCGTCGCCGCGGAGCGCATCTACCGGTGGCGGCGCGGCGCGCTCGTGGATGTGACGGCCTGGATGTGCCGGAACGCCAAGGGAACGCTCGCCGTCGATCGTAGTGAGCCTGACGATGAGGATGCCATCGCCTTCCGGCACGACGGTTCGATCAAGGCGCACGATGGGACGGCATCGAGCATCGAGTCCCTCATGCTTCAGCACTGCTTGTGCGGCGACATCGATCGCGCGCGCGACGTGGCCGTGCGATGGTGGCCGAAGTCGGATCTCACCAACCTGCTCACTCGCTTCGCTCGGGAGGCGTCCGCCGCCTTCCCCCACCTGGAAGGAAAGTTTGCGGCGTGGGCCGTTGCATCCGACGTACGCTAGAGACGACGTGACCGACGTCTGACGCAGGCGATACGACGAGGTGCCGTGAGAAGCCGGGACGGGCTGTGTGCGGCGATGCCAGCCAACCCTACGGCGCGCCACCGTTTCTACCCGCAAACGAACATCTTGCCATGCGACCACGAAGCCAGCTTTCTTGTTCTCCCTGAAGATCCGTTCAGGCGCTTTGATGCTGTGCGGGACATCCGTTTGCGCGTGAAGCAGGGGTGCGTGCTCGCGCCCGCCGACTCCCAGTAACTGACCCGTGACGAGACGCGCGCACCGTCACCCACGGTGCGCGCGCTCTGTCCACGTGTCGCCGGCGGCCCCGTCCTACCTGGCTTCCTGTGACGAGGCGGACAAGACCTCGTGGAGCACGTCGAAGCGCTCCCCCCAGTACGCCTTGAAGCGATTCGCCGAATCACGGTCGGGGAGCTTGGAATGTGCGATCGCGACTACGCTCTTGGATGTGCCCTTGGGTGTGAAGCCCACCACTACGATGCTGCCATCTGGCCATCCGAGCCGCATCGACTTGGGCGCCGTCGCCGTTCGCACCTTAACGGCCACTCCATCCAGCCACCGCCGCCGGACATCGATATCCGCCCACGCGTTGAACAGTTTGCGGATCGGCACCCCGAACGTGCGCGACTTGCTGGCCTCGAACAACCCATCGCGGCGTTGGCCCCTCGAACGAAGGCCCTTGATCCGCTCGTATCCCACCGTGACGGCCTGTGACCACCACCCGTCGATCTTGTACTTGGACTTGACGAGGGCAGCAATCTCGCCGTGTTGCAGCTGGTGAGCCTTCTTGTGATCCAGTGCGCGCACCCACTTCTCCCACCCGCAACCGGTCCTGGCCTTGATCGTTTCGTCACTCCACCCTGCAAGAACCGCGTAGTCCGCTGCTGTCGGCTCGCGCAGCACCACAGCTGCAACACTCGTCCGTTGCACGGCGGGCTTGCTGGATGACTTCCGGAGAATGTGGGCGCGGGCGGTGGTGTAGGCTTCACCCGTCTTTGTCATGCGAGCGCGAACGAGGCGCTTGAAGTCCTTCTGCTTCGTCATCGTCAGTCTCCCTTGGGTACACCACGGGTCACTCCCCAGCAGCAATCCATGGTGAACGCAAAGGACCGACGGTACGAATCCGGGAGTCTGCCCCCCTTTGCCTCGCACTCGACTCCGGCTGGGGCGGAGTCTCATGAGGTTGGGCGCGGACCGGCGCCACGTACACAATGGGACGCACCGCCGAAGACGTCAAGGATGACTCGGTCGACGGGGCCCAGCGGTCCCCAAGTGCCTGGCTTGTCGTTTGACCTTCGAGAGCACGTCCCGAGGACATCGCCCGCTCCGTGCCGTGGTTCGCCCGCGCCCCCCGATCAGCTTCAAGGAACGCACGCACTTCTGCCTCCACGGTGTCCGCGTGTGAGATGAACACATAGTGCGACGCGTCGGTCAGCTTCACGATTCTTGCCGACGGCAGCACGTCGGCCAATCGATTGCGACTTTCCGCTTCCCACCGGACTTCGGCGCGCTGCGCCTTTTGCGCCTGCAGCCACGCCTTCCCCTGCCCAATCGTCATTCGGCGAATCCATGGATAGTCGCGCTCGACGCTCCGTTCCACCGCATAGATCGCCAAGGTCGGGGCCCCGATCCGCTCATACCTCATTGGCAACTCGCCACGTGCAACGGCGAGGTTGACCGATCCCGACGTCGCGTCGCCCGAGTATGCGCCGTTGACGTCGAAGCGGCGTGTCGCACGAACCTCACTCTCCGGCCATCGCACGCCGTAGATGCGTTCCAGGTATCCGGCGTACTCGGCCACCGAGCTGCGATCACGCGCGTTGGGCCGCGGCATCGTGGGTGGTAGTTGGCCCAACAGGAGTCGCCCCAATGTCCTCCCCGTGAACCCGTGTCGATCGTACGCGGCGTCCAGATAGACCAGCGCCCGCACTCGATTGGGATGCGTGGCGCCGAGCTCTGTTAGCTCGTCACCTCCAACGGAGTGACCGACAAACACGGCTCGTGGCAGCTGGAGCGAGTCGAGAACATCCGCGACGTCCTGTGCCAGTCGCGTGGTTGTGTAGCCACTCGACGGGCGCCCCGACTCACCATAGCCGCGCCGGGTGAGCGCCAGCACGTGAAACCGATCGGTGAATCGTGGCGCAAAGTCATCGAAAACGTGCGCCGAATTGCCCAGTCCGGCGAGAAAGACCAGGGGCTCACCCACACCACCATAGTCGACCACATGTATCCAGGTGTTGTCGACCTCAATGCGTTGGTTGAGGAAGCCGCGTGCATCCATCCAAGTAGCTGGCTCCGCTGTCTGGATGCCCACCTCGGGCCCAGCGCGCCGGCACGCGGAGCCGAGGAGGACCGCGACCATGGCGGTGGCGATGCCAATCCGTGCCGTTCCCATTGTCGTCATCCCCGCTCGTTAGGGTTTCTGGAGGAACGACCGGACGGCGCCAGCTACACGCGCGGCATCCGACAGGAAGACGTAGTGATTGGCGGCTGGCATCTCGAGCACCTGGTTTTGCGTCACCTGCGTTTGAAAGCGTGCTCGTTCGCCGCCGTAGAACGGCTCAAACACGCCGTGAAAGACCTCCTGCGCTATCGGCCAGTCCTCGGACGCCGGCGTGAGCCAGGGGACCACGTCACCGGCGTCCTGCGCGACCGCGTAGATCCCAAGCGATGGAACCCGCACGCGAGCGTAGTCTGGCGCTTCCTCACTACCTAACAACTCCCGATAGATCTCGGGTGGCGTGAGCTCGCCAATCAGCGAACCATCGGTCGCGAAGGAGAATGTCGCCGCAATCTCGTCGGCGGGGATGGGGACGCCACGCACTCGCTGGATGTATCGGCCAAATCCTTCTTTGGTCGCTAGTTCACCAGACGTTGGTGCTGGCGGTGTGGGCAGCGGATACTCTGCCATGATCGCTCCCAAGGCGACCCGGTCGTACGCGGCATCCAGGTAGATGAGCTTGCGAACGCGATCAGGATGGTCGCCGGCCAGCCTGGTCATTTCATCACCGGCCAGCGAGTGCCCCATGAGCGACACCCTCGTCAGGCGCAGTGAATCCAGCACGATGCGCACATCTTCGGCGAGCGTGCGCGTGTCGTAGCCCGTTGCCGGCTTGCTCGACGCACCGAAGCCGCGCCGGGTGAGTGCCACGACGTGATACGTGTCGGTGAATCGCCAGGCGAAGGTGGCGAAGACGTGTGCCGTGTTGCCGCTCCCGGCCAGTAGCACCAGTGGTTCTCCTGAACCACCGTAGTCGACGACTTCCAGGCGAACGCCAGGCGCAACGGTGACAAATCGCGTACGAGGGGCCTGAGCGGCCGGGCCACTGCTATCCGAGCACGCTCCTGTGGCGACGATCGCCGCGAGCAGGATCCGCTTCATTGTTTCCTCCATCGGTCAAGGTTGTGGGTGCTGTCGCACCCGTGATCGATGGTAGATCGAGGCAGGCGGGCGGCGTATCGCTCGATCGTTGCGCCAGCCATCCATCGATCGGTGGATGGATACTCCACCGCTGGACCAATGCGCCGGCGACGCCGGCGGCATAGCTTCTCAGCATGTGCCGCCGCTTCCGCTCGTGACCATCGAAACGCTTGCTGACGACGTCTGGGCGCCTCACGCGTGGCGTCGCTGGATGTTTCGGTGGCCGCTGTTTGCCCTGACGGCACTCGGGTTGTCGCTGGCGGTCTGGGCGTTTGACGATCATCTAGCGGGCGCGCAATGGCGCCAGGTCCTCCCGTTGGTCGTTGGCTTGTTTGTCTGGTATTGGCGATGGACCGTGGAAATGGATCGGCCACAGAGACGGCGGCGATGGTCGCTGCCGCTCCTCGCGGGCGTAGCGATCGGCCTGTCCATCCTCCTGACCCACCTGAGCATGGGGTTCTGGCTGCTCGGCCTCGTCTTCATCCCCCTGCTGTTCGTCGTGCTCCCGCTCCCATGGGCCATTCTCGCCGTCGGCGCGCTGACGGCGCACGCGGGTTGGGAGAGCCGGTTCGGCGGCGAGACGACCGCACTTTCACACACCGAACTCCTGGCCTTTCTCCTCTCACGCGCCTTGCTCGCCGCGATCATCGGCGTCTTCCTGCGTCGCGTAGTGCAACTGGCAGATAGACGCGAGCGATTGGCTGCCGAACTGCAGGCAACGCGTGAAGAGTTGGCTCGCACGGCACATCACGCCGGCACGATGGATGAACGCCAACGCATCACGAGGGAATTGCACGATACCCTCACGCAGGGATTGAGCGCGGTGGTGATGCACCTGGAGACGGCGGAGCAGATGCTCCCCGAACCGGCCGTCGAGAGTCGCGTACAGATGCAACGAGCACGTGCCATCGCCCGCGAGAGTCTCGACGACACCCGGCGCGTCATGGCGTCCCTCCGGCCCGAGCTTCTGGAGCACGTTGAACTCCCCGAGGCGGTGGCCCGCTGGTGCGTTCAAACCGCGGAGCGCACCGGCACGCCCGTGACGAGCACCGTGACCGGCGTCCCCGCCCCGATCCATCCTGAAGCCGAGATCACCCTGTTCCGGGCCCTTCAGGAAGGCCTGGCCAACGTTCGCAAGCACGCCAGCGCCCATGCCGTCGCCGTGACCCTCTCATACATGGACGACGTGGTGATGCTCGATGTCCGCGATGACGGCATCGGCTTTGACGCTGCCCAGGTGCGCACCTCCACCACGAACGCGTCGTTTGGGCTCCGCGCCATGCGCGAGCGGGTGGAACAGCTGCATGGCTCCATCACGATCGAAAGCGAACGGGGTGAGGGCACCACCCTCACCGTCGCCATTCCCATGCTCCACACGGCCGAACTGCCGGCCTATCGCCGGACCGACGCATGAGCCGCATTCGACTCGTCATCGCCGACGACCATCCCATCGTCCGCGCGGGACTGCAAGGGCTGCTCGCCTCGCAGCCTGACTTCGAGGTGATCGGTGAAGCCGCCAACGGCCAGGAGGCGTTGGAGCTGGTGCGCACACATCGCCCGCAGGTCGTATTGGTCGATCTTCGAATGCCCGTGCTCGATGGCGTGGGGACCACACGCGAGATCAGGCGCATATCACCAGCCACCTATGTGCTCGTGCTGACCACCTATGAAACCGACGCTGATGTCTTGCGAGCCATCGAGTCGGGCGCCACGGGCTACCTGCTGAAGGAGACTCCGCGAGAGGAACTGTTTCGCGCCATCCGCGCGACCGCGATCGGTCAGTCCATGCTGTCTCCTTCCGTCGCGTCACGTCTGGTCCGACGCTCGCGCGGCGCCGACGGTCGCGTGCTGAGCGTGCGCGAAATCGAGGTACTCCGCCACGTCGCCCGTGGCACCAGCAACAAGATCATTGCCCGGGAGCTCAAGATCGGCGAAGCCACCGTGAAGACTCACCTCCTCCATATCTTCGCGAAGCTGGGCGTCGACGATCGGACAGCCGCCGTTACGGTGGCCATCGATCGCGGAATCGTGCGCGCCGGCGAATAGCCACCTGAGACCGTGTGGTCCCATGCTTCGCCACCGCGAGGCTCGAGCGGTAAGCGACTGCGCGGTGTGAATCCCGGCTACGTGCGAGCCGGAACCCGAGATCCGAGGCCGTAGCGCTGCGTCAGGAATCCCACAATGAGCCCGACCAACGAGCCAGGAATCAGGATTTCCCAGAAGTACTGTTTTCCAGTGCTCGGATCTGTACTCAACGCAAAAGGAAGGGCGAACAGCGCTCCCATCGCCAGCCCAAACAAGACGCCGGCCGCGAGGTTGTTCACCTTGCGCGCGAACCAGCCAATGAGCACGCCGGCGACGAGTCCCTTGGCCATGGAACCCAGCACGATCCCGACGATTCCTGGCGCGACTTCCGGCGCCGAGACCAGTGCCGTCAAGCCATCAATCACACCCAAGGCGCCTCCGGCGAGCAGTCCAAGCATGGGCTTCTTCATGTCCTCTCCTGGTTTGGGGCAACGCCGTCGTGGCGCTCCTAACTCCCTATTAGGCGTCCCATGGCTCCGTCATTACACACCTCGCCACAGCAGGATCACCACACGCACCGCGGCGTACGCCGCCAGGAGCAAAATGAGCGTCTTGTTGCGCTGGTAGAATCGGGCCAAGCGCTCGAAAGCTCCTTCGCGGTAGGCGGTCACCGCCTCCGCGTCCAGCCACCGCCGCACATCGTCGGCCAGCTCCTCCACGGTCGAATATCGATGCCCCGGGTCAGGAGCCGTGGCGCGTTCAACAATGGCCGAAAGAGATCGGGCATTCGAATACCGTCGCTCCTGCAACAAGACGCGGAGGATGGCACCGAGTCCAAAAACGTCCGCGCGCGCATCGATCGGCTCGCCGGCACCCAATGCTTGCTCAGGTGCCATGAACCCCGGCGTTCCCACGACAAGTCCCGGTTGGCTCTGGTGCCTCGCCTCGTGCGCACCCTGCCCTTCCTCGGCATCCGTACTCACCGCCGACGCCACCCCCCAGTCCAGCACCAACACCTCGCCGTACTCCCCCACCATGATGTTCCGTGGCGTAAGGTCACGATGGATCACGCCTCGTGCGTGTGCGTAGGCCACCGCTTCACAAGCCCGCAGGAAAAGGCGCAGGACTTCCCCAACGCCGAGTGAACGTGCGCGTTCGTCCACCCAGGACCCGCGGACCAGCCGCATGACGTAGAACGGGCGTCCGTCAGCTAATACGCCGGCGTCATGCACTGCGACGATACCCGGATGTTCGAGCTGCGCCAGTATTCTTGCCTCACGCGTCAACCGCCGGGAGAGCGCATCGGACTCAGCGTCCAGCGCCAATACCTTCAGTGCCACCTCGCGTGCCAGAACGTGATCCGTGGCCTGGTACACGGCGCCCATTCCTCCTCGGCCCAGTAGCCGGCCGATCTCATACCGACCGCCAGCGTCCGGTACGTCGATCGCTTCGCGCAGGTGTTGGAGGGCAGCATCGCTCAGCTTCACGTGTGGTCGACTCCAAGAAGTGAGCGCGCTTCCTCGCGGAATTCCTCATCCGTGCCGGTCAGCGATCGGAGGGTCTCCAGCACGTGGTGACGAAACCGACGGCGTGCCCAGTTCAGGTAGTTCGTCACCTGGGACGGCGATATCGCAAAGCGATCGGCCAGGTCTTGATAGCTCGGGGGCGACTCGAGATCGGCCCCTTCTACGTCGCGCGCGAGAAATACTTCCAGCGCTTGCCCACGCCCCTCGCGCTCGCACTCACGCTGCAGCGCCTCCAATGACAACTCCAGTACCGCGCGCGCCCACTCGCGATCGAACAAGGCGTCGACATCGGGCGTCGTCGCGGCGTCAGCGCCGATATCCGAGAGTGACACTTGGTGCGATCCGCCGCCGCGCTTCAGACGCGCCCCAGCTTCATGCGCGGTACTGGCGTACGCAAACAGGCACGAGCGAAGAAAGCTCCGGAAGCGACCGCGCGAAGGGTCAAAGCGTTGCAGCCACTCCTTGGACAGCGCGTGATGAAAGAAGTCATGTGTGAGATCTTCGGCGTCTTCGCGCCCCAACGCCCATCGGTGTTGCAACACCGAGATGATCGGCTCGCGATAGGCGCGCGCCACCAGCTCCGTGGCGCGTTCGCGCACGGTGCTGTCGTCGCTGCGAAGGTCAGCCACGATGGAAACGCGCGTTGAGGGGAATGGGCTCACGGAAGGCAAGATACTTCGAACAAGGTCTGTGTAGATCGCCAGATCCCCATCGGAACCGGCTGACCACGTCGGATCCTCCGGGGGCCTGTGACAACACGACGCCTCCCATCGGCCGTTTCGCCCAGCGGCACTCCTGGGCAAGGGCAATCCGCCTTCCAGACGTCGGTGCGCTTACTCGGCCGGCACCGCGCGATCCGAGTCGAACCACGCCGCGAGCAGGGTTGCCGACATCGCACCGAGAATCTGCGCCACCACGAATGCCGGTACATCGTCAGGTCGAATGCCGGCGAACGTGTTACTGAAAGCCCGCGCCAGCGTGACAGCGGGATTGGCAAACGATGTGGATGATGTGAACCAGTAGGCACTTCCGATTGACGCGGCTACCGCGAATGGCATGAGCGCTGGGTGATGCTTGCGCGCACTCCAGATCACTGCCAGCAGGGCGAAGGTGGCGGCGAATTCACCGGTCCACAGCCCGATGCCGTGACGAACGTGCGATGACCGCTGAACGATGGCCAAACGTAAGAATCAGAAGATTCTCTGTGCCGTCAGCTCCAATTACGCCGATCTCATGGAGGCGTGCTTGGAGCGCAGCGGTGTCCAGCCGATCCGGGTAGAGCGTCGTCAAGGCGCGGATGCGTGCGGACAAGACATCGAACGCCTCCCGGAACGCCTGCTTCCTGCGCCCTGCATCCCCGACTGCCGCAGGATCGGGGACCCCCCAGTGCGCTCGCATCGGCTGACCGAGCCACACCGGACAAGACTCGCCTGCCGCGTTGTCGCACACCGTGATCACAAAGTCCATCGCGGGAGCGCCAGGAACAGCAAACTCGTCCCAGCTCTTGCTCCGCAACCCTTGCGTCGACCAACCGAGCGATCGTATCAGCTCCAACGCGTCCGGGTGCACCTCGCCCTTGGGGTGGCTTCCGGCGCTGAACCCAACGAACCGACCGCCACCCAAGTGGTTGACGAGCACCTCGCCCAGGATGCTCCTGGCGGAGTTGCCCGTGCAGAGGATCAGGACGTTGTACGTTCGATCGCGCATGGCGGGTCACTAACGCAAAATCGGTCGATCGTCCGACCGGTCCAGTTGACGAGGCTTGCGGACCATCAACGTACATTCGGCGCGGCCGTTCTGCCGCGCCGTGCAGAATCCGTTACACGAGAGGACCACCAGGTTGGTATCGGCTACTCGCTCTTGATAGCGATTACTGGGTCGATACGGCCCGCACGCCGGGCCGGCACATACGCGGCAACCAGTGCCACGAGCACCAGCACCATCGGGACCGTTGCCAGGGCCACCGGATCCAGCGCCGTCACCCCATACAGGAGCCCCTCTAACGCGCGGCCGAACAGAAGTCCGAGCACCACGCCGGCGGCCGCGCCAAAGAGCACCAGGCGGACCCCGTCCCAGAGTAACAACCGAATCACGCCGGACGCCGTGGCGCCCAGGGAGAGCCGAATCCCCACCTCCCGCGATCGTTGTGCCACAGAGTAGCTGACGGTCCCGTACAGGCCGATGCTCGCCAGCAGCAACGCCACGAAGGCAAACGCACCCAGCGCGTTCGCCCCGAGCTTGAGCGGCAACGACATGATGTCCAGGTGTCGCGCCATGGTCCGCGCCTCCATCAGCATCACATCCGGTGTCACCTCGCGGACGATGCGCAGCGTACTGGCCAACTGCGCCTCCGCATTTGGCGAACCGCGGACCAGCAGCCAAACCGTTGAGTGGTCGCGCAGCGGCGTGTAGACAAGGGGGCGCGGCGGTTCGGACAGTGTCCTGATCTTCGCCGTGTTCACAACCCCGACGATCTCCGTCTCGCGTCCGTCGCCTGAGCGATAGCGCCGTCCGACCGCATCCAGCCCCGGCCAAAACTTCTCGGCGAATGCCTGATTCACGATCGCCACGCGCCTTGTGGTGTCCGCGTCAGCGAGGGTGAAATTGCGGCCCGCCAGCAGGTGTAGGCCGGCAGCTCCAATAAAACCTGTGTCAATCGACGCCCGGCTGATACTGTAGGCCACCTCGCCGGCCGGCGGCTGCACACCGTCGACATTCACGCTGGTGGACATGAAACTCAGCAGATTGAGGTGAATGTTGTCGATCAACCCAACGGCTTTCACTTCCGGCCGCAACGACAGCCGGCGGACCATCACGTCCAACCGGCGCCCCGCTTCTTCGACAGTCTGCGTGGCAGGCATGCCGAGCCACACCATCGCGGCCGGCTCGTGTCCAAAGCCTGGATCAACGCTGCGCAGGGACTGCACGCTGCGCACGAACAACCCCGCAGCAATCAGCAGGACAACCGACACCGTGACCTGACCCACAACCAAAGCCTGCCGCAACCATCCCTTGCCGCGCCCTCCACCGGTTGCTTCCTCCCGAATCACCGACGCCAGCTCCAACCGTGTCGACTGCAACGCTGGCGCAAGGCCAAAGACGATTCCCGCCATGATCGAGATCAGGATCAGAAAGACGAGGACCCGCGCATCCAACGTGAGGTCCATCCCGAGTGGGACCGGGATTGGGAGGTCCGCGGCGAGGATTCCCTTGAGCACCGCCCGACCCAGAACCAGGCCAACGACCCCGCCTGCACCCGCCAGCAGCAAGGTCTCGACCAACAGCTGCATCACCAGCCGCCCCCGCGTGGCCCCAAGCGCAAGGCGAACCGCCACTTCCTTTCGACGGTCCACCGCACGCGCCAACAGGAACCCCGCGAGATTCGCACACGCGATCAGAAGCACCATCCCCACTACACCCATCATCACCCACGAAACGGGACGCAGCAGACGATCGATCGGTGGGTACAGGATCACGTCCCGGGTGGGAAGAACCGTATACGCCGTCGCCGCTCCTTCCCAGCCGACCTCCTTACGCTCATGCAGCGTACGGCCTAACGACGCGAGTGACGCTCTCGCCTGTGCAAGCGTAGCCCCCGCACGAAGACGTGCTCGAATGAACGTCGAATTTTCGTGACGGCTTTGCAGCTCGCCGCTGTTCGACGGCATCAACAGCTCTACCATCGTGATCGGGGCAAACAACTCGATGCCGAGCGTCGGAAACCCGCTGGGAAAATCGGGTCGCGTAACGCCGATGATCGTATACTCACCGCCACTGAGATGCACGGTCTTGCCGATGACCGCAGGATCGGCATTGAACGCCTTGCGCCAATAGCGGTCGGTCAGCACCACCACCGGACTCTTGCCTGGCGCGTCTGCGTCATCGGGCTGTAGGAGGCGGCCCAGCGCCGGTCGCAAGCCGAGTGTCTGGAAGTAGTTGCCGCTGACCAGCTGGACCGCAATGCGGTCAGCGCGATCTCCGTTGATCCTGACGGTGTAGGCAAGCCGTGTCCCCGCCGCCGAGGCGAATACATCTCCTCGCTCGACCACGTCGAGATACTCGGGATATGAGACCGGCTCGAACGGACTGTCCTGGCTCGATCGAAAGATGTCGACCAGCTCCTCCGGGCGTTCCAGCGGCGGCCGACGCAGGATCACCTCATTCACGAGCGTGAACATCGCCGCGTTCGCACCAATGCCGATCGCCAGCGACAGCACGGCAATCGCCGTGAACATCGGCCGCGCAGCCAGTCGGCGAACCGCGTAGCGCAGGTCGCGAGCCAATCGCGCCAGGTACGACTCGCGTGCCCCCGTCCCGCCAAACTCCTCGGGCGTCACCACACGCTTCTCCACACGGATGAGCCGCGCCGCCTCTCTCCCATCACCAAACGAGCGTGCCAAGTCCTCAGGCGAACGACCCGACGCCAGACCATCTTCGAAGTGACCGACCATTTCCCGAAAGACTTCGGCACGACGATCGTCGTCCAGCTCGCTCGCCACCACCACGTCGGCGACACGTTTCGCCAGCAACTCGGGAAGCCCCAATGCGCGTGCCTTACGCTCCAGCTCCAACCGGGCAAGCCGCCCAGTGAGCGCGCCGTCCTTGTCACGCATGTTCAGCCCTCAGCGGGAATTGGAGTGACGAGGCCCAGGTTCACCATCGCTTCGAACAGCTCCTGCCATCGGGCACGGTGCTCCTTGAGCTCGGCGGCACCGGCGTCCGTTAGTCGATAGTACCGTCGCTTTCGTCCGGACTTGAGTTCAACCCAACGGCTGGCCACCAGCCGCTTGGACTCTAGTCCATAGAGTAGGGGGTACAGGGTCGATTGCCCCATGGCCAGAACCCCGTCCGAGCGCTCGCCGAGCGCCTCGGCAAGTTCGTACCCATACATCTCGCGTCGCTTGAGCAGCTGAAGGACTGCTGCCGGGCCAGCGCCACGCATGAGTTCTCGACGTAGTTCCACCTGATCCCCCTCTGTAGATACCTCGTTCACAATAGTAGTGCCACGGAAGTATACGTGGGCGCGGGTGGAAAGGTTTCGCTACCTCGGTATTCGTCCCCACAACAGTGCCCGATCGTGGACCCGGCGCGGAGTGGGCTCCCCCCGCTCCATCGTTCGTGTTCTGCCCTCAACTGCTGGGCAAGCTGGAGGTGCATTGGCCGGCGCAGGGGTGATCTGGCGCAGCTCTGACACCCTGATATTTTTGGTTCGTGCGCCACCATGCCTCCCTCGCGTTGGGCCGTTGGCTCATCGCCCTCTTGCTGTTGTTCGGCTGGCGGGAGCAGGCGCGCGTCCACGAGTGTGCTCTGCATGGGGCGTCCCGGCCCACACCGGTCGCCGCGCACGAGCATCATGGGGCGGGAGCGCACGTCCCAGACAAGACCACCCAGCATCCGTGCCGCTGCGCCGGGGACTGCTGCGGTGTGGCTCGGGTCATCCTGCCGCGAGCGGCGACGCTCGTCGTCTCCCCAGTGGTGCGTGTTGTCCAAGCGCCGCGTCCGCTCGTCGGCCTGCTCATCCAGAGCCGGCAGGCTCACGAGCTCCCGTTCGCGAACGGCCCACCGCCCGCCTGACCAGACCTAGAGTCGCTCGTGCCTTGGCATGAGCGAAACGGTCGCGTTGGTCGCCAGCGGCGACACGCGATTCGTCTGGTGGACGCCGTACAAACGACCTCAGTCCCACGCCTCGTCAGTCGCAACGTCGGTTGCGACTGGGCACGGCATCGTGGGCGCTCTCGGGAGACGACATGTTTGTTCGCTTTGCACTTCTCGGCGCCGCATTGGGCGTCGGTTTCCACGCATCGTTCGACACGCCGCGTTCTGCGCCGGCGACCGCCACTACGGATTCCGTCGCCATCCAAACGGTTCGACTTCGATTCGCCGCTGAGGTGGGGGAAACGCCGTTTTCCTGCGGTGGCTCGTACGCCAAGATTGGCGTGACCAAGGCCCGCATCACGCCCACCGACATGCGGTTCTTCGTTCATGATGTGAGGCTCGTGCGTGCGGACGGCTCCGACGTTCCGTTGAGCCTGACGCAAGACAGCTTGTGGCAATTCGAGAACATTGCCCTGCTCGATTTCGAGAACGGGGGTGGCCCGTGCGAGAACGGCACCCCACAGACGCGGAATGTCGTCGAAGGCACGGTACCGGTTGGCGACTATGCCGGGGTGCGCTTCACGATTGGCGTGCCGTTCGAGCGAAATCACCTGGACTTGGCCACGCAACCGTCGCCGCTTTCGCTCACGGCCATGTTCTGGGCTTGGAATTCCGGCCACAAGTTCATGCGCGTGGACCTGCAAACCGGACTGAAGTCGTTCTGGATGGTGCACCTTGGCAGCACCGGGTGCACACCCGACGGGAGCGCCAGCACCATTCCCACGCAGTGCACCTTTCCGAACCGGCCGACGATTGAGCTGAGCGACTTCTCGCTCTCACGCGATGAAGTCGTGTTTGACCTGGGGCGGCTGCTCGCGCGCGCCAATGTGTCGGTGAACCAGCCAAAGACGGCCGCCGGGTGCATGTCCGGCCAGCAGGATGGCGACTGCGCGCCGCTCTTTGCCGCGTTAGGCCTGCCGTTCCGTGAGCAGGGAGCACACGCGCAAACCACATTCCGGAAACGGCCGAGCGGAGCCACGCCATGAGTATTCGGTGGGTGCACCTGTGGCCCGCCTTGGCCACTGGCGCCACCGCGTTCACGATCGGTTCGGCGACCGGACGTGCCAACGTGCACACGACGCGTGCCGATGAGCCATACGTCTGGCGCCTTCCACCCGGGATTCCCCAACCCAAGGTGCCAGCCGACAATCCGATGTCGACCATCAAGGTCGAACTGGGTCGTCGCCTGTTCTACGACACCCGCCTGTCGGGCAACGGGACGTTTGCTTGCGCGAACTGCCACAAGCAGGAACGCGCCTTTGCCGACGCCCTACCGCTGGCGGTGGGATCCACGGGGCAGGTGCACCCCCGGAATTCCATGGGGCTCACCAACATCGCGTTCGCACCGGTCCTCACCTGGGCAAATCCGAACCAGCGGTCCCTCGAGGCGCAGGCGCTTGTGCCCATGTTTGGCGAGACTCCAGTGGAGTTGGGGCTGGCGGGGAAAGACAAGGAGATGCTGGCGAGACTGTCAGCTGACACGCTCTATCAGCGCCTGTTCCGGGAGTCGTTCCCGGGTGCGGCGTCGCCAACGCTCGATCAGGTGACCAAGGCCATCGCCTCGTTCGAGCGGACGCTGATCTCGGGGACATCGCCGTACGACCGCTTCCGGCAGGGAGACTCCACCGCCATCTCTCGTTCGGCGCGACGTGGGGAATCCCTGTTTTTCTCCGAACGACTGGAGTGCTTCCATTGCCACGGAGGGTTCAACCTGACGAATACGGTGGACTACGTCGGCAAGGGCTTTGTTGAGGTCGAGTTCCACAACACCGGACTCTACAACCTGCATGGAAGTGGTGCCTATCCCGCTGACAACGTTGGAATCAAGGAGCACACAGAACGCCCCGCGGACATGGGCCGCTTCAAGGCACCGACGTTGCGGAACATCGCCCTGACCGCGCCGTACATGCACGACGGAAGCATTCCGACGCTCGACGGCGTGATTGCGCACTATGCCGCTGGCGGACGAACGATTGTCGGAGGGCCGCTGGCTGGCGTCGGTCGTCGAAATCCGTTCAAGAGCGGCTTTGTGAAGGGATTCGTGCTGAGTCCGTCGGAGCGCCGTGACGTCCTCGCATTCCTTAACAGCCTCACCGACTCTGCGTTCGTCACCGATCCTCGATTCTCCAACCCCTTCCTGCCCCACGCCGCACCTGGCTCCCGCTGACGCACCAACACACTCAAGCCATCTCTGGAGTTTCCTGCCATGGTCCGCTCCGTTCCCCTGCTGTTGCTCTCACTTGCCACCACGATTTCGCTACCCACGGCCCGTCATTCGTCAGCTGCGCCTATGGACGGAGGGTTCGCCCCCTTTCACTTGCGCCTTGTGAAGTCAGAGCCCGCCAAGGACAGCGCCGTGACCATCGCCCCCAAGGCCATCAAGCTCTGGTTTTCCGAAGACGTGACAGTCGCCGTCAGCAGCATCACACTCGAAGCCGCCGGTGGCACGTCCGTGGCCATGAGCAAGGCGCGCAACGAGGGACCCGATGCCACCCTGCTCCTCGCTGACGTCACGGGCGCGTTGGCACCCGGCAGCTACGTCGTGAAGTGGCGCGCCGCGTCTCGCGACGGGCATCCGGTGCGCGGCGAGTTCTCGTTCAGCGTCGCCAAGCCCTAGCCAAACTGTCGTACCTCGTTCACCCCTTTCCGGAGATCCCTGCCGTGTCGTTCCGTTCCGTTGTCGTGCTTTCCATCGTGATCCCTTCCCTGGCCTGTGGCGGAGGCGGCGAGACCGCTCGTACCGATACTGCCACCACGGCGACTCCGCCAGCTTCAACACCGGCGGTGGCCGCCGGACCTGACGGCGCAACCGAGTACATCGTTTGTCAGACCTGTCACCAGGCCAACGGGGCGGGACTTCCCGCAACGTATCCGCCACTTGCGGGCTCCGAAATCGTGACCGGGGACCCCTCCATGCCCATCGCCATTATCCTGCACGGACTGCAGGGCGAAATCACCGTCGGCGGGCAGAAGTTCAACAACGTCATGGCGCCCTGGTCTCAGCTGAGCGACGCACAAATCGCGGCGATTCTGACGTACGAACGTTCGTCCTGGGGCAACACCGCGTCTGCGGTCACCGCCGAGCAGGTCGCGGCCGTCCGCGCCGCCACATCGTCGCGCGCGGGCGCGTGGACGATGGCCGAACTCAAGCAGGCGAAACTGCAGTAAGAGACGGAAGGGAGTAAGAAACAACCATGCGGCCGGGTAGTGAGCGGCAACTCCAGTGCCGCAAGTCGTCGGGTAACTCCAGTGCACGCCGGCGTTCCGACCGCATGGTTGCTCCGTCACACAGCTACTCGACGGCTCGACCATGAAGGGCCCGACTAGAACAACGCGTCGGCGACCTCGTCCTCGGCGCCGTCAGACGCAACGGCATCCGTTGGTGCGGCCATGGGGACCGGTGGAGCTGCCACCGGCCCGGTGGAGGTTAGTCGGATCGCCACATGAAAGGCGTCACCGGCCGTCGTGCGGAACCACGAGGCCAGGCTCCAACTCTCGTCGTTGCTGCTGTAGGCGTTGTCGACCACGGGCAGGGACAGGCGCAGGTCCCAACCATGCTGTTCGAGTGATGCCCGCACGCGTCCGCCGATGACGTTGATCAGCTCCGCGAACACCTCTCCCGGCTCCGTCTCCGAGACGTCATCACGCCGCATGACGGCCGCGGCGATGCGTGTCGCGTCCTCCCGCGACGACGCGATCTGGACCAGAAGCTCTCCACCAACACTCGGTGACTCGAGCCGAACGGTCGCCGCGACCCCCTGATTCACGGTCCCGTCCACCCCCGACGTCACTACGCTCGCGTCGCTTCCCGCCATGACACCCAACGTCTGACGGACACCCGTGGCGAACCACTCCCGGGCATCGTTCTCGATGTGCGTGGTGAGCTTTTCGAACGGCGACTCCGCCTTGAACAACCAGCGGCGTACTTCCAGCTCGAACTCCCCAGGCACGAACGAACGCTTGATCACCGCGGCAAATCGCTTGGACTTCTCCGGGGGAAGTTCGGCCGATTCGGACATCAGGAGAATCGTCGGCGGCGCCACTCGTGCGTCCGACGCGAAGCGTCGGATCATCTCCGCCAGCTGCGTCTCCGACAGCAGCTTCAACCCCTCGGCGACGAGCACAACGTCCGGCTTGGGCGACGCCTGTTGATACTTGCGCGCGGCGTCCGAACCAGAAATGGACTCCTGCACCTCAAAGTCGATCTCCAAGAGGTTCTTGGCAAAGGTGCGGAAATTCGGGTCGCCATCCACCAGCAGCAACGTACGTCGATCACCCACCCGCTGGGTGCGACGCCAGCCAGCATGCTGTGCCACCACCGCTCGGAATCGATCGTGGGCCGACTGCGGACGAATCGGCTTCAGGATGTAGTCGGCAATGCCCAGGTCCAACAGCTTCATCACTTCCGCACGATCGCGAATCCCGGACAAGCAGACGATCGGCAGCGCGGCCCACTGTGGCGAGGCACGAATCGCCTTCACCAGGTTGTACCCGTCCATCACGGGCATGTGAAGGTCCGTGAATAGAAAATCCGGATCTTCGCGCTCGATCAGCTCCAGCGCTTCCAGACCATCCCCCGCCTCAATGACGGTGTCCGCGATTCGTGTAAGCATGCGCTTCACGATCTCGCGTGTGACAGGATCGTCTTCGACCAACAGGATCTTCATTCGCTACCGGATACTGAAGTGGTTCGTGATCGCGCCCTTACTCCCGAGTATCGGCGGGCACCTTGTCCGAGTATCGGCGCCAACATGAGGCCGCGTTAACATGACGACCGCGGATCGCTCGACGCTCGCAGGATCGAGAAATCCCCGTGTCGCGATGCAGGTTCAAAACAGCTCGATATCACCTTCGTCGAGTGATTCCTGCAGCACGGCCTTCCGCGACGATTGCAGCTGCTCGCGCAACTGCCGAACCCGCTCCTCGATCTGCTCGAAGTCTGCCGTCGTCATCCCAACGACGTCGTTGATGACCGACGCGCGCAAGATCGATGCATCGATGGCAAAGTTCTGCAACCAGGCAATCTTCTTGTCCACGTGTTGGAGCAGCTGGTTCGCCATGTCTTCGAATTGCAGTGCCTGGACGACCAACATCGCGTCACGACTGATCTCGCCCGCGAGCTTCACCACGCCGGCCGCGGCGTCAGCGCCGACCTGTCGTTGCAGCTCCAACGCCTGTCGCTCTTGCTCCCGCGCCTGCCGCACCATGGTGCCAAACGCCTGAGCGAGCTTGCCCGTCGCATCGCCCAGGATCGATCGCAACTGCACCAGGTCGCTGAATGCCTCGGAAAACTGGGACTCCAACGCATCCTGCACGCTGTCGTGCAACAACTGCACGCGCGCTCGGAGTGCCCCCTCAGGTACGGAAACGGCTGGTTGCTCCACGGTAGATCGTTCGCCTCGTGAGGAAGTAGCGCGGCTGGGGGCCGCAGGCTCGGTCATCGCACGGCCGTCAGGGGACGACCTTGGCGATCACCTTGCGGAGCATCTCGGGGTTGAATGGCTTCACGAGCCATCCGGTCGCGCCAAGTGTCTTGGCCTGGTCCTTCATCGATTGCCCGGACTCGGTCGTCAGCATGAGTACCGGCGTGAACTTGCACGCTTCCAACGCGCGCACCTCCTTCAGGAAGGTGAGCCCGTCCATCACCGGCATGTTGAGGTCGGAAATGATCAAGTCCACCGACTTCCCTTGCAGTGCGTCGAGGCCTTCCTGGCCATTCCCTGCGGTGACAGTCTCAAAGCCCGCCTCACGAAGAGAGAACGAGACCATCTCGCGCATGGTGCTGGAATCGTCGACGACAAGAGCCGTCTTGCTCATACGTCCCCTGAACGAGTCATCAATAGAAGTGAAATGGCCTAACGCGCAGCGCGGCGCCGGGCGAAGAGTCGCAAAGCGACGTGAGGTTTATCTCCCTCTAGTATCGGTTACCACACCGGCCATCTTTACCGACCACCTGACCCTCCTTGCGAGCCCTGGCACGGAAATCCGTCTTCCTCCTTCACATTCTCCCGAAGGGGACGTCTATCCGTTCACACTCGGCGCGGGAATGGCAGCCAATGATGCGATGGGTCTTTGGGTTAGCGATCGTCTCCGTCATTTCGTCAGGATGCGCGGGCCGCGCTCCGACCGCCGAGCCCGACGTCGCAACAGTGCGAGTTGCCCCGCGCGAACTCACAACGCGAGAGCAAGCCCTGCAGGTGCTGAACCGCCTGGCCTTTGGACCACGTCCCGGGAACGTGGACGAGGTACTGGCGCTCGGCGTGGATCGCTGGATCGATCGACAACTCCGTCCGGAGCGACTACCAGACCCGGCCGAACAGCGCCTGGCGGAAGCGTATCCCACGCTCGGCTTGTCTTCGGCCGACCTACTCCGAGACTATCCCCCTCCCGGCGCTACGCTGCTCAGGGCCCGGGCTCGCGGCGACACCATGCTGACGCCGGCGGAGCGAGCCGACGTGCTGAGGAAGGCGCGCGGAACTCGCACATTTGTAGCCGAGTTGCTCTCGTCCAAGGTGGCGCGTGCGGTTACCAGCGACCGCCAGCTGCTCGAGGTCATGACCGATTTCTGGGAGAATCACTTCACCGTCTTTGTCGGCAAGAACCAGGTTCGCTATGCCATTCCGGAGTACAATCGTGAGGCCATTCGACCGCGCGCACTGGGCACATTTCGAGAGTTGTTAGGCGCCGTGGCCAAGAGTCCGGCCATGCTGAGCTACCTGGACAACGCCCTCTCCATCGCGGACTCAGGCCGCCGTGTGTCCGGTGACGCTCGGGGCCGCGGGCGTCGTCTCGTCGCCCAAAGGCGCGCGCGTGGCCTGAACGAGAACTACGCGCGTGAACTCCTGGAGTTGCACACGTTAGGTGTCGACGGTGGGTACACGCAGGACGACGTCATCAATGTTGCTCGCGCACTCACTGGATGGACCGTACGGCCGCCACGCCTGGGCCAGTATGGCTTTGTCTTCAATGCCGCCGCGCACGACGCCGAGCCCAAGACGGTCCTTGGACACCACCTTCGCGGTGGCCGCGGTATCGAGGATGGTGAGGAAGTCCTCGACATCGTGGCCCATCACCCGTCTACCGCCAGGTTCATTGCCCGAAAGCTCGCGGTTCGCTTTGTCAGCGATACGCCACCGGGTGCCCTGGTGGAACGCGCGGCCGTAACGTTCCAGCGAACGGACGGTGACATCCGCGCCGTCGTGCGCACGATCGTCACATCGCCGGAGTTCTTCTCACGACAGGCCTATCGCGCCAAGGTAAAATCGCCGTTCGAGGTGGTTGTCAGCGCGTTGCGTGCGTTGGGCGCCGGCGCCGACACCACGGCGCGCACGGCCGCCATCGTGGCCCAGCTCGGCCAGCCGATCTACGGTCACCAGGCGCCCAATGGCTGGCCGGAAACCGGCGAGTCCTGGATGAACACCGGTGCGATCCTCAACCGCATCAACTTCGGCTTGACTGTTGCAGCTGGCCGAGTGCCTGGGGTGAGGCTGTCTGCGTGGCCAGCATACGCCGGCCTGGTGCATCAACCGGCCGATGTGCAGGTGGATAGCGTGATTGCGACGCTCCTGGGCGGGCATGTCTCCGGCGCCACCCGCGCCATACTCGAAACAGGAAGGAACCCGTTTCTGGAACGAGCCGGTGCGGATAGTGTCCTGAGCGATCATGCCATCGACGACGCCGTGAACCAGATGACCATGAACGACGAGGACCGGTCCGGGCCGCGAATGCGGCGCGCGTCGCGACCGCTGGCGGGGCAACCCGTGGCGCTCAACGGATTGGCACAAATGGTCGGACTTGCGTTAGGCAGTCCGGAGTTTCAGAGACGCTAGCCCCACCATCACAGCGACGGAGTATCCGATGCAACGACGAGCCTTCTTGCGCAACAGCGCGCTCACGCTGGTGACGATGGGTCTGAGCCCGTCGTTCCTGCGACGAACGGCCTTCGCCGCCGAGCTGCCGCCGTCGCGTGAGGGCAAGATCCTGGTGTGCCTCTTCCAGCGAGGTGCGGCGGACGCACTGAACATGCTCGTCCCGTTTGGCGAGCGCGCGTACTACGACCTGCGGCCCAATCTGGCCATACCCACTCCCGGCAAGGGCCGCGACGGCGCAGCGGCCATCGACCTCGACGGGTTCTTCGGCCTGCATCCATCGCTTGGTGCCTTGGCTCCGCTCTATCGACAGGGAATGCTGGCACCCATCCATGCCGTGGGAAGCCCAAGCAGCACCCGCTCGCATTTCGACGCGCAGGACTACATGGAGTCGGGTACGCCGGACGTGAAGGCGACGAGGGATGGTTGGTTGAACCGATTGCTCGCGGTTCGTGGGACCTGTGAGGCCTGCGCAACTACGCCCCCGTCGCCATTCCGGGCCGTGTCCATGACCCCTCAGACCCCCCGCGTCCTCGAAGGACCGGAAGCGGTGGTGGCCATGAGTTCGTTAGGCGAATTCACCGTACGGGCCCCTGACGCATCCGCCAGCCAGCTGGAAGCGCTATACCGCACCGGTGAAGTGGACCTCGTGCACGGCGCAGGACGCGACATGTTCGAGGCGGTGAAGATGCTTCGAGCCGCCAACCCCGCACGCTACACCACGGAACGCGGCGCCGAGTACCCTCGTGGCACATTAGGCCAGCGCCTGCGGGAGATCGCGCAGCTGATCAAGGCAAATCTTGGGCTGCAAGTGGCGTTCGCCGACGTGGGCGGTTGGGACACCCACGTGAATCAGGGTGCAGTCAACGGTCTCATGGCGAATCGGCTCGATGACTTCGCCCGGTCCATCGCCGCCTTCGTCACCGACCTTGGCGATCGCATGCAGGACGTGGTGATCGTCACCATGTCCGAGTTCGGTCGAATGGCGCGCCAGAATGGAACTGGCGGCACGGACCACGGTCATGCCGGCTCCATGTTCGTGATCGGCGGCGCCGTGCATGGCGCGCGGGTGCACGGGAAGTGGCCGGGCCTGGAGCGGGAACAGCTGTACGAGGGGCGAGACCTCGCGCTCACCACCGACTTCCGATCCGTCTTCAGCGAAATCGTGTCACGCCATATGGGGGCGGAACGCACTGACGCGATCTTCCCGGGTTTCGCGGGCGATCGCGCCAGTTGGTTGGGACTGCTGTAGGACCGCCTAACGATTCAACCAGTAGGCCGCCTTGATCAGGAATGTGTTGTCCGGGTGCAGCTTGAAGATCTCGCGATAGTCGCGCATCCAGGACTGCTCGGGATGCTCGTTGGCGTAGTCCTCACGACCGTGTGCCCACACCAGGAAAAGCGTTGAACCCGGACGGTATTCCCATCGAACGACGGCGTTCGTTCGTAGCTGACGGTATCGAAATTCCAGCTCTGAACCGTCAGGCGGCGTGTATGCCCGGAAGCGGTCGGCGTACTTTGCCGCATCGGGTGTTGCACTGATCTCGCGCACATCCGAGTAGGTGCCAGTGGCCACGAACGGCTGACCGTAAAACTCGAAGGTGAGCGTCGGTGTCATCGTGTAGTTGATGCGCGTGCTCATGGACACCGTGCGCTGGTGCAGGTGCGCGAACGCGTAGTGCGTGTCTCCGGTCAGGTCGGTGAAGTTTCCGAACCATTGCGTATTGTTGTGATCGTTGGAGACACCGGCACCCACATTGGCTTGCACGCGTGGCGACAGCCGAAACGTTACGTAGGGGCTGAGCGAGGTCCCGGTCGTCTTGCCCTCGTCCGTGTAGCGCAGGTTCACCCACATGCCGCCCGAGACTCGCTTGCGGCTGTCGGTGTTGATGCCGCCCCACGGATAGATGCCTCGCGAGTCGCGCAGCAGGGGGCCACCACGCGTGCACCGATCGCAGTAGCTCTCCGTCAGACCAGCGAATGTACTCCCCAGGTGAACATCCCAGTTGTTGTTGAGCCCCATGTGGCCGTTGAAGTTCACGGCGTTTTCGAGGCGCGTACCGGACGTGTTCCAGTGCTCCCAGTGGTTGCCGTTCAGCTGCGCCCATCGGTAAATGCCGCGCGCCGTGCGAAACGACAGCGCCGCCCAGGTGCTCCAATCCAGGATGTCCGCTCGGCGCAGGTAGCCGATGTCGTTCACGTCGAAGCCCGCCGACTGCCGGACCACGCTGGTTTCAAAGCGGGTGATGCCGCCGCCGTACTTCCCGAACTTCAACTGCTCAGCGTGCCCAAAGAGTGAGGTGCGGTTGGAGTCGACCGCGAGGTCGTCGCCCGGCTGCTGGTAGTAGTGCACCCCATTCGTCTGGGTCCGGTAGATGACGTCGCGGGAGCCGCTGATTCTGGACGCCGTCAGTTGGCCCGACAGCTCGTACTGACCTTGGTGGAAGCGATTGCGGAACGACGTTCCTGCGGCGTAGGCATCGTGGTGGAGATACGGCCTCGTCACCTGGTCGAGCGAACGGTTAACCGCCGTGGCCAGCACGCTGACACCGGCTTCGCCTCCGCGCAGGTCCTGTTGGGCGCTGAGTACGGCGTAGTTCGTCCCCGGCTCTACCGTACGATCCTGCCCACCCTGCACACGAGGCGTCACGGCGTCGAGCAACCCGAATGACAGGCCCGATCGCGTGCGACCGGTGAGCTTGGTGGCACCAGCGATCGGCGTGGCGTTCGGTGTGGATTCGTCCCCGTACAGTCCGCCTAACGACGGCGACCGCCCGATACGACGCGAATAGAACAGACCCTCGTTGGTTTGGCAGTCCACGACGATGTAGCAGTTGAGCTGGAACTGGTAGAGCCCCGTGCCTTCCACAAAGAACGGTCGCCGCTCTTCGAAGAACGTCTCGAAGGCCGTCAGGTTCACGACTGCGGGATCGGCCTCAACCTGGCCGAAGTCGGGGTTGACGGTCGCGTCGAGCGTGATGTTCGGCGTGATGCCGAACTTGAGGTCTCCGCCGATCGTTACCTGACCGTCGCGACCGAAGCGGGCATTGGGGAGTGTACGCTGCACGTTCTTCGTAACGGCGTACGGCGTGATCTCCAGGCGCCTGGCGTTGGTGATGCCGGCGAGCCCAGTGAGGCTCCCCAGCTGCGAGGCCAGTCCGTTGCGCGTGGGAGAATACGGAGGCCACGCAAAGCGCTCGTTGTACCTCTCGAGGTCGCGCCACACGCCAAACCCGAACACATGATCCTCGCGCCCAGCGTACCGCAGCTGCGATAGCGGTATCCGGAATTCGGCTGTCCATCCTAACGAATCAACCGCGGTGCCAACGTCCCAAATGCCGTTCCACGACTCATCCTCGTTGCCGTCATTGGAGATGGCGTAGTCACGCTTGACCCCATCCGGGTTCACCGCAAACTCGTACCCGGTGCGCTTGTCGTTGTAGGAGTCCACCAGGATCTTGATCTGGTCGGACGGCCCGCGCACGTCGCGTCGTGTGAGCGCGTGCATGATGCTGTCGGGGTGCGGGTCAAACATCCGGACGAACACGTACAGGTTCTTTTCGTCGTATGCCGCCTGAAACTCGGTCTTGAACCGCGGGGCGGAGTCCACCTTCGGTTGGAACATCAGGAAGCCCGAGTAGCGCGGCGCCGTGGTCCACACCCCCTCGTCACCTCGACCATCAATCACCGGCGTGTGCGCCACTCGGACCGCTGTAGCTGAACTGACGACGGGCGTGGAATCAGGCTTCGAAGACTGCTGGGGCCACATCAATGCGAGCGACCCGAATGTCATGGCGGCAAGAATCACGGCTCTGTCCTTTTTGCAGCGAGGTGGCGATTGGACAGAGCATTCGCGGATTTGGTTTCGTCATCCCCCCTCTTTTTACCAACCCTTCACAACTACGTGTGTGGCGACAGGGTCAGGCAAACCAGCGTCGCATCTGCTCCGGCGTGACGTTGGCCCCGCAGAGCACGGTGGCAACGGTCGCTCCCTTGAAGTCCTTCCGGCGCGCCATGAGCGCCGCAACACCCACCGCCCCCGCCGGTTCGAGCATCTGCTCGTGCTCACGGAACATGAAGTGCATGAAGTGCATGCCGGATAGGATCTCATCGTCCGAGACGAGCACAATGTCGTCGACCACGTCGCGAAGGTCGTCGAGGGCCTCTTGAATTGGCACGCGGACCGCGATCCCATCGGCGATCGTGCGGGCGTCTGGCGTCGTAATCATGGTCTTCCGTCGCCATGACTGCTCCATGGCGCTGGCCCCGGCAGCACACACGCCGATGACGCGAATGGATGGAGACATGTGTTTGACATATGTGGCGACGCCGCCGAGTAAGGCGCCATTGCCCAACGGAATGACGATGATATCGGGCCGCACGGGTCCGCTCAGGAGCTCGATGCCAAGTGTACCCGCTCCTTCACTGATGCTGACGTCTCGCCCGTCCTCAACGAAGGGCACCCCAGCGGCCGAGGCATAGGCGCGTGCGGCATCTTTTGCGGCATCGAAATCGTCACCCGCCAGCTTCACCGTCGCGCCCAGGGCGCGCATTCGCTCGATCTTGAGCGGATTCGCGGTGAGCGCCGCAAACACGTCGCAGGCGATCCCGCGCCTGACTGAGGCGTACGCCAGCCCCTGCCCAAAATTTCCCGCGGATGCGCAGACCAGGCGCGCCGGCCGCGCCGGCAACTCGTGGACAAAGAAGTCCGCCCCACGGCCCTTGAAGGAGCGAATCGGATTCTGCGTCTCATCCTTCAGGATGATGTGCGCGTCGCAGTATGCCCCGAGCGGTCCCGATTCCAGCTGAGGAGAGTGCAGAAAGGCAGGGTCGATGGCGGTGTACGCGCGTTCGATCTGGGCAACTTGGATACGGGGCACGCTGGGTTGGTCCGCTGAGGGTGAAGCCTGCGGCTATGGAAGCGGTGTGTCGATGTGAGTGCTGCTCCTGCGCATTCTTCAACGGCGTCCGGCCCGAACCGGCGACCTAACGCTACCACCGCAACAGGCGCTTCAACAGCGTGCGCACGCGCGCATCGAGTTCCCGTTCGTCCAGGCGCCACTCGTGGTCCGCCCCATCGGCGTGCTCGCGGCACGGCTGCGTGGGTTCCGTTCCCGGCTTGAACCACTCGCGCTGGCGGTGTGGACACCACTCCCCCGCCAGCTCCCCCGTCTCAGAGTCAATCTCGGCCATCACCATCCCCGATGGGGCGGCCCAGGCACGTTCGCTGGCGTGCTCACGCCACCCGTCACGGACGAACTCAGCCCATGCCGGCGCCGCCAATCGTCCACCGGACGCGTCGGAGCCTAACGATCGTGGCGTGTCATACCCGAACCAGAACCCAGCCACCAAGGTCGGGGTGTAGCCGACGAACCATACGTCCTGCCCATCGTTCGTGGTGCCGGTCTTCCCCGCCACTGGGCCCGTCACTCCATATCCCCGCACGGCGTGCCCCGTACCGTGGTCGACGACCGATCGCAGCATGGACGTCAGCTGGTAGGCATCACGGGCGTCCATCACCGAGTCACGCTCCACGTGGCTCGTCCAGATCACGCGTCCGTCGACCCCCTCGATGCGGCGCACCAAGCGAGGCGTGACGCGGAACCCGCCATTGGCAAAGGGCGCGTAGGCCGTCACCAACTCGAGTGGTGTGACTTCCAACGCACCTAACGCAACCGCCGGCACCGCCGAAATGGGTGAGTGAATGCCCGAACGATGGGCCACATCGATCACGCGCCGTTCGCCCACGCTTCGGCTCACGCGAACGGTGGCCGCATTCGATGAGTGCATCAGCGCCTTTCGTAGGGTAACCCGACCCTGATACTCGTCGCCGTAGTTCGCTGGCGCCCATACCTGACGACCGGTGCGAACCTCGACCGGTTCGTCGTCGACCATGGACGCTGGCGTCATCCCGATGGCGAGCGCAGCCGCGTAGACGAATGGCTTGAAGGCAGATCCCGGCTGGCGTCGCGCCATGGTGGCGCGGTTAAACGCCCCGCGGCGATACGTGCGACCCCCAACCAGCGCCCGGATATCGCCCGTGCGCGGATCCACGGCAACCATCGCCCCCTCCAGCCCACCGCTGCGTCCGCCAGCTTCACCGTCGCCACTCTCCCAATAGTCGCCGGTGAGATCCTGCTCGATCGCGGCCGCTCGGCTCCGCACCGCCCGCTCGGCAGCGCGCTGAGCCGTCAGATCCAACGTCGTGTGTACCCGTACGTCGGTTCCGGCGAGACCGAGCGTGCGAAGGATCGTATCCACCTGCGCCCGCACCGCGTCCAAGGCGTACGACTCGTTGGTTGCCGGCGGAAACCAATCGTCCGCGGCGATGTCCAATGGTTCGTCGCGCGCCTCGTTCAGCGCGTCATCGTCCAGGTACCCCTCACGGCGCATGAGGGTGAGCACCAGGTCGCGACGCTCCCTGCCGCGCTCGGGGTTGCTCTTGGGCGTGTACGCCGACGGCCCCTTGGGAAGCGCCGCCAGCATCGCTCCCTCCGCAACCGTCAGTTGCGACACGCGCTTGCCGAACAGGTCCCGACTTGCTCCATCCACGCCGTATACGCCATTACCGAGGTAAATGGCGTTCAGGTACCGTTCGAGAATCTGGTCCTTGGTGAGGTTCAACTCGAGCAATCGGGCCAGGCGCAATTCGAGGATCTTTCGGGCCAACGAACGATCCCCGCGCACGCGGTGCGCGAGGAAGGAATTCCGTGCCAGTTGCATCGTGATCGTGCTGAATCCCTCGCGCACACCCATGGCGCTCACGTTTCGCACGACCGCCCGGCCAGCGCCGTACCAGTCCACCCCATGGTGGGCAAAGAAACGCCGATCCTCTGTCGCCACGAATGCTTGCCGCACGTGCGACGGTACCTTGCTCAGGGACACGTTGCTCCGGCGCACACTCGTCAGGCGGCCGATCAACTTGCCACCGCGGTCGTACACCCGCTCCCCTTCACTCGGTTGGTAGGCCTTGATCTCCGCGTCGGTTGGACAGCCCTCGAACCCACACGTCGCCACCCATGCGTCGAAGCTGGCGAGCCCCAGCAGGCCGAGCACTGCGAGGCCGGACAACGCGCGGTGACGGCGCATCCATTGGCGCGCGGTTTCAGCGGGTAACGCGCGCAGGCCGGCACGAAAACGGCACCAGCGACCGGAGACTCGGTTCGGCATGTCCGTGAGGGGAGGTCGTGGAGTTAGATACGTCCGACGGCCCCAAGGGTTTCGACCACCGAAAAAGCGGCAATTGAACGCCAGCGAATCGGGACATTGCGAGGGCCTCGAGCACCCCGTGTCCCCATCAAGCGCCGACCTACCCGCGTTATCCTGGCCCCTCCGTCACCCTCGTCTCATCTACTTCCGTCGCTCTGCTCAACCGTGAGTTCATCCCAACGCGCCACCGCGCGGCGCAGGTGTGGGATCGTGATGGACCCGCCGACGATCAGCCCGATCGACAGCGTCTCGAACAATTCCGCCCGGGTGACCTTCTCCTCCGCACAGCGCACCACGTGGTAGGTCACGCAATCGTCGCAGCGAAGCACCAGGGAGGCCACGAGACCGAGCAACTCTTTGGTCTTCACATCGAGCGCGCCGCCTTCGTACGCGCGACCGTCGAGTGCGAAGAACCGATTCACCACCAGGTTGTTCTCTGCCAGGATCGTGGTGTTCATCTGCTCGCGAAACGCACGGAATTCAGCAAGAGAGCCCGGCGAACCGTCATGATCGTGTGTCAGAATCGCCACCCTTTGAGTGCGCGAAGCGCCGTTTCGACGGCGTCGCGTTGTTCCTTGATTTCGGATCGCGCAAGCAGCTCCTCATAGGCCTGCACCGCCAGATCCAACATGTCATAGTCCGATTCCGCACCGGCCACGGCAGAGGCGTTGTCCGCGACGTTGGCCAGGGCCAACAGGTCATCACCGAATCGCTGACGCACCTGCTGCCAGCGGATCACGCGTTCGCGTGGGTCGGATTCTGAGAGCGCCCAAAGGTGCCACCCGCCTCGGTTGGTGGGATCAGACTCGATGGCCCGTGAGGCCAGCTGCCCGACGGTCTCCGGCCCGCGGCCCTGCAACCAGAAGGCGTTGGCGAGGATAACCAGCGCCCGGGCGTTCCCTGGCTGTGCCTCGACGATCCGCTCGTATAGCGGGGCGATCACATCCGGGTCATCGCGATAGTCTTCCGCGGCTGCGATCACGGCGTCGGGTGTTGCGGCGTTGGCGAGATGCGACAGCCGATGCGTAAGTTCGACAGGGTCCCCCGCATATCGGTATCTTCGTACCACCGCCGCAAGCGATTCGGCAAAGACGCTGGGGACCTCTGGAGCGGGCATGCTGGCAAATTATCGAGACGACGGGAGGGGCGCATGACCCATTCCAGCGGTCCTCGGGACGAGCAGTCGCTGTCGGGTCAATCTGGTGACGATCGCACACCCCGACTGCGGGTAACGTGCATCGCCGCGGACGAACTGGCGGCCGCCGCGATGACGCAGCTGGTGGCGTCGCTAATCCCCGGCGCCGCGGTCTCGGCGATTGACCCTTCCAGCGTTCGCACGGTGCCGGACGCCGACTGCGCCTTGATCGATGCGTTCGGGAGCCCCCAGACTGTCCTGCAGACGTTGCGGAGTCTGCGAGCGCGCGGCTTCAAGGCGCCTGCCATCTGCATTGCGTCTGACGAGGAGGCGGACGGATGCAGCGAGGTAGAGCGGGCCCGCTTGGGCATCACGCATGTCATCAAGATGTCCACCGTTCCGTCCCATCTGCCTCAGGCCATCCGCACGTCGACGCGGCTCGATGCGGCGTCCCTCACGTCGCCTGGAATCGCGAACTCCCTCAAGCTTCTCCGTCAGACGCAACGTTTGTTGGCCGCCGGCGAGATTGCCATGAAAATGCAGCACTCGCTCAACAATCCACTGGCCGCGCTCCTGGCCGAGGCGCAGCTGCTACAACTCGAGAACCTCGCACCGGAGCACCAGCAAGCAATTGGTCGCATCATCGAGCTGAGCCGTCGTTTGATTGAGGTGACGCGCTCCCTCGAGGGAATCGGTACGCGGTAAGGCGAACGGGATGTGATCGCTTGGGGCAGGCACGCCCGGCCTGTGAGGGCGGTAGGCAGGTGTGGAACGTCGACGGAGCTACGGCGCAACTGGACGCGGGCGTGACCAGCCCGGTACTCGGTGATGTTGCGTCGGTCGCCTTCCGTTGGTCTATTAGGATGAAGCACTGCTCGCGGTGGACGGGTACCCCCTCAGGAGTAGTTTGTGGGTAGCCGTCGATAGCTTGCGCGAATCGAGGCGCGGTGCGATACTCGTATTACCCGCCGGCGACGTTGTGTGTCGCCCCGGTCAGCGACGATCCCTCGCTCGAGCAAGCAAACGCCGGCCTGTGTTCCGGCGGGTATGTCCGGGTCGGACGGTCGCAGTGATGTTGCAGGTCGTCATCGCCGAAACGTGAGTTGTCCGTGTGATGCGGTGGCAGTGGGTGTCGTGTCGTAGAACACGACGGTTCCCTTCTCAAGTTCACGAATCCTGGATTTGCATTGCGGCGCCTTTGGCGCACGAGTGCGCCCGAACATGGGCTCCAGTTAGTACGTATCTGCCTAACGTTTTTTTCGTTGTCCCGCTGGTTCGCGAGCGAGCGCTCGCGCGCTGGCTTCTATTCCCCATCAAAGAATCAACTGCATGACCGAACGTCGACGCCCGTACCGTCGTGGCCGTCGCCCTACCCGCAAGGATCGCGCTGCGGAATCCACGGGCGAGCCGAATCCGTACCGCGACGGCCCCGAAGAAGGAGCTGACGCCACGACCGCTGCTGAGCCGGCAGACAGCTCCCCTCCTGATCGCGACGAGGATCAGCGCGGCGGAGGCGATGAAGGACCCGTCGCCGCAAACGACAGCGGCAGTGATCAGGACGCACCGCCAGCAGCCGCTTCCAACGAGGCGACGAGCACCGAGGCGGGCAACGGCGTCGTTGAACTTCCTCGCGAGCGGGGAGCTCCCCAGGGCGGCGGTCAGAATCGATTCGACGACCGCCAACGCCAGCGCGACGATTTCCACGGCGGTCGCAATGGCCGACGTCATCGTCGCAACCGACGGGGACGACGCGGACATGAACCACAGGCACCAACGGCACCGGTTGTCCCAGACGCCGAAACGGTCGGCTGGTTTGACGCGTCGCGCGATGGCGGCTTCATCCGCCGAGTCAGCAACAGTTATCTGGCCGAAAATGGCGACGCATGGGTACCACCGCATGTGGTCCGCCAGTTCGCGCTCCGCCGCGGCGACTTGCTGACGGCCTCCACGGGCCACGATCAACGCAACCGCGTCGTCGTCTGCGACGTCACCAGCATCAACGGTGCAGACCCGGCCACCCTCACGCGACGACCCGACTTCCAGTCGCTGACGGCCACGTACCCCGATCGCCGCCTAACCATGGAGACCGGCCGCGCCGCACGTGGCGGACCGGAGCTCACGCGTCGCTGCATCGACCTGATGGCCCCGATCGGTTATGGCCAACGCGCCCTCATTGTCGCTCCCGCGCGCGCCGGCAAGACGATGCTATTGCATGCGCTGACCGAAGGGATCGCCCTCAATCATCCGAACGCGGTGCTGCTCATCTTACTGGTCGACGAGCGGCCGGAAGAAGTCAGCGAGGCGATTTCATGGGGCGTCGGCGAAGTCATTGCTTCGTCATTCGACCAGCCCGCTCACCGACATGTGGAGGTGTGTGAGATGGTGCTGGAGCACGCACGTCGACTGGTGGAAATGGGTCGCGACGTCGTCATCGTGCTCGATTCGCTCACCCGCATGGCTCGTGCCCATAACACCGCCGAACGCGGGTCGGGCCGCACCATGTCCGGCGGCCTCGATACCACGGCGATGGCCAAACCCAAGGCCTTCTTCGGTTCGGCCCGCTCGGTGGCCGAGAAGGATGGCGGTGGGAGCCTAACGATTATCTCGACCGCTCTGGTGGAGACGGGCTCACGCATGGATGACGTGATCTTCGAGGAATTCAAGGGAACCGGCAACTGCGAGATCAAGCTGGATCGTTCGTTGAGTGAAAAGCGAATCTTCCCGGCGTTTGACATCGCAGCGTCGGGCACCAGACGCGAGGAAAAGTTGTACAAGCCAGACCAGATCGACGCCATCTACACGCTTCGGCGCGGACTCCAGCAAATGCCGCCACAAGCGGCCATGGAATGGATGATCAAGCGCATCGCCAACACGGCGAACAACGACGCGCTGCTCGCCGGCCTGTAGACAGGTCCCTCATTTTGTTCAGGGCGGGGCGTCCTGTCGGATGCCCCGCCCTTCGTTTACCTGACGCCAGTGCTTTCCTTGGGCGCTGCTCGGCAAGTCACGAACCGCGCAATGCGATGACGGGATCGAGTCGCGTCGCTCGGCGCGCTGGCACCCACAAGGCGATGAGCGCCACCGAAGTCAGTACGACCGCTGCCGTCAGGTACGCCACCGGATCGCTCCGGTGGATCCCATAGATCATGGCGGCAAACAGTTGCGACGCGGCCGCGGCACCAAGGGCACCAATCGCCAGCCCCAACGCCGTCAGCCGAACACCCTGGCCAAACACCATGCGCATGACGTCGCCACGTGCGGCGCCGAGGGCCATCCGAACGCCCAGCTCGTGGGTCCGCTCCTGCACCAAGAGGTTGATCACGCCATACAAACCGATCGCCGCCAGCAGCAACCCGACGCCACCGAAGACAGAGAAGATCCAGGTCCCGGTTCGCCACGGCGCGATTTGTGGCGCCACCAGGTCCTGCAGGGCCTGCACGCGGACGTACAGCAGCGTCGGATCCAGACGAAGGATCTCGCGACGCACCGCCCCCACCAGGTTCGCAGGGTCGCCATCCGTGCGAACGTGAAGGACTGCACCATACCCGCCGTTCACCGGCCGCGCACCCATTGGTCGATAGAAGAGTGGCACGGGATCGCGCGTCAACTCGCCATACTTCGCGTCGGCCACGACGCCGATCACTTGTGCGCATGCCCCGTCAGGGCCAACAGGCCCCGCTCGGACGCAGCGACCGATCGGGTTCGCGCCGCCGAACAGCCGGCGGGACAGCGATTCGTTCAGGATGACCACGGGGGCCGCGCCGGCGGCCTGGTCGACGTCCGTGAACTCCCGGCCGGCACGCAGCGAGAGACCGAGCGTTCGGAAGTAATTCGCATCGGCGAATTCGGGTTGCACGGGTATGGGCGTCCCCTCACCGGGCACCGCCACCGGCATGGCGTAGGCGTCTTCAAATGGCAGGAACCCGCCTAACGCCGCAGTCCGCACACCACCAATTCGCTGCACGCGTTCCAGCGCACTTCGCCAGAAGGCATCCGATGCCACACGCGATAACGTCGCGACACGGGTGTCTCCGGATACCTCCAGCAGTTGACCCACACGAATTCCCGCGTCAATCGCCCGCACCCGCTGCATACTGCGCAGGAAAAGGGCGGCGCTGACGAGGAGCACGACGGATGCTGCCAGTTGCACCACAACCAGCACTTGCCGCACGAGCGACCGGCTTCCGCCTGCGCGCGTCGCTAGGCCAAGGTGCAGGCGAAGGGTATCGCGCGACGCCCGCACCGCCGGGGCTATCCCCGCCAGCACCGTGGTAGCCACCAGCAACAGGACGGTAAACCCCAACAGCCGTTGTGACAGCAGCGGCGGAAGCGGAGGCAGTGTCACCAGGCGGGGGAGCAGGGTCACTGCGACGGCAGCGAGGAGGACACCGGCGAGTACACCCGCTGATGACAGCACCACGCTCTCCGTAAGGAGCTGGCGCGTCAACCGCCCGCGTGTTGCTCCGAGTGAGGCGCGCACCGCGAGTTCATGCTGGCGGGTAGACGCACGCGCCAAAAGCAGGTTGGCGACGTTCGCACAGGCAATCAGCATCACCACACCGGTAATCCCGAGGAACCACAGGGACACGGGCGGTGTGCGATCCGAGGCGTTGTCTTGAACGACCGATGTTCGTCCTGCACCGGACATCGGCGAGAGTCGAACCAGCGGCGCGGCATTGGCACCCCCTTTCCCCACCTCGGCGGGTACGCCGGTCGGAGCCCGCGCAAGCTGCAACGCGGTACTGGCTCGCGCGCTGGCCTGCGCGCGCGTCAATGGAGCGCGCAACCTGGCCGTCAGGCTCAGCCACGTGGCGTGCTCGGCGCGCATGAGTTGTGGATCGTACCCCAGGTTCCACGCCGATTGCAGCGGGAGCCAAAGCGCCGGACGCCCAAGGTCGGTGCCAACAAAATGACGTGCGGCAATACCCACTACCGCAAACGGCTGCCCGCTCACACGAATCGTCTTGCCGATCGTGCGAGGATCGCCGCCGAACGCTCGCTGCCAGAACTCCCAACTGAGTATGGCAACCGGCAGCGCGGCGCCTTCTTGATCGTCTGTTGCGCCGAGTGCGCGACCCAGCAAGGGCGACGCGCCAAGCAGCGAGAAGTAGTTGCCGCTGACGAGAAGAACCTCTTCGTGGCGCGCCGCATCCCCCTCGCCAACTACCAGCGGCGTGCGCAAGAAGGCCGCGATGTCGCCAAACGCGCCCGCGTTCGTTCGAAGGGTCTCGAAGTCCGGATACGACACCACGTCGGACAGCTCGCGCGCGCCTTGGTCGCCGACTTCGGGCGCCTCGATGCTGATGCGCACCATGTCCTGCGGATCGCGGATGCCCTCCGGCGCACGAAAGAGAAGGGCGTCGACGACTCCGAACATCGCCAGGTTGGCGGCTATGCCGAACGCCAGGGTGGCCGCGGCGATCGCCGTAAACCCAGGTGACCGTCGAAAAGACCGCACGGCGTAACGCATATCAACGCCTAACGCGGACAGCGCCGGCCAGATCCACACGCCGCTCGATTCCTCACGCATGTAGGTCTCATTCCCCATGCGTCGCCGGGCCGCATCACGCGCTGCATGCTGCGCCATGCCCTGTGCGCGGTACTCGTGCTCCACCAATTCGCGGTGGATCGCCATCTCCTCGTGCAACTCCGCCGCGCGCTGGCGATGCTGGAGCCAATAGCGAAGACGTTGGATGAATCGCATGCGTCAGGCGAACTCGAGGACGTGCTGAATCGCCGTCACAACGCGCTCGAAGGCCTCGCGCTGGCTCACGAGGTGCCGGCGCCCCGACGCCGTGAGGGTGTAGTACCGCGCCCGTCGATTGTTCTCGGAGGATCCCCACTCGGCCTTCACGTACCCATCCAACAGGAGACGCTGGAGCGCCGGATAAAGTGAACTCTCACCTACTTGGAGCACGTCGCTCGACAGCACCTTGAGCCGCTGAGCGATGCCATAGCCATGCCGCGGGCCACCCAGCAGGGTTCGAAGTACCAACAGGTCCAGTGTGCCCGGAAGAAGTTCGCTTCTGTCAGCGCCCATGACGCATCCTCCCGAGGGTTCCTATCGATAGACGATGGGAAGATTCGCCAAGGCGATGATCCTGTCAATCCCCCATCGATTATCGATGGAAGCAGTGCTGGCGCCCAATCAGTCGGTCGCGCACATTCTCGGCGGACTCTCAATGGAACCGGTCATGAAGAAATTCGGGGCGCTTCTCGTCCTGTTGCTCCTTGTCGTGGGCGCCGTCATGAGCGTTCGGGCCGCACGCTTGTCCCCGCCGGCGCCAGTCATTGGCAGCCCATCGGATGCGCCTCCCGCGGTCGACACGGCCTTGGCCGCCGCGCATCTCGCCGGCGCCGTGAAGTTTCCGACCGTCTCGCTGACGTCGGGCGGCCCGATCGACACGGCGGCCTTTCTTGGGCTGCACACCTACTTCGAGCAGACCTTTCCGTTGGTGCACCAGCAGCTCACCCGCGAGTACGTCGCCGGGTTGAGCTTGTTGTACACGTGGACCGGGACGGACACCACGCTGCCACCGCTGGTGCTGATGGGGCACATGGACGTCGTGCCCGTTCCAGAGCCCAACCTGAAGGACTGGCAGCATGGCCCCTTCTCTGGTGATGTAGCTGACGGGTTTGTCTGGGGACGCGGAACACTGGACGACAAGTCCACCGTGCTCGCCGTTCTGGAGGCGGTTGAGGGACTGCTGGCCTCCGGTTATCGGCCCAAACGTACGGTCTACCTCACCTTTGGACACGACGAGGAAGTCGGCGGCCGCTACGGCGCGCGCCTTATCGTAGAGGAGCTGGTGAAGCGGGGAGTGAAGCCTGTGCTGGTGCTGGACGAGGGCGGGTTCATGGGAGCTGGCATTCTCCCCGGAATCAAGGATCGCGCCGCGATCGTCGGCATCGCCGAGAAGGGATACGTGAGCCTCCGGCTCACGGCACGCGCCGACGGTGGGCACTCGTCGATGCCGACAGCTAGAACGGCGGTGGGCGCCTTGAGTCGGGCGATTGCCAAGCTCGAGGCGAATCCTTTCCCGTCCAACCTCAACGCACCCACACGGGGTATGGTGGAGGCGATGGCACCGTACATGCCGTTCACCACCAAGGTGGTCATGGCCAACCTGTGGCTCACTGCGCCGATCGTCGAGCGTGGGCTGCAGGGCAACCCGTTAGGCGCTGCCCTCCTCCACACCACCACCGCACCAACCATGCTGTCGGCCGGCATCAAGGACAACGTGCTGCCTCCCGAGGCGTCCGCGGTGGTGAATTTCCGGATTGCGTCTGGAGAAACGGTCGCGTCGGTCAAGGAGCGCGTCGCCCAGGTCATCGCGGATTCGCAGATCACGGTGGCGCCCATCGATAGCGCGGGTGTGGATCCTTCACCCGTGTCCGACATTGCCGCGCCCGGCTACGTGGGGCTTTCGCGCACCATCGCGGCGATGGAGCCAGGGGGACGCGTACCCGTCATCCCCTACCTCGTCATGGGTGGCACCGATGCCAAGTATTGGGGCCCGCACAGCACGCACGTGTACCGGTTCCTGCCAATCCCGTTAGGCGATGGCGATCGCGAGCGGGTCCATGGCGTCAACGAGCGCGTGCGTGCAGCGGACTTTGCGACCGCCGTGAGCTTCATGGCCCGACTGATCCGCGGGCTGGACACGATGTGACGGCGAGGGCCCCGCGATGCCGGTCCTTACTTCGCGGCCTTGGTGGAGTCCGCCTTCGGCGTGTGCGCGGAGTCGGCCGAGTGCAGGAAAGCGATCAGTAGCGGGTTCACTACGTCCGTGCGCTCCATGTGCGGAAGATGGCCAGCGCGGTCAATCGGATGGAATTGGACCTGTGGAATTCCCTTCTGCACCACGTCCGCGAACTTGATCGGAACGGTTTGGTCCTCCTTGCCCCAGATCAGCAACGCTGGCACTCCGGTCTTGCCCGCCTGCGCATAGACGCCGTCTCGAGGCCCACGGGCTGATTCGAGTCGTGTGGACAGGAGGGCACGACCGAATCCCCTGAATTCCACTTGTGGTCGATACCGGTCGGCCCAGTCCGGCCACTTCTGCGGTTCGTAGAAGTCGGATACCTGTCCATCGGCCATGGATGGTACGGCCAGAGACTGCCAGAGCAGGCGACCGAAAAACGGTACCTTGAAATACCAGGGCACGCCTCCATCCCCGCCTGCGGCTGGATCAACAAGGGTCAACGATTTCACACGTTCCGGGTGCTTAGCGGCGAATCCCGCCACCACCGGTCCGCCCATGGAAAGCCCGACGATATGCACGGGGTCGCGCCAACCCAGCGAATCCAGCAACTGTTCTAGCTGACGATCGTACAACCTGGCCGTGTAACGAACGGCCGGACGATCGGAGTAGCCGCGCCCGAAGTGGTCATAACGAGCCACACGAAACCCCGCCTTGCTGAGCGCCACCGAAGTCGAGTCCCAGATGTAGTACGGAACCGAGAACCCGTGGACGAGCACGACGCGCGAACCCGTGTCTGGCCCGGCAACGTCGTAGTGCGTGACGCCGTCGGCCAGCGTCACGAACTGGCCGGGTACGCCCGCCCGTGCCTCTTCATTCATCTCGCGCTTTTCGGGATTTCGCACACGCGCAAATACCACGATGCCGCCACACAGGATCACGACGAGCAGGACCACAACGCCGATCTTCTTTAACATGGGAGACCCTAGCCTCAACGGTCTGAAACTGGCCGCGCATACGGCGGGCCGCGAATGCACGGAATGTGGGGCTTGTTCGCAACGGGGCAAGCGCATTACGCTCATTGCGGCGCGCAGGGCGCCACCCGTCCGCGGAGAGGACCGAGTCCACCTGAGCGTTGCGGTTCGAGGCTTCGTTCAACGAACCTCCTCATGCCCGACCAGCGGACACGGGCGTACACAGGAGGCTCGTTATGCCCGCTCGTCATCTCCCGGTCCGCCCAGACCTGGATCAGCTCCGGCATCAGGCGAAGGACCTGCTGCGCGCCATTCGTCTTCGCGAGCGTTGGGCGCTCGATGAGCTCGCGCAGCATCATCCACATCCGCCATCCGCTCCCCGGCTTGCCGACGCGCAACTGACGCTCGCACGGGCGTACGGTGTCGCGAGCTGGCCGCGTCTTGTTCACGCCTGTGAACTCACCGACGCAATCTGGTGCGATGACCTCGAGACCGTTCGTCACCTGGTCACTACGCATCCGGCATTGCTGATTGAGGATGCACGCGGCGTTCGAGGGAACTGGGGTCCGCCCATGTCATACGCGGCGAACCTCGGACGCGATCGTCTCGTGGACATGTTGCACCAACTCGGCGCGGGCGACCTCGACTTCGCCTTTGACCGGGCCGTGCTTCAGGGCCAGATCGGCACGGCACGCCACCTCTACGCACTGGGCGGACGCCCATCGCTTGGCGCGATGGGTCCGGCGGAGACACAGAACTACGACGGCTTGCACCTTCTGTTGGAGCTGGGAGCGACTCTGGCCGACGAGAGGGGGAATCGGCTCGCGCCCGCCGCTATGTTGCTGCAGACCTACACACGCAATTCTGAAGGCAAGCATCGCTGCCTTGATCTACTCGCCGCACACGGCATCGACATGCCCGATACGCCGGCCATGGCCGTTCACCGCGGTCGCATCGACCTGCTCGCGCAGCACGTACAACGCGATCCAACCGTCCTCACCCGCTCCTACACGCATGCCGAGTTTTATCCACCGGCGTTAGGCTGCGACACCGACCCGTCACTGGCGCTGCACGGAACGGAACTGGCGAACACCACGCTCCTCCACCTGTGCGTTGACAACGACGAGGTGGAGATCGCCCAGTGGATCCTGGAACACGGCACCAACCCGGACGTGGTTGGTCCCGTTGATGATGAGGGATTCGGCGGGCACACAGCACTCTTTGGGTGCGTCGTTTCCCAACCGTACCGGGCGGGTCATCGCGGTGATCGCCTGGCTCGGCTTCTGCTCGATCATGGCGCTGCGCCAAACGCCCGCGCGTCGCTGCGGAAGCGCCTGCGGTTCGTGGACGATGAGACCATGCACGAGTATCGAAACGTCACCCCGATCGGATGGGGAACACACTTCCACGATCAGGATTGGGTGAATCCTGAGGTCATGCACTTGATCGCGCAACGAGGTGGCACCGCGTGACGTTGTTCACGTTGCGCGGGGGGAAGAAGCCGCCAGATTTCCCTGTCACTCCGCGCCCGTGCGCGTTGCACCTGCTCGCGGCGGCCGCACTTGGTCACTCACGCTCGTGATGGAGAACTGATGTCACGCCAATCCGTAACCAGCACCCACGGCCCAGCCGCCATCGGCCCATACTCGCATGCCGTGTGGGCCGGCGACCTGCTGTACCTCTCAGGGCAAACGCCGATCGACCCGGCCACTGGGAAACTCATCGAGGGCGACGTCGGCGCGCAGACCATGCGCGCCTTCGACAACCTGGAGGCCGTGCTCAAGGACTCCGGCTTGTCGATGGATGACGCGATCAAGTGTAACGTCTACCTGACAAACATGGCGGACTTTCCGGCCATGAACGCCGCCTACAGCCAGCGCTTCGCCAAGCCCTTTCCTGCCCGCACCACGATAGCGGTCGCCGGACTTCCCCTCGGCGCGGCGGTGGAAATCGAACTGGTCGCCAAACGACCCTAACGAGCCGAAAAGACAACGGGGCCCCACATGGGGCCCCGTTTCGTACACGCCGACGTCCCTATGAACCCTGCTGGTCCTTCTTCTCCAGCGAAAGCGCGCAGGAGTTGATGCAGTACCGAAGGCCGCCGGCGTCGCGCGGCCCGTCGTCGAATACGTGTCCCAGGTGAGAGCCGCAGTTCTGGCACATCACCTCGGTACGACGCATGAAGTGTGAGTAGTCGGACTCCGTCTTCACCGCCGACTCAGCGGCCGGTGCGGTGAAGCTGGGCCACCCACTTCCTGAATCGAACTTCGTGTCGGATGAAAAGAGCGGCTCACCACAGACGACGCACTTGTACATGCCAGCGTCGTGCGTGTCCCAGTAGGCACCAGTAAAGGCGCGTTCCGTGCCCTTCTCCTGCGTCACGTGATACTGCTCTGGAGTCAGTCGATCCTTGAGCGACTTGTCTTTCGTCTTCGTATCGTCTGCCATGCTGGCTCCGGTTGTCGGGTCGAGGGCGCGTGGCGACTGTCACGCCCGCGCCCACCAGATAAAGCACGAAGCAGGTCTGCCGGTTCCCAATACCTTGCACCTTCTCCCTCGCACACAGCAGCAGGTACGACAGCCCAAGCGGAGAGTGCAAGAGCCGGCCGCCTCGCGCCCGCCAGCACGCCCTCAGCTGTCCAGTACGCCGCGTGGTTCACGGCCTGTCTTGCTCGCCGCGGCGTCTTGCTATGGAATAGCTCCCGCCGTCCCAGAGCGCCGAGGATCGCCCCCGGCGGTGACGGTGCCAGGTCCGATCTTGATCGCCGCACCATACCCCATCCGCAATTCGCCGGGAAGCGAGATGACGTTGAAGTGATGTCCGATCGCCTTGAGCTGGGCAATGACGTCGGGATCGTAGCCGTCCTCGATGTCGACCACGAACTCGCGCGGACCAGCCGGTCCAAACGCTCCCCCGCGCTGCGACGGGAGGAACCTCGGCAGCTCCAACGCGCGTTGGGGGGTAAGCCCGAAGTCGATCACTCCCACGAGTGTCTGAAAGACGGCGGCGTTGATCCACGCATTCCCCGCCGCCGCAACGGTCAGCAGCGGGCGGCGCCGCTCACCACTCCCCTCCATGACAATCGTTGGCGCGATCGAACTGCCGTGCCGTGCGTACGGAAGGCGCGCGCCATAGGCTGACGGATCCGTTCCATAGGACGTCAGCTTGTCGTTGTACAGGAAGCCGAGCCCCGGCGTGACGTAGAAGTTCCCACCCCATGTGCCGAGGGTCTGGGTGACGACTACGGCGTTCCCGTCGCCGTCAGCCACCGTGAACGCCGTGGTGCCTTGCGGTCGGCAGATCGCGCCGGCGGCGTGATCGGGCTGTCCCTCGCACTCCGTGGGGGAGGCGTCATCGCCACGATCCTCGTCGCGCGACCCGGATCCACTGGCGTCCCTCGAGGTGTTGCAGCTCAGCGTATCTCCCCGAAACGCCGCTGGCGTCAACGCGCGGGCCGGGTCAAAGCACTTCCAACGCACGGCCGCAGTGTCCTTGTTCTGAAACGGCTCGATATTCACTGGCCAGAGCGAAGGATCCGCCACACGGTTTCTCGACGACGGTATGAGCTGCCAGGCCGAGATCATGGCGTGCAGGGTCGCCGCGTCGTCGGTGTACCGCCGTGGTGCGGAGATGTGCTCCAGCGCATTCAGCTGCGACACGAGCGTCACGCCTCCGCCGGCTGGCGGTGCGCTGGAGAACACGCTCAACCCGCGGTACGTTCCCTCGACCGGCACTCGTTCCGCGGCAAAGTACCGCGACAGATCCGTCAGCTTCATCGCGTTGCCCTTGCCCCGAAGGTCGTTCACCAACCGTCGAGCCACGTCGCCCTTGTAGAAGCCATCGTGGCCATTCTTGGCGATTTGTTCGAGGGTCCACGCCAAGTCCGGGTTCTTGAGTGTGTCGCCCGCCTTGAGCGGTGAACCGTTCCGGAAGAACAGGGTCTTGCTCGATTCGTACTTGGTGAATCGTTCTCGCTCCGTCTCGAGTGTCGTGGCCAGCCCGTCACTCACCACGTAGCCATCCTTCGCCGCGCGGATCGCCGGCGCCACCAGATCGGCCCACGGGATCTTCTTGGACCCGAATCGCTGCCACGCCTGGTACATCGCGGCCACCGTTCCGGGCACCATGGCGAGCATGGGCCCATCCGACGGGTACCGCCCGTTCTCCAGCAGCGACGCATTGGAGAGCGTCGCCTCCTCCGGCACACGCGCCATGAACTCGATCAGTGTCGGCCGCGCCATGCCACTGAGGTTCACCAGCATCTCACCATACCCACCAACGCCCGACGCGTCAGGTTCCACCACGCCAAGCGCGAAGGAAACCGCCACGGCGGCATCGACCACATTCCCACCCTTGGCTAGCATCTCGACTCCCGCCGCCGTCGCGACGGGATGCGCGCTGGAAACGGCAGCGCGACCGGTCACCTCCGTGCGCAACACCGGCCGCTCCAACACCGCCTGATGCACAACCTTGGCCAACGCCGCGTCGGAGCTGGCGACAAGGGCCTGCGGCCGCAGCCGTTCCTTTATGGCGACCCACGCGGCGTGACGATCGTTGGCATCTACCGCCCGAAAGTACGTAGCGTCCATGCGCTCCCAGAATCGGTCGAACGCGTCAGCGTTTCGCATGCGCCGGTCCACGATCGCCGGACCGGATACGGCGCGTCGTCCCGCATCGGGTGGTTCGGGCGCCGTGATTGAGAGGAGTCCGTCGGCGCCTCCCAACTGTTCCGCGATGGCGCGGTCGCCCATCCGATCCGGATCGCCGTTGTACCCGGCATCGTCGGCAAACCGCTCACCAATGACGATCTGACGGCCGTCGGCGCTCCAGACAGGGTCGCCGCGTCGCGCACTGACGTAGTTGACGTACCGACCATCGTCAGCAGCAACCCAGATACCGGCTCGGGGTGTTGGTGAGTAGAAGACGAGACGGTCGCCATCGGGAGACCACGTGACGCGCTCGGGCGCCCGATCGCCAAGGACGACGCTGTCCTTGTCCGTCGCCAGCACACGTACATGCACGCGACGACTGGTTTCACCCAGCTGCACATACACGAGCCGGTTGCCGTCAGGAGAAACTACGGGCCATCGTTCGGGGACCTCAGCCCTCGTCAGGCGCTTCTCGGTGCCGTCCGCCTGGCGGACCCAGATTCTGGCCGTACTGCCATCCCCACGCACGAAATACACGACACCGGACGGTGACACCCAGGGCTCCCCCTCGACCTGATCACTATTCGTTAGGCGTTCGGGTTTGGCCGCCGCATCGCCGCGGACTGCGAGGCGGTAAATGTCACCGTGCCCGCTCCGGTCCGACGCAAAGACCAGGGATGTTCCGTCGGCGCTCCAGGCAGGTTGCCGGTCCCATGCGGGTCCTGACGTCAGGCGCGCCCACCGCCCATTGGTCGTCCGGAGCCACAGATCACCATCGACCGACGCCGCCAACTGGCCCTGCGGCGACATCGCGGGCTCCCGCACGGCCACCCCCGCCCCCACCCCCTGCAGCACGAGCAACACACCAAGTACGGCAAACGACATGTGATCGACAGGTTGAGTAGAACGTCGGAAACGCAGGCTGCTCAACCTTCCCAGTGGCGCGGACCAACGTCAAGGCCCAGAAGACCACGCGTGAGGGTCGACTCAGCTCGAGTAGTACGCGGCGTTCTCCTCGATGTAGCCCTTCGTCAGGTCGCAACCGTACGCGGTCGCGGCACCGGCCCCGACACCTAACGCCACCTCGATATCGACGTCTTCCTTGGCGAGCGCGGCCCGCACGACCGCGTCGTCAAACGCCACTCGCGCGCCGTCCCGGACCACCTGATATCCATTGATCCACGCCTGGGTGCGAACGGGGTCGATGGTGCACTCGAAACACTTCCCCACCGCCATCAGGATGCGTCCGACATTCGGATCGGCACCATGCACCATCGTCTTCACCAGCGGAGAATTGATGAGTGCCTTGGCAATCCGGCGCGCCTCGGCGCGCGTCGCCGCCTCACGCACATGCGTCCGTAACAGGTGCTCCGCCCCCTCACCGTCCCGGGCCAACAGCTCCGTCATGCGGATGCACCCCACCAACAGCGCCGCCTCGAACGCCGCGGCGTCGACGGGGCCGGCAAGACCATTCGCCATGATCACGCACGTGTCTGACGTACTCGTATCCCCATCCACCGAGAGCATGTTGAACGATTGCTCAACCACTCGGCGCAACATGGCGTCCAGTGTGGGAGCATCCATTGACGCGTCCGTGAAGATGTAGGCAAGCATGGTCGCCATGTTCGGCTCGATCATCCCAGAGCCCTTGGCGACCCACGTGATCGTCGCCTCCCCTACGCTGACCGACAGCGCCTTGGCGTACGTGTCCGTGGTCATGATCCCATGCGCGCCGACAAGCGGGTCCGCCTGCAAGTCGCCGCGCATCCCGCGGATGCCGAGTTCAATCTTCTCGATCGGGAGTGGCACACCAATCACGCCCGTCGAGCTGACGAGCACCAGATCCGGTTGTGTGCCGACTTCGGCAGCCGCCGCGCGTGCCATTCGGCGCGCGTTTTCAACGCCAGCCGCTCCCGTCGCCACGTTGCTGCACTTGCTGTTGGCAACGATGGCCCGAAGGTGTCCTCCTCCCGCTGGCAGGATCTCGCGACCGACGATGATGGGTGCGCCCGGAAAGTGATTGCGCGTGAAGACCGCAGCCGCGGTCGCATCCACCTCGCTCACGAAGAGCGCGAGATCCTTGGCGTCAGGCTTCAAGCCGACATTCCGACTGGCGCAACGGTAGCCCCTGGGGAAGGTCGGTCGTTCGTGGAATGGCATGCGTGTGAAGGATGGATTCGGATGATGCAAGGTGAAGAAGATACGGAGGCCCACGGCGTTGGGCTATCCGTGCTATCGGCGAAGGTCGCGCAACGCTATGATCGATGCCAAACACCGTCGCCCCCACGGGAGCCTAACGATGAGAGCCGTCCGTGCCCAATCCGTCATGTTCGTGGAGCCGTCCCGTGTGATCCGCGCGTTCCTGGACCCGATCGACCTCCAGGGGTGGTGGCGTGCCGATCGCACGCTTGTGGAACCGCAGGTGAACGGGCTCTACGCGATCGGGTGGGGCGTGTCCGAAAAAGGGTATCAGTATGTCTCGACCGGCACGATCGTCGCCCTGGACCCGGACCGTGAACTTCGTATCGACCATTTCACGTACTTCAACCCGGAGCACGGAATCTTTGGCCCGATGGAGCTGGAGGTGTCGGCGGAACGCGTGGGTCTCCGCCAGACGCGAGCGACGGTCCTGCAGAGTGGGTACCGCGACGGTGCCGCGTGGGACTGGTTCTACAACGCCGTCGTGGATGGGTGGCCATTGGCGGTTGACTACTTACGCCAGTACCTCGAACACCCGACGACGCCGAAGTAGCCGCCTCCCAAAGTCCGGTCCTGCGCGCCATCTTCTGGCGCTGCTCGTACCGGTGTCGGCCGTTGGCGTCGCGCATCGAGACGTTCGGACTCATCAACAACGTCTGGCGCTTGCCAGTACGTAGCGCATGATACGCACTCGCGATTCAGAGGATAGGGTTATGAACGATGTCGTCCGTCGCTACTTCGATGCGTGGAATGCCCACGATGCCGCCGCCATTGTGTCCACGTTTGCACCTGACGGCACCTATGAAGATCCGGCGTCCGGCGGCGCACTTCGTGGTGACGCGATCGGGACCTACGCTGCCGGACTGTGGAGCGCCCTCCCGGACCTGCGCTTCGACTTCCTCAGCGAGGATGCCATTCCCGGCGGCGTTGCCGCCCAATGGATGATGTACGGAACCAACCGCGGTTCCATGCGAGGCCTTCCGCCCACGGGCAAGGCGGTCGTGCTGCCGGGCGCCGACTTCATTAGGGTAGGCCCGCAAGGAATCACCTCAGTCCGCGGGTACTTCGATAGCACCGAGATGCCTCGGCAGCTTGGCATGAGCGTGATCACGCAGCCCCAGGAAGTTGGCCCGTTCCAGTTCGGCACGTCTATTCGCGTCGGCGGAACGAGTACCGCAAAACCTGGCGCCTTCAGCATCACCGTCCTGCGCACACGCTCGGCAGAAGAGATCGGTAAGGTTCGCGAATTCAGTCGCGTGATCGCGGCCGAGTTGCCGTCGCAGCCGGGGTTCGCGGGGTTGACCTTGGCAACCGTCGGCGACCGCATGATGACATTTGCGGCGTGGGATAGCGCGGAGGCGCCGCGACGCATGATGCAGGATGGTACGCACAAATCGGCGATGCCGGCCTTCTTCAACGAGCTTTCGGCCGGCGGGTGGACGTCCGTGTGGGCCCCCGTCAGAATCAACCCAAGCTGGATTCGGTGCACGTCGTGCGGCCAGATGGAGGACAGCGAGAAGACGGCGACGTGCCGCTGCGGCGCCACGTTGCCTGCCACCGCGCCCTACTTCTGACCGTGCGCGCACTCACCATCGTTTCGATCCTTCCTAAGTAGGAGCATTTATGGACCTTCGGAACTGCGTGGAGCACCACGACGGAATCTCGGTGATTCGAGGCGGAGAGACCGTGCGCGCGTGGAATGGAATCCAGTATCAGGTGGGCCTTTCCGCGAAGAACGTCAATGTGAAACACCTGTCGATGAATGTCGCCACCGTGCCGCCCAGGGGCGTCGCCTACGCGCATGTACACGTTGGATTCGAAGTGATGTTGTACATACTGCAGGGTCGCGTCCGCCACGAGTACGGGCACAAGCTCGAACAGTCGATCGAAAACGAGGCGGGGGACTTCATCTACATCGAGCCGGGCGTGCCGCACGAGGTGTTCAACATGAGCGCGACGGAACCGGTGGTCGCGGTCGTCGCGCGATCGGACGCCGATGAATGGGCACACATCGTCACCTACGATCGTGCGACAGGCACCACCGGGGCCGTGTTGCGCGCGGAGCAGTCCTAGCCGACTCGCCCCATGTTGAATTTCGCATTTCTCCCACGTGTTTAGGGGCGGCGGACGCCGTAGGACATCGCGACACGATCAACTTGCGGTCGCACCCGTCCTGCCAGATGATTCTCCCAGCCTCGTACGTGCCTCGCACCTGAAAGCGCAGGTTGAACCCGTTGAATCACCACGGGAAGCGAGCAACGAGTGCACCACGTCGTCCCACTTTGAGCCGAGAGCATTCTTGATGCCCAGATTACTTCGTCGACGCCTCGCCGTCGTGCTCGCAGTAGCTGTGATCACGGCGCCGAGCAGCGCACCGGCACAGCGCGGCCGCACCGCACCGACAGCCAGCACGATGCCGACGTCATTCCTCGACTCGACGGCATTCACGCAGCTCAAATGGCGTTACGTAGGACCTGAGGGAAATCGTGTCACGTCGATTGCTGGGGTTCCCGGAGACCGAACCACGTACTACGCCGGCGCCGCGTCGGGTGGCCTGTGGAAGACCACCGACGGGGGGATTCACTGGAATCCGATCTTCGACGACCAACCCGTGTCCTCCGTCGGCTCGATCGCTGTGGCATCGTCTGACCACAACGTCGTCTGGGCAGGAACCGGAGAGCCGTTCATCCGATCGCACATCTCCGTGGGGTGGGGAGTCTACAAGTCGACAGACGCCGGAAAATCCTTCACCCGCATGGGCCTCGAGAACACGGGCCGGATATCCCGTGTGGTCATTCACCCGACGAATCCGGACGTCGTCTACATCGCCGCGTTAGGCCACGCGTACGGGCCGCAGCCCGACCGCGGCATCTTCCGCACCACCGATGGCGGCAAGACGTGGGAGAAGATCCTGTTCGTCAATGACTCGGTCGGCGCAGCTGAGCTGGTGATGGACCCCAACAATCCGCGCATCCTGTACGCCGGCATGTGGCAGATCGAGATCCATACATGGGGAAGGACCTCTGGTGGCCCCGGCAGCGGAATCTGGAAGTCCACCGACGGCGGCTCAACGTGGAAGCGCCTGACGGGCAATGGGCTGCCCACAAAATGGATTGGCAAGATCGGACTCGGCATCTCCAAGGCAAACTCCAACCGCATTTATGCGCTCATTGAGACTGGCGACGGAGTCCCGGCACTGAACGTGAACGACCCAGACAAGGGACGACTTTGGCGCTCCGATGACGCCGGAGCCAACTGGCAGATGGTGAACATCGATCGCCAATTGGCTGGTCGCACCCACTACTACAATCGCATGGGTGTGTCGCCGGACAACCCGGATGAGGCGTACTTCCTTTCCGCCAACTGGGCCAAGACGCTCGATGGGGGCAAGACCGTCATCGACCCACAGGGCGAGGAGGTTCCCTCCGGGGACCACCACGACATTTGGATCGATCCTACCGACGGCAATCGCATGATCGTCAGCTCCGACGGCGGTGTGTCGATCACCGAAAACCGCACCATGACGTGGAATCGCATCCAGCTGCCGATCGCCCAGATGTACCACGTCGCGGTCGATAACCGGGTGCCGTACTTCCTCTATGGCAACCGACAGGACGGTCCGTCCACGCGAGGGCCGAGTGACAGCAAGTTTGGAGGATTCGGCATTCCGCGAGGTTCCTGGAGCTCCGTTGGCGGTGGTGAAAGCGGATGGGCCACTCCAGATCCAGTCGACTCAAACCTCGTCTGGTCGAGCGCGTCTGGATTCGGATCGGTTGGCGGTATCGTGTCGCGATGGGACCTGCGAACCAACATGTCGACGCAGGTAGAAGTGTGGCCGGAGGCCACCATCGGACACTCCGCCGAGGAAGTGAAGTACCGCTTCGTGTGGACCTTCCCGCTGACAATCTCGCCGCACGATCACAACAAGGTCTACGTGGGCAGCCAACACGTCCACATGACCACGAATGGGGGACGCACGTGGCAGGTCATATCGCCGGACCTTACGCGAAACGATCGCAGCCGAATGAAGGCGAACGGCGGGCTGACCCCGGACAACATCGGCGTCGAGTATTCCGGCGTGGTGTTCGCCATCGCCGAATCGAAACTCAAGGCCGGGCTGATCTGGGCCGGAACCAATGACGGCAAGGTGCAACTGACCCAGGACGGCGGGCAGACGTGGACCGACCTGACGTCGAACCTGGCGGGAGCGCCGGTTTGGGGCACGATCTCGAACATTGAACCGTCGGCATACGACGTGAACACGGCGTATCTCTCGATCGACGCGCACCAATCGAACTCGCGCGACCCATACATCTACAAGACGACCGACCTCGGCAAGACGTGGACCTTGCTGGTCAACGGAATTCCCAAGTCGCCACTCTCCTACGTGCACGTGGTGCGCGAGGACCCGGTTCGCAAGGGCCTGCTGTATGCCGGTACCGAGAACGGCGTCTACGTCAGCTTCAACGATGGGGCGCTCTGGGAGCCGTTGCAGTCAGGCCTGCCCCATGCTCCCGTATACTGGATCGTGGTGCAGGAGCACTATAATGACCTGGTCATCGCCACGTACGGGCGCGGCTTCTGGATTCTCGACGATATCACGCCGCTCCGCACGATGTCGGCATCGCTCGTCGCCAACCCGATGCACTTCTTTGCCCCGCGCCAGACGTATCGGTTGTTGCCGACGGAAGTGCCGTTCACCGTCGCGTATGACCCCACCGTCGGGCAAAACTCGCCCGGTGGGGCATCACTCAACTACTGGTTGAAGTCCGAGAGCAAGGATAGCGCGTCAATCACCATCTCCGATGCCACGGGTACGGTCGTGCGGACGATGAAGGGCGCTGCGAAAGCCGGGCTGAATCGGGCATGGTGGGATCTGCGCACCGACCTCACCAAGGAGGCCAAGCTCCGCACGGCGCCCCTGTTCACCCCAGAGATGCGATATCCGCCCGAAGGGCGCACCTCGCCAAGCCTCGGCCGCGGTAACTGGCTCGTTGCGCCCGGTACGTACACGGTGAAGCTCAAAGTCGGGGACAGCGAGCAGACTCAATCCGTGGTCGTCAAGAAGGACCCGAACTCCGGCGGAAGTGAGGAGGAGATTCGTGCCCAGGTTGCGCTGGTCAAGGACATCGCCACGGACCTCAATGGCGCCGTGGACATGGTGAACGGACTGGAAATCGTGCGCAGTCAGGTCCTCACACTCAAGTCAACGTTAGGCGACGACGACAAGACGAAGGACGTGCGCGAACAGGTCGACTCCCTGGACAAGAAGTTGCTCGCCGTGGAGGAACAGCTCACCCAGCTCCGCGTCACCGGACGCGGCCAGGATCTGCTGCGCTGGCCGTACAAGCTCGGCGAGAAGATCGTGTATCTGGGGCAGGCCGTGACCAGTTCGGACTTTGCGCCCACGCAAGCCCAACGCGACGTACAGGCGCAACTGCGCACGGAGCTGGCAAGGATCCGTCGCCAATTTGACGAGGTCATGAGCAAGGACGTGGAGGCGTTCAAGCAGATGCTCCGTTCAAAGAACATCCAGAACGCCATCATCTCGAACTAGCGTCCCGCGAAAGCCGAGGGGCATGAGGAATGGCGTCATGCCCCTCCGCTGGGAGGCTGCACACTACAGTTCGTTAGGCGTCCGTCACGGCGGGAATCCGGGCGCCTTGGACACCGCGCTTGCCTGCCACAGATGGCGTCGTTCGTGCGCCAACTGATGCCGAAATGCGGCGCCAATGGGGAACCGCAGCAGCCCCATGGCCGGGGATACGACCTTCACGCGGGCAACGTCCAATCCCTCACACGCCTCGAGCAATTCCAGCCACGTTTTCCCGCGCGCTGAAAACTGCTCCATAACGGACCCCTTCTCCATCGACGCAGCGGGCGTGAACTGAAAGGCCGGCGGTGCCTTCATGCGGCGCTTCGGCGGTGGCTCGAGTTGCCCCTCGAACCAGCGCGAAAACCATCCGTACTTGGCTGGCGCGCCCGATCCGTACAGGCCGCGCGCGCGCCCGTCGGCAATCGCGCGCGTCATGTTTTCCTGGTACCGTCGGGCGGTCACATTCAGGTGTTCGAAACACTCCCCGATCGACCACCGATCGGGGCCGGGTCGCCAGTTGAATTGATCGCTCGTCAACGACTCGGTGAGTGCGGCTGCACGCTGACGAACTTCCATGAATTGTCGCTGGTAGTCAGCGAGTTCGCTCGGCATTCCCAGGCTCATTTGGCGCCCTCCGGGGGACGTGAGGGGCGCGATCGAGCTCGCCGTCCTTCCGCCATCACGCGCTCGATGTCCACGGCGCGCTTCGGCACGTTGGCCGAGAGGTTGTCGTGCCCGTCAGCTGTAACAAGGATTTCGTCCTCGATCATGATCGCAATCTGTTCGTCCGGGATGTACAGCTTGGGCTCTACCGTTACGACCATCCCCGGTTCCAGCGGCCGCGTCCAGTCGCGCCCGTCGGTGGCTTCCAGCCCCACATGGTGGCCGATGTCTCGTACACCGAAACCAGCGGCACTGTACCGCGTCACGCCAGCATTGCGCGTCAAGTAGTGAGTGGGGGAGGGCATGATCCCCCATACGTGGTCCACACCCATGCGGTCAACGTCCTCGTTAGGCTCGAGGCCGTGACTCCTGAACACCATTGCCGCCGCCTTGATCACGTCCACCATCAGCACGCCCGGACGTATGGCCGCGATCGCCGCTTCCTGCGCCTGGAGTACCACGTCATAGTACTTCCGTTGGACTGGCGTGAAGTGACCGGACACGGGCACGGTCCGGCACAGATCGGATCCGTACATCATCCATTCCGCCGCTCCATAGTCGACGAATAGCAGCTCGCCCGACCGCATCACGTGGTTCACGGCATTGTATCGTTCACGTTGCAAGGTGAACAACGTCATCGCGTCGGGCCCCGACGACACGATTGGCGTAAAGGCGGCACGCGGTGAACCCTCGCGCTTCCAGACGAACTCCATGAGCCCGGCGATCTCCCGGTCACGCATGCCGGGGCGAGTAGCGCGCATCATCTCCACCATGCCTTTGCCCGAGATCTCGGCTGCCTTGCGAAGCGCCCGGACCTCCAGGGAATCCTTCACCGCGCGAAGTCGCGCCATTAGTGGCGTGAGATCCCTGCGTTCCATTCCGGGCAACAACGCGCTTACACCAGCGATGAATCCGTCGTTGAACGACAGTACGCCCGGGAAGTTTGCCGGCAGACTCAGAGGTCCGTCGACGGGAACGTAGAGGACCTTCGCGTCGCGAGCAAAGTCGAACAGGCGGGGAACGAAGGAGTCAATCGGAAACACGCCATCGACACCGACTGCGCGCGCCGACTCTTCGCCTGGTGTCAGTCGAGCGGGTGGGCGATTCCAGGGAGCCTGACGAAAGCGCGTGTCGGCCATCGGAAACTGGCCCCCCGCATACTGGTAGCGCTCCGGGACAAAGAGGTAGCTCCTCCAGCGCAAGGACAGCGAGCTTCCCGCCGTGCCACGCTCGGGAACCATGAGCAGTATGCTGAATGGCGACTCGACACCCGTCAGGTACCAGAAGTTCGGGTCTTGCCTGATGGGCTCATCGCCGGGGTTGATCATGTAGCGACCGGGGACGACGATCACCGCGTCACCCGTTAGGCGCTCCAACGCCGCACGACGCCTAGCATGCACCTGTGGAGGGAACGCGACATCGCTCTGTGCGCCGCAAAGGGACGGCCACGCAAGCTGCCCGAGCACCACGAGCCGCACGGCCCACTTCCACACGCGGATGTTGGCTGATGGCATGTCTGGCGTCATCTTCCTCCCTTCGGCATTCGGTTTGCACTCCTGAAGCAGGTCGTACGCTGCACGGCGACCGACCACCGGAACCTATGCCGACTCACTTGCCCCGCCAGCACTAGAACTGATCGATGTTCTCACCTCCGCCACGGTCTATTCCCAAGGCCCCCGACGAGCTTCTGCGGGCGCTCACCCCGCTTGAGCGCCTGCACTATCGGTTGGCTCGTCGGATGAATAGTGGGCTGTTGAAGCGGTGGATGAGCCTTTGGCAGTACACCTTGGGGTCGATCTTCATTCGATCCGTCACCGCGCGACGGACCGCCGTGTTTGGCATGGAGCACGTCAAGGCGGCACCACCGGATCGCCCGATACTGCTCGTCGCCAATCACCGCTCGTATTTCGATATGTTCGTGGTGTCGAGTGAGGTGTACCGGCACACCGGCGTTAGGCGAAACCTCTACTTCCCCATCATGGGGAATCCGTATTACACCAAGCCATTCGGGCTCGTCGCCAACGCGACCGCCGGCTTCTGGACCATGTTTCCGCCACTCTTTGCCGCGGCATCGCATCGCGATGTCGACCGGCATTCGCTGGAAACGCTCGTCGTGCTCCTGAGCGCGGGAAGTCAGACCATGGTGGGCATTCACCCGGAGGGCGGACGCAACCTGAACCCGGACCCGTATACGCTGCGGCGGGTGCAACCCGGCACTGGTCGCATCATCCATACGGCGCGGCCCCGTGTGATCCCGGTGTTTGTTGTCGGGCTCGAGAACACCTTGTGGAATCAGGTCGCGGCGAATTGGCGTTCTCCCCTCCCCATCCGCATCCATTTTGGCGCGCCGGTCGACATCGAACCGTTCCTTTCCCTACCAGGGAAGGGAAGCACCTACAAGGTGATCACCGACCATGTCATGGATCGCGTCCGGGAACTGATGGATGACGACCGCCGCCTGTTCGGAGCGCCTGCCGCTGAGGCGGCGGCTTCGCCGGCATGAACCACGCCCGGTGGGCCGTTCCCATGGTGTTGGTGTTGGCCGCTTGTCGGCCGGAGGCGCCCTCGGCGCGCCTGCCCAATCCGCCAGCTCCAACACCAACCGTACTGGCGGAGGGCGACTCGCTCTTTCAGGCGCGTTGTGCGCGCTGCCACGGTACATGGGGGCTCGGTTCCGATTCCGGTCCACCCCTACTGCACGCGATCTATGCGCCAGGGCATCACGCCGATGCCGCCTTCCTGCTCGCCGTGCAGCGCGGAGTACGTGCGCATCATTGGACCTACGGCGACATGCCGCCCGTCGATGGAGTGTCCGAAGCGGATGCCATTCAGGTCACCGCGTATGTGCGCTGGCTGCAATCCGAGGCCGGCATTCACTAGACGCCGGTCCGTCGCATCGGCTATTTGCCCTTCTTGGCTCCCTTGGCCGCCGCGGTGGGATACGCCACGTCAGGTGGTGGGTCGCCCCGCGGCCAGTCGCGTTCCTTGCCCTTGAAGTCGGGGCGCGATCGTGAGGTGATATAGGCCGCCAGGTCAAACGCCTGTTGCGCCGTCAGCGTCCGCGGCTGGTCTTGCGGCATCAGCTCCTTGATGAAGCCAGCTGCCGTGCGCAGACGCGCCATTCCCGCACCGACGTTGAACGACCGCGGACCCCAAGTGGGCGGCGCCAGTGCGCTCCCCTGCCCATTCGGACCATGGCACCGGACACACTTTTCAGCGAAGAGCGCTGCCCCGCGTGTCGTGTCGCCTGGCAACGGTTCGAGGCGAGGAAACCCCTGCCCTTCAGCCTCGGCTCCGACAGGGTATCCATAGGAGAGAAAGGCCATGTAGGCCACGATGTCGCGCATCTCGCGACTCTCTGGAACCAGCGGCCGGCCGTTCATGCTGCGTTTGAAGCAGTCGTTGACCCGATCCTCGATGATCTGCGTACCACCGGCGCGGCTCCGGTATTGCGGAAATCGCGCATAGACGCCGACGAACGGCATCGCATTCTTCTGGGTTCCGTCTAACGCGTGGCAGCTGTTGCACTGCAACTCCGCGCCGACATTTGCAGGCAGCGAATCCCGTGTGTGCTGAATCAGTGCGCGTCCACGACGGACCGCTGCCAGTACGACGGAATCACTGATCTCGCTTTCTTGCGGCACCCGGAATGCAACCTTCTTGACGAACACAGGCGTTGGGGCTGACGGAGCAGCCGTCGTATCTTTGGCGACCGACTTCGCATTGGGGGCGGCACAGGCGGCGACTCCAAGGCCCGCGAGTACCGCGCCAGTCGAGCAACTGGCCACTCCGCGAATGATCCATCGAAAACGACGACTCATCGACGAACACCTCACAACCGGAAGAGGTAGCTCCACTTGACGAAGAATCCATCAACGGTTCGGTCAAGACTCCCAAACCGGAACGTACGCGGCTCCTGCATGGTGCTGCCATACCCAGCGAAGAATACGGTGCCTGGCGTTGGCTGATACGAGAACAGCCAGTCCCCGCGAATTCGGTTTGACGTGAACCCAGACATCCGCGTGTAAGAACCATCCGCGTTGCGGTAGAGCAACGGGAAATTGGTGCGCTCGTCATCGCGCAGGTCCAGCTTCTGCAACGCATCGTACTGGCCAACAAAGCGAACAAAAATGGACCGAGTCACCTGATACTCCATCTTGATTCGCGGCACCTTGCGGATATTTACCGTGCTTCCCGACTTCCAGCGGTTGAACTCCTGGTGCTGATACTGCGCCTCAAAACGCAGCTGGTCGGTGGGACGGAAGCGCGCGTTGACGGTGATGTAGTGAATCAGACCGGACTGCCATTCGTCGAAGTTCTCGTCCTTCCCCCCGATATAGAAGAAATCGCCGGAAAACTTGGCGAACTCTGGGGTGACAATCCGAAATGTCAGATCGACGTTGTGCAGTCGTGGGTCGCCAGCGGCCGTGAACTTCACCGTGTCCAAGCGCCCTGCCCCGAGATCTCGCTCGATGTAATAGGGCGCGTACAGTCGCTCATCGAAGCCGAAGTTCTCGAAGTACACGCCGGCATTCATGCGCCAGCCACCACGCGCTGCAGCATTCGCAATAAAGTGCAGCTTCCGGTCCTGGGACGCACCACCATGCACGAATGCGTCATAGGAACCTGTCTCCTGACCACGGATCCCCACATTCCACGTCTCGATCAACGATCCTTTCGGACGGTAGAAGTTCCACGTGTTTGAAACGACGTAGTCCGCCACGTCCTTCCGTCCGACGAATCCGGCGCGCGCAACAAAATTCCGGTCCACACCCGTCAGTCGCGCGCTCAGCACGTACCGGCGCCCGCTTCGCGACAACGTGGCGGCGATCGTCGGCGCCGTCAGGACGGAGTCGCCAGACGACGTGCGGCTGAATGCGCCAGCCACATTGAGCAGCCACAACTTCCTGGCAATGACCTGGGCGTCAAGCCCCACCACCCGGTTGACACTGTCGCCGTCCATCCGATCCGTGTACGTGAAACCCAGCCGAGATTGTGTGCCCAGGTCTCGCACCGCTCGCACGATGTTCACGAAGGGATGTCCAGTCCCATCCAGCGAGGTGGCCCGGTCGTCGAGCGCCGAAAGGATGGCCAGGTTGGTCCCCATGGCCTTTCCCGTCAGCTTCACTGCCACATCCGGTTGCACGATGGACCGCGTGTACACCAAGCCACTCGGCGCGGCGAAATTCTCGATGCCTTCTAGGAAGAAGGGACGACGCTCCGGGTAGAACAGTGCCTGGCGCGGATCATAGGAGAACGCCACGACATCCGTCTCGACTTGCGAGAAGTCCGGGTTCACCGTGCCATTCAGTGACAGGTTGTTGGTGATTCCCCACTTGATCGTGGCACCGTACTCGGGGCCGTCGGGCGCGTAGCCCCAGGATCCATCCGACTTGGGAGCACCGTTTTGCCGCGCGACGATCGACGGATTGACATCGACCACCAGACCTCGACGCAGGTCGTGGAGGCCTCGCAGTGTTCCCGATTGCCCGAGGAAAGAGGCGGCGTCGCGACGCGTCGGTGTCCACGTATCGAAGTGCCCAAGATGTTGCACCTGCCGAGTGAGCTGAATCCCCCAGTCTTGGGTCTCCGTGGCCTGGTACCGCAGGCTCTTGAACGGGATGCGCACCTCCACCTCGTAGCCATAGTCCGTCACGTGCCCCTTGGACTCGTAGACGAAGTTCGCGCTGAGGTCCGATTGCGTCACGCTGGTCGCCTGGGAACTGCTGCCCGCCGACGTCGTCTTCGATCCCTCATTGATCGTTCCGTCCGACTGAACCCCGAGCGCATTCACGCCGAACACGAACGCCTGACGTCCGTCATTGAACGTGCTGAGGATGATCTCTACGTAGTCATCGGACTGGATCTTGTCGCGATCAGACAAGCGCGCGTTCACGGTGCCCGCGGGTGAGAACGCCCGAACTCCAAAGTGAATGGCCGTGGGCGAATACCACACCAGTACCTCGGTGGAGTCCGAAGCTGGTAGCTGGTCCGCGGGCTGGTACTGCGAGAACCCGGTGAGCACTGCCGCCTGCTTCCAGACCGGCTCGCTCAGCGTTCCATCTACCACGACCGCCGCCTCGACGCGTGGTGCATTTACGTCGAGCTGGCGACTGCGCCCGTGAAAAACGCCGCCAGCGGTTGAATCCGTGGCGAGGAGCATCGGCAAGAGCATCAGGAGTGGCATGGCGCGGGAATATACGCCCCGCCGCTAGGTGCGCCTCACGCGAAAGAGGCGCGAACCCGTGGGTCCGCGCCTCTTTCCCCTTGCCCCTCACCCATCCTGCGTTCGCCTGACGATCGTTAGAACCCGAGGTTCAGGCCCAGCCCATACACCCAGTTGTGGGCGACGTTGTTATGCAGGTTGAGTTGCGTGGCTTCCTTGAAGTCGAACTTGCCAATGTAGTCCTTCACCATGCCACGCACTCCAAGGCTGCGAGTGAGCTGGACGTCGAGGCCACCCCCGACATTCGCTGCAAAGTTCGTGGCCTGCGTCTTAAGTGGGCCCGATCTCACTTCGTATCGCATGGCACCCGCGCCACCCTGTACGTAGGGCACAAGACCCGAACCCAGAGCAGTGGTCGCCGGCAGGCGCAGCTGCACGCCGCCATCGTACATGAGCACCTTGCTGTCGGCAATCGACAACCCGCCAATAATCGGGAGGCCGACCTGCACGTTCGAATCGGCGTATCCAATGTTCCCGACGAGCGCCACGTTAGGCGATACGTCGATTCCTAGTTCCGCACCATACACGGCGGTGCTCTGGTTGGCGATTCGGGTCCCGATCGGGCCACTGAGGTAATTCCCGAATGTCATGTACCCAACGTACGGCGTGACGCGGGCAACGGTGGGAACGGACCGCTGCGCGACGAGCGCATTGGGAAGAAGAACAACAGCGGCCGTGGCGATTCTGCGAACGATAGTAGTGGTCATTGGTGCTCCCTCGTTGACGTTTCTCCGAAGCGCCAGCGTAGAAAGCACACTCGATGCCCGACCACACCAGCCGAGTTAACTCGTTGTCAAATAGTATTTTGCGAGGCGCCCCGAGGACACCAGAACGAGCGATCGTCCAAATTTTTGGACGATTCGATGTGTGGGGGGCGAGAAGTTGGCTACTTCAGTAAGTCCCACAGCGCTGCGACCGCGCGCATCCCCTTCTCGAAATTCTCTACGCTCATCCACTCATTTGGTGCGTGGGCATTTTCGCCCGGCAGGCCAAACCCCATCAGAAGTACAGGCGCTCCGAGTATGGACTCGAAGTCACCCACCACGGGAATCGATCCCCCTTCCCCAACGATCACTGGCGCCCGCCCAAAGGCGGCTTCGAGGGCGCGACAACCGGCGTCGAACAATGGCCCCGTCAACTCGCCACGCCACGGCTTGCCGCCGTGGAGCGCCGTCACGGTGACTCGAACTTCGGGTGGCGCCACACGAGCCACGTGGTCGCGCATGAGCGCTTCGATCTCGTCCGGCGTTTGGTCTGGGACCAGGCGGCAGCTGACCTTGGCCATGGCCTTGGACGGTAACACCGTCTTCGCGCCCTCTCCGGTGTAGCCGCTCAGCATTCCATTCACTTCGCAGGTCGGCCGCGTCCAGATCCGCTCCAGCGTCGAGTATGCCGCTTCGCCACCTAACGATTCGGCGCCTGTTTCCGCGCGAAAATGCCCTTCGTCGAACGGCAATCCCCGCATCTGCTGCAGCACTGCCTCGGGCCACGTCCGCACGCGGTCGTAGAACCCCGCGATCGCGACATGCCGGTTCGCGTCGTGGAGGCTTGCAATGATGCGGGCGAGCGCCGTTGCCGGGTTCACCACCGCGCCGCCGTAGCTGCCGGAGTGCAGATCCACGGTCGGTCCTTCGACATCGATCTGGAAGTACGCCAACCCTCGCAACGAAGACAGGATCGAGGGGATTCCCGGCGCGAACATGGATGAGTCGGAAATGACCACGCCATCACACGCCAGACGCTTGGCGTTCGTCTTCACGAAGTCGGCGAGGTTGTCGCTGCCTACCTCCTCTTCGCCCTCGGCCACGACCACGATGTTCACGGGCAGTGTGCCACGAACCTTGAGGTGTGCCTCGAGGGCCTTCAGGTGCAGGTACAGCTGCCCTTTGTCGTCGACAGACCCCCGGGCAAAGAGCTTTCCATTGCGAACCGTCGGCTCAAACGGTGGTGATTCCCACAGTTCCAGCGGTTCCGCGGGTTGGACATCGTAGTGTCCGTACACCAGGTACGTGGGAGCCTGCGGACCCGCCTGCCGCCACTCACCCAGCACGATCGGATGCCCCGGTGTCGGAATGATTTCAGACGCCATCCCGGACGCCACCAACGCATCGCGCACAAACTCTGCCGCGCGCTGCACGTCAGCGGCGTGCTCCGTTCTGGCGCTCACGCTCGGAATACGCAGGAAGTCGAACAGCTCGCGCTGCATGCGCGCTCCGTGCTGTCCGAAGTAGTGGTCGAGATCGGCGGAAAGTGTGGCGCTCATGGGTACGGAGTCGGTTGGATGCGAACGAAATCGGTGGCCGAACATCTTCGCCCGACGGCGGTGTCGCAAGCTATCCTTTCACACGGATAGGTCAGCGAATACCCGTCATCCGTCGTCGTGTCGGCAAGACCACACCTTCACCTTTCTCCATGAACCGACTCGCGAACGAGAGTTCGCCATACCTCCAGCAGCATGCGATGAACCCGGTCGACTGGCTTCCGTGGGGACCGGAAGCACTGGAGCAGGCGAAGACCCTGGACAAACCCATCTTGCTGAGCATTGGGTACGCCGCCTGTCACTGGTGCCATGTGATGGCGCACGAGTCGTTCGAGAATGAAGCCACCGCGGCGCTGATGAACGATCTCTTCGTGAATGTGAAAGTCGATCGCGAGGAACGCCCTGACCTCGACGGCATCTATATGCAGGCCGTGCAGGCCATGACGGGTCACGGCGGCTGGCCGATGACCGTGTTTCTGACTCCGGATGGTGTTCCGTTCTACGGTGGGACCTACTTCCCGCCAACGGACCGACATGGGCTGCCGTCCTTTTCCCGCATCCTTACCGGGGTCGCCGCCGCATACCGAAACCAGCGCGAGCGCGTAGAGTCCACCGGGAAGGCCATCCTCGACGTGTATCAGGCGTCGCAACAACGGCTACCGTCGGGCACTCTCTCGGCGAAGGAGCTGCAACGCGCGGCTCGAAAGCTCATCGCCAGCTACGACGAGCGTTTTGGCGGCTTTGGTGGCGCGCCAAAGTTTCCGCCGTCCATGTCGCTCCTGTTCCTGATGAATTACTGGGCCCGCACCCGCGACGCGAAGGCATTGGAAATCGCCCAGCACACCTTTGTCGCCATGCGGCACGGAGGCATCTACGACCAGATCGGCGGCGGACTCCACCGCTACTCCGTCGATGAGCGGTGGCTGGTACCGCACTTCGAAAAGATGCTCTACGACAACGCCCTCTTCGTGAGATTGGCCACCGCGATGTGGCAGGCGTCGAAGCTCGAGCTGGCCAGGGTGACGGTGGACCAGACCCTCGCCTGGCTCGAACGAGAAATGACGTCGCCCGCCGGCGGCTTCTATTCCTCCCTCGATGCCGACTCTGAAGGACACGAGGGGACGTACTACGTCTGGACCGCGCCGGCGATCCAAGCCCTCCTGGGAAGCGACGCTCCCGTAGCCGAGGCGTACTGGGGGACCTCCGTCAGCGGCAACTTTGAGGGTCGCAACATCCTTTCTGTGGCTAATCCGGTTGAGGTCGTGGCGCAGCGACTCGGAATGTCGGTCGTCGATGTCGACGCGTCCATCAAACGTTCGTCGTCGATTCTCTTGAAGGAGCGTGCATCACGTGCGCGTCCCGGCCGCGACGAGAAGATTCTCACGTCCTGGAATGCGCTGATGCTGCGCGCCGTGGCTGAGGCCGCGCGCGTGTTCGACCTCGCCCGCTATCGGGAACTCGCGGTGAAGAACGCCAACTTCCTTTGGCGCGAAATGGTAGTGAATGATCGTGCCATGCGGAGTCATCGCGACGGTCACACGAAAGGCCGGGGCTTCCTGGAGGACCAGTCCGCATTGGGTCTGGCGCTGCTTGAGATGTACACGCTGACGGGCGACGAGTTGTGGTTGGAGCGCGCCGTCAGCCTCACGCTCGCGGCATGTCGGGACTTCGTGGTTGAGCCGGATGGGATCTTCTTCGACACAGCCTCGGACCACGAGCTCCTCATCGCGCGCCCGCGGGAAGTCGTCGACAACGCGACCCCCTCGGCGCAGTCCTTAACCGCGGAGCTGCTCCTGCGGGTCGCAGAAATCACCGGGAACCCCGAGTTCGCTGAGCTGGGACGCGAGATCCTCGAGCAGCTAGCGGAGTCAGCCGTGAGTCATCCGACCGCGTTCGGACAGCTTCTATGCGTGTCCGACATGCATGTCTTCGGTCCCGTTCAGGTAGTGCTCGCTGGAGAAGAGGGGAAGAGCGACTTGAAGGCACTGCAAACAATTATTGCACAACACTTTACGCCTTCTCTCGTGCTGGGGATCGTATATGGCGGACGCGTAGGAACCTCGGCGCTGACAAGGGACAAGGCCGCCGTCGGGGGTCGCGCGACCGGTTACGTGTGTCGGCGATACATCTGCGATGCGCCGACGCATCACGCTGAGGAGATGACGACACAGCTTCAGCGGGCTATCCTTCCGGGGACGTGACGCGACAACGCGACAGGGTCGGCACGCCCCTTGCCACTCGCAATGCGTTATGTCGCTTGGGCTTGGTCGTCGATTGACGAGGCTCGGCGGCCGTCCGGTAGCCCTGTGGGGAAGTCGTGACACGAGACGTGCAGGCTGCGGGTGCGCTCCAATTGGGGGCGCGCCGTCCGGCGCGTGTCGATTGAAGAGCGGGCGGCGAGGGACGCGATCACCCTCCGATTCTATCGGGCCGGGTTACGGCAAATTCTGAAGAGGAACTGAGCGAATGGGTCGTTTGGATATTCTGGGTGTGACGCGCGAACGGCGTCGCGGCCGCACGTGGAGTCTTCTCGCACTGCTCACGGGGGCCTTGTCGCTCTCCGTGGGTGCATGCACGACGTCGGTAGATCCCTCTCCCGCGGCGAGCGTGCTGCTTCTTCCGCAGAACGACTCCATCGAGGTTGGTGGCGTGATCACGTCGTTCGTCGCCACAGCGCTCGACTCAAAGGGACGCGAAGTCACGGGCGCGAAGGTCACGTGGCGCATCTTGAATCCGGATATCGCGACGGTTGATGCGAGCGGCAAGGTGACGACGTTGAAAATCGGCAATACACGATTGACGGCAATCGTCGATGGGCAGCCCTCCCCAGCGGCCGTCGTGAACGTGATTTCCAAGGTTGCGCGCCTGCTGGTGGTACCGGATTCCATCGATGTGAATATTGGTACACAGAAGAACGTGAATGCCGCGGTGTTTGACGGAGCGGGTTCGGCGATCCCTGGGCGTGTGGTGAGCTGGTCCAGCGCGAATCCGTTGGTAGCCGCGGTTGCTCCCGGCGGCATCATCAGCGCGGTATCTGTTGGAGAGACGACGGTCACCGCGACGGTGGGCGACCTGCACGCGGTCGTGAAGGTGCGAATTATTCCCGAGCGCGTGGTATCGACAAAGATCACGAATCCGTTGACCGGCTCGCACATCCTGCGTCTGACGCAGACGCTAGCGGCGGCGGCATCGTGCCTGAACAATGCGAATCAGGTACTACCCGGCCGCACGATCACATGGACTTCGCAAAACCCAGCTATCGCGTCGGTCAACTCGTCGACCGGGCTCATTACCGCGCTTGCCGTCGGACAGACGCAGATTGCCGCGACGTGCGAAGGCACCCAAGACGCGATCCAGTTGCAGGTGACTCAGATTCCGGTCAGTTCGGTGGCGATCTCGCCCAATCCGCTGACGCTGTTCGTCGGTGACAACTCGCAGCTCGCCGCGGTTCCGAAGGACAGCGTCGGGAACGTACTCTCGACCTTGGGTCGATCGGTCACGTGGACGACCTCGAACCAGACCGTGGCATCGGTAAACCAGAATGGCGTGCTGAATGCTGTTGGCGCAGGTACGACGAACATCCAGGTCATCATCGACCAGGTTCCCAGTGCCGTGCTGCCCGTGACGGTGAACTTGAAGCCCGTGGTGTCGGTGACGATTTCTCCCAACTCGCCACAGCTCAAACTCTCGCCGCCGAACGCGGTGCTTTCCGTGCAGCTGCAGGCCACCATGCGTGACGTGGATGGAAATGTCCTTGGGAACCGACCGGTGACATGGACCAGCTCCAACACGTCGATCGCCACGGTGTCCGCGAACGGCCAGGTTCAGGCTGTTGCGCCTGGCCAGGTGACCATCACCGCGACCTCCGAGGGAGTTCCGGGGCAAACGGTGGTGACCGTCATACCGTAGCCATCTGGGAACACGTGTTGACGGGCCCGAGCGAGGATGCTCGGGCCCGTTTCATTTGCGCGTCACAGGTCCGCGCACGACTGCAGGATGGTCCGGCAGTTCCAACAGATCACCTTGCACCTGACCTCACGAACGTCCGCCGAGCCACAGACGTCGCATGGTCCCACGCCTTGGGGCGATGGGTGAAAGGATTCGTTCGTTCGCACCACCGCCAGCGCCGCCGCGCTTCCTTCACCGGATCGGATGCCTTGCCCCCGGCAACTCATTCGAAGTCGAGTGCGAGGTTCAACGCCGGTGCCGAATGCGTCAGTGCGCCCACCGAGATGAAGTCCACGCCGGTTTCGGCAATCGCACGCACCGTATCCAGCGATACGCCGCCGGACGCCTCCAACTTGGCCCGTCCCGCCACGAGTTCAACGCAAGCGCGCAACGTGTCGGGCGCCATGTTGTCCAGCAGGATGATGTGCGCCCCGGCCTGCACGGCAGCGCCCACCTGTTCGACCGAGTCGCACTCCACCTCGACTTCCGCACCGGGTGGCGCGAGCTCACGAGCCCGCTGGACAGCGACGGCGATGTTCCCGTCGACTGCAACCAGGTGATTGTCCTTGATCAATACGCTGGACGACAGGTCGAAGCGGTGATTGCGTCCTCCGCCAGCTCTAACAGCATACTTCTCCAGCCGACGCCAACCGGGTGTTGTCTTTCGCGTATCCAGGATCACGGCCCGGGTACCCGCCACCGCATCCACGTATCGCGCAGTGAGCGACGCCACGCCCGACAGTCGTTGCATGAAGTTCAGGGCCACGCGCTCCGCCGACAGCATCCCGCGCGCGTGACCGGTGATGTACACGAGCGTGTCGCCCTTCTTTACGCGTGATCCGTCCTCCGCGTCCACGCGCATGCTCACTTTCTGATCGAGCTGACGGAACGTTTCCAGGGCGAACGGGATGCCGGCAATGACTCCTGGTTGACGCGCCACGAGCTGTGCCCGGGCTCGGCGATCGGACCGAACGGTAGCGATGGTGGTGATGTCGTTAAACGCGCCGTCCTCGGCCAGCGCGTCGTGCACGGTCGATCGGACGGCGTCCACCGTGAGCGGAAATCGCAGGGGATCCTGGTGCCGAATGGCCGGCACCTCCAGCGGTGTCACCCGCCGCGGCGCAGGCGGTGTGGGCGGCGTGGGTTCCAGATTGGGTGCCATGGCGCGCGACCTCCGTGACCGTCGACTACTCCCCAGGATCGAACCCAACCGCGACTTGCGGTTGCGCCTGCGATCCGCCGATTTGCACCATGCGCTCCAGGGCGAGCCGCGCTCGCGCGGCAACGTCGGGTGGAACATCAATCACATGCTGGGTGCGTTCCAGCGCGTGCAACACCTTGGGCAGCGTGGTGAGCTTCATGTACTGGCACTGCGCGCGGTCGCTCGCCGCATAAAACGTCTTGTCCGGATTGGCGCGTCTCAACCGATGGAGGATCCCGGTCTCCGTTGCCACAATGAATTCCTTGTGTCCCGACTGCGCCGGCCGCTTGATCATTCCTTCCGTGGACAGCACCTGCACGCCGTCGCTCGCCATGGCTCCAGCCGACATCGCCTCCAGCACGCTGGTCGCACAACCACACTCTGGATGCACGAGAATTTCTGCCGCGGGGTGCTCGGCGCGCTGTCGTGAGAGGCTGGTGGGGGTGATGCCAGCGTGCACATGACACTCACCCATCCAGACGTGCATGTTGGTACGTCCCGTCAAGCCGACGAACGGAGCCCCGGGAACAGGTCGGGGTTAAAGAGAATCTCCCGATCCGCTGGAATGGCGTTGACCACTTCCACGGCGTTCCCGGAGGTGCAGCAATAGTCGCTCTCGGCCTTCACGTCGGCCGTCGTGTTGACGTAGGACACTACAACAGCACCCGGATGCTCCGCTTTCCACGCTCGAAGCTCCGCCGCCGTGATGGTGTCGGCCAGTGAGCACCCCGCGGCGAGGTCCGGAAGCAGGACTGTCTTGCTTGGCGAGAGGATCTTGGCTGTTTCGGCCATGAAGTGCACGCCACAGAAGACGATCACTTCGGCGTCGGTGCGCGCTGCTTCACGAGAGAGGCCTAACGAATCGCCGACGTAGTCGGCGACATCCTGCACTTCTGGGCGCTCGTAGTTGTGAGCGAGGATCACGGCACGCTTGGCACGCGCCGCTTCCTTGATCTTCGCTTGGAGTCGTATGACGTCGGTGTCCGTTGGCATTCCGGGAAATGTATGGCCCGCCTGACCGGCGGCCTGGTGCTTGGCGAACTAGAACTCGATGTGCTTTTTGGCCCAGCCGCGTCGGGCGCGCGGAAAATCGCTTCTGAAGTGACCGCCGCGAGACTCTCGCCGCTGGAGCGCCGCCCCAGCGATCATTTTGGCGGTCTCCACCATATTCTGCTCTTCCGTCGCACCGGTGGGGAGTCTATCGGCGATCTCGTCCAGCGTTGCGAGGCACTCGCGCAGGTCGTGCGCAGTTCGATCGATACCCGACTGACGCCACATGGTGTCCCGGATTCGCCCAGCGGCCACCTGGGCCGCACCACGGTCTGTCAGGTTAGGCACGCCCCAGCTCCCCGCGCGACGCGGCGGTTGTACTCGCGCACTTGTGGACAAGTCGCGAGCGACGCGCTCGGCAAACACCAGCCCCTCGAGCAGTGAGTTAGACGCCAGTCGATTAGCGCCGTGAACTCCGGTGCACGCGACCTCGCCGCAGGCATAGAGTGACGGGAGGCTGGACCGTCCGGCGAGGTCCGTGACGATGCCTCCCATCATGTAGTGGGCGGCGGGGGTGACGGGGATTGGTTGGTGACGCGGGTCGATACCGCGGGCCTTGCACAGGGCGAAGATCCCAGGAAAGCGGGCGGGGAACGACTCACCTAACGCGGTTGCATCCAGCCAGACGACGCCCCCGCGCTGCTGCTCGCGGAATATCTCTCGAGCCACGATGTCCCGAGGTGCCAGCTCCGCCAGGCGGTGCCGGGAGGGCATGAACCGTCGGCGTTTGGCGTTCAGCAGGATCGCCCCCTCGCCTCGGACTGCCTCGGAGACGAGGGCGAGGGGGTTTTCTGGCGTGGCGAGCGCAGTCGGGTGGAATTGAACGAATTCCATGTCCGTCAGCTTCACTCCTGCGCGATGCGCGATGGCAAAACCGTCGCCGGTTGACACCACCGGGTTGGTGGTATGGCGATAGACCTGCCCGCAGCCGCCGGTGGCGAGGACCGTCGCATCGGCCCGAATTTCCACGGGCTGTCCGAGAACCGAGGCGCGGACGCCAGCACAACGCCCCCCCTCCACGATCAGGCCGAGCACCCGCGCGTGCTCGAGGACACTCACCGCCTTGCTCTCCGACACTCGGGCGACGAGCGTTCGCGCCACTTCCGCCCCCGTGCGATCGCCCTGCGCATGCACAATACGGCGGCGCGAATGCGCGGCTTCCCGTCCGAGCTTGAGCGAACCGGTTGGCGTGAGGTCGAAGCGCGCCCCCGCGAGTTGCAGCTCGCGGACGCGCGCCGGCCCTTCTTCCACCAGCACCTCGACCGCCTGGCGATCGCAGAGCGCCGCACCAGCCGCCAGCGTGTCCAGCCGATGCAACTCCGGCGAGTCACCGGCACCTAACGCGGCGGCGATTCCACCCTGAGCGTACGCCGTAGACCCGTCGAAGAGCGACCGCTTCGTGAGCAGGGTCACCTCGCCGTTCTCCGAGGCGCGCCACGCTGTATGGAGTCCCGCCACCCCACTGCCGACCACCAGAAAGCGAACCCGCAGCAAAGAAGCCATGACCGTACTTATCGGCGGTGCGGGCGTTGGTAAAGCGGGCCGAACCGCACGGTCTATTCACCAGGCTCGGCGAAAGGCGAAATTTCGCTTAGAATCCGATTCAAACCCTTGGCCGGACCATTCATGACGCTTCGATTGTTCGTGAACTTCTGTCTAGTCTCGATCATGGCGCCGATCGCCGCCGCCCCGGGGCCCGCATCGGCACAAGAGACTTGGCAGTCCGTCAATTCGGGCTCTTCGGCCTCGTTTCGAGGCCTAAGCGTCGTCAGCGACCAGGTCGTCTGGGCGAGCGGAACCCGCGGCACCGTCCTCCGCAGTACCGACGGAGGCACGACGTGGGACGTGGATACGATTCCTGGCGCCAAGGCGTACGACGTTCGCGCGATTAGTGCTCGGAGCGAACGCGTGGCGCATGTTGCGGCGACTGCGGGCCGAATTTGGCGTACCACGGATGGCGGACTCACCTGGTCTCTGCGTTACCAAGCCGCTGATTCGAGTGTGTTTCTCGATGCCATTGCGTTCTGGGATGATCGGCATGGTGTGGCGCTGGGAGACCCGATCGGAGGTCACTTCCTGCTGCTGATCACCCAGGACGGAGGAGAGAACTGGCGCGAAGCGTCGCTAGACTCTCGACCAGCCGTTGTGGACGGGGAGGCGGCTTTTGCAGCGAGCGGGACTTCCCTTCAGCTGCTCTCGGACGGCACGGCGCTCATCGCCAGCGGAGGAAAGGCGGCGCGCGTCCATCGATCGACCGACCGTGGGAAGACATGGAGCTCAACGGAGGTACCTATCCAGAGCGGAAGCGGATCAAACGGCGTTTTTTCCATAGCGGTCAGCGGCCCGCTGGTGATTGCTGTCGGAGGCGACTACCGGAATGCCGACTCGACACGGGCGATTGCGGCGCGATCAACGGACGGAGGCGTGACATGGACGCCAGCGCGACAGATGCCATCTGGATATCGTTCCGGTGTGGCCGTCACACGTCGCGGGTTGGCATTGACCGTCGGTTCTAACGGATCGGACCTGTCTGTCGATGGCGGTACGACCTGGACTGCCATTGATCGTACGGGCTTCAATGCCGTGCAGCTGGCTCCAGCCGGGATGGCCTTTGCGGTGGGCGCGTCAGGCGCCGTGGCCCGTCTGGACACCCGACATCTTGCGGGTAAGCGTTAGGTTTCACTGCTCTTCCTGTCCCAAGCCCCCAACACAATTATGCACTCTCGCTGGCCTGTACTTCTCCTTCTGGCGTTGGCGCCAGTCGCCTGTGGCCGTGGCGGCGAACCCGCCCAGAAATCCATGCCGCCGGCGAGCGATGCGCCGCAGGAGGTTTCGCCCGCCCCCGAGCTCTTTCGAGTTTCGTTCGAGACCAGCCGCGGGACGTTCGTCGTCGAGTCGCACCGGGAGTGGTCCCCACGCGGAGTGGACCGATTTTACCAACTCGTGAAGAGCGGGTTTTACGACAACAACCGGTTCTTCCGCGTTGTGTCAGGGTTTGTGGTTCAATGGGGCGCGCACGGTGATCCCGCGGTGGCGGCGTCCTGGGAAAAACTCCCGATCGAAGATGACTCGGTGGTTCACAGCAACAAGCGGGGCAGCATCACATTCGCGACTTCCGGCCCAAATACGCGCACCACGCAGTTGTTCATCAACCTGGTGGACAACAAGCAGCTGGACGGGATGGGCTTTGCTCCATTTGGCGAGGTAGTCGATGGGATGGCCGTCGTGGATTCTCTGTACTCCGGCTATGGCGAAGGGCCGCCCGGTGGGTTTGGTCCTGATCAAACCGAGATCGCGACACGCGGAAACAGCTACCTCGAGCGTGCCTTTCCAAAACTCGATTTCATCCGCACCGCTCGCGTCCAGGAGTCGATTGTGCCGCCGGGGATGCCAAAGCTCCCTGTTCCAATTGACACGGGAAAGAAATAGCCGTTGCTGAGCAGTTGCCGTTCCACCACGCGACACTGCGCAGACCGGGCGGCCGTGGAACGGCAACGACATCGTGAGCGCACCTGCTGACGCGCCGCCGAGGGTTTGAGCTGCAGAACACGATCTTCGGCCGCAGCAGTTGTCGTATTACCAACACGAAGCGACCCGGCGAGAGGCGGCAACCGGGCAGCTGCTCGGCCGGGAGACGCCGCCTTAGAGGCAGGCTCGCACCGCGCAACGGAATCCCTTACGCGTCGCAAGCTTTGAACCTCCATAGAGGCTGGATGCGTGCACTAGATGGCGCCCGGGCAGCCTTGCCGCAGTAGGAGCTGCGAACGACCTTTTCGCATCAATGCGAAGGCTCTACACCCTCGGTGCGGCGCTCCTCATCGCGCACCTCGCCCTCCTCTTCGTGCGACCAAGCGGCGCTGCGTCGGTCGCCTCGTCGGGCGTCAAGGTTGGAATCGTCTTTGACCTGGGCGGCCGAGGCGACAAGTCCTTCAATGACGGCGCCTACCTGGGCGCCGAGCGCGCCGCGCGAGAGCTTGGAGCGCAGGTTCGCTTTGTCGAGCCGGGCGAGGGATCTGACCGTGAGGCGGGTCTTCGAGTATTGGCCGCCGAGGGAATGGATCTGGTGGTTGGCGTTGGGTTCATTTTTTCGGATGACCTGACGCAGCTGGCGAGGGAATACCCCAATACGAAGTTCGCGGGTGTCGACTACGCCGTCGCGACAGACAATGCGGGGAACCCGGTTGAGCCGCCGCCGAACCTCGCTGCACTGAAGTTCCGCGAGGAAGAGGGATCGTTCCTGGTAGGTGCGCTTGCCGCACTGGTTGGTGGATCGAAACGGCTTGGCTTCGTTGGTGGCATGGACTTCCCCCTGATCCACAAGTTCGAAGCCGGTTATCGCGCGGGCGTGCGACAGGTTTGCGCCGACTGCGACGTAATCGCCCAATACGCCGGCGTCACTCCGGAGGCATTTCGAAATCCGGGTAAGGGGCAGGAGCTGGCGTTGTCGCAATACCAATCGGGCGTGAATGTGATCTTTCAGGCGGCAGGATCGACAGGACTCGGCGTCTTCGAAGCGGCGCGACGGCGCGGCAAGCTGGCCATTGGTGTGGATGCCGATCAGTACAACGAGGCACCCGGGTTTATCCTGACGTCCATGGTGAAGGGAGTGGACCAGGCCGTGTTTGGCGCCATTCGTCAGGTGAAAGACGGCACGTTCAAGGGCGGCATTTTCCAGTTGGGGTTGGCCGAACGTGGTGTGGACTACGTGTTCGACGAACACAACCGGGCGCTGATTCCTGAGGCGGCTCGCGCGCAGGTTGAGGCGCTGCGCCAGGAGATCATTGACGGTCGGATCAAGGTTCCGAGCACACGATGACCGATCGCGCACTGGAGGCCCGAAGTGTCGTCAAGCGATTCGGAGCGGTGGTGGCCAATCGCGACGCATCGCTGAGTGTTGCATCTGGCGAGATCCATGCCGTGGTGGGCGAGAACGGCGCTGGCAAGTCCACGCTCATGCGGATATTGGCCGGGCTGTTTCCCCCGGACCGGGGCAGCATCCTCGTAAGCGGCCGCGATGTGACTGGCTGGAATACGCGCGATGCCATTCGCGCGGGTGTGGGTATGGTGCACCAGCACTTCATGCTGGTTCCGACGCTGACGGTGGCCGAGAACGTCGTCCTGGGCCGGGAGATCACGCGGGGATGGCGATTGGACCGGCAGGCAGCGAACAATGCCGTGCAGGCGCTGTGCGATCGCACGGGGCTGCGCGTTGAGCCGACGCGCCGAGTGTCTGAGCTGTCGGTGGGTGAGGCACAACGCGTCGAGATCCTGAAGGTGCTGTACCGCGGCGCGAAGATCCTGATCCTGGATGAGCCAACGGCAGTCCTGTCGCCACCCGAGGTGCGTGAGTTCTGGAAGGTGCTCCGCACGCTGAAGTCCCAGGGCGATACCGTCATTGTCATCACGCACAAGCTGGATGAGGTGGTGGAGATTTCTGATACGGTGACGGTGATGCGCGGCGGTGAGACGGTTGGGCGCTTGGCGACGGGGGAAGCGACGCCATCCAGCATCGCCCGCATGATGGTGGGTCGAGACGTGGTGCTCGCTGGTGATGCGGCTCATTCCCATGCGCCGGCAGTTGCTCAGGATGCGAGGCCGGCGCTGGTTGTGTCGAATGTGGTGGTGGCGTCGTCACGACGCGCGCGTGAAGTGGACGGCGTGTCGTTCGAGGTTCGACCTGGCGAGATCTTCGGGATTGCAGGGGTGGAGGGGAACGGACAGACGGAATTGATCGAGGCTATTGCCGGGTTGCGGCGGCCGTCGAGTGGATCCGTCAGCTTGAACGGCGTCGACATCACGTCGTGGCCAGTGCGCGCGCGGATCGATGCCGGGCTGTCACACATCCCGGAGGATCGTCACCGGCGGGGGTTGGTGCTCGACTACTCGACGGCGGACAATCTCGTCTTCGGCCTGCAACATCGCTTTTCGTCGCATGGCGTGATGGATCGCCATCGGGTCCACGCCAACGCCACACGTCAGGTGAGTACGTTCGACATTCGGCCGACGGACGTGGACGCCGCGGTCCGCACCCTGTCCGGCGGGAACCAGCAGAAAGTCGTCATTTCACGAGAGATGGGCGGGGATCGCGACTTCTCGGTGCTCCTCGCCATACAACCGACGCGCGGCGTCGATGTCGGTGCGATCGAGTTCATTCACGCACAGCTGCGCAGCGCCCGAGAGTGCGGCAAGGCGATGGTGCTGGTGTCGGCCGACTTGGTGGAAGTCCTGGCGCTGGCCGACCGGATCGCCGTGATGTACGAAGGCCGGTTCGTGGCGCTGTTGCCCCGGGCGGACGCGTCGGCGGAGGTGCTCGGGCCGTATATGACTGGCGCCCGTCGAGCGGACGCAGGACGTGCCTCGTGACGCCAATGACTCGTTCGCAGGCCATGATGCAGCGCATCGCACCTGCGGCGGCACCGGTCGTGGCGCTGCTGATCGCCGCCGTCGTTGGTGACATTCTCATACTGGCGTTCGGGCAGTCGCCCGCCGACGTCTATCGGTTGTTGCTGGACGGAACGCTGGGCAATGCCTATGGCATTGGGCAGGTGATCTACAAGGCGACGACCCTGGTTTTCACCGGGTTGGCGGTGGCTGTTGGGTTGCGCGCGGGGTTGTTCAACATTGGCGCCGAAGGGCAGCTGGCCATGGGCGGATTCTGTGCGGCGTTGGTGGGGCTGTGGCTGCCGGCCGGAAGTCCCGCAATTGTGGCCATACCGTTGTGCCTGGCGGGAGCGGCGGCTGGAGGTGCCGTGGTCGGCGCCGTGCCCGGCGCGCTCAAGGCGCGCTTTGGCACCAGCGAGGTCATTGTCACGATCATGCTGAACTTTATCGTGCTGGCGTTCCTCAACTGGATCGTGTCCACGCGCCTGCACGTGCCGGAGCAGTTGCACACGCCGGAGATCGGGGCCGGTCAGGTGGCGCGACTTTCGAGTGTGCTGGCCGCCTTCCATGGATCCGCCGCGAATTTCATGGTCGTTGGCGCCCTCTTGTTTGCGGGTGCCGTGGCGTGGTACCTCTTCCGAACCCGAGCCGGGTTTGAGCTGCGGGCGGTCGGTTTGCAGCCTCCCGCCGCCGAGGCAGGCGGGGTGCGCGTCGGGGGTGTCTGGCTCCGGGCGCTGGTGCTCTCCGGCGCGTTGGCTGGGCTTGGAGGGACCAACTACGTCCTGGGGTACAAGCGTTACTACGAGGAGGGGTTCGCGGCCGGCGCCGGGTACATCGGGATCGCCGTTGCCCTGGTGGGCCGCAACCATCCCGCTGGCGTGGTGCTGGCCGCGATGTTGTTTGCGGTACTCTCGCAGGGTGGCTTGGCGGTCAATGCGCTGGTGCCCAAACAGATGGTGGACGTGTTGACGGCGGTCGTGATCATCGCGGTCGCCGTGACCGTGCCCGAAGTGCGACGGCTCGTGCGGAGTGCCTCGAGCGACGGTTCGGCCTCATGATGATGCTCGCGTTCCTGGTGCAGACGCTGCGGATTGCCACGCCGTTCCTGTTGGCGGCAGCGGGCGGCGTGCTCTCCGAGCGGTCGGGGGTCATCGCGCTGACGTTGGAAGGGTGGATGCTCACCGGCGCGTTTTGTGCGACGTTAGGCAGCTACTACGCGCAGTCACCGTGGGTTGGCCTCTTGTGTGGCGTGGCTGGCGGCCTACTGGCCGCGGCGTTGCACGCCGTGGCTACGGTCCGCTTCCGCGCGGACCAGGTGGTGGTGGGCATCGCCATCAACTTGCTGGCAGCTGGCGTCACGCGCTTCTTCCTCCGGTTGGCGTTTGACAGCTCCTCCAACTCTCCGCGCGTGAGCGGATTTGACTGGTTCTCCAGCGGCCCGGGGGCGGCAGCCGACGCCTCGCGGCTGACTGGCCTCGTGTCGTCCCTCGTGAACCCTTTGGTGTTCCTAGGGATTGTATCTCTGCCGCTGGTTGCCTGGCTGTTGTCCAGCACACCGTTCGGCTTGCGCGTACGGGCCGTGGGCGAAAAGCCCGACGCGGCGATTACCTTGGGTGTGGGTGTGTCGCGTGTTCGCTGGATTGCCGTGCTGGGTGGAGGCGCCTTGGCCTCACTCGGCGGGACATACCTGGCCCTGGAGCAGCATCAGTTTACTGACAGCATGACAGCGGGACGTGGCTTCATTGCCCTGGCGGCCGTGATCTTCGGGAATTGGGAGCCTCGCCGGGTGGCAGTGGCCTGCGTGCTGTTTGCCGCTGCCGAAACGTTGCAGATTCAACTTCAGGGGTTGCAGCTGATCCCCTCACAGTTTGTCGAGATGATCCCTTACGCGCTGACTATAGTAGCCCTGGCCGGAGTCGTCGGTCGCTCCCTGCCGCCGTCGGCCCTTGGCCGTGTGAGCGACTGAGCCGATATGGCGCAATTGAACATCGCGCAGTCCCTGGAGTCTCCCATCGTCCGCGTGGCGGTTGGCGCGATCGGCTTGGCGTTGACGTATGTGCTGGCGCAGGAGGTGCGAAAAATTCCCGCTCGTCTGTTCGCACTGATGGCCACGGCGTTCATCGACATGGTGGGTTTGTTGATGATCATTCCGCTGCTGCCATTCTATGTGAAAAAGCTGGGCGGCGAGGGAGTGCACCTGTTTGGCGGGGCGACCGCCGGTGTGGGGTTGATCTCCGGGGTCGTGGTGTCTGCCTTCACAGTGGCACAGCTGCTGAGCGCCCCCGTGTGGGGTCGCTTTTCCGATCGGTTCGGACGCCGACCGGCGCTGTTGATTGCGCTGGGGGCATCGGCCGTGGCGTACCTGATCTTTGGGTTCGCAAACTCGTTGTTCCTCCTGTTGCTCTCGCGCATTGTCCAGGGAGCTGGCGGAGGGACGGTGGGCGTGATCCAGGCCTACGTCGCCGACGCGACGGAACCAGAGAATCGCGCCCGTGCGTTAGGCTGGCTGTCGGCGGCCACCAACCTTGGTGTGGCCCTTGGCCCCGTGCTTGGCACGTTTTCCGTGTCACTCGGGGACATCGACTTGATGCCCGGTACCGGTCACATGTCGATGGGACACGCGGCGCCAGGAATTGTAGCGGCCACCTTGTGCCTGCTGAACATGGCCTTCGCCGCCAAGTACCTCACGGAGTCGCGCGAGTCCCACGCCGCGCACGCCGCGCAGCAACGCCGTCCACGAGAAGCGATCTGGCGCGTGATCTCGCATTCCGGGGAAGCGTCGTCGCGGCTCATCTGGATCTATGCCATCGCCATTGGGGCCTTTCAGGGGATCACGGCGGTCCTCGCACTCTTCCTCAACGCGCGCTTCCAGGTCACGGAAAAGACGATCGGGTTCTTCTTTATGTACATCGGTGCGATCTCCGTCTTTGCGCGCGTGTTGCTGCTAGGGAGACTGGTGGATCGGTTTGGCGAGGCGAGGTTGTCGCGGTTGGGGATCGTGACGCTGGCCGCGGGCGTGCTGGGCATGCCGTTCGCGGGTAACATCGGCACGCTGGCCATCGCCGTGGCCATGATCCCGTTAGGCACGGCGTTCACGTTTCCCTGCGTGACCGCGCTCCTGTCGCGCGTGATCGCGCCGAATGAGCGTGGATTGTACATGGGCATCCAGCAGACGTTCGGAGGCGTGGCGCGCATCGTGGCGCCGCTGTTTTACGGCTGGGCGTTCGACTCGCTCGGCATCGCGGTGCCCTTCTATTTTTCGGCGGCCTTCGTCCTGGCCACGATTTTCCTGGGACTCGGACTGGACCAGTACGCGAAGACGCGGGCGGCCGTGGCCGCCTGACGCGCGGTCCGGTGGCTGGCCTGCCAAAGCCTGTGGAGGTCACCCATGCGCGCTGTCGCCCGCGTTGAACTCGCCACGCTGTCGTTGATGCTGACGGCACCGCCACTCTTTGGACAGGTGCCGGCCGCTTGGCGCGACTCCCTCGTCTTTCACACCTTCTCGATCGCCGCGATCGATCCGCGGACCGGGGAGAGCGGGGTTGCCGTAACCACACGCGTGCCCTGCGTTGGCAACGGCGTACCATGGGTACGGGCCGGAGTCGGCGCCGTCGCCACGCAGGCGAACACGCGCACGGAGTACGGGAGCGAACTGCTGGACGCCCTGGCCCGTGGCGTTGCACCTGAGATCGCGCTGCGTGACGCGCTGGCGAAGGACACCCTGGCGCGCTCCCGCCAGGTGGGCGTCATCGCGGTGGGTGGCGCGAGCGCTCAGTACACGGGGACGGGAACGAATGCGTGGGCGGGACAACGCACGGGACCCAACTACGTCACGCAGGGCAACCTCCTCGTCGGCCCCGAGGTCCTGGAGGCCGTCGCGCGTACGTTCGAGGCGAGCGACGGGACGCCGCGACACCTTGCCGACCGCTTGATCGAGGCGATCGCAGCGGGGCACGCGGTGGGTGGCGACGCGCGCCATGGACGCCAGCAGTCGGCAGCCGTGCTGGTGGCCGATCCGCGACCGGGACGGTCGCGCCGCGCCGATGGCGTCACCGCGCAGATATCCGTCTGCGAGCATGCGGACCCCGTCGCCGAGATGCGGCGCATCTACGACGCCATTTCTCAAACGTTAGGCTTCCGGACGTTGCAGGCGTTCAGCGGCAACGACATATGGCAGCTGAAGGTGATGCTCCACGCACTCGGCTTCTTCCGTGCCGGAGAGGCGGCCTTGGTGCGGAGCGATGACGCCCTGGCGTTTACCGCCGAGACCATCCAGGCGGTGGATGCGTTTCGGGCCTCGGAGCGACTCTCCGGACCCGCGAGTGGGTCGCCCGCAGGCCTGGTGGATGGGGAGACGGTCGCGCGCCTGTGGGCCGCGCTCGAACGGGCGGGCAAGGTGCGCACCGTTCGCGAGCAACTCCTGGAGACTACCGCCGTTAGACGTTAGGCGTCACTTCGCGGCGGCTCGTCGCTGCAACTCCGCCCGGGCCGCGGCAAAGTGCGCGCGCAAGATTGGAATCTCGCTGCCCACGTACCCCGCATTCAGGCGCTGCTCGGCATTGTCCAAGATGCGCAGCAACTCGCCGGCCGATGCGCGCTGCGCGGCCCCCTCGACGGAGCTGTGGCGCCCGATCCAGATGGGCGCGGTGTGCGCAAACGCGTAACTGTCCATCGCTGGCCAGCGCTCCGTCCGCGGTCCCGTGGCGCGCACGGCGACCCAGCCAGCCGTCGGGAGACGAAGGGTGCCGGTGAACTCACGAGTGCCTGACGAGTCGACGCCGGCGGACGACCACGCCACGGTGCCGTTGACCACCACCTCGACCTTGGCAACGGGCACCGCACTTCTCAACACAATGCGAAACGGCACGTTCGCTCCGGCTGGAACGACATCGCCTGGCTGCTGGCCTCCGATGCGCACGTCCAGGAGCGGTCCGTTGGTGACGAACGATCGTCCGGCCTTCAGCGCCGCCAAGTACGACTGATAGCTGAAGGGTCCGTCAGGACGGACGTATACCCGCGTGGCACCAACGGCCATGGTGCGATGAAAGTCCGTCATCGCATCGGTTCCGGCCTCCGGTGCGATCGGGATGCCGAGGTTCAGGAAGTGGTACCAGAGTTTCGACGAGCCGATTTCGTCACTCCACAGACACGCCACCTCCAGCAGGTCCACATGTCCCAGCACGGCATCTGGCACGATGCCAACGGGAATGATGGAGATTGAGCTGTCGGCATCGAACGCATCGCGCGGCATCGGGTGAACGTAGGTCCCCAGTCCGCCATGCGCGCGTACCGCATCGAGCACGTTGGCGCTCGGACGGTCGTCTCGACCATAGACCTCGTACCCGGGTCCCCACACCCACGGCCATTCCAGCACCCGCGTGCCGATCGAACCCACGTGCCCGAGAAAATGCGGCCGAATCTCCTGCGCGAACGCAATCAGGGGTGCGCTTCCCAGACGCTCGTAGCCCCACAGCGATTGATCGAGGAATCGATTGTGGAGGTTCGCCAGCATGGGCGTGCCGACATCCAGATCCTCGCCTTGCATGAGTGGGACGAGGTCATCCGGGAGCAGGTCGAACTGCCCACCGTAGTTGAGATGAAAGTGGTGATCGCCTGAGTACCAGCCGTTGGCCTGTGCATTCCAAAGGGGCGTCAACGCAATGGTGGTGTCGCGTACTTCGCCGCTGCTCACCGCGATGATGGCTGTCTGCTCCACAGTTGCCAACCCCCGCACGGCGCGCACCGTGAGTGTCCCAACAGGAGCGACCAGCTCGACCGTGCCCGGAGTGTACCAATAGACGCGTCCGTTCTGGCCGTCGAATCGAGCTTGGCCCTGACCCGGAATTATCGGATGGCCGTTGCCGTCCACAACATTCAAGCGTGCCGGTACCACGCCCGCGGCACCGGCAACGCGCGTCCGTACGACGACCCGCCCCATTGGCGCACGCCAGTCCCACGCACGCACTGAGATTCGCTCGGCAGCTCCACCGTTGACGCTGATTCGCCACAGTTGCATCACTTGGCTGCGATCGCTCTCCACGTAGTAAATCCAGGCACCGTCCGGGCTCCATGATGGCGTGAGCGGGCGGCCACGCGGTTGACGCACGAGACTGATCGAAACACCCGGCCGTTCGATGCTCGACAGCCGCAACTCCCAGCTCCCGTCGTCCACCGGCCAACTGTACACCAGCAGCGTTCCGTTTGGTGACAGCGCCGGTCGAAGGTTCGACACGATGCTGCCGGCCAGAAGCGACCGCTCACTGCCATCGTCCAGGCGTCGTAACCTCACCTCGTCCTGCCCGCCACGCGTCTTGCTGACGTACATCAGGCGTTGTCCGTCCGGCAGCGCGAGGGGCCGCAGCTCCAACCCAGCGGACGACGTCGTCACGCGGGTCTTCGTGCCGTTGGTCAGATCGGCTCGCCAGATATCCAAGTCCCCAGCGCTGGCATTGGCGAAGTACAAGCCCTGTCCATCGGGCGTGAATGCTGGATCGAGGGACATGCCGCGATCGATCTCGCGTTCCGCGCCGGAGGCGAGGTCCCGGACGACGATGGCGGTGGTGCGGCTGTCGTCTCGAACAAACGCCAGCTGACGTCCGTCGGGCGACCACGCAGGACGCGAATCGACCCCTGCCCCTGTCGTCAGCCGCTCCGCCTCGCCTGTGGTCAGGTCCATGCGCCACAACCAGCCGCGGGACGCGAAAGCCATGGTCTTGCCGTCCGGCGCCACGACGGGATCAACCACGCCTGTTGCTAGTGTCGGTAGCTCATACCCTTCGAGATAGACCTGATGACCGAAGCCGACGTTCTTTGGATATCGATTCGTCCACTGCGCGTCGGCGTTGCGGGGTAGCGAACAGACGAAGGCAAGAGCGGCAACGTGAGTGAGGAGCAGGCCGCTAGGGCGGAAGCCAGTCGAGTGGCTCATTCGTCGGGGCGTAGGAAGGTTCGTGCTCACGGTGGCGTTCGCGCCGAGAACATGCGGTCGAAAGCGTGCTGGCGGAATGACCCTTAGTCAGACGACGGGGCGAATCGCTTCCCCCGGGGACGGACCTGCTCAGCGTCGTCGCTCGCTGTCGACAATGAGCCGTACGCCGCGCTCCCACGTGAAGTACGACCAGCCCCATTGCAGCAGGACGCTCAGTCGATTGCGAAATCCGGCCAGGTGCATGATGTGTATGAACAGCCAAGCCCACCAAGCGAGCCACCCGGTGATTTCCACGCCGCCAATCAGTGCCACCGCGCTGTAACGTCCGATGGTGGCCATGTCACCCAGATTCCTGTAGTGGAACGCTCGTCGCGGCTGACGGCGCAACGAACGCAGCACGTTGTCGCCAGCGCAGTCTCCCATCTGCATCGCCCCCTGCGCCACGCCAGGGACTGCCGACCCGTCGTCACGCTTCACCATGGCGAGGTCACCCACCACGAACACGTTAGGGTCCCCCGGAACCGACAGGTCGGGTGTAACCGCCACGCGTCGCGAACGATCCGGTGGTTGCGCGAGCTGCAGCCCCAGCGGACCACCGGAATTGCCGGCGGCCCAGATCACGGTTCGTGCGTGCAGCTGTTCGTCTCCGAACCATACCGCATCGGATGCAACTTTGGTGACCTTGGTATGGGTCCGGACTTCCACACGCATGCCCTCGAGGTCGCGCTGGGCACGAGCCGAGAGGGTTTCTGGGAGGTTTGGCAGCACACGAGGGCCCGCCTCCGCCAGCACCAACCGTGTGTGTGAGGTATCGATGCGACGGAAATCAGGCCGCAAGGCCGTCCTGGCAATCGTCGCCATAATGCCCGCCAGCTCCACTCCCGTTGGTCCGCCGCCCACCACCACGAAGGTCAGCCATGCCTGACGCGTCTCCTCGTCCTCCGCCACCTCGGCGCGTTCGAACGCGGAGAGAAAACGGTGTCGGATATCGAGCGCGTCGTCGAGACTCTTGAGTCCCGGGGCGATGGCCTCCCACTCATCATGGCCGAAATAGGCGTGTCGCGTTCCCGTGGCCACGATGAGGTAGTCGTACGGCTCATCCGGTGCCCCCTCGACACACACGATCCGTCGTTCGCGATCGATCTCAGTGACCGAACCGAGCACCACCCGAGTGTTGGCCTGCTTGCGTAACAACCATCGGATAGGCACTGCGATATCGCTCGGTGCCAGCGTGGCGGTGGCTACCTGGTACAACAGCGGCTGGAACAGATGGTGATTCGTACGATCGATGACCACGACCTCGGCATCCGCGTGGCGGAGTCGCCGGGCGGCATGGATGCCACCAAACCCGCCGCCTACGATGACGACGCGCGGTCGATCAGGGGGCTCATGGAAGCGCTGTCGGCCGCCCGCCAGCCGCGCGTGTCTCATTGGGCAACGCGCGCCGCCTTGGCGGCCATCAGGTTGACAAAGAGTCGGGCGGCGCCAGGAACCCCCGCCGGCAATTGCCGGAAGAACGCCAGCGTCGTGTACACGTAGGTCCCCTTGCCTAACGCCGCAACCAAGAGGGCTCCCTGATTTCCCGGCTCACCCGGGTCGCTCGTCTCGAGCAATGGTGTGTACGCCTTGTCGAAGGTGCGCGGCATGTACAGCGTCAGGTCCTGTTGCCACCCGCTGAAGTCAGCAGCTGCAATCTTGTTGGGTGCACTCAGCAGGGAGGACGTGGCGTCGAGCACTCGCACGGGTGCGCCTTCCACGGTGACGCGATCCGCGGGGCGCGACAGGGTGATGGGGTATGGCATGATGCCCGCCGACTGCATCTCGTACTGACCGTACTGGACCACGAGGGTTCCTCCGTCCTTGGCATAGTCCAATAGGCGCGCATTGTTGGCCACCAGCGCGTCACTGGCTTCGTATGCCCTGGTTCCGACGATCACGGCACCATACTTCGAAAGGTCAGTTCGGGGTAGTGCCGCCGGGTCCAGGACTGTGACGGACACGCCGAGTTGCTCGAGCATTGGCGCGATGTTATCGCCCACGCCGTTGATGTACGCGACGGTGAGCCCCCGTGGGACATTCACATCAACGGCTTCAAGGGCAAGCGTCGCGTGTCGGTACAAACGTTGCGTTCGGATGTGGTCATATTCGATGGCGGAATACCCTGTCTGGAAGGTCTCGCCGCCGGACGTTGCGGTGGCGCGCAACTGGTGCCGGCCCGGCGTTAGGCGACCGCGCACGCTGAACGTCAGCGTGCGTTGCGCTCCCGCTGGCAGCGTAACGGCTCGGGTCGCGGAGTCTGCCAGCAAGCCGCTCGGCAACTCCAGTGTCACACGGACTTCCTTCGCCGCCGAGGCGGCCGAACGTACGTGCACGCGGACTGGACGTTGAATGCTGCTGTTGGCCGGCGCGTACTCGACCTCCCGGTCGAGTGTGAGTGTGACGGCAGGCGCCGCGGCCACGGGGCGGGAGATGTCGCCGCGGACCGGATCGGCCACGCGGTTTACGACGGGGGTCCACGTGGCGAACGTCGCCTCACCAACGGTGAATTGGGTGAGCAGCGTCGCCGCTGCGCTGGCCGTCGCCTCGTCTCGTGTTGACCCTGGTACACCGAACACCGCACCGCGACGCGGAACGCGTAGCCACCACGGACTCGTGGCCGTCGACATGCGGAACGAGACCGAGTCGCGAAGCACCGAGTCCGGACGCAGCACCCTGGCACCAAGCTCACGGGTGATGGATCCGTGGTCGGCAATCACCAGCATGCGGTTCATGCTGACGGGAAGCTTTCCGCGATTGAACGCTTCGACGAGAACGGGGATCGAGTCGGTGGTCGCGTACACCTCACGGGGAGTCGTAGCCTCGACGGCGATGCCGCTGGCAAGGGCCAGGGCGCGCTCCACCCGCTCGGCGGCGACTTCCATGGACCCGTGCAAGTCGGCGTCCCCGATGAGAAGGGACCCGTCAGTCGCAACGCTGCCACACGGGTTGCCGACCGCGGCCGGGCCGCACACCTGGCGCATGAGCCGCTGCAATCGCGCCAGCGGTGCCACCACTCGCGATGGGTCCATCAGGTCGAGTTGCGAACGCACCGCGGCAAAGGCATCGCCCAGTGAGTCCAAGCTGGCTCGCCGCCCCGGCGACGTCACCACGGCTCGGAATCGGGCCCACGTCGTGTCGATCCCATCGAAAATGGACGCCTCGGCCTTGGGATCCTCTGGCGCACTCACCCGCATCGCTTCGCGAATCAGGAAGTCGTACCGCACGCCCTTCCGCTGCAATGAACCCATTGCTTGTGACCGATGTTGCGACCTCGAGTCGGCGGCGATCTCGGAGTACGAGCGGCCGAGCACGGAGCTGAACTCGCCCACGTTGATGCGAATGGTGGCGGCCTCGTTCCGAAAGAACGCACCTCGGTAGAACTTGAGTGGCGTCCAGCCGCCAGCTCCCGCGGTCATGGTACGAGGAAATCGCACCGTGTCTCCAGCCACGTCGTACGCCTCGCGTGCCAGAAGTCCAGCCACCTGGTGCTGACCATGACCATCGCGTGGCGTGCCACTGAATACGCTGACAATGACGTGTGGACGAAACGTCCGCACGACGGTCAGGACGTCTCGCAACAGCGAATCGTGCGGCCACTGGGTCAGGGCCTCCTGCGCGTTCTTCGAGAATCCGAAATCGTAGGCGCGCGCGAAGAACTGCTTGCCGCCATCAAGCCGCCGCGCCGCCAACAGCTCTTCCGTGCGAATGGCGCCTAACGCTTCGCCGAGTTCGTTGCCAATGAGGTTTTGCCCCCCATCGCCGCGTGTCAGCGCCAGGTAGGCCGTCTCCACCTGGCGGCCTCGCGCCAACCATGCAATGAGCTGCGTGTCTTCGTCGTCTGGATGCGCACCGATGACGAGCACACGCATGTTGACTCCTAGTCCCTGGACCAGCGGGCCCAGGGCGGCGGCGCCGGTACCCTGACCGCACAGCTCTCCAGACAGCAGTGCACTACAAACGAGCGTTGCAGCGGCGCGTACGATTCGCACGAGTTCTTGCTCCGATGGACACGTTCGGGGACGATGCGAATGCTCATATAGCATCCGCGTCGTCCCCGTTTTCAACCTAGTTGGTGTTTGCCTTACCTCGCGACCACGCGCTGTCGCGCGCTCATACCCGCACCCCCTCCCAGACCGGGGATGTTCGGCACCGCATGCACGTCACTGACAATTCGGGCTTGTTCAGCCTGGTGAGAACTGAGGTATCCTTCCGCCGGGCTCGCGCGCTCAGGACGCCCGATGTACCGAATGATCAGTGCGTTTCCAGCAGACGCGCGCAGCCGTGGGGCGACGTAACTCCATGCCCCCATGTTCTTCGGCTCCTCTTGCGCCCAAACGATCTCGGCGATGTTGGGATAGAGATCGACGATTCGGGACACGGCCTCATGCGGCCAGGGATACAACTCTTCCACGCGTACTACGGCCAAGTGCGTGGGGCGTTCCTTGGTAACCAACTCGTAGTAGACCTTGCCCGTGCAGAACACGAGGCGGGTGACGTCTTCGCGATTGGGGATTCCGGGGTCGTCGAGCACGGCTTGGAACGTGCCCTCCGTCAGCTCCTTCAGGTGCGACGCGGACTGCGGCAGGCGCAGCAGGCTCTTGGGCTGCATGAGCACCAACGGCCGCCGCACGGAACTGTGCGCCTGACGACGAAGGATGTGGAAGTACTGCGCCGCGGTGGAGCAGTAGGCGACGCGGAAGTTGCCCTCTGCACACAATTGCAGGAACCGCTCGAGCCGTGCGCTGGAGTGTTCCGGTCCCTGCCCTTCGTACCCGTGCGGCAGCAGCAACACGACGCTCGAATCCTGGCCCCACTTGGCGTGATCAGCACCCAGGAACTGGTCCACGATCGGCTGCGCCACGTTGGCGAAGTCACCGAACTGGGCTTCCCACAGCACCAAGGTGCGCGGTGACGCCGTGCTGTAGCCGTACTCGAAGCCAAGCACCGCCGTCTCGGACAGTGGCGAGTTGTAGATCTCGAGGGCCGCGGCTCCGGGCAGGTGCTGCAGTGGGCAGTACTTGTCGCCCGATTCGGAGTCATTCAGTACGGCGTGGCGGTGTGAGAAGGTCCCTCGCTCGACGTCCTGCCCCGTCAGCCGCACCTCTATGCCGTCGGTGAGGATAGAACCGAAGGCCAAGGCCTCCGCGTGGCCCCAATCAACACCGCCTTCCTCGCCTAACGCTTCGCGCCGACGTTCGAGCTGCTTCGCCAGGCGTGGGTGAACCTTGAAGTCCCTCGCCACCGGACCAGCGCCGGGCGAGACGTCGGGCTCCGTATCGGCCTCCGGAATCGGCCGCTGTCCGGAGTGAATGCTGGCGAGCTTGTCGGCGATCTCGCGTTCGAGCGCGTCGACTTCGTCGGCGAGCATGACGCCGTCCGTCACGAGTCGTTGTCCCCAGACTGCGCGCGGCGTTGGATGCTGACGGACCACGGCGTAGAGGGCGGGCTGCGTGTAGGTCGGCTCGTCTCCCTCGTTATGCCCGTGGCGACGATAGCCTACTAGGTCGATCAAGAAGTCCTTCCCGAACGCCTGCCGGTACGCAATGCCAAGCCGCACGGCCGCTACACACGCCTCGGCGTCGTCCGCATTGACGTGTACGATCGGAACCTCGAACCCCTTGGCCAAGTCGGACGCGTAGTAGGTCGATCGGGCATCGATCGGGTCCGTCGTGAACCCTACCTGGTTGTTCGAAATGATGTGCAGCGTGCCACCCACGCGATAACCGCGTAGTCTCGACAGGTTCAACGTCTCCGATACGACCCCTTCGCCAGGGAATGCGGCGTCGCCGTGGACCAGGATGGGTAGGACCGCGCCTTCGTCGCGCTCGAGTTCCTCGGTGGCATAGGACACCTGCCGGGCGCGCGCGACACCCTCCAACACCGGATTGACGACCTCGAGGTGGCTGGGATTGGGCAACAGCGTGATCGACACCGTTCGCCCGTCGCCGAGCGTTCGCTCCGAGCTCGCGCCGAGGTGATACTTCACGTCCCCCGTTTCGGAGTCACCATCGTCCGCGTGTTTGCCGTCGAACTCGTTGAAGATCACCCCATACGGCTTGCCCAGGATGTGCGCCAACACGTTGATGCGTCCGCGGTGGGCCATACCAATGACCACTTCTCGCGTTCCGGTGAGGCTCGCCTCTTCGATCGCCGTGTCCAGCATTGGCACGAGCGCGTCGGTTCCCTCGATGGAGAAGCGCTTGACGTTGACGTACGCGCGTCCGATGAAGCGCTCCAGCCCGTCCACCTCAGTGAGGCGGCGCAGCACATGCTTCTTTTCGTCGGGGGTGAGGTAGCGGCGCAACTCATCGCCCTCGATCGCGCGCCTGAACCAATCGCGTTCGGCTTCGTCTTCCAGGTGCTCGAACTCAAAGCCCATGTTCGAGGCATACAGTTGACGAAGCAACGTGGCGACGTCAGCCGCCGTCCCGACGTCGTAGCCTAACGCGAATCCCGGGACGAGGGACAGGTCGTCCTCCACGATGCCGTGAAACGCCGGTTGCAGCTCCATCGCCCCGGGTGGGGGTGTGCCGAGCGGGTCCAGCTGCACCGCCAAGTGGCCGTAGTGGCGAATCGCGTCGATCAGCGCAGCAGCCCCAGCCACTTTACGCAGGTAGTTCGGCTCGGCCGCGACCGTCGTGGCGATCGAGCGTGGGCCGCCACTGAGGTGCTCCGCCATCCCGAAGTACTGCCGCCAGGATTCGTCGAGTGTGCTTGGGTCGCGCCGGTATTGCTCGTACAGCTCAGCGATGTAGCCGTCGTTGTAGACGCCCGTGATCGGAAGGCTGGTCATGCGCGGAAATCTAATTCTCTACTCGTGTATGGTCAGCAGTTAAGCCCTTGCGACGGCTACCTTTCGCAACGTCGTCGGAGGCAACGCCTCCGACACGCCCCATCACGAGCCGTACCGGAATGCCTCCGTTCGAAAAGGAAAGGACCTCGTGAAGTTGGAGTCGTAGTTGGGCCTCGAGTCGCCGGTCCGCGGACACGATGGCCAGGTCCCACCCAGCAAAGCGATCGCGAAGCACGCTCCCGAGACGCGCGTACAGGTCGCGAAGTGAATCACGGTCGCCCACGCGCACGCCGTATGGCGGATTCGTTACTACGAGTCCGTTCGCTTCGCCGGGAGGCGCTGCTACGGCGGAAACCGGTCGGACTTCGAACTCGATGTCGCCTTGAACGCCCGCTCGCTGCGCGTTGTCCATTGCGCCCCGTACGGCCCCTTGATCGCGGTCGGACGCGATCACGCGAACACCCGTCGATTCCAGGATGGCGTTCTCGGCGGCACTTCGGACGTCGCTCCAGACGGATTGGTCGAAGTCCGGCCACCGCTCAAATGCGAAGCCGCGGCTCTTTCCGGGCGGAATTCGACGCAGCCTCATGGCTGCCTCAATCGGAATAGTCCCTGAGCCGCAGAATGGGTCGATAATGGCGTGTTGATGATCCTTTAATGACGCTATGACGATAGCTGCTCCAAGCGTCTCCCGTAGTGGAGCCTTCGCACTCGAACGCCGATATCCGCGTTGATGAAGCAGGGCACCGGAACTGTCGATGCTCACGGTGCACTCGTCGTGATCGAGTCGAACCAAAAGCAGCTGCGGCAGCTCCTGGTTGACCTCTGACTCCGAGTACTCCGTTCTGGAGAGGTCTGGCGCGACGCCCGTCGCTGTCGCCAATACGTTGCTCACCCGTTCGGCAACGGCGTCCGAGTGGTACAGCCTGGACTTGCGGCAGGTGACGCTGACGCGCGTTGGTAAGCCGGGCACGAGCCATCGCCCCCACGCGATTCGCTTCAGGCGAAGTTCCAATTCCGGGAACGAAGCAGCGTGGAATACCGAGGTGCGAACGATGACACGCGAGACCACACGTGCACACAGGTTCACGCGATAGAGCAGCTCACGGGATGCTCGAAAGGACACGCCCCCTTCGATCATCCGCGGCCCGCGGGCTCCCAATTCGCGCAGCTCGTGTCGCGCGATCTCCTCGAGCCCGGGAGCGACGATGGCGAACGCGTCGTATGCCTCTGGTGTAGCCACGTGAACCTGATGGCGCAGAATCCACGCGGGGTCAAGGAGGAGTCGTGTTGTTTCGCGGCCCTAGGACCGGAATCGCGACCTTGTGCGCTCAGCGCTCGCTTCAACGCGCGAGTAGGCCAGCGTCAGCCTTGCGGTCGTCCACGACGGCGGGCTGTTCGCGCTGCCATCGCACCAGCCGATACCCGAGCAAGGCGGCGAAAATCGCTCCAAAGAGCGCTGGTTCCGTGATGTCGCGCTTCACGGACATCCAGTAGTGGATGTTGCCGAGAACGACCGTCGCAAAAACCAATCGATGGATCGAGTTCCAGCGGCGATTTCCTAGGCGCTTGATGGATGCCTTCGTTGAGGTGAGAGCCAGTGGCACCATCAGCAGCAGCGCGGTCATCCCAATCGTGATGTACTTCCGTTTGATGATATCCGCGACAAAGTCCGCCCACGACAGCTCAACGTCGAGTATGAAGTAAATGCACAAGTGGACGCAGGCGTAGAAGAAGGCGAAGAGCCCCCAGGTGCGCCGGTAGCGAATGAGCCACCCCTGTTTGGTGAACCGGATGGCGGGAGTGACGGCGAGCGACAGCACCAGGAATCGCAGGGCCCACTTGCCAGTGAAGTGCTCGATCTCCTTGATGGGGTTAGAGCCGAGGTGACGAGTGCCGAGAAACACGTCCGAACCCAACGCCCACGCCCCCCAAAGCAGGGGAGCGAGGGCGAGCAAGAAGAGCCCACGGGGCAGCCACGGGGTCTTCTTGATGCGAGACGCGACGCTCACCTAGTAGTTCTTCCTCAGGTCCATGCCAGCGTACAGGGACGCTACCTGATCGGCATAGCCATTGAACATGAGGGTCTCGCGCTTCCGGAACTCTCCGATCCGCCGCTCCTTCGCCTGCGTCCATCGTGGATGATCGACCGTCGGGTTCACATTCGCATAGAACCCATACTCGTCAGGCGTCGCGAGATTCCACGCCGTACGCGGTTCCTTGTCCGTGAATCGGATCTTCACGATCGACTTGCAGCTCTTGAATCCGTACTTCCACGGAATGACGTGTCGAAGGGGTGCGCCATTCTGGTTGGGCAGCATCTTCCCGTACACGCCCACGGCAAAGATGGTCAGCGGGTGCATCGCTTCGTCCATTCGCAACCCTTCAACGTACGGCCACTGCAGGACCGGGAAGCGCTGCCCCGGCATTTGCTTCGTGTCCATCAGCGTAGTGAACTCGACGTACTTCGCCGAGGCCGTAGGCTCCACTCGCTTGATGAAGTCTGACATCGGGAAGCCGAGCCATGGGATGACCATGGACCACGCCTCCACGCATCGATGCCGATAGATGCGTTCCTCCAGCTTGCTCGGTTTGATGAAATCCTCGAGCTGATAGTCCGCCGGCTTCTTTACCATCCCTTCGACGCGCACCGTCCACGGCTTCGGCTTGAGGGTCGACGCGTTCTGCGCCGGGTCGCTCTTGTCCGTGCCGAACTCGTAGAAGTTGTTGTAGGTGGTGACGTCTTCCCACGGCGTGAGTTCACCCTTGAGATTCGCACCCATGGTGGTCGGATACGCTCCCTGGCCCTGAGGTAGCGCGCGCGACGCGCGCGGAGCCAGTAACCCCGCGGCCACGACGCCTAACAGGCCGGCCTCGCGGAGGAATTCACGCCGATTCTGGTAGTCGGATTCCGGGGTGATCTCCGAGCTGTGGATCGGATGGTCTGCCAAGCGACGAATGATCATGTCCTCTCCATGAGTTCCGCGAACAAACGGGCCAGGTGCCCTGGCCCGTTTTCGTCCGCTCATCTTTATCCCTACGCCGCACCCGTGGTTCCCGGATTCCCACGTCCGCTCCGGGTTACGGATTCGACGGCGGGGCCTTGATCTGGTAACCGGCTGGCGGGTCGACGCCTAACAAGTTCTTTACAAAGTAGTCCCAGGTGCGGCGGACCATGTACGGGTCGTTGGCGAACCCATGGTTCCGGTTGGGCATGATGAACATGTCAAAGTCCTTGTTCGCCTTGATCAGTTCGTCTATGACCAGTTGCGTGTTGTTCGGATGTACGTTGTCGTCCAGGGTTCCATAGGTCAGCAGCAGCTTGCCTCGCAGGTTGCGCGCCTTGCGCCAGTTGGACTGCGAGTCGAATGAGTCTGTGCTGTCGCTCAACTTCTTCAACAGCCCTTGATACTTCTCTCCCCACGTGTAGTCGTATCCGCGATTGTCGTGGTTGCCGGCCGACGACACCGCAACCTTGAAGAAGTCGGGATAGCTCAGGATCGCGTCGGTCGATGAGAAGCCTCCACCCGAGTGCCCGAAGATCCCAACGCGGTCCAGATCGATTTGCGGATACCGCGCGGCCAGTTGCTTGATCGCCGCGATCTGATCGGGAATTCCGTTGTCCGTCATGTTGCCGTAGTACGCGTCGTGGAATGCCTTGGACCGTCCCGGAGTTCCCAGCGCATCCACCTGCATCACGAAGAAGCCCAATTCGGCCAGTGCCCTGGCGTTTCCTCCATACGACACGGAAAACTGCCGCCCACCAACCGATCCCACCTGGGGACCGGGGTAGATGTAGTCGATGATCGGGTACTTCCGCTTCGGGTCCACCGACGAGGGCTTGAAGAGCAGTCCCATCAGGTCGGTTTGGCCGTCGCGTGCCTTCACAGTGAAGGGCTCGGGGGGCGTGAAGCCCGCCGCCAGGAGGCGTGAGACATCGGCTCGCTGCAACTCTTTCACAATCGCGCCGCTCGCCAGCCGGACGTACGAGACCGGAATCGTATCGGGACGTGAGACTACGTCAACCACGTACTTCCCATCAGCCGACTGCGAGATGGCGTGATCGCCATTCTCGGGCGTCAATAGCTCCACGGCACTGCCATCCAGCTTGGCGCGGTAGAGAAACCGGAAGTATGGATCGCGACCCACCTCACGACCGCGCCCCGTGAAGTACGCATAGCGAAGCGTTTCGTCGATCCACAAGAGGTCACTCACCATCCAATCGCCGCTCGTTATGCGGTTCTTGACGGCGCCGGTGGCGGCGTCAACGAGGTAGAGGTGTCCGTATCCGTCGCGTTCCGACCACCACACCACCTCTCTTCCTCCGGCAACCGGTCGCCAGTTGGGAATGCCACCGGAGTTCTGGTTGGTTTCGATGTACGTCGGCCCGCTTTCCTTGAGGATGGAGCGCGCCTTCCCCGACGTCGCGTCGGCCGCATAGAGCGTCAGCGTGTGGAAGCCGCGTGTCCCATACGTGAAGAACAGTTGATCGCCGCCGCTGGACGCGCCCCACCGCACATCCTTCCAGACGGTGTCCGTCGACAACCAGCAGCACGAAGTGTTGACGGCGTCCTGCGGCGGGACGTCGATCCGCACGCCGCGACGTGACGACAGCTCAAACACATACAGGTCGAACTTCGGGATGACCGAGTCGCCCGGAAGGGCGTATCGATATTGATACAGCACCGGCCCGGGATTTTTTGTCTCCAGCAGCGCCATCTGTCGCACGCCGCGCTGATCCCACTTGTGGGTGACCAGCCGGCGCGAATCCGGCGACCACAGCACATACGGCCGCAATTCTGTCTTGTTGCGAACGGTCGTCACTTGCTGGCAACAGCCGATGTTTGCCAGGCCGTATCCATAGTCCGTGGTTCCGTCGTTCGTCAGCTGCACCTCCTCACCGCCACCGGTTGGCCGAACGTAGAGGTTTCCTCCACGCTCCACCGCTACCCACTTGCCGTCCGGCGACCTGACCTCACTCGGTCGTTCATTCGGGACCGTGTCGGGACCGGTGCACGCATAGGACGTGATGTCACACGACCAGAATTTCCGGCGAGCCACGCTGAACCGTACGACCTTGCCATCCGTCGAGAGCTGGAAATCACGGAATGGCAACTTGTACGGTTCGTATGCGGTATCCGCCGCCTGGGAAAGCGACGCCGCCAGCCGAACCTGGTCGAAGACGGAACGCTTCGTCCCAGTCGCTGCGTCGACCATGACGAACTCGTAGCCCTTCGGTCCTCGATCACGATACCAAAAACGGTCCGTCCCTACCCAGCGCGGACGTACGCCGTCGTGCAGCATCAGCTCCTGAGCATTCCACCCCAGTAACTGCTCGGCACGCACGTAATCGCTACGAGTCCCTTGCGCGTCCGCGGTCGATCCCGCAATCAAGTAGAGCGCGAGGCCAAGCATCATTCGTCGGTGCGGCCTGAATGCGGCACGCGGGCAGCCTCCAAAGCAATGGGCGGTCCGTCGCCCCCTGCGGCCGGGAGTGATCATCGTGGTGTCCTCTGTGTGCGTGTGCGTGAAATCAGCGATGCGATGGCGGCGGCGCGCCGGTGTGATTCTTGTGGTGCTGCTGGCGACTCTCGTTTCCCAAACGCGCCAACTGACGGCGCAGTCCATTTCGGGGACCATTCGCGACCAGCGAGACGGCTCTGCAATTCCTGGCGCCGTCGTGCTGCTGCATGCCTCCAACGGTGTGCGCGTTGGCGGCACGGTCACCGGTGATGACGGACGGTATGAACTGACGGTTCCCGCCCCCGGCACTTACTCGCTTCGAATCGACCTCATCGGATTCAAGAGCGTAAACGTCGCGCCATTCGAGATCGCTGGCCAGAGTGTGGTCCGTGACGAGTCCATCCGGCTGGAACGGGTCGCACTGCCCGCTATCACGGTTACGTCCACGTCCAAGTGCGACCGAGTGGTTGGCGAGACCGGCGACGCGGCGCGGTTGTGGGTGGAGGCGCAAAAGGTGCTCGAGGCCACCCGCTTAGCTCAGGGATCGCAGCGCTTTCCGGTCACACTGCAGCACTTCGAACGCGTGATATCGCTCCCCGATTCGGTGGTCAGAGCTTCAAAGACGGATACGCGATCCGGCATCACCGAAAACCCATTCGTGAGCCTTTCGCCGGATTCGATCCGGAAGGCGGGCTATCGCTCCCGGGTTGGGGATGCGATCACGTACTACGGTCCCGACGCCGCCGTCCTGCTGTCGGACGGGTTTGTCGAGGATCACTGCTTTCGAACGCGACGCGGCAGCACACCGGGGCTGATTGGCTTGGCCTTCGCCCCCGACCGATCGATCAAGCGCGTGGACATTGACGGCGTCCTCTGGCTGGACTCCGCCACCGCAGAACTTCGTCAGCTCGAATTCCGGTACGTACCCAACCCGGGCGTTGGAGCTACAGCTGGCGGTGCTGTGGAATTCGCGCGGTTACCTTCGGGTGTGTACGGTGTGAAGCGGTGGAGGATCGACATGCCAATCCTCTCGACCACGTCCACTCGCGGTCGCCGACCAGATGGTGCCGTGTCGTTCGTGAGTGACACCGTTGCAACGGCCGTTCGACAGGAAGGGGGCGAGGTGGTTGGTGCGGTTTCGCGTTTGGGCTCACGTGGCGCTCGTACAGGCCGAATGGTCGTCAGTGTGTTCGACAGCACTCTCATGCGCCCCTTGCCTGGGGCAACGGTGACGCTGGAGGGTGTTGGGACGAGCGCGGTCACCGACGACCTCGGAAAGGCCAGTCTCGATTCCCTTGCTGACGAGGGAACGCTCCGTCTTCGCGTCTGGCACCCGCGCCTCGATTCACTGGGACTCGGCGCGCTACGCGTACCCACCAAGGTCGTCCGCGGTAACGACGTGCGGATCGAGGTCGCGACACCGTCCGTCCAGACCTATGCTCGCCGCATGTGCCGTGTGACGCCCAGTGGAGACTCGCTGCGCGTCGTGCGTGGGAGGACGTTGGACCCGGAACAGGGACCTCCGTTTGTGGCGGCACAAGTCGACTTGTTCTGGTGGGAGGCGGCAGGGGGCGGGCGCACGGGACGCATGAGCGGTTCTTCAGGCGATGGGGGCGCCTTCACCTTGTGTACGACGTCGACCACGCCGGTCTACGCCACCGCCTATCTCGACGGAGCCTTTGCCGTTCCGGTGATGATTGACTTCGCGCAGGGCCCTGTCGTTCTCGCGAACCTGCAGTTGTCACGTCGTGTAGCCATGCAGACGGCGGATAGCGGCACGGCTTCCCAGGTACGGAGCGAGCGACTTCCCGGGATGGGCCCCACATCTCCGGGGTTCCTCGCTGGCTTTGTGGTGGGGGGGTACGGCGAGCCCGTGTTGAACCTGAAGGTGACAGTCGACGGCCGACCTATGCCGTTTCGTTCCGACTCAACGGGAACTTTTGCGATAGCCGGAGTGCCTCCGGGGGTTCATCGCGTAGGAATTGGCGCGCTCGGCTACGCTCCGGCGACCGTACGGGTGCAACTGGACGCTGGTTCGCGGGTGTCGCTGTATGCTCGCCTGCCTCGTGCGTCGACCGCCATTGCCGGAGTGACGGTCACCACGGCAAAGACGCGCGCGACCTTTGACTGGACGAGGGGGTTCGACGATCGCCGTAAACGTTCGGCTGGTGGGAGCTTCATGGCCCGCGCGGATATCGAGCGCAATGGGAGCCAGTCGTTGGCCGAGCTGCTGCGGGGACAGCCAGGGGTGTCCGTTGTTTCCGAGTGGGCCGGGTATCGTTTCTACTCGAAGCTCTCCGGGGGACGCATCGGTCAGACGGAATTCACCGACAAGGCAGGTCCCGTACAAAGATCCGACGACCCAACGGCGGCGGTGAACAGGCCCTCGGGCCAATCTGAGGAATGCGAATTCACCTTCTTTGTCGACGGTCAGTCCTTTAGCCCGGCGCAGGGCGGGATGAACGTGGAGATTCGTGCATCGGACATCGAGGCGATCGAGATCTACCCCGGCGGCGCGTCGATTCCCTTCCAGTTTGGTGGATCGAACGTGCGGTGCGGCGTCATTGCACTTTGGACGCGGTCCCGCGTCGGCAAGTAGCAGCTGGCGGAGCGAGCATTCACTCCGCCAGCCGGATGTTCGTCAGGGTCCGGACGGCACCAGCTTCATGACCCCACCAGGCCCCCATCGAGCCGACCAGGCCGCGGGCCGGTCTCGCAGATACTTGTCAAACCAGTCCAGCATGATGCGGTCGCGCGTGAATTCCACTGACGGCCGCGAATTGATGCCGTGATTCTCGCCCTGCACGTGAATCAGCTCCGTTTCCCGACCCAACATGCGCAGCGCCGTGAACATCTGCTCGGACTCCGTCGGTACGACGTTGGTGTCATCCGTGCCATGTATCAGCAGCAACGGCGACGTGATCTTGTCTGCTGAAAACAGTGGTGAGCGGTCGATGTAGATGTCCTTGCGGTTCCATGGATAGCATCCGGGACAGGTGCCATCGGTGTAACTGTAGCCGGTTGCGCCGGCGCCCCCAGTAATCGGCGATGTTACTGATCCCAGCGATTGCAATGCCGGTGCGGAAGATCTTGGTTCGCGTCAGCAGATGCATCGTCATGAAGCCACCGTATGAGTGGCCAAAGTTGCCGACACGCGCGGCGTCGACATATCGATGCGACTGCAGGAACTGCTGTGTGCCCTCGATGAGGTCTGTCGCCGCAGGGAAACCCCAGTCGTTGATATGGTAGTTGGAGAACTTCTGACCGTACCCCGGGGCACCGGCGGGATTAATGAACAGCACCACATAGCCGTTCGAGGCAAACCAGAGGAGGCGCTGCTCGAAGTTCTTCTTCATTCCGATCGTGCCGCCGTAGTAATGCACGATCATTGGGTACGTGCGCGTTGAGTCGAAACCTGGTGGAAGCCAGTACCAGGACTCGATCGCTTCACCACGCGTGTTCTTGAAACTCCATGGGTGCCACGCCGGCAGGTCGACACCCGCCAGACTCTGCGCGTTTGGTCGTGCGAATTCGCTCGCTGCACCAGAGGCAACGTCGACGCGATGAATGATCGCCGGCGATGTTGGTGTCTCACTCGCCGACAGCATTGTGGTGCCCTGAATATCGAACGTCTGAACGACCTCACCGGGTACACTCATGGTCTCCAGCGTCGTCACCTCCAACGCCGAGGTCACGGCTCGTTTCGTTCGAGCTGGTATGTTCCGTGCCCCCGCGTCCGCGTTGACATAGATCCGGCCGTCTGCCGCATTCCAGGTGAGTGACCCGCAACTCAGGACGCCCACCGAGGGAATGAACCCGCTGCTCAGGTGCACGAGCGAGGGTTTGTCCACATTGATGGCGTACAACTTGTTCTCATAGACAGAGAAGGTTGGATCCTCGCCCTTGAGCAGTTCCTTGGCGCTTGCACAAAAGGCGACGGCCTTGGAGTCGGGCGACCAGGCGAACGAGGAGGGCGCAGAGAACGCCTGACGTTCGAGCGTGATGAGTTTCCGAGACTCGAGCGTTGCCGCATCGATGGTCCATAGCTCGGCGTGCAACCACGGTGGGGCATCGTGATGGTGCGCCGAACGCGAGAAGACGATCGATCGCCCATCGGGCGAAAGCGCGGCCCCGGCGATGCCGTATGCCGAGTCGCCGCTGAGGGTGGTCCGCGCACCATCGCTCACGTTGACGGCGTAGAGTTGCAGCTTCTCCGGAGAGGCATCGAAGCGTTGCCAGACCTCCGTCATGCGGCGGGCTTCACCGGGCTTTGGTGGTGCAACGCTCGGTGAGCGTGCCATTCCGGTGTAGTAGATCGACGCGCCATCGGGAGACCATCCGACGATCTGCATGACCGATTCGCCGCGGAGCACGCGCGTATGCTCGTTGTTGGCCGCGTTCCACACGATGAGGTCTCGGCCGGGTGCGTCCTTCTTGTCCGACGTCGTGAGGTAGGCGAGGCGCGTGCCACCGGGTGCCCATTCGGGGCTCGATGGCTCGCCGCTCAACACTTCGCCGAGCAGGCGGGCGGATGGCACCTCGCGAATCGACATCACCGAAGTCGAGCGATCGTTGTCGCTGTCCACACGTCGGACTACATACGCCGCGGCTCTTGCATCGCGGCTCAGGCGTATGGTCGTGACTGAACCCACGGCATGGAAGTCGGCGAAGGTGCCGGGCCGGCTCGGGTCCAACGTGGTGGTCAGCGACGCGCCGGGCGTTGTACTGGTGATTTTCAACTCGACGCCCAGGTACGCGTCACCGCTCGCTGCGACTTGTTGCACGAGCAGGAGGTGCTTGCCTTGCGCGAGGTCGGCCTGGGAACCTTGCAGCCGGGGGCCCTCCCCCCACAGGCGCCGGGCCGCCCGGTTTACTACCCGCAAAACCAACGTCACGTGCTGCCATCGGTCCGCCATGACGTATATGAGTCCATAGACGCCTTGGCCTCCGCTGACCACGAGTGATGCGTCACGCCATGTCTGACGACCGGCGTTGGGAAGGACTAGGGAGTCGCCGGCCGCCGGCCACACCCGAATGGTCGGGAGCCGAGTGGCATCGAGCAGTGAGGAGTCCGCGGACGCGGCGCCAAACGGCACGCGTGCCGGTATGGGGCCGATGGTCAGCCACCGACTGACCGTGACACCTTGCGCCCGAAGACGTGTTGGGAGGGAGACCGCGCACAGCAACAACAGGATGGATGTGCGAACGCGATGGCGGATGGCCATCGCGTTCACATGGTAGCTCGATTGCATGAGGAAGATGGAAGGGAGGAGCTACTGGGGAATTCGGAAGGGCTTCCAATACGGGAATCCGTCGGGCAGGTCGTCATCGTCCAACGGTTCCGGCGTTGCACCTGAACGTCCATCGACCGGCTGCGTGATGAGGTAGTTCTCTGGCGGTGTTGCTCCCATCAGGTATTGCACGAAGTAGTCCCAGCGGCGCCGAATGAAGTATGGCTCGTTGAGTCCGTGGTTCCGATTTGGCGCCCAGACCAGGTCGAAGGTTTTGTTCGCCTTTTCCAGTTCGTCGATCACCTGCACCGTGTTGGCCGGGTGGACGTTGTCATCCATGTCGCCGTGCATGAGCAGGAGGTGCCCCTGCAGGTTCTTGGCCATGGTCTTGTTGGCCGATGTCTCGAAGTTGTCGGTCTTGCGCACGGTATCGCGCTTCATGAGGCCCTGGTACTTCTCGGCCCAATAGATGTTGTAGCTGCGATTGTCGTGATTCCCGGCACCGCTCACCGCGACCTTGAAGAACTCGGGATATCGCAGCATGGCGTCCGTTGAGGCGAAGCCGCCGCCGGAGTGCCCGAAGATGCCCACCTTGTCGACGTCGATGAACTTGTAGCGCGACGCGAGCTGCTTGATGGCGGTGATGTGGTCCAGCAAGCCATTGTCGCCAAAGAAGCCGTAATAGTTGTCGTGGAACACCTTCGACCGAAGGGGCGTGCCGAGGTGATCGTACTGGATCACGACGAAGCCGAGCTCCGCCAGTGCCGCGGGTTCACCACCGTTCTTGAAACTCCAGGCGCCCACGGAGCCGACCTGTGGCCCCGGATAGATGTTGGTGATGATCGGATACTTCTTGGTTGTGTCGATCTTGGGTGGCAGGTACAACACGCCGTAGGTGTCTGTGATACCGTCGCGCGCCTTGACGGTGAACACCTGGGCTGGACGCCAGCCGACTTCCTTGAGCCGGCTGATGTCTGCCTCCTCGAGCTTGCGGATCACGGCCCCTGTGGCCGCAGCGCGCAGGACGGAGACCGACGGCGACTCGATGCGCGAATATGAGTCGACGAAGTACTTGCCGTTGGGGCTGAACGAAATCGTATGGTTGGCGTCTTCGGGCGTGACCAACGTAACTCCGCTTCCGTCGAAGCCCATCTTGTACAGGGCGGCGTAGTAGAGGAACCGATTGGGCTCGCGGCCACGCGCCGTGAAGTAGATCGTCTTGGTGAGTTCATCCACGTACGAGATCTGACCCACCTGCCAGGCCCCAGTCGTCAGCTGCGACTTTGGCTCCGGGGCCATGGTCATACCGCCCTCACCGTTCATCGATGACACGTTCGTGACGCCGCCGCCGTCGAAGCGATAGAGATGCCCCCAGCCATCGCGCTCGCTCCACCAGAACGCATCCTTCAGGTCCTTGGTCACGTAGAACGACCCCGGGTCCTGGGGATTGCTGATCTCGACATAGGTCTTGCCCGTGTCGCGGGCAATCACGCGGAAGTCGCCCGTCTTGGCGTCTACTTCGCCCAGGTAGGCGCTCTTGGAGCCACGCGTATAGAACGACACGTGCACCTTCTCGCTGCTTTCGGCCCATGCGGAGTCGCGCACGGAGCCTCCGATCGACAGCTGGTTGGGACGGGGGTTGATCTTGGCCACCACATTGGACTTCGTGGCCACCTCGATCAGGTGGATGTACGGATAGGGCACGGCGGTATCGCCGGGGAGCGCGTACGGTTGCGAGTAGTGCTTGGGCCGCTGCGGCGTATACGAGATGTAGTGCATGTGTTCGACGTTACGCTCGTCCTGTCGCATGACCGCAATGCGCTTGGAATCCGGCGACCAGCGGAGCTGCGGCCGCACGGGCTGCGGTCGTTGCAGCTGGCTGGGACGCGGCATCGTGGTCCCGTACCCGAAGTAATCGACGCCATCGGTGGTGAGCTGCGTGCTGTCCTTTTTGCTCGCCGCGTCGCGAATCCACAGGTTGTTCTTGCTGATGAACGCCTCCCACTTCTTGTCCGGCGATCGCACGAACGGCACGTCGCTGGACAGGGTATCGCCCACGACGCACTTGTAGGACGTGATGTTGCAGACAAAGCGCTTCTTGTTGGCGTTGAATTCGATTTCATTCTCGTCGTCGCCGTCCTTCCCGAACTTGAAGGTCTGGAAGGGCAGCTTGTTGCCGTCGAACGCCGTGTCTCCAGCGGTGGACATCGCCGTCGCCAGCTTCACGTGATCGAAGAGCAAACGGCGCAGGTTCAACCCGGGGTCGATCAGGACAAACTCCGCGCCGGTCGAGGTCTTGTTCCGGTACCAAAAGCGGCTGCCGTCCTTCATCCACTGCGGATTCACCTGGTCGCCCGAGACCAGGCGATCGGTGTTCCACGACAATAGCTGTTCCGCACGGGAGTAGCTGACCTGCTGGGCAACAATGGAAGCTGGCGCGACCAGCACGACGACAGCGCACATCATCGCGCGTCCGGCCCTTGCCCACCTCGCGGAGGGGGAGTACATGGCGGGTCTCCAAGTGAGGGAATTCGACCGACAATACCGACAATCGCCCAGTGAGCGATGCAAACCAGCTGTGCTACGCAACAAGCCGGTGCGGTGCTGTGTGCTCCGCGACGCTACGTCGTCACCCGCAACGTTCCACGCTGCCCCGGCTGATGGTACTTGCATGAGAAGGCAAACAACCCCGTCTCGCTTGCCGTCCAGATGTACGCTTGCGACTTCTGCAAATCACCGGAGTCCACCCAGGGCCCACCCGTTACCGTGTGCACGGACGTCCCGACGTTGTACCAGCACACGAGCGTCCCGAGCTTCACGACGGTCTCCCCGCCCTCCTGCCCATCGGGTTGAAGCTGAAAGAAGTCATCACCAGAGTAAATTTCGACCAGATTGGAGTTGTAGTTGCCGAGCTTGATGCGTACCGGCACATCGGTCGTCTTTCCGGCCTCCACCGAGAATCGCAATGGGTGGGGGAATGGTTCCGGCACAATGGCCAACCCAGGCGCGTGAAAGCGAAGCTGGTAGTTTCCAGGTGCAACATTCGTAAATCGAAACCGCCCGTTGGCATCGGGCGCAGCCCGATCACCCGTGTGGCGTCCGTCGTTGTACATCAGGATCAGGGAGCCAAGTCCTGGCTGTGCGGCTCCCCCGGTGTCGCTGACCAAGCCACTGATCTCTCCGACTTGCGGCGGAGTCACCGGCGTCCCGCCGTCGCCTCCGCCACACGCCAACACCGAACTGGCCACCAACAGGCCGCCCGCCGTGGTGACCGCGTTGGCCACGAACTCTCTTCGCGACCTGACAACCACATCGTGCACGTGCGGACCTTTCGCTGACACCCAACACATCGATAGGCGCTCCGGGCTAAGGGCAAGCCGGGGCGAGCCGATGCACTGGCTCGCCCCGTCCGTTCATGCTGACGGCCAACCCACCTCCCGAACTACGGCGTGACGTTCGGGCACGAGCCATTGCCATCCTTCATGTTCGTGTTATTCAGGATCTCCGTACGCGACAACGGAAGCTTCGTCGCGCGCGCCGAACCCGTGGCACCGCCGGCATCAAAGGTCGCCTTCGTGATACCAAAGCGAGCCAGGTCCTGCAGCCGATGGCCTTCCACGAACAACTCGGCCATGCGTTCGTTCAAGAGTGCCTTTTGAGCGTCCGCGGCGTTCGCCGGTACGGTCATCGCGGGCAGCGCGATGCCGGCACGCGTACGCAGCGAGTTCAGAAGCGTGGCTTCCGTGGCAAAATCATTGTTCCGCATCGCCACCTCGGCCTGGATCAACGTCATCTCGGTCTTCGATAGCATACGAATGGCGGCGCCGCGGTCCGAATACTTGGCGATGCCGTAGTACGCGAAGCGGTTGTTCACACCCAGCTGGCCGGTCTTGCGCGTGACAGCCATGCGCTTGTCGTCCTTCGTATTGTCGAACCAGTCGCGCAGGTAGGCCTCGCCGGTGCCACCCGGATCCACCTCATGGACGCGCGCGTGATACATGCGACGCAGCGTGCCTGAGCGGTTGCGGTTCTGGTGGAACTGGTTGCCCGTAATGCTCTGCGTGGCGGCGGCGCCTTCCGAGTAGACGGCGTTGTACACGAACGCTGCCGACACGGCCTGCGCGTCGGAATTCGCGGCTGCGTAGTTTCCGGCCAACAGGTTCGCTCGGGCGCGTCCCGCGTAGGCGACGTCCGTCCATTTGGTCTTCGCCGCCGCATCGGTGAGAGCTTGAGCGGCGGTTAGCGCTGTCGTGAACTTCGTGACCGCCTGCTTGAAGAACTCAGTGTCCGGTGACCGTGCCGCATTCGAAGTCAGCGGCCCTTCGCACCATCCCATACCAATCAGCAGGTCGGCCAGTGCGTCCACCATGAGCACCTGGGCGCGTAGCGGGCTGGTTGCCGCCCCGGCGCCAAGCACCTTGTCCACACGTTCCTTCGCACTCTGCGCGGCAAAGCGCGCGCGCAACAGCTGGTTCTGGGGATCTGAGAACGAACCCGCGGTTGCCCAGTCATGTCGCACGCGGCCCTCGGAAATGTCCTCCCAGTCGATCCACGTCGATGACGATTCCATCTCGTCGCTGAGAAGTTCGGATACGACGATCATGTCGTCGTATCCCTGGTGCAGCACGCCCTCCGCACCATCCGTCACGGTCTTGAGGATGATCGCGTTGTTCAGCGCGTCATCGCCAAAGGCCTGCGGGTTGGGGACGTCCAGGACGCCGTTGCAAGCCACGGCCGCCAGCAGCAACGCAGCGGCGCCCAGGTGGGTTGCCACTCGTCGAGGCATTGGGTGATTGAGATTCATGTTGGTCATCTCGAGTTGAGGTAGGCGAGTGGCTAGAAGCGCGTGCGGATCTGCATGCGGAAGACCCGCGGGGCCGGCTGCATCAGGAATCCGTTGTTGAACCCGAACGAGCTCGCGCCCGCCCAGTTCATGTTCGGATCGACGCAGTGACAATCGTCCCACCACATGATGTTCTGTCCAGAGAGCGTGACCGACGTACGACCGACGCCAAAGGCGCTGCTGAGGCGGTCGGGCACATTCCAGGCAAGCGAGATTTCGCGCAGTCGCACGTTATCCCGTTTGTCGATGTAGTTCAGGATGCTGGCAAATTGCTTGATCGAGTCCGCCTTGAAGGTCCGCTCGCCGTTCGGGCCGAGTTGGCTGAGGTACTCGTCGGACCCGCCCTGACGGATGCGATACGGACGGTCGCCGTTGCCGAAGAACGCGCCGCGTTCCATCGACAAGAGCGCGTAGAAGGTGAACTGACGGAAGCGCACCTGGTTGGACCAGGATGCGTTCGTCGTCGGTAGGCCGGGGCCGAAATAGACGACCGTATCCGATCGCGTTGTCGTCGGACATCCATATGACAGCTTCGTGCAGTCGCCCAGTGTCGGGTCAGTGCCCGTCGTCTTGACGGAGAAGCCCGTGGGCTTTCGATCCCACACACCACCGACCGGATAGTGCAGCCGGAAGTTGTTGTTGCCGAGGTTGATGCCACCGAGATCGGTGATCTCGTTCTTGTTGCCATCCAGCTTCACCCCGGTCGTCCAGTCGGTGCGCGAGGTCGCGTACACTTGATAGTTCACCGACGCTTCCCAGCCCTTGTTTTGGATCTCGCCGATGTTGACGCTCCTGGACTGGGTAAATCCACTGGAGGGCGGATTTGTCTTTGGCACGATGGCGTCATTCGTCTTCTGACTGTAGTACGAGGCTTCGACGCCAAGCCGGTCGTTCAGGACACCGAACTCGAACCCAAACTCCGTTTCCGTCGACTTCTCCGGACGCAAGTCTGCGTTGCCTGGGTTCAGGGGGACGATACCGATGCCGCTCGTGAAGACGGGCGTGGAGGCGTAGCTCGTGAAGGAGTCGAATGGACCGGGCATCTTGCCGGCCTGTCCGTACGCCGCGCGCACGCGTGCCGCGCTAAAGAACTTTGGCAGATAGCCACCCTTCGACATGTCATATGAGACGTCGACCTTCGGATACTTCTTGTAGCCGTAGTCCTTGCCGAACGCGCTGTTGCCGTCGATGCGGATACCAGCGGTAATGAAGAGCTGGTCCTTGATGGAGAAGCGATCCTGCGCCAGGAAGCCAAGGTTCACCGTCTTGGTGTAGGCTTCCGCCGACTGTGTCGTTGCAGCTGAACTGATCGAGTTGACGCCTGGGCCGGCGAAGGTATTGCCGATGCCGTACAACAGGCTCTCGATATCCCAGAAGCCCTGGCCACCGGCAGACAGCGCCGACTCGATGCCGAATGGCAGCTTGAAGTTGTACGACGCCAGGTAGTCGATCGTGTACGTCTTGTAGTTGCGCAGGCCGAGGTTCTTCTGTCCGTTGGTGACGCCGGCCGGACCAAAGGCGCCTGCGTACGGGAAGAAGCGGTTCTTGTGATCGTTGACGGCGTCCACGCCGACGGTGAAGCGCTGCGTCAGGTTGGGACGCATGGAATAGTTCACCGTCAAGCCGCCGGTCCAACGGTCGACGTCGGACTGCGTGGTCATCGTCTTGATGTCCTTCACCGGCACCCACGCTTCGCCGTACGGACGAGTCTTGCTGGCCGTGCGAGGGTCGCCGTTGATGGCGTTGCCTAACAGCGCCGTCCAGTTATTTCCTGCCTGGATTTCGTTGATGCGGTCGCGCACATAGGCGGACCGAGTCTCCACCGTCACCTTGTCGTTTGGCGCGAAGGAGAGATTCAGTCGCAATGTTCCCTTCAGCTGGTCATTCGGCTGGATGGAGCCGGTTTCCTTGCTGATCTGGGTGGACGTGAAGTAGGTACTGCGCTGCGTGCCGCCCGCCGCACTGAGGTCCATGCCATAGTACGGCCCCTTCTGGATCATGGTCTCGTTGGCATCCAGCGCGCGCGTGCCATCCGGACCGGTGAACCGCGGGAACTGCGTGGTTGGCAGGTTGTGGCGTAGCTCCTGATAGCCACTGGCCAAACCGAGGTTCCACTCCGTGTTCCGCTCGCCGGAGCGACCGCGCTTGGTAAAGATCTGGATGACGCCGTTGGTCGCTTCGGAGCCGTACAGCGTTGCAGCTGCGGCACCCTTCAAGACCTCGACGCGCTCGATGTCGTTGGGGTTCAGGTCGCCAAGCCGGTCCGTGGAGGCACCGCCGCCGAACGAGCAGCAGGCGCCACTATTGAACCACTCGGTCGCCCGCGAGTCGACGCGTACGCCATCGACGTAGATCGCCGGTCGCTGGCTGAGCGACAGGGAGGCAACGCCCCGGATACGAATGTCCTGGCCGGTGCCCACACCACCACCAACGGTGGTCGCACGGAGCCCGGTGACCTTGGACGACAGCATGCGGCCCACGTCCGGCACCGCGATCTGCTCTGTGAGCTTCGACGCGTCCACGTTGCCGATCGAAGCACCGACCTGACGTTTTTCCACCGCGCCCCCCGTCCCCGTCACGACGACCTGCGACAATTCCACCGCGCTTTCGCCGAGCGTGAAATTCACCCGCGTGGTGTCGCCAGATCGCACGGTGATCGACTGCGTCTCGGGCCGAAAGCCGAGGCGCGTGGCACGCACACTGTGCGCGCCGGCTGGAACGCCACGAATCACAAAGCGTCCGCGATCATCGGTACCAGTCGCCAAGTTCTGCGAACCGATGACTTGAAGCCGAACGGCGCCAAGTCCGCGTCCAGTACCGTCCGACACCGTCCCCGCGATGGCGCCGGTCTGTGCCTGTGCCGTGGCGCCTAACAACAGCAGCGCAACGGTGGCCAGGATCGGACGCCCAACACGGCGAATGTGTCGCCCTGATGAACGAGTCGTGTCCATGAAGCCTCCTCCAGTGAGCGGTGGGGGTGGGGTTGGAGAAACTGCAAGACAACAGGGCCACACATCGTGTGGCTGGGGGATTCAGGAGGTCGAAGCCGCGTCCGTCAGGTCGATCACAGCAGGCGTTGGGTTCCTTCGTCTACTGTTTTGTATACACGGTCGCCGCTAGGGCGCAATCGTTTACGCGTGGGGGCACTGCCACGCTACGGGTCGGCACGGAGCATGTCAAGAAAGCTCGATCTCTTTTCAATAATTATGCGGCGGCTCGCCGACTCGCCCGAAGAAACCCTTGCTACATTGCGACGGGTATACCGCACAGTTCTGCCCAGGCAACCAAACCTCCGTCGGCTGGCGCCCAAGTCCCACATTTCGACCGTATGGACCCTCTCGACGCTGTCTTCCTCGGCAACTCCGCGAGAACGTGGCTTCTCGCCGGCGCGATCTTCGCCGTGGTCGCGGTCGTCCTTTTTACGATTCGACGCGTTGTTACACAGCGATTGGCGGACTTGGCAAAGAGGACGGATACGGATGCCGATGACGTCGCGGTCGACTTGCTGCGTCGCACTCGCGCTTACTTCATCGTCGTTGTTTCACTCGTTGCGGCCCTTCAGGCCCTCGATGTCCCGGATCGCGTTCGTGAAGGCGCGCGATACCTGTCGATCATCGCCCTCGTGCTCCAGGCATCCGTGTGGGGCAACGGGCTCATCGCGTACTGGCTGCACGAGTGGGCGGTCAAGCGAGGTCAGGACCGATCCAGCGCCACGACCATTGCCGCGTTTGGCGCACTGGCGCGTTTTGCCCTCTGGCTCGTGCTGGGCCTCGTGGCGCTGCAGAACCTCGGCATCAACGTCACCACACTCGTCACGGGACTGGGTATCACTGGCGTCGCCGTCGCCCTTGCCGTACAGAACATCCTGGGTGACCTCTTCGCCGCACTTTCCATAGTCGTCGACAAGCCATTCGTGGTGGGCGATAGCATCGCCGTAGATGCGTTGAACGGAACGGTCGAGAAGGTCGGGCTCAAGACGACGCGCGTGCGCGCGCTGTCCGGCGAGCTCGTCATCTTCTCGAACACGGACCTCCTGAAGAGTCGCGTGAGGAACATGACGCTGCTGCAGCAGCGCCGCGTGGTGATCACGCTTAGCATCTCTCTCGATACGCCACCTGACGTGGTCGAGCGAATCCCGGGGATCCTTCGCGACATCATTCAGCACATCCCCACGGCTCGCTTCGATCGATCGCACTTCTACCAGATTGGGGAATCGGGGCTGGAGTTCGAGACGGTGTATTGGGTGGACACGCCGGATTACAACGTGGCGATGGACACGCGCCAAGCGGTGAACCTTGGGATCATCCGCGGTCTGAGTGACGAAGGCATTGCCTTCGCCTTCCCAACGCGGCGCGTGGTGGTTCACGGCGCGGCGGTCGACGCTACGACGGCCGCGGCCGCGGGCGCAGCGGATTCGAGTCCGGCGTCGCCGAGCGAGAAGGCCTAACGACTACAGTCGGCGTCTGGCGTGCGAATAGCGCGTGCGAGGACGTCGGACGGGCCGGGGTCTCGCAACGCGTGCCACAGGATCGCGTCGCGCAATTGCTGCGTCAGCTGATCGCGGCCGGCCGGGGCCCATGGTCCTCCGGTCAGCGCACGCATCCGCCACGGGGCGCGTTCGCCGGCACCAGCACTCAAGGTGGCCCACCGCTGGACGATCCCGCGGGCGCGGGATTCTGCCGCATATTGTGCGACGGCGCGTGCGGCGGCCCGGTCGGCGTTGCGGCCGGCGAGCACGTCCAGAAAGCACGACCACGCCGACCCCGTCTGGGGCACGGCCCGTAGCTGGGCAGCCGCTGCGTCCAGGCCGATGAACTGTGATGGTTCGCGGCGCAACTCGCCGGCGTTGATCGGCACCTCCAACACCCGACGCACGGACTCATGCACGCTGACCTTGCGACCGGCGCCGAACAGATCATCGAACCACGCGCGCAGTTTTGGACCTGGGGCCGAGATACCATCGAGCGCTCGCAATGTCGCCTCGCCACCATCACGGGCAGCCTCTGGCGTTGCAGCTGAAGCATAGCCGGTCAACACCGGATCCTGAGCGGCCGAAAGCCACCCATTCATGCGGGCGTCGCGCGCCAACGCCGCACTCACGAACCAGTCGACGTTCCGGGCAAAGACCTCCGTGGGCCGCTCGATGTCCACCTCGTTCCCGGTGTCCCTGCGGCTTCGCTCGGCGCTCGCCATTCGCCGGACCGCCCCGGCCAACCAATCCGATTGCTGCCGAACGGCGCGATCCGTGCGATAGCCGACCGTTGCGCCGTACCGGCGCCGTGCCGCTTGCCAGTCGAGGTCGTGCGCAAACTCATGCGCCATCACACCCGCGCCACTGGTGACCGGGAAATAGACGGTTCGTGAGACTGGATCGTGCATGGCCAGGGCACGGTCGCCGAGTGGACTCTCGCCAAACCGCACACGGAGCCCCGCAACGCTGAACGCGGGAAAAACGCGACGCATGTCAGAAATCGCGTTGTCCAATGCCTGACGGTAGTACGGACGCCAACGCGTGGGCACATTGGCATCGAACTCGATACTGGCCAACCCGTAGCGTGTTTGAAGCTCCGAAACCGTTGGCGCCGACTCGCCAGGGAGCCACGCGCGTTCCTGCGCGTACGGACGAAGCGACACGCCGGCTGTCAGGACTGCCATCGCGGCTTCTGCGGGCGGCGTTTCCATTCGTGACCGCAGCAGGGCGAATTCGCCAGCCAGTGTCTCTTCGTTTCGCGAGCCGTCGACAAACCGCTTGACGAGGAGTTCTTGCGGCTTGCTTCCCCCGGAGATCGACGCGGCGTATCCACTGACCGTGACAGCGATCGGTGCCTCGGGAGGAGAAGAACGCAGCTCCGCGAGCCCGGCCATGCGCCTAGCGAGTCCGTCGCGCAGGAGCGGGACGAATCCACCAGAGGCACTCGTGTCGGGCGCGAGTCGCGTGATCGCCGCGATGCGAGCCAGAACCGACGGCAGCTCCTCCACCGCCTGGGCCTCGGCGCGACCAGAGAGTTGAACGAGAACCGGACGTTCAACGAGCAATGTGCGTTTGGATCGCCACTCTTCGAGCAGCTGCAACGCGTCAAGCCCGCGCGCGAGCGCCATTCGCGTCAGTGATCGAGCGTCCCGAATCGCCAGCACCCTATCGCGACTCTGCGACGCTACCTGAATCGCGATTTCAGGGGCGCGCCGTGACACGTGCCCGGCTGCGTAGGCGAGACGATACGCCAACCGGACCGTCAGCTCACCAACGCGCGGATCCTGATGCGAGCGGACGAGCGAGTCGATCAAGGCCAAATGCGCCTTGGCCTGACGCAGCCCGGCGTCGGGTGAGAGCGCCAGCATCGTCAGGGCTGCCGGTTCTATGAGGTATGCCTCGCCAACAGCGGTTCGCGAGAGAATCGCGTGTCCAATCGTCGACCGCACGGCGACGGGTAGCAACGGATCCCGCTGCGACTGGTCGATGAGTCGGAATGGACTGCCCAGGCCAAGACGAAGTCGTTCGAAGTAGAGCGCGGCGACGGCGTCCTTTGTTTGGATAGATTCCGCCGGCGTGAGGGCCGAAGCGCTGGCCAAGGAGTCCGCGTAGCGGGTTCCTGCACTGATCGCTGCCTCGACCGAGTTGCGGCCAGCGCGCCTGCCCTTGGCATCGAAGACCAGAGCCGCCACGATGAGGCAGCAGACAGCAAACACCGCGAGGTCCCGGGCAATGCCGGATCGCGGGGTGCTGGGCTGGGGGCTTCGGTTCAGAGCCATATCAATGCAATAACGCATGGAGCGGCGACGACGCAACGTGAACGAGCTGCGCTACGCGGACGCCCTCGCGTGTCCAGTGGACTCGTACCCGGTGCGTTCTCCCCTGACATTCAATAGGATCGTCTCATGGAATGGAGAGCTGATACCCGAGGTCTGCTCGTATTGATCGAGCTGGTGCTTCTGCCGGTGGCGGGCCCGACCGTTGGCTCCATCGGCGCGCAAGCGACCCGCGCCCACGTCGGTGTGACTGCATCAGGGGGGGTTGGGGTTTTCGCTGGTGGCGGGCGCGCTTCGCACGACGTCACGGGGGGTGAGGTAGGCGCGCTGGTGGACCTTGGCTGGATCTGGACTCCGCGCGTTCGCCTGACTGGGGACGCCGTGTGGTTTGCCGGTCCTCATCGCGAGTACGTGCCGCAGGACGACGAGAGCTACAAGTCCACTGTGTACGACCTGGCCGGGACCGTGTCCCTTCGACTCTTGGGCGGATCGTCAACGTCGAGACTCGTTCCGTACGCCTCAGTCGGGCTCGCCGTCCACGCCCTATCGAGTTCCTTTGGCACGCTCCCGCTCGACCAGCGCTACAACGCCAACCGATTTGGTGCCACTGCGGGCGTGGGTGTCGAGCGGTGGATTGGGCCTGCCGGCCGACACTCGGTCTGGCTCGAGGGTCGCGTGCAGGGAGTCACGGATGTAAGTCGCTGGACGGCCCGCGTCGGCTGGGTACGCCATTTTTCGTCGATGACGCGTCCGCGTTGAGCGGCTAGTCGAGTGTCTTTCGGAAGCGCAGAGCGCTGAACGTGATCAACACGACCGCGAATGCGCCGAGGGCCGCCACGTCTTTCCACACCGCGTCGAGCCCAGCGCCCTTGAGCAGGATGCCGCGCAGGATGCGGAGGTAGTACGTGATGGGAAAGAGGTTACCGATCCACTGAGCAAGCGGTGGCATGGCCTCTCGGGGGAACATGAAGCCCGAGAGCAGGATCGTTGGCAGGATGATCATGAACGACAGCTGCATCGCCTGACCCTGCGTGCGGACGAGGGTGGACACGAAGAGTCCGAGGGCAAGACTGGCGATGATGAAGAGGAGCGACAACGCGTACAGCAGGGGGATGCTGCCGCGTAGCGGGACGTTGAAGACGAAGTGACCGAGAAAGAGGATCACGGTCATCTGCACGTAGCCCACGAGCACGAAGGGGAGGAGCTTCCCCAGCATGAGTCCACTGCGCGTGATGGGCGTGACGATCAGTTGTTCAAGGGTCCCCCGCTCGCGTTCACGCACGATCGCCATTGCCGTCAGCAGCAACAGTGTCAGGGTCAGCAGGAGTGCCGCCACGCCCGGTACGATGAACACCGCGCTCTCGAGCGCTGGGTTGTACCAGGGCCTGACGCGAACGTCGAGGATGGGTTCGCCGCGAGCGGCATTCGCGGAGGTGGTGATGGTGCGAGCGGCGAGCGCCGCGGCAGAAATCGCCGCCGTGGAGGCCAGCGGATCCGCCGCGTCGATGATCACCTGAGCCGTGGCCGTGCGATGGCGTTTCAGCTGCCTGGTGTAATCGGGCGGAATGACCACGGCAGCCCGGGCATCGCCGCGTTCGATGGCGGCACGCATGGCCTCGCGGCTGGACACGTCACCGACGATGTCGAAGTTGCGGGTGTTTGCCATGGCCTGAACGAGTGCGCGGCTTTGGGCACCCCGCGCTTCATCCAGCACCACGGTGGGAAGATGCCGCACCTCTGTTCGGATGGCATAGCCGAAGATGAGGATTTGCACCGTCGGAATGCCGATCATCATGGCGAGCGTCAAGCGATCGCGCCGCATCTGGATGAACTCTTTCCAGAGCATGGGCCAGAACGGCGAGGAGCGAACACGCGAGAATAGCGTCATGCGCCGCGCACCAGGCTCACGTGGGTGTGGCGCGTGTGGCGCCGTTGAGGATGCGCGCGGTGTCTGTTTCGTCGCGCGCCTGCAACGCGATGAAGACGTCTTCAATGGTCGGCTGGCCGAACGACGCGGTCACTTCGGCCGCGGTGCCCAGGGCAATGAGGCGCCCGCGGGATAGGAACGCCAGGCGTTGGCAACGCTCGGCCTCGTCCATGTAGTGGGTGGTGACGAGGATGGTGGTGCCGCGTTGCGCCAGGGCATAGATGAGTTGCCAGAACAGGCGGCGCGAGGCCGGATCGACGCCCGCGGTTGGCTCGTCGAGGAAGAGCATGTCAGGGTGATGCGCCGTTGAACAGGCGAGTGCCAGACGTTGCTTCCACCCTCCACTGAGGGTTCCCGCCAGCTGCGACTCGCGAGCGCGCAAGGCGAGGTCGTCGAGCTGTTCCTCGACGCGGCTACGCAGGGGAACGCCGCGTAGGCCGTACACCCGGGCATAGAACAGGATGTTCTCACGCACCGTCAGGTCGTCGTATAGTCCAAAGCGTTGCGACATGTAGCCGATGCGGCGGCGGATGAGCTCACGCTGCGTGCTGACGTTGTAGCCGACGACGACCGCGGTCCCCGCTGTTGGCTCGAGCAGGCCGCAGAGCATCCGGATGGTGGTCGTCTTGCCGGAGCCGTTGGGACCGAGAAGTCCGAAGACCTCCCCGCGGTGGATGCGGAGGTCCAGCCCCTCGACGGCGACGAGATGGCCAAACGTCTTTCGCAGCCCCGTGGTGCTGACGGCATCCGCCGACCCTTCGGTCGCGGGAGGTGGCGGAGGGCCCACCGCGCCGCTACTCACCCCGGCCACCGGTAGCTGTCGTGGTGAAGCTGACAGTGACCGGAAGGCCCGGCTTCACCACCGCTGCGGTGTCCGTCAGCTCCACTTTTACCCCGAAGAGCAGGTCGGCGCGTTCCTTTTCCGTGAGGGCAACGCGCGGCGTGAATTCCGCGCTCGTAGCGATAGCCGAAATCCGGCCGCGAACGGTTTGACCGTCGGCGCCGGAGACGCGGACGTTAGCCTCCTGCCCTAGGCGGAGGGCGGCGAGCTGCGGGGCCGCCACGTACACGCGCACCCAAAGCGTTTTCGGCTGGCCTAACGACAAAGCCGGGATGGCGGCGGGCAGTACCTCACCCGGTTCCGCGTACCGGCCGAGGACGATGCCATCGACGGGCGAGGTGAGGACGAGGTCAGCGGCGGTCGCCTCTGCCATGGCCAGTTGGGCGCGCGCATTGGCGAGTCCCGCCCGAGCGGCTCGAATGCGATCGGGGCGAGCGCCTTCGTCGACGAGCCGCAGCGCATCCGCGACGGCATCGCGGCGGCCGGTCGCTACCTTGGCGACGGCTTCGGCGTTGTCCAGCTGCGACTGACTGATGTGGCCCGCAGCGGCGAGGGCCCGCAATCGTTCGACATCGCGGCGCGCGCGGTCGGCATCGGCCTCGGCGCTACGTAGCTCAGCTTGCGCCCGTTCGCGCTCGGCCGGCCGCGCGCCGGCTTCGAGGTCGCGGAGGTCGGCTTCGGCAGCGGCCACACGCGCGCGCCGTTGGTCGAGATCAGCGCCTAACGTCGCCTGGGAGAGGGTCACCAGCGTGTCGCCGCGATGCACCGTGTCCCCTTCGTCGCGGAAGACGCGTACGATGCGAGCGGGGACGGTGGCGGCAATGTCGGTTTCCGTCATTTCCACGGTGCCGACAGCTTGAACCTCGGCTGGTCCGCGGGCGCAGGAGATCCCGGCCAGAAGCAGGGTGACGACGAGCACGTGACGAGTGTTTGGATTTCTGGTCGGGCTCATGCGGACGATGAGTGCGGGTTCGGGCGTTGTCGTCGGTCGGGTCGACTAGGCTTCCTGGTATTTGGCGTGGCACGCAGGGCGGCGATGGCAAAGTCGCTGGCGTGTCGCGCAAAGGCGGTGAGCTCGTCATCGCCTATGCCCCCGGAGCCGCGACCGAGGACGATGCCCACGAGCGGGCGCGCCATGGCAAGGTACGCCACCTGGGAGATGGTGGAGACGGCGGCGAACGTGGGATTCAGGTCGCCGCGATACCGACCGTCGGCCTGCCCTTGTTCAATCGCCGAGCGCAGACGGCGGAACATGCGATGCGAGAGTTCGTTGAGTGCACCCACGACGTGCGCGGCTTCGGCATCGACCATCTCACGCACCAGGAGCTTGGGCAAGTAAGGCTTGCGCACGATCATCGAGGCTTGCGCGCCGACAATGGCGCGAATCACGTCGTCGCTGGATGCTGACGGTTCGACCTGCTGGTCGACGGTATCCGCCAGCTGCATCACGAAGCGCTCCACGCACGAGGTGTAAAGGCGCTCCTTGCTGCCGAAGTAGTAATACAGGAGGGCACTGTTCACCGACGCGCGATCGGCGATGTGCTTGATGGTGGTGGCGGTGAAGCCGCGGTCGGCGAAGAGCTGCTCCGCGGCGTCCAGGATGCGCCGCTTGGCGTCGAGGTCGGTCAGCGCCTTGTCGTCCGGCGACCGCGCCGCGGAGTGGCGAGGGCGTCCGCGGCGTTTCCGTGGCGTGTCGAGTCGGCGGGACGGCATGCTGGATATTAATTAAGCGATTAATTAATTGCCAGATGCAGCGGACGGTCGGCGCCCGGTTTTGCCAATCTAGGGCTCAGGGCTTAGCTGTAGACGCGGTGCCTCGTTGACGGTGGTCCATGGCTGGGGTGACAACGAGAATGCGTTGCCGAAGTGGGGTCCAGGGGTGAACTGACGAGGCGTCGTGGGAGTCGAGGACAGGGGCAACGTGGCCAATGGATACGCGAACCGGGGCGGCAATTGCACGCATCCCCTATTAGCGTCACGAGAACGTTCCTTAGGCGAGTAACTGATGTCATCGGATGACCTTCCACCGACAATCGAAAAGGTGCTTACTCGGTTCTCCTCGTTGGGCCGCGAGGAGAAGATGCAGGCCTTGGTGGGGCTGGCGCGCAAGCTTCCGGCGGCACCAGAGCGCTTACTCGCTCAAGCGGGCGCGGAGTCTGAGGTTCCGGAGTGCCAGACGCCGCTCCGTCTCTTCGCCGAGGTTCTGGATGGTCGCATGCAGTTCCACGCGCAGATTGATGCGCGACAGTCGCCCACCGTTGCGGCATTCCTCGCCCTGGTCTTTTCGGCCGTGAATGGGCAGCCCCCCGAAGTCACCATCGGCATTCCTTCCGACTTCGTTCGGATGGTGATGCAGAGTATTGGATTGGGTACTCGGGAGGTTGGGCTGGAGGCGATTGTGGCGCGGCTCAAGCATTTCGCCCGCGCCGCTATCGCCAGCCGCAATTCGTGAACAATATCTCTGTAACGCCCGGCCGACGGTCGGGACGCCGTCCTTGAAGCGATCCTAACTCTCTCGAGACACCGTCATGGCCGACTCGCAGACCTTCGCGAACCACACGCGCTACTTCCCGCTGTTCCACTTCTTCGCGTTCCCCATCGTGGCCGCGCACGCCGCCATGCAGACCTACTATCTGATCCGCTCGCCAGGCACCGGTCAGCTTTGGTCCGCGCTCGTCGCATGGGCGATTGTCGCCGGAATCCTGAGTGCGCGTGTGATGGCGTTGCGCGTGCAGGACCGCGTGATCCGGCTGGAAGAGACGCTCCGGATGCAACGTGTGCTGCCGGCGGACTTGCACGGAGCGATTTCGGATTTGTCACCGCGCCAGATGGTGGCGCTGCGATTCGCGTCGGACGCCGAGTTGCCGGATCTGGTGCGCCGGGCCGCCTCGGGCGAATTCCCGACCCACACGGACATCAAGAAGGCGGTTCGAGGGTGGCGTCCGGATTACCTGCGCGCCTAGCGCAGGCGCTCCAGTGAAACGGAGACCACCACGTTGCGCGGCAGGCCCGGCTCGAACGCGAGTGGCACGCCACCCACGACGTCGGGGTTGAGGAACGCCGAGCCGATATAGGCGCGGTCAAAGATATTGTTGACGCCGATGAGCACTCGGGCACCCACTGATCGGTCAATCCGGACCGCCGGACCATAGGTCAGCGCGAGGTTGACGATCGCATACCCGGGCACGGCGACCCGATTGGCGTCGTCCGCGTAGTACTTCCCGATGCCTAACACACCAACTCGGAAACCGGCGCCACGCAGCGCGGGTGGTGCGACGCGGAGGTTCGCGCTGCCATACAGGCTGGGAACGCCCACCACGTTGTTGCCGGAGTAGTCGGCCAAGTGACCGGCGAGTGCCGAAGAGTAGTGAACCGAGTCGACGTGGTAGTTCTGGTACTTGTTGTCGCTGACGGTAAGGGCGGCATCCATCGCAATGCCGTGTGCGCCCACGGCACCAACAGCCGCTTCCAGTCCGCGGCGTCGAGCCTTGGCGGCCGTGAAGTAGAATCGACCGCCGCGATATGGAACGATCTCGTTCGTCACATCGGTCTGGTAGGCCGCCAGGTCGTACGAGAACGATGTGATCCAGCCAAGACTCCCAGACACATACTTCGTGCCGACTTCATAGGTGGTGGACCTGATCGGCTCCAGGAGTGGATTGATGCCAGAGATCGTATCCTGACCGAACGTTCCCGCAGGGTCAGTCTCGTTGCCAGCGGGTGCTTCCACACCTCCGCCGATGTTCGCGTACACACTATGCGACGGAGTCGCTCGATAGACCAACCCGATCTTTGGCGTGACGCGGGAGAAGTTCTTCTGGTCGTTGAGCTTTGGGGTAATGAAGGACCGGAAGATGTAGTGAATGTTGTCGTAGCGCGCGCCAAGGGTGAGTGTCGTGAGCGTCCCCAGGTCCAGCTGCTCCTGTACAAAGACGCCGACGTTGTTCGCTCCCTCTCGCTTGTTGTCGCGCAGGTCACTCCCGCGGTTGTTGCTGGCGGACAGGCCATAGAACAGGATCGCACCATCCTGGTACGCCTCGTCGGCCCCAATCGAGAAGACACTTCGCACACGCGAATTCACTTGACCAGCGGCGGTGTACTGAAGGTTTCCGCCGGTGTGGTAGCGCGTGAAGTCGCGGAACGTCCCGCGTTCGGATCGCTGCAGGTACTTCGGGTTCACAAATGCCATGCCCGACACCTTCTGGCCCTCGGCGACCTGGTGCGCCACGGTCACGCCCAGTCGGCCAAGCCGATTGAAGCGTCGTTCGCGGCGAGACAGGTACGTCGGGTTGGCCATGTCTGGCGCCGTATCGGCCTGAGCGCGCGACAAGGGGCCCGGGATATGGAACAGGTTATTGGTGCCATAGGCATAAACGCCGACCTGCGTGGCAGCGCCGACACCGGTAAATAGCCCCGCGTTGAGCAGCGAGCGACGACTGGATGACGACTCGCGCCAACCTCCGAAGCTCGTCTGGTTGACCGCACCGAACACCTTGGCCGTCCCCAGCTTCCTGGCGCCGCGGAGTGTCCACCGACGCAAGTCGTAGCTGCCGGATTCGACGCCGGCATCGAAGGTGCCCTCTTCGAACTGCGGAAGCGTGGAGATGTTCACGAGGCCGCCGGCAGCGTTCCCCCACAACGAAGACGCATTCGATCGAATGACGTCGATTCGTTGGGCCGTGGAGAGATCAACGCCGTCGAACGAGGTGCGACCGTCGGGCTCAGTCTCCGGGATCCCGTCGATGAGCACGCGGATCCCGCGTGAGGTGCCGGCATTCGATCGATCGCCAGCGCCACGCGCTCCGAAGCCTCGGATCGTTATGCGGACGTCCTGATTTCCGTACCGTGACTGCGCCAGCACGCCGGGCACGCGCGACAGGGCTTCGTCCAACCCATACCCGCGAGAGAACTTCAGTTGTTCTGGCCCAAGGACGGTGACCGCAAGCGGAACACGAAGTGTTGAGATCGTCGCTTCCGCACCACGAATGGTCATCGCGTCGAGCACGACGGCTGCCGTGTCTTTCTTCTCCTGCGCGCTTACGCCGTCAAACGCGCAGCAGATTCCCGCAAACGCGAGAACGTGGACTTTCGTGGTCATATTGCAGTCCGAACGGGGGGATGAATCCGTGCGGCGTTCGCCGAGGTTCCGACAGTCACGGAGTTTCGGAAAGCGTACGCTAGCACGTCGCCAAGAAGTCGGAAAGAGCGAATTACTGGGGAAATTCAGCAATAATTCATCAGCATTTCGACTATTCACTGCGCCCTGACGGGGCTGGCGGGCCTGCCGAGTCCCGGATTGGATGCGGACGTGCGGCCCGTAGGTGCCGGGTGGCAAAAGACGACCTGCTAGCTTGTCTCGAAGTCCTCAACACTCATTCGGGCGTTCACATGACGGCCATTACGATCACCGTAAAGGAAAGAGGCCCCTACGTGATTTCCGTCGAAGACGCGCCGCTCGTGCGCATCGTCGACCGATCCGGCAACGAGTACGTTCCGGAGCCTGGTAAGCCGATCGCCCTGTGTCGCTGCGGCCACTCGGCTCGTAAGCCGTTTTGCGACGCGACGCATAAGACGTGCAGTTTTGACGGCGCACTCGTCCGTCCGACATCAACGGCATGACCATCCACTCGACCGCACGAGCCGATCAGAGCGCACCGCACTCGGTGGAGGAGCTGGAGGAGCTCCTCTCGCGCCCAACGGCAGGAGTAGTTGAAGCCCTTGAGCGTTGCCCGGGCGACGTGTTGGTGTTAGGCGCCGGCGGCAAGATGGGGGCGACCTGCGTGCGCATGGCCCGGCGCGCAGCCGACGAGACAGGCGACGCACGACGGATCACGGCCGTGTCTCGTTTCGCTTCTACGGCAACCGTGGAGGGGATCCGTGCTACGGGCGCGGACGTCATCGCCGCCGACCTGTCGGACCGCGACCAGCTATGGAAGCTGCCGGAAGCTCCAAACGTGATTTACCTGGCGGGCCAGAAGTTCGGAACACGGGACGCGCCGGCCCAAACGTGGATGACCAACGTCATCCTTCCCCAACTCGTCGCCGAGCGCTTCCCGCGCTCGCGGATCGTCGCGCTCTCTACGGGCAACGTGTACCCGCTCGTACCCGTCGACAGTGCAGGATCGCGAGAGAGCGACCCTGTCGGTCCGGTTGGCGAATACGCCGAGACGTGCGTTGGCCGTGAACGAATATTCGAGCATGCGTCGACGGCTCGCGGAACGTTGGTGTCGTTGGTGCGACTGAACGACGCCGTCGACTTGCGATATGGCGTGCTGGTGGACGTGGCGTCCAAGGCATGGCGTGGCGAGCCGATCGACGTCGAGATGGGGTATGCCAACGTGATCTGGCAAGGCGACGCATGCGCACAGGTGCTACAGTGCCTCCCACTGGCGGCCAGCCCTCCATTCGTCGTGAATGTGACGGGTCCGGAACAATTGTCCATCCGCACGGTGGCGCTGGAGCTGGGACGGTTGCTCGATCGTCAGGTGCATCTCGTGGGTCACGAGGCCAGCGACGCGCTGCTCAGCAACACGTCGCGCAGCCGTTCGCTGTTTGGTCCGCCCACCGTTTCGGCGGAGACGCTACTGGTGTGGGTGGCGGAGTGGATCAGGCACGAGCGTCCGTTGCTCGGGAAGGCGACGAACTTTCAGGAACGGCGGGGGAACTTCTAGCGTGCGATCATCAAAGCGCAGACTACGCGCTCGTTGGCGGTGGGAGTTGCGGTGAACGTTCGCCGCCACTTGCTGGCGGGACAGGTCGTTCCCGCGCATCCGTTGGCCTTGACGCCTCGGCGCACGCTGGATGAGCGACACCAGCGGGCTCTGAGCCGCTACTACCTGGACGCAGGCGCTGGGGGGATCGCCGTTGGAGTCCACACCACGCAATTCGCCATCCGCGAGCATGGCCTGTACCGCCCGGTGTTGGAACTGGCGGCGACAACGGCACAGACATGGCGTCCTGAAGTCGCGACTCCGTTCGCGCTAATCGCTGGGGCGTGCGGCCCGACGTCCCAAGCCGTCGCCGAGGAAGAGACGGCGGCCGCCTTGGGGTACCACGCCGTCCTGCTATCGTTGGGCGGGTTGTCTGACCTGACGGACGCCCAGTTGATCCGACACTGCCGGGCAGTGGCGGACGTGCTGCCGCTGATCGGTTTCTACCTCCAACCAGCGGTGGGCGGGCGCCCGTTAGGCTGGCGGTTCTGGCGTGAACTGGCGGAACTCCCGGCGTTGGTGGCGATCAAGATCGCCCCGTTCAACCGCTACGCCACCATCGACGTGGTGCGTGCCATCGCCGAGTCGGGTCGTGACGACGTCGCCCTGTACACCGGGAACGATGACGCAATCATCGCCGACTTGCTGACCAAAGTGCCTTGCATTGTGGGCGGTCAGCGCGTGACGTGCGGGATCGTCGGTGGCTTGTTGGGCCAGTGGGCCGTTTGGACGCATACGGCAGTGGAAATGCTCGCGCGGGTAAAAGTGGTACGCGAGCGTGGCGAGGGTGTGGCCGAGTTGCTCAGTACCGGCGCTGCCCTCACCGATGCCAACGGAGCGATCTTCGACGTGGCGCATGGCTTCTCCGGGTGCATTCCCGGTATCCACGAAGTGCTGCGACGTGGGGGTCTTCTCAAGGGCAACTGGTGCCTGAACCCATCCGAACGATTGTCGGAGGGGCAACAGGCCGAAATCGAGCGCGTGATCCGCACCTACCCACAGCTCACCGACGACGCGTTCGTCGCCGAGCATATCGATCGTTGGCTGGAAGACTGAGGCGAGGTAGCGCGGTCTTACGTCAGGCGAGGTGGCGATGCCACGACTCGGCCAACGGGCGCGCAAAACGCTGCCGATAGTCGGCGCCAGTCGACACGGACGTGTCGTACACCAAGCTCGTGTCTTCGACGATTCCGGCGGCTAGCAAGCGAGCAAACTCCGGTCGCGACGTGCACTGGATGTCACCGTGCTCGTCCTGATAGTAGATGCGACCGCCCCCGATGATGGTGGCACCAACAGAAGACTGGAGTTGTTGGAGAACGCGAAAGAGCGCATCCACCGAGCACCCGCTGGCTCCTGCCGACCGTTCGTCAACTCCGATCGCAAGGAAGCGTCGGTCACGCCAGTCGCGTGCGCATCGCAAGGGATTGCCGTGCGCTTCCCAACCTTCCAGGTAGCTGTCAACAGCATCGAGGAGTGCGCGCGCGCTGTCGTCCGCTATTGGGTCCGACGCGCCAAATACCCACACGCGAGCGTCGTCGGGCAGGTCTGTAAACGGGACTCTGGGCATCGGCTCACGATCTCTCGATTGGGAGACTCGTCTTAGACGTTCCTCATCATAGCACGTTAACGTGCGGGTGCGAGAAGGGTCGTCGGGATATTCGCACCCGTCCACGCGAGGGTGTCCAGCGCGGGAAGGTACTCTCGTCGAAGGATTTCCTTGCCCGCGGAAGTCGCCAAAAAGGCCACGAAGCGTTCTGCCAACTGCGCATTCTTCGCACCGACCGGAATGGAAATCCCGTAGCGGACCGGGGCTCCATGAATGGTGACCGTATCGCCAATGCTCGCACCGGGAACGCGAGCGGACGCAGTGGCGTAGGTCGCGCTGTCGGCGGGTGAACCAAGGTCGACGCGGGGAGAGAGCGTGACAAACTCGAGCTGCGCCGCGCGGGCGACGGACTCGTACTCCCAGGCGTAGTCGAGCTCACCCGCCTGCACCATCGCGGTGAGCTCAGCGGACTTTGGCCTCATGTTTCGGCGCGGGCTCGCGGCCTCGAGTGCCTTAGCGAGACCAGCTTGGCCAACATCTCGCTCGGCAAGTTGGAAGACAAATAGAGTGCGATAGCCGGCTGGGTCGACATTCGGATCTGCGCGACCGACCTCGACGCCGGGTCTTTGGAGGACAGTCCACCAGTTTGTCGAAGTGATCTCTCCACCGAAGCGAGCCTTTGGGCTTTTTGCCAAGACGAGTCGATTGGTAGCAAAGGTCGCGAACCAAGTCACGTGCTTGGGCATCAGCAACTGCGGAAAGACCTCCACATCCGCTAGGGCAAGGATGTCTGGAAGCTTGCCCAGCTCGGTGACTTTTCGGGCGGTTTCCAGGCTGCCCGCCGCTTCCAACTGGTAGGTGGAGCCGGTTGCGGTCGAAAACGAGTCGAGCGCCGCCTTCATGGGCCGAGTGAGGCTACCCGCCGTGAAAACCAGGAGCGGTGCTTTGGGGTCTTTGGCTTCAGGTGGTGAACACGCGAGCAACGCCGCGTGAAGTGACAGGACGACGGCACTTCCGAGAGTGGGGCGCATGGCTGCAATCTCGTGGCAACGCGTGATGAATGGAATTGAGGCTCGACCATGGGCATGACAAGTGAGCATCGGATTACCGTAGGTGACGGGACCGTGTCGTCTTTGTTGGACGCCCCAGCGAATCCAACATTCGCGTATGTGCTCGCGCATGGTGCCGGCGCTGGCATGCGCCATCCGTTCCTGGCGAGTGTTGCGTCGCGGCTGCTGGCACGCGGTGCGGCCACGCTGCGCTACCAGTTCCCGTATATGGAGGGGAAGCGCGGGCGCGTGGACACGCCCGATGTCGCATGCGCGGCGGTGCGCGCGGCGGTCGATAAGGCGGCGGCGTTGCTTCCCGGGGTGCCACTCGTGGCGGGAGGGAAGTCATTTGGCGGCCGAATGACGTCCGAGGCGGAATCGCGTGGGCACCTGCCCTCGGTGTGCGGGCTCGCATTCCTTGGCTTCCCGTTGCACCCGCCGGCAAAGCCCGGCGTGACGCGCGCCGAGCACCTGGCTCGTGTGCACGTGCCGATGCTCTTCCTGCAGGGCACGCGCGACGAGTTCGCGACGTTGGAGCTGTTGGAGGGTGTGGTGCGGGGACTGGCGCCGCGCGCGACACTCGAGCTGTTCGACGACGGCGATCACTCCTTTGCCGTGCGGAAGTCGTCAGGTCGAACGAATGCCCAGGTACTCGACGCCTTGTGCGACGCGCTCGTGGCCTGGGCCACCGTCGTCACGACTGGGCGCTGACGCCCCGTGACATGGCGCGATTGACGGTCGCCACGGCCGTCATGTCTGCCGTCACGTTCAACGTGGTGGCAAAGATGTCGGGAATGGCGTCGACGGCGATGAGCATGCCAATGCCTTCGGCCGGGATGTTCATGGTGACCAGCAGCGGGGAAATCACCAACAACCAGCCATGCGGAACCCCTGGCACACTGAAACTCGACAGCAATGCGGTAGCGGAAACCAGCAGGTACTGCGTTGGGGCAAGTGGGACGCCGTAGAAGCGGGAGAGAAAGACGACCGCAACCATCCACACGAGCGGGGAGCCGACCTTGAACGTGGAGACCGCCAGCGGCAACACGACACCGGTGGTCTCCTTTGGAACCGCCAGCGTGCGCTCGGCGCCGTCGATGAGCGCCGGGAGCGAGGCCAGGGATGAACTGGTGCTGACGGCAACCGCCTGCGCCGGAAATACGGCCTTGGCAAAGCGGGCGAGGGGCACTCCGGCCACGACCCAGGTGAACGCATAGAGCACGGCGATAAGGGCCGTACAGGCGAACGCCATGGCCACCACGTAGTAGCCTAACGCACCGGCCACCGCCGATCCGGTTCGCGAGGCCAGGGGAAGCATCAGGGCGAACACGCCGATCGGCGCCAGCGCGATGATCGCTCGTACGATCACCAGCATGGCGTCACCGACGCTTCGGAAGAATGCCACCACGGCGTCACGGCGTTCGATCGGCACCTGCAACAACGCAACGCCAAAGGCCGTCGCGAACACGACAAGCGGGAGCATGGCCCCATCCGTTGCTGCCTTGATGGGATTGGTGGGAACGATGTTCACCAGCCAATCGGTGAAGGTGGGCACCGACTGGGGAGAGGCAGCCGTGGCGCCACTGCTGGCGCGGAGCGCCGCAACAGCGGCAGGATCGAGTGGCAGCCAGGCAAAAAGACCGGGCACCACAACCAGTCCAGAGACGGCGGCCACCAGCAGGAGGCTGAAGAACGTCAGGAACGAACGACCGGTCAGGCTTCGCACCGCGCGGGCGTCGAGCGACGAGGCCACGCCGGTGACCAGGAGCGAGACGACCAGCGGGATGACGGTCATGCGGATCGCATTCACCCACAACGTGCCGATCGGCTCAATCACCTTCACAATGGTAGACCACACGCCACCTGGATAGGCGGCGGCCAGTAACCCACCAAGGAAACCGAGAAGAAGGGCGGCGAACACTCTCCCGGTGAGACCGCCGAAACGTGAGGCCATGTCTATGGAGCAGAGAGTTCTGCTGTGAGCGCCACCGCGAGCTGTGGCAGCTCAAACGAAAAGGCCCCTTCGGTCAACCGCCGTGGAACCACACGCTGGCCGGCCAACAGTGTTTCCTTCCCCATCTCGCCAAAGGCGAGCGAGATCGCGAACTCAGGAACGGTCGCGATGGCTGGTCGGTGCAGCGCCGAAGCCAGGGCGGTCGTGAATTCCACGTTCCGCACTGGTCCAGGGGTGACGATGTTCACGGCGCCGACAACGGAGGAAGACTCGATCAACCAACGGACCGCGCGCGCGGCGTCCGTGAGCGAGATCCACGACATCCATTGCGTCCCCTTACCGATCTTCCCGCCAGCTCCAAGGCGGAACGGCAGCAGCATCTTGGCAAGCGCGCCTCCCTTGGGGCTCAACACCAGGCCCAACCGGGGATGCACAACACGGATCCCCGCCGCGCGCGCCGCACCTGCCTCGGCTTCCCATGCTTCCACCACGTCCGCCAGAAAGCCGGAGCCCTTTGGCGCGCTTTCGTCGACCTCGCGATCTCCGGTGTCGCCGTAGAACCCGATCGCCGAGATGGAGACGAGCACCGCTGGTGGTGTGGGACGAGAGGCCATGGTCGTGGCCAACAGCCTTGTCGCCTCGACGCGACTGGCCAGGATCTCTCGCTTGGCGGCCGATGTCCATCGCTGGGCAATCGTCGCTCCCGCCAGGTTCACCACAGCATCGCAACCGTCCAAGCTCGATGGTTCGAGCTGCCGGTTAGCGGGATCCCACACGATGTCCGACCTGGATCCGCGACCGAGCGTGCGCACCGTGTGACCGGCTCGCTGTAACTCGGCACAGATGGCGGTACCTACAAAGCCACTCGCCCCGGCTACGACCACGCGGCTCAAATCGCTGCCTCGCCATCGAGCGAACGCCACAAGTACCAGCTGGCGATGGTGCGGTATGGTGCCCACGCCGCACCGACCTTGTGCAGCCGTCGGGCATCCGGCGGCTTCCGCAAACGGTACGCACGCTTCACGGCCATGCGGATACCCAGATCGAGTTCCGGTAGTACGTCCAGTCGTCCGAGGCGAAACATCAAGAACATCTGCGCTGTCCATCGCCCGATTCCCTTCACCTGGGTGAGCGCAACGATGATCTCCTCATCCGACATGTCGTGAAGCCGCTCGAACGGAAGGGCGCCCTGCGCGGCATGCGTCGACAGGTCGCGAAGATAGGCGACCTTCTGGCGCGACAGACCCGCGGCGCGCAACTCGCCATCGCCCGTGGCGAGCAGTTCACCCGGTTCGGGAGCGCGCCCGCCAAACAGCGCGTACAGCTTGCCCTGAATGGACGATGCCGCGGCGCCAGACACTTGTTGATAGATGATGGCGCTCGTTAGGACCGAATAGGGCGTTCCTCCTTCACGGACGGCGAATCGGCAGGGTCCGACACGTGCAACCAGCCCGGCCATCACAGGATCGGACCGCTTGAGGTGAGTGACCGCACGTCGATACATGCGTCGAACCTACCCAGTTGCCCACCCGTGAGCGAGGCGTGTCCAAAGTGAAAACGGCGCGCCCACCTTCGGGCGCGCCGTCTATAAAATCGAACCGCCGAGCGAAGACCCTAGATGTCCCCGCTCTGCAGCATGGATTCCGCCAGGGCCTGGATAACGGACGGCTGGTCGTACACACCCGCCGCGATGCGCGCCCGGTACTGCATGATCAATTCAGGAGTCATGGATTCCTCGCCAAGATCGGCGAACCGGGGCGACGGGCGCACAGGAAGCTGCAACGCCGAGTCCTCGCCTACAGTCAGCTCAGGATGCGGATAGGTGGTACCGATGGGCGATGATTCTTCGATCCTCGGAGCCGGTGTGTTGGCCCGTTGCTCAAGGTCTTGCCGCCGCTTGTTCACGTTTGCCCCAAGGTGTGAAGTGTCCAATCAGAATGTCGGCAGGCGCTTCCCGCGGCTTTAGCGAAACTTGCGAGAAATCGGCTCTTGGTGGTCAATCGGTACCGGCAGAAATCTGCCAGGCGGAAGAATCTGCCCATGATCCCGAGGTAGGTAAGATCTGCAAGTCGCGCGCCCCCGCCCTCCTGGGCTCACCGCTCATCGCGTGAAATCACATTGACTTAAGGGGTTTCGATCCGGCGGCGGGACGTTCCGCAGCGTCGGCGGCCAAGGTTGGAACGTCGGTTGCTTTTGTGAGGCGCGCTGCTCGCGGGAAAGACCCTGCGCGCGGCCTAGAACTCGCGAAGGGAGTCCGTCTCCAATGCCGCAACGGGTCAGCCGCACCTCAGCTTCTGGACGTAGTCGCGAAGAACTCATCGGCCAGCACCTCGGCCTCGTGTACCATGTCGCGCGTCAGCTATCGCGAGCGCGTGCTATGGACCTCGAGCTGGACGAGCTGGTAAGTGCCGGGACGATCGGGCTGATCGAAGCCTTCAACAACTTCGACGAAGGACGCGGCTTGGCCTTCAGCACCTTTGCGGCGCCGAGAATCCGAGGGGCTATGCTGGATGAAATGCGGCGTCAGGATCATGTGCCGCGCTCGGTCCGTCGTCGCACCAGAGAACTGTCTTCGGCGACCGATGCGTTGACGCGCGAGCTGGGTCGTGCACCAGAACCGGCCCGCGTCGCGGAGCGGATGGGAGTAGACCTAACGACGTTCTTCAAGTGGCAGTGGGAAGGCGACGGTGCGCGTTTTGTCCCCCTGGAGCGGACCGCCGAGGGCGCAACGCCTGGCGCGCGTGTTCCCACCGAGCACGTAGAAGCGAGTACCGACCCCGAGATGGACGAGCGGCTGACTCATGCGCAGGAAGTGACGCGCCTTCGAGCGGCCATTGCCGACCTGCCGCCGGTCGAGCGGCAGGTGCTGTCGCTCTACTACTTCGAGGACTTGAAGCTGAGCGAGATCGCGGTGATTCTGGGCGTGAGCGAGTCGCGCGTTTCCCAGATTCGTGGTCGCGCCGTATTGCGGCTGCGCGAGGCGATGGGAAGCCTGCGCGAAGCGGTGGCCTAACGAACCGTCGTTAGAGGGACTGGTCGCGCTCGATCTTGCGGGCGGCGGCCAGCGTCGGCAGTCGGATCTCGTAGCGAAGGCGATCGAACCCGTCCAACGGAGTGGCCAACGCGTCCACCGTCCCATGGGCATGCGCCAGCGCGGAACGGACGGCATGCAGCAAGCTTCCCTCGCCGGAGAAGATCAGCTGCGACGGCGGCGCCGGTCCCTCGATGGAGACCACGACATCGGTGCCGACCTGCTGGTATGCCACGCGGAGGGGCAATGTTGTCGCCGATCGGAGTGCGTTTCCGGCCGCGGCCTCCAAGACCACGAGCAAGCAACGCAACAGCGCCGACTGACGCACGAGGATTGGATGAGCATAGTCATCCGACTGCGTCTCGAACGGAATCTCCTTGAGGTCCGCGTGGTGCCGGTGCAGCTGGAGGACGTTCGGTAGAATGTCCTGAAGACGACACGCCTCAGGGTCGGCGAAGGGCTCGGCGGGCATCAAGCGAAACAGACGGAGCAGCGCATGCAGCTCTGCTGTTTCCTTCGCCAACGCGGCCATGAGCTCAGGATCGGGGGCACCATTGGGCTCGGTAATCGCCACGACAGCTTCGAGAGCGGCAACTCGGTTCGTGAGCTTGTGGTTCAACCCCTTGAGAACTTTCTCGCTGACGCGCAACCACTGATCGCCCCACACACGTGACGGTGTGGGTCCTTCGAACGGGAGTTCCCCGTCGTCATAGCGTCTTGGTGATGCGAGAATGTCCATGCTCATTGGCGGCCTCCGCCAAGTCGGGAGCGGGAAACTGCGGTCTTTCCCGAGTTCCTGACGAGCGGGGCGGTAGAGAGGGCACGCGGGGGGGTTCCCGCTCGACGAACCGCAGCGACCCCGGGACCCGCACCCGCCGTCCGAGGCCATGTCGGCAAGAAGGCCCCCAACCAGCGGATTTCTCGCGGTTGGGGGCGCTTTTCCTCGGGTGAGAAACTCAGTTTGGCGACGCCAGGTACGGGAAGGAGGTCGAGAACGCCTTGTCGTTCTGGCTCACGTTGTCCGTGGTCAGGCCCGGGCTCACGTTGTTTGGGCTCAACAAGTTGCCGAAGATCGCGGCTAGACCTGCATCAACCACGTCGTCCGTCAGCTTGCGACCGCCGTACCCGTTGGCCAAGGCCCAACTGAGCCATCCAGCCGTGGACGGGGCCTTGTCCGTTTGGATGATGAGCATGTCCGGCAGAAGCACGGAGGCGAGGGTGTTCTGCACGGTGGCATCGCGACCGGCGACCGAGGCGACAAAATTCTTCAGTTCCGCGGTGTGATTCGCGACGTCGGTGCTCGGCTTCCCGACGTTGTGAAAGGCGTGGTTCCGTTTGGCCAGGAAGACTTCGCTGACGAGGGGATTCCCAAGTCGCTCGACCTGGTTGAAGACCCGGGTGCCAGACGGGCCGACGGCGGTGTTGTCGTCGTTGTTATCGCAGGCCGTGAGCAGGGCGAGTCCGGCCAAGGCGCAGGCGACGGGGGCACGTAGGAAGGTACGCATGTTCGTGTATCGCTCAGGAAGGTGGTTTGCCTAACGGGAAATGGTGCCCCATACGCCGATCTTCTTGCTCCCGGCCGATGTGAGGTCGGCGGCGGGCAATTCGATGACGATGGCGAGGGTGTTGATGCCGCGCAGGTAGTCCACGGCCTGGCCGGCGGGGCGGAAGGCGGCGGCAGTCGGTGCGTCGGGCAGCTGCGACAAGGGACCGCTCACGGGCTTGCGATCCGGCACGATGCGGAAGAACTGCTCGAGGTCCAGGAAGAAGGGGTCGTCGCGAAGCCCCGCAAACACCTGCAGCCCGGCGGCTGTGCCGAGGTTCGTGTTGACGGCACCGGAGAGGAGCGGGCCCGACGTGACGAGGGTATTGCTGGTGCCGATTTCGTTAGGCGCGACGGGCCCACGGACGTTCACCCGTTGGTTGGCACCGGTGCCGGAAAACGTCACCTGAAAGACCTTGTCTTCCACGCCATCGCCAGTGTTGTCGACCTTGAGCTGGTAGAGCAGGTTCGGGTCGAACGCCGCCGTGGCGCCCTGTGCGGGCGTGATGGGCGATGACGTATCGAGCACCAGGACGATGCGGTCTGGGCTGGAGCCCGGAAATGCGTAGACGTCGTTCACGTCCATGCGCGGCGAGAGTTCGACGTCCGGGGTGTCCTGGTGGTCGGACGCCCGGGATGTACGCGCCATGAGGGCAGTCGCCGCGAGCGCGACTGCGGCAGCGGTCGCCAGGGCCATGGCGCGACGCGGCGTACGGATCGACAACATGTGTAGCCTCCACGAGAAGTATTGGGATCGAGTTCAGGTACGACGTGGTGCTACGTGCCTCACCGCCCCGCGGATTGGTTCCGCCCCATCGGTGGGGATCGCGGCCGCGTTTCCGAGCGTCGAGGCGAAGGAACGGCTCGCATGCGAGGTGGACTGGGGAAGGCCGGATTCCATGTGACGTCCCGAGGTGCCGATACTCTGGCGATGTACCGCCGAGATGTGAGGGAGCACCATGCATAACGAGTCGTCGATGTGGGGCAGGCTTCGCCGTGCCGCAAGCGGCGCAACGGCCGTTGGCGTGCTATGCCTGGCGGTCGCCTGTGGCAGCGAGGGCATCGGCGGGCCACCGTCACCGAGTGGGCTTGCCAGGTGTGCCCCGGTGCCGTTCCTGACGGTATCGCCGATCGATATCTCGCAGATTTACGAGTTCACGCCACTCGGCAACCTGAATCCGACGGGACACGTCTTTCCCTCGGATCACATGTATTTCTACACACGCGCGGCGGGTGCCGGTCTTCGCGAGTCCGTCCCGTTGCGTTTCCCGGGTAACGGCGTGGTGGCGAACGTCATGGTGCAGAAATTCCTGGCGCCTGTCCCGCACAATGACTACACGGTGAGCTTCTTCCCGTGCGCCGACCTGCGAGTCTACTTTGCCCACGTCACTGAGCTCTTGCCGGACTTTGCGTCCAAGGTCGGCTCCATGGACGTGAGCTGCAACGCGCCCTACACCACGGGTGGCATTACGGTCCAGCAGTGTTACAAGGAGGTGTCCATCGAGGTTGCTGCTGGCGATACCTTCGCGTTGAGCCGCGGAGGGGACTTCGGGGCGTACGATCGCCGCACCACGCCGCTCGCCTTCATCAATTCATCGCGTATCGGCGGCAGTGGCGAGTTTGGCCAACTGCACACGGTGTGTCCGCTCGACTACTTCGAAGCTGGCGTCCGCGACGGACTGCGCGCGCTGCTCGGCCGGTTCGGGCAAACCATGCATCGGACGATCGAGCCCGTTTGCGGGGAGATCATGCAGGACAAACCCAACACGGCACAGGGGCGTTGGTTCTTCGACAACAGTCCGATGGAGGACGCGCACCTGGCGCTCGTGCATGACAACGTGGATCCGTCTCGGGCGGTGTTCTCGGTTGGCACGTCGGTGCCTGGCCTGGCGTCAGGGACTTACGACTTTGTGCCGGGAGCCCCGGCGGGCGATCACCTGAACGTCGACTTTGGGTCGGTGACCTCCGACGGGTCGACTTACTGCTACCAGACCGCCTTCCCCAAGGTACGACGCGTCTTGGTGCAGCTGGTGAGTGCCACGCGACTCCGAATCGAGGGTTCTTCGGCTACCAGTTGCGGCCCTGTTTCCACGTGGACGTTCTCGCCGTCGGCCGTAGAATTCTCGCGCTAGCCTTGCAGATGAAACGGCGAGCCGTCGTCGGCAGGCTCTACGTCGCAGCTCCCGTGCGTGGCTCGACAAAGCCGCTCTGATATTCCGCGTACGTTGCCCGGGATCGACGACTCACGTTAGGATACGAGCACGTCGCGCGCCCCGTTGTTGGGGAGCAGAACGACGGCATTTGCCATGCGTCTCCTGAAACCTTCGTTCGCCATGATGCAATGATCGTTGCCGGCCTCGCTGCTTCCCTGCACCGCGGACGATAGTGTTACGCCAGGTACCTTGGCCAACGGGCTCGACTGGTCGTCGTCCATCGACACACGCGTTGCGCTGGTGGACGTCGTCGTCGCGAGCGGTCCTGCTCGCTCTCTTCCTGATGTCGGTGGTGGCCCGGGCACAGAATGGCGATGGTGCCGCGCGACGCGGCGCCGCGGAGATTCGCGCATCGGACGTGCGACGCCACGTGTTCACGATCGCCGACGATTCCATGGGAGGACGCGACACACCGTCCCTGGGATTGGAGCTGACGGCTCGCTATGTGGCCGAGCAATTGCGAAAGGCGGGGTTCCGGGCTGCTGGCGACAGCGGTACGTACCTGCAACGCTACCCCATCGCCACCAAGGTGACCGATGTGGCCTCCAGCGTCCGGTTCCAAGTGGGGGAGGCTTCGGCAGAGGTCGCGTTAGGACGGGATGCTCGTTGGACCACTGGTCCACGGACAGGTCGGGCCGTGGCGGCCACAGCGATCCTGATGGCGGGGCCGATCGGTCCTGCCGACGTACGTGGCATTCACGCCAAGGGTCGCACGGTCCTGTGGACGATCGACTACACGGAGCCGTTGGGGGCGCAGCTGACGGCGCTCGATTCACTCCTGGCGCAACATCCCGCCGCACTGCTCCTCATCTCCAACCGAGATAGCGCATCCTTCGCGACCCGGGTTCAGGCACAGTTTGCGCCATCGCTCATCGTGGGAGTTCCGCCGAATGTCGGGCCCGTGGTCGTGGAGGTGCACGAGCGCGCCCTTGGCGGTGTGCTGCAGGCTATCGGCACGAGCGCGGCGGCCTTACGGCGCACACGAACACCGCTCGTGCGTGACATTCCCGAGTTGATGGTCACGACGACGGTGCGTGAGAACGTGCAGCACCTCGTGACGGCACCGAACGTGGTGGGCATCCTCGAAGGCAGTGACGCCGAGCTTCGTGACGAGTATATCGTGTTCTCGGCGCACATGGATCATGTCGGGATGCGACATGCCACGGATGGTGACTCGATCTGGAACGGCGCAGACGACGATGCCTCTGGAACGGCGGGCATCATTGAGCTGGCGGGGGCATTCGCTGCCGCGCGCCCGAAGCGCTCGATCATCCTGCTCGCCGTGAGTGGCGAGGAGAAGGGACTGTGGGGGAGCGACCACTTCACGGCGCACCCGCCAGTGCCGACCGAGCGCATGGTTGCCGACTTCAACATGGACATGATCGGCCGCAACTGGAAGGACACGATCGTGGCGATCGGCAAGGAGCATTCTGACCTTGGCGTCACGCTGGAGCGGGTTGCGGCGGCGCATCCCGAGCTGGACATGCACGCGATCGATGACCTGTGGCCACAGGAGAGCTTCTACTATCGCTCGGACCACTTCAATTTTGCGCGGCGTGGTGTGCCCGTTCTGTTCTTCTTCAACGGCACGCACCCTGACTATCACGGAGCCAGCGACACGGCGGACAAGATCGACTTCGAGAAGGAATCACGGGTGATACAACTCGTTTACTACACCGGCCTGGAGGTCGCGAATGCTCCGGCGCGACCGGTGTGGAATGCCGCGTCATATAAGAAGATCGTGATCGCGCATTGATGAGTGGAGTGCGCTAGCCAGCGCCGCGGTGCGCGATGCGGGTTCGTTCCTGCAACGCGCGCAAGGCATCCAGCTCCACTGGGGTCGGGGGTTCCAGCGTCGCGATTGACGGGGCCAGTTGGAGGGGCCACCCGGTCGCTTGACGGGCCTGTTCTCCCGTGACTCCGGGGTACACGGCCGTCAACTGCAACTCATTGGTGTCGGACGCCGGTTCGAGGATCCCGAAGTCGGTGATCACGCGCGTGGGGCCACGGCCGCCGAGCCCCAGTCGTTGGCGCGCCCGTCCGCCGTCCAGATGCCCAACTGACGTGATGAAGTCGAGGGCAAGAACGAAGGCGCGCGGTGTCTGGCGGAGCATGACGAAGACCTCCCGCGCGTGGGCGGCGATTTCCGGCGCGCCACCCGCCCCGGGAAGACGCGTCTGCGGCGCGTTGTAGCTGCCAATGACCGTTGTGTTGATATTCCCGTAGCGATCGATCTGCGCCGCACCAAGGAACCCGACCGTCACCCGGCCCGCCTGCAACCAGTAGGTGAAGATCTCCGGTATGCTCACGACCGCATCGGCGGTGACCGCCAGCTCGCCGTCACCGATCGACAGAGGGAGCACACTCGGCTTGGCCCCGATCGTTCCCGACTCGTAGATCAGCACCACGTTGGGTGCATGGGTCAACCGCGCGAGGTTTGCGGCGGCGCTGGGAAGACCGATGCCCACAAAGCACACGTCACCATCGCGAAGCGCGCGCGCCGCGGTGACGATCATCAGTTCATCCCGTGTGGCCGAGCTCATCGCGCTCCCACGCGCTGGAGGAACGCGTTCCAGTCGGGCGTTTCATCCACGTGCTGTTTCATCCAGTGGGTGAAGACATCGCGCTCCCTGGCAATCGCATCCCACGCCTTGTAGAACGCGTTGTCGCGGTCATAGAAGCCGTGCGCGTAGGAGGGATACGCCCCGCGCGGTACGTGGCAGACCGCCGCGATGACCCACGACGGGAGCACCACCGCGTTCATTTCGTCGGTGACGGTGTCGACAATTTCTTCGACGGTGACAATGGCCGTACGCGCGGAAAGTACGGCTTCTTTTTGCACACCGATGATGCCGCGCAGTCGCACGTTGCCTTTGCGGTCCGCTTGTTGGGCATGGATGACGGTGACGTCGGGGCGAATGGCGGGCACGGTGGCGAGGGCCTCCCCGGTGTATGGGCAGGCGACGCTTCGGATCTGCGCGTTATGCGCGGGGAGGTCTGTTCCCTGGAAGGCACGCAAGACGCCAAAAGGAAGTCCGCTCGCGCCAGCGGCGTACGCCGCGGCGAGCGCGGCGTGGCTGTACTCCTCCAGCTCCAACGGCTGCGGCCACCCGTTCTCCACGGCGTCCCGCAGTCGGTGCAGCGAACCCACGCCGGGATTGCCTCCCCATGAGAACACCAGCTTTCGCACGCAGCCGACGCCAATGAGTTGGTCGTAGATCAGGTCGGGGGTCATGCGCACGACCGTGAGGTCGCGGACGCGCTGACGCGCAATCTCCTGGCCAGCGGCCATCGGGATGAGGTGCGTGAAGCCTTCGAGCGCCAGCGTCTGGCCGTCCCGCACGTGCGTGGCGATGGCGTCGCGCAGCGAAAGGAAGTCGCTCATCGTTCGTCGCTCACCAAGCCGTCGAGCAACTCGCGCACGGCCTTGACCTCGTCGGGGCTGACGGTGTGCCCCATGCCGGGGTAGATGCGCTTGTCTACCTTGGCACCGAGTCCTTCGAGCACCCCTGCACTTTCATCGACTCGCCAGAGGGGAATGTGCGAATCCACGTCGCTGCACCCGAGGAAGATGGGCGTCCCGTCCAGGGTCCCCTGGTAGTCGCGTGGTGTGCCTGGCGGACCAATGAGTGCGCCGCTCAGTCCGATCACGGCCCCGTAGCGCCGGGCGTGCCGGGCCGTGAATTCCAGCGACAGGCATGCGCCCTGTGAGAATCCGAGGAGTGCCACGCGTGCACCGGGTATCCCGGCAGCTTCAACCATGGCAACCAGTCGTGCGATGCAGGCAAGTCCGGACGTGATGCCCGGCTCGTTATCCGCGATCGGAGAAAGGAAGCTCTTGGGATACCACGTCTGTCCCGACGCTTGCGGCGCCAGGTACGCCACGCCGGGCACGAGCGTGGCGCGTGCCAGCTCGAGAATGCTCTCGGCGGTCGCGCCGCGACCGTGCACGAAAATCGCGGCAGCGGCCGCGTTGCCGAGGGGCGCGCCAAGGGTGCGCACCGGCGCATCGGCATGGGGGTCAAGATCGTGCGGAGCACTCATACGAGCGCCAAACCTTCCTTCCCGCAACGTCATCGCGCAAGTGACGCTCTGGAGCATTCGATCGCGAGGGGTTAACGTCGGTCGGCGCACCCGATGGGCGCACACATTCAACGGAGAACCACGAGATGCCCGAAGCCGGCGTGACCTCTTATCGCTGGAATGACATGCCGATCGAGACGGTGACGCCCATGTTGAGCCGCCGTCTCGTCACCGGCGACACCATGATGCTGGCGCACGTCTACCTGAAGAAGGGATGCATCGTCCCCAGGCACCAGCACCATAACGAGCAGTTGACGTACATCCTCGAAGGGTGCTTGCGATTCTGGATCGGTGAGGACGAGTCGCATACGCTCGACGTGCGGGCGGGCGAGGTCCTTCACATCCCCTCGTACGTCTGGCACAAGGCGGAAGCCCTGGAAGACACGCTGGATGTCGACGTGTTCAGTCCACCGCGAGAGGATTGGCTGAAGAAGACGGACGCCTACCTGCGCGGAGCGGACCCGGTCAAGAAGTAGCCGGGATAGACCACGGGGTCGGCGCTTGCCGACCCCGTCACCTGCAACCTTGCCGCTTAGGCGTCTGTTTTCGCCAGCGGCGCCGGACGTGACGCGCGTTTGCGCGATCGCGAGTGACTCAGCGCGGCGGCAATGGCAATGGCGAGCCCCGTCGCCGCCAGCCACAGCCCGAGTCGCGACTGCGTCGTGTGTAGATCGGCCCGCGAGACGTACGTTGTCCCGGCCGGCACGAAATACGTGCCATTCGCTAGCGCGGTGAGGGACTGGCGCGCGAACAGAAACAGCCCGATGCCCGTCACGAGGAGCGTGGCTGCGGCGGCGTCAGCGATGCGTTCTCGGGTGCGAACCAAAATGACCCTCACGGGTGCGGCGTTTTCAGAATGGAAGTGGATCAGCGAAGAGAACATCGATTCCGCTCATGAATGCATCGGAAGTTCGTTTTGCTCTTCCACTTGACGATACTCGCCCCTAGACGGCACGCGTGACGCCCGCGTGACAGCAATCACTACGTTGCCGCATCCCGCGCCACGACCGGCGAAAATTGCCGCAAGTCGTGGTTGCTCATTGGGTTGCCAGTTCGTCCTACTTCGATGCTCAACGCCTCCCACACGCCTCGGATTCGGCGCGCTGCGCCGCTTGTCGCCTGCCTCGCCCTCGTCGTCGCAGTCGCGCGCACCGTGTCTGGGAGTGAAGTGCGATCGGTGTTCGCTGACCCCGTCGCCCCGGTTGCGGTTCGGGCAGAAATCGTGAACAACCCGGCCAATCGCGCGACGCGTGTTCAGCGCGATGGCGAAGTGGCGGGCGGCGACCTGAACGTCGACGCCCTGCTGGGTCGCAGCCGACGGGTGTTCGTGCGATTGGTACAACGCGACGAGGTACCGGAATTTCCCGGGTTGGTCGAGCGGTTCGGCAACTCGGTGCTGGAGCCCGGTGTTCGCCGCCTCGAAGGCGCAGCCAACGGCGCGGACTTCTCATTCATCACGTTGCTCCCATGGGGCCGCAAGCTCGGCGACCAGATCAACGGCTACAATGTTGGGTGGTGGCCCGCCGAACGGCGCAGCATGCCCACGAACTACGACAACCCGATCGGCTTTGTGGAGGTCACGCCGGAAAACGTCAACACGCAGTTGTCGGAGCACTTCCGTCTGCGCGACTTCGTTACGCATGACCAGGTGTCCACTTGGCCAAAGTACGTCGTGCTGCGGGAAGACTTGCTGGACAAGCTGGAGCTGGTGTTGCAGACGCTGCAGGGCGAAGGCGTCCCTGCGATGCATGCTACCGTGCTCTCCGGATTCCGGTCACCCCAATACAATGTGCGCGGCATGGGCGAAGGCATGGCGTTCGCCAGCCGACATCAGTACGGCGATGCAGCTGACGTGATCATCGACGCTGACGGCGATGGGCGTATGGACGACCTGAATCGGGACGGCATGGTCGACTTTCGCGATACGGACGTGATCAATCGCGCGGTGGAACGCGTGGAGTGGCGATACCCGGAGCTCGTCGGTGGGCTGGGACTGTACCGTGCCATGGGTCCAAGCGGCCCCTTTGCGCACATCGATGTGCGCGGCAAGCGCGCCCGATGGACGAACGTGAACTCGAAGCGACGCGGCGCAAGCAGCACTCGCTACGAATACACGGCGGAGGCACCGTCGCGAGGTACCGGCCGCTGCCAGGCCGAGGGCGCGATGGCCGTCCTTTGCGCCGGAATGCGGTAGGAGCGCGTCGCACCCGCAACGCCATTCGTGTTTTCCGTGACAAGGTGAAAGGGGAAACCGTGGTCTCAAGCAGGCGGGGTTCGTGCATATATCCATTCATCGATCACGTGCCCGTCCTTGACCGCGGCGTTCTTGAACGTGGCTTCGCGTACGAAGCCCGCCTTCTCCAACACGCGCGCGGAGCCCGGGTTGTTGACGAACACCGCGGCCCACAAGCGAGCCAGCTTGAACTCTTCAAAGACCCAGGGGGCGAACCCGTTGAGCGCCTCGGCGGCCAATCCTCGTCCCCAGTATTCCTCGCCTAGCCAGTATCCCACCTCCGCGGTTCGCGCGTAGATGTCGGTTCCGGGAATGATGCCAATCGACCCCGCCAGCTGATCCTCGACGGCGATAACGAAGGTGGTTGGCGGCGATGCCGCCAGGACGACGCCCAGCCACTCTTTTCCAGCGTCCCTCGTGTACGGGCTGGGAAACCGGTCCCGGAGGGCGAGCCAGATCTTCCGGTTGTCCGCCAACCTAACGAGACGATCGAGATCGTCCTCGCGCCAGTTGCGAATCGAGCAGTGAGTGAGGTCAATGCGCATGGGACCGTAGGTGCCGGCAGAGTGAGCAGAAGGTGAAGGGTACGTGCGGCACCCGGTAGGCCTCCTGCGCCGCTTCCCGCGGCCAACGTGCGTCGCGGCAGCCGCGATGCAGTCGACCTCAGCCTGCGGAGAACGGACTCGGTGGATCGGGGGCCGTTCGGGATGCGACCCTCTGGCGGCGCGGAGATCTCACGAGCCCCTTGCCCTGCGTGTGCCTTGTGGCGCCCGGCAGCGCCCCTACATTCGCGACGTGATGTGGGGGCCTTCACCACTCTTTGAACGACACTCGAGATTCTCGGGAAATGGCGGATCGGCTGAGACTCCTTGGGCGAGGGCAGGATTCCAAAACGCGCGCCGCGGGCTGGGTGTGGGGGCGCCGATCATTTGTCCGAGGGATGGGCGTGGTCCTGGCGCTGCTCGGAATCAGTCGGAGAAAGGCTCTCGCGAGCGTGGTTTCCTCCCAGGAGCAACCGAAGTCGTCGTCGCTTGACCTCGCGATGCTGCAGGCGGTAGGCGCGGCGGTCCTTCCGAGCGAGCTCGGGCCCGGCGGTACTGACAGAGCGGTGCGCGACTTCGCGTCCTGGGCCAGCGGCTATCGCTCCGGTGCCGAATTACTGCACGGATATGGTACTGGTGAACTCGCCTTTGCTGGCGCGTCGCCCATTCCTGCTTGGCGCGCTCAGCTGGTTGACCTGGATCGCCGCTCGCGCGAACGCGCTGGCGCCGGATTTGTCGCGGCACCGGTTGAACAACGTCGGGAGGTAATTCGATCGGCGCTGGCCGGGCAGAAGCTGGCGGCCTTTCCGGCGCCGCAAAGCGCCTCGCACGTGGTGGTGGGATTGTTGTCCTGGTTCTACGCTTCGCCAGCCGCAACCGACCTGTGTTATGGCGCGGAGATCATGAAGAATGCCTGCCGGCCGTTGGCGCAAAACCCACAACGTCCACTGCCCCTTCGCAAGGGATCGCCAGACGGTGGGCCGCACGGACTTCTTCCCGGCGGCACGGCATGAGCCGGCGCACGATCGAAACAGACGTCTGCATCATCGGTTCCGGTATTTCGGCGGCCATGGTGGCAGAAAAGCTCGCCGAGACGCGTCGTGCACGCATCCTGGTGATTGAAGCTGGCGACGACGTACCTCTGCCCGCGCAATTTCATGGTCTCCGAAGTCGATATCTGGCGTACGGTGAGAGCCCATGGCCCAAGGATCACTTGGACGACGCCGAAGTCGCCGGCATCCAATCGCGATCGATGTGTGTGGGCGGGCTGGCCATGCACTGGGGAGGCGTGACGCCACGCTTCGCGCCGGAGGACTTCAAGACGCGCTCGGTCTGCGGCGTCGGGACCGATTGGCCGATTACCTATGAAGAGTTGGAGCCGCACTATCTGGAGGCGGAGGCTCGCATGGGTGTCGCGGGCGGGCAGGGACCGCCGGAGCTTGATCCTCGCGCGCGCCCATTCCCGATGCCGGGGATTCCGCTGACGTGGAACCTCCAGAAGTTGCGTGAGTGGACCGACGCCGCCGGCATTCCCATGTGGAGTCAGCCGTCGGCGAAGCTGACGGTTGCCCGGCCGGGGCGAAGTACGTGTTGCCGAAATGACACGTGTTTCCCGATCTGTCCGGTGGGAGCGAAGTACTCGCCGGACATGACGTGGCGCGCGCTCCGCGGCGCCGGGCGGGTCACCTTACTCCCCCGCACGCTGGTTCGACGGCTGAAGGTGGCGGCTGGCAGTGAACGGATCGTGTCGGCCGAGGCCGTGCCTCGCGATCGACCCGGGGACATCCTGGACGTTCGGGCCACCACCTTCGTTGTGGCTGGCGGGTACACGTGGAGTTCGCACCTGCTCCTCCTTTCCGCTGACTCGCGTCATCCGCAAGGCCTGGCCAACCGGTCGGGTCTCGTCGGCAAGTACCTGTGTGGACATCGCAACGTGCAGGCATTCATTGAGCTCCCCATGCAGCTTTTCCCGGGAATCAATGAGCAACACTCGCTGGTCACGAAATTCTTCATGCGAAAGCCGAGAGTGGACAAGTACGTCCGGCACGACCTGCGCGTGTGGGAATCCACGGTGGGTCGCACGGCTCGGCCAGCCAACGACGCGGGGGAGTTGTTGCTGGGTGATGCGTTGCTGGACGATTGGAGGCGCCGAACAGCCTCCACAGCTACGGCGCGCGTCCGTTCGTACTACGACGTGATCCCGGCAATGAACAGTGAGCTGACGTTAGACTCATCGAGGCGTAACGCCTTCGGCGATCCGTTGCCACGGTTGCAATGGAACGACGATCCACTCTCGCGCGACCTCCGCGGATACACCGAGGACCGCATTCGCTCCGTCTTTGCCGAGATGGCTCGCGCTGGCAACGGTCGAGTCATGCGGACGAACAGCGACAGCTTTCAGGACCACCCGGCGGGAGGTTGTCGAATGGGCGACGATCCGGCCGCCAGCGTTACTGACCGCTTCGGTCGGACGCACGACCATGAGAACTTGTTTGTCGTTGGAGCACCCACGGCCGTCAGTGCGAGTTGCGCCAACGGGACCCTGACCTTCTGCGCACTTTCCCTTCGCGCCGCCGAGCAGATCGGCGCCGCGTTCCCCGCCCGCGCGGGCGACTAATTTCTCCCTTCCGACGAGATCCACCGTGACGTCACGCCGTTGTCTGTCTCGCTCCCTTCAGTTGCTGCTGGCGGGTTTCCTTGTGCACGGCGGCATGCTGCCGGCCCAGCAGGTAGCTCTGACCGCGGACCGCGTGATCGATGGCACGGGGCGCGTGCTCCCTAACGCCGCAGTGATCATAGAAGGTGCGCGGATTCGGCAGGTTGGCCCGTTGCCATCCGGGTTCCAGGGCACCGTCTACCGACTCGGCAATGCGACGCTCATGCCAGGACTCATGGATGTGCATTCGCACATCGTCTGGTACTTCAATGCGAAGGGGCGATTCCACACGCCGGAGGATGGCGAAACGCCGGTCCAGTCGATGCTGGCGGCCGCTGGCAATGCCTATGAAACGTTGCTCTCTGGGGTGACGACCGTCCAAAGTCCTGGATCTCCCGAGGACAAGGATCTCCGCGATGCCATCGCGCGAGGTGAGATTCCGGGTCCGCGCCTGCTGACGTCGCTGGGCTCACTTTCCGAGCGAAGCGGCACGCCCGACGTGTTGCGGCAGAAGGTGCGCGACTTCAAGGCCCAAGGCGCTGACCTGATCAAGCTCTTCGCCAGCAAGAGCATTCGGGAAGGCGGAGCCGTCACCATGACGCAGGAACAACTAGACGCCGCGTGCGGCGAGGCGCGCGCGTTGGGCCTGCGCACGCTCGTTCACGCGCACAGCGCCGAGGCGATGACGTTGGCAGTGAAGGCGGGATGCAACCAGATCGAACACGGTATCTTCGCGACGCCCGAGGTCTTGCGGCTCATGGTGGAAAAGGGCACGGTCTTCTCACCGCAGTGCGGGCTGGTTTTCCGAAACTACCTGGGGAACCGGGCGAAGTACGAAGGGATCGGCAACTACAACGCGGAGGGATTCGCCTCCATGGAGACGGCGCTGCCAGTGGGCGTCGAGGTGATCCGGCGCGCGGCCAACACCCCGGGGCTGAAGCTGGTCTTTGGGACGGACGCCGTGGCCGGGGCACATGGACACAACGTCGACGACCTGATTTGTCGTGTGAGCGAAGCAGGGCAGAAGCCGCTCGACGCCATTGCATCGGCTACCTCGGTCGCGGCGGCGTCCATGGGCATGGCGGACTCGCTTGGAACGTTAGGCGCTGGAAAGGTGGCCCCTCACGGACATCACAGCGTTGCGGCGTGTGGTGTTCGTGATGAAGGGAGGCCGTGTGTACAAGAACGAGGTTTCTGGAGGCGGGCGATAATGCGTTTGATCGCCTTCGCCCTTTGTACCGCCAGTATCGCCGCGCCCCTTGGCGAGTTGTCGGCGCAGCAGGACGGTTCCAAGCTGGTGGAATGGCCGACGTACGGCGGCGATGCTGGCGGCATGAAGTACTCGCGGCTGAACGACATCAACCGAGACAACGTGGCCGGCCTGCAACGTGTCTGGTCGTGGGCCACCGGTGACCTGCCGATTCCGCAGACGGACAGCACCGCCGCCTCGCGTCCGGGAACGTTTCAGGCCACGCCGTTGATGATTCGTGATACGTTGTACCTGCCGACTCCACTCAATCGCGTCGTCGCATTGGATGCGAACACTGGTCGCGAACTGTGGCGATTCGACCCCCGCGCGTACGCGGCGGGCCAACCGTCGAACGGAACAGGCTTCGTGCATCGCGGGGTGGCGAGTTGGACCGACGGAAAGGAGCGCCGCATCTTCCTGAATTCCCGCTGGAAACTGTTCGCGCTAGACGCGGCGACGGGAAAGCCGATTGCATCGTTCGGCAACAGCGGCGAAGTCTCGCTCCTCGAGGGGCTGTCACGGCCAGTCAACAAACTGCACTACACGAATACGTCGCCGCCGGTCGTATGGGGGAACCTGGTGATCCTCGGCAATGGCGTGGCGGATCGCTTGGTGTACAGGGGCGATCCCCCGGGTGACATCCAGGCCTTCGACGTTCGCACGGGAAAGCGCGTGTGGCGCTTCAAGACGGTGCCTGAGGCCGGTGAGCTGGGGAACGATACCTGGCGAGACGATTCCTGGCGCTTCACCGGACATACCAACGTGTGGGCGCCGTTCACGGTCGACAGCGCCCGCGGCTATGTGTACCTCCCCGTGGGAACGCCGAGCAATGACTGGTACGGCGGCAGACGCAAGGGAGCAAACCTGTTTGGCGAGACGCTGTTATGCCTGGATGCGCGAACCGGTGAGCGCGTATGGCACTTTCAGGTGGTGCATCACGGCATGTGGGACTACGACCTCCCTGCACCGCCTAACGTGATCAACATTCGCAGGGACGGTCGTACGATCGAGGCCGTTTCCGTTCCGACCAAGCAGGGATTCATTTTCGCCTTCGAGCGCGCCAGCGGAAAGCCGCTATGGCCGATCGCCGAGCGCGCCGTGCCTCCGAGCGATGTGCCGGGGGAAGAGGCCTGGCCTACGCAGCCCGTTCCCAGCAAGCCGGCGCCGGTCGCCCGACAGGGATTTTCGGAAACGGATGTGAACGACCTGACGCCGGAGGTGAAGGCCGCCGCGATGGAGGTGTGGCGGAAGTTCAAGTCCGGTCCGCTGTACACGCCGCCGTCCATGCAGGGAACGATCACGTACCCTGGCTCTATTGGCGGGGCCGGATGGGGTGGCGCGATGTTCGACCCGGAATCGAGCACGTTGTTCGTGAAGACTTCCAACACACCGACGCTGTGGAAGATCTCGAAGAAGGACACGCCAGCTGATACGGCAGACGACAACTACATGGCCGAGTTGGGCGCTTCACTCGGTGTACGGGTGCCGAGTGATGCCGATCGTTCTGTTGCGGACCTGCCGATCAACCGGCCGCCGTACGGAACCCTCACGGCGATCGACATGGCGACTGGCGAACATCGATGGCAAGTAACGTTAGGCGACACGCCGGCCATCCGGAATCACCCCGCGTTGCGTGGGCGCAAGCTGCCGGAGCTCGGCGTTTCGGGGGCGCCCGGAGGAGTGGTCACGCGCGGCGGGCTCATTTTCATCACCGGCGGTGGGAGCACGTTGTACGCCGTTGACGTGAAGGACGGCGGCGTGCGCTGGCAGGTTGACCTGGGACAGGTCGGCTACAGCAACCCGATGACGTATCGCACATCCGGTGGCCGCCAGTTCGTGCTGGTGTCGACGGGTGCCGGTGCCGGAACAACATTGCAGGCGTTCGCACTCAAGTAGATGCCAGGGATCATCATCGCCGTTGCCTTGGGACTCGGCCTCGCCGCCGCTGCGGGGTTTCGCGTCTTTGTGCCATTACTGGCGATCGGGATTGCCGCCAAGGTCGGGTACCTGCACCTCGCCGACAGCTTCAACTGGCTGGGGTCGACGCCAGCCTTGCTGGCGCTCGGCGTCGCCACCGTCCTCGAGGTGGTTGCGTACTACATGCCGTGGTTGGACCACGCACTCGACGTAGTGGCGACACCGGCGGCGATGGCGGCCGGGATGGTGGCCTCCGCATCGGTGCTCACCGACATGCCACCGGCCGTGCAATGGTTGGTGCCGATCATCGGCGGCGGCGGAATTGCGGGGCTGGTGCAAGGGGCGACAGTGCTGACGCGGATCAAGTCCACCGCGTTGACGGGCGGGCTGGCCAACCCCGTCATCTCCACGGGTGAACTTGTGGGCGCCATCGCCACGGTGTGCCTGGCCCTGTTTGTGCCCGTGGTGGCCCTCTTGCTTTGTGTGCTCGGATGCTTTCTTATCTTTCGTGCGTCCGGGCGGTTCTTGTTCGGACGGCGCCATGCCACGTAGGCCCACCTGCAAGGGGGACATGCCATGATGAGCATCATTTGGACGGCCTGCATCGGACTCATCGTCGGAGTGATTGCCAAGTTCCTGATGCCAGGCAAAGACCCCGGCGGTACGCTCGTCACGATCGGAATCGGCCTCGCCGGGTCGTTTGTCGCCGGATTCCTCGGGCGCATTGTTGGCTGGTATGAACCAGGCCAGGGCGCTGGATTGATCGCGTCGGTCCTGGGCGCGATGCTCCTGTTGTGGGCCTATCGCAAGTTCGGCTCGACGTCGCCGACTACCTAACGACTCACGTATTCGGATTGCCGGGCCCGCAGCGCTTCATCGGACGCGTTGCGGGCCCATCTCATTCGGAGGGCTTGATGGTACCACGGCATTGCGGCACCTGGTTACTCGCGTTCGTGCTTCTCGCGGCACCGGCAGCTGTCGCTGCCCAGCCAGCGCGGCAGACGGATGCCGACCACTATACGCGGTATGAGCTGTTGGCTCCCGGCAGTGCGAAATTCCGGATCGTCTACGAGGTCACCGCCACCACAGCGGGGGCCACGAGCTACTTCAACCCCATTCGCAAGGGAAGCATAGCAACCGACGAAGCGGTCTTTGACCGCATGACCGGGTCCCCCCTGCGCTTCGAGGTCGTGAATGGCCGGGTTGCACGTGCCGGCGGCGTCCTGAATGCGGACACGACGGGAGAGTACATCCAGGTACACCTCGGGCGCCCCGTCCCGCCCGGTGGCGAGGGGCGCATTCGTATCGACAAGACCTACGAGGACGCCAAGAGCTACCTCGTGATGGGTGATACCATCGTCTTCACGCGGCCGCTGGGCATCAAGAAGAACAGTGTCATCCTGCCGGCCGGGTTTGAGCTGATCGGCGTGAACTACCCTTCACAAGTGCGCCTGGAACGTGACGGACGCCTTGGCGTTTCGTTCATCAACAACGGACCAGCCGAGGTACCGTATGTGGTCCGTGGCGTTCGGCTCAAGGGGAGGTAACGACATGCGCTCTGCAAGGATCGCGTTAATCGCGTGGTCGGTGGCCGCCTCTGCTGGTGATGTCGCCGCGCAAACGGTGGATCGGCGAGACGCGCGCCTGAGTGAACGCGCGTACCAGGACCGTGAGATCGTCTACTTCCTCCAGCAGCCTGAAACGCATGCATTTGACCTGTACCACGACTACACGGAATCTCGACCCGGCGTCGACAAGTACATCAATGTCGTCCGTGCGGGAAGCAAGGTGTCGAATCCATCGGCGAAGATTCTCGACACCGGAGAGTCCCTTGCCACCGAAACGATGAGCGGGGCGCAGATTCTCGCTGCCAAGTTGGACATCGGAGAGGAGGTCAAGCCGGAAACCGAGGCTGTGGTCATTCGTTTTCCCCCAGTGAAAGCGGGACAATCCGTCCGACTCCGTATCAGCGAGACCTACGCTGACCCGAATCGGTATTTCGTCAACGGTGACGAGTTGGTTTGGGACCGAGCGTTCGGTCGGCCGGCCAATGCCATGGTTTTGCCTGCCGGTTGGATGCTGACGAACTGTTCGATCCCGACCACCGTGAGTGTGACCGAAGACGGACGCATCAGGTTGGATTTCATCAACCCACGAAATGACGACATCGCCGTGTTGGTGACGGCGCGGCGCAGGTAACGTTGCCGGGCATGGCCATGCGTCGTCGTGGTTACCTTCAGTGGGGCGTCGAGCAGCGTGTCCGCCGTGACACTACGACGCTGCGACTGTCATCCCCCGACGTACAAGGAGCCCTCGCATGATCGTGCTCGGCGCGGAATCGGAAATGTCTCGTGACGAGGTCGTGGAGATGGTGCGAGGGACCGTGGAGCACCTGGGAGGCGACGTGATCGAAGTGGAGGAGTCGGACGAAGCGCTCCGCTTCCAATTCCGTGTTCCCGCCATGAGTGTCCCTTCGTTAGGTGCGTACCTGGCGTCCGGTGGGTTGTTACTGGATGACGAGGCGGAACAGCAGATCGGCGGCATTGCGAGTGGCGTTCACGTCAGCACTCTCGCGGGGACGCTACTGGTACGGCTGGCGTCGCCTTCCGCCTGACCGCGCGCGTCATCTGGCGCGCGCGGCGAGTTGCTCGGTCAGCATGCGCGCGATGAGCGCCTCGAGCTCACCGGTCGAGGCACAGAGCACTGGCTCCTTGGCGGCGCCACCATTGCTTCGCGCCCCGGCGACAAACCCTGTCCCGATCTTCGTACGGCCGTCTCCGGTCGGCGTGAGGAAGGAGGCGATGGCCACCGAGAGTTGCCACGTGTCCGCGTTGTCCCCCTCGAGCCCTACTCCACAGCGCAGGTAGGTAGAAAACCGCTGGCCGCCTAGGGAGCCGGAGGTTCGGAATCGGATTGCCGAGATCAGGCCCTGCGATGAATCTGTGATTTCCCGCGGAATCTTGAGCTTCGTGTAGACGCCTCGCAGGGCCTCAAACGCGACGTCGGGCGCCGCATTGACGGTCACGCGCGAGTACACGAGGGTGTCGAGCGAAATCTCTCGCGAGAATCCGGGCATCTTCACCTTGGGGCTCACGACCTGAGCCGTGGCTGCCGTCCCCACGAGGAGCTGCAGGAGCGCGATGAGCGCGATGCGGGCCGCTGCCCGGATTCGCTCGGCGGCGAACGATTGTGGGCGGAGCTGCGATCGCGATGCCAGGCCCGGGACCCGGGCGTGGACGATCGATCGGGTCCAAGCCGACAACAGGGGTGGCAGTGCGTGTTTAGGCATGCGTTGGTCGCGGTCGTTCGTCATCGGACTGAACCAAAGGATGGAGGATGCGGCAAACTGTCCTTGATGCCGCCAGCGCGCAAATCGTCTGGCCTGAGCGGTACTGCTGAGGGTCTGCTCGGCCCCTCGAGGTCGTTGGATACCTAACCATCTTGTACACCGGGAGTTGATGATCGTCCGCATGTCCGAGTCGGCGTGTGACGGCACGGGCGCTAACCACGGCGGAGGTCGCGAGCGTGCCTTGGCTGTCGTGGCGACACGTCGTGCGGTGCTCAGTATGCACGGTGGGTGGAATACCTGTGCTTGAGGTGGGCAAAAACGAGCCCGCGGATGTAACATTGCCTTCAGGCGTGCCGCGCGTCCAATGCCCCGCGCCGGCGCTCGACCGTTGATGGGGGCTTGGACTCGACCGGATTAGCAGTGCCTAACGTTGACGGTCTTGTAGCTGACTTCCAGCCGGGTATGTTTCCATGCGCTTTGGTCTGGCCGAACCCTCGTTGTACGTGACGGCTGCAGCGTTGTGCGCGTTCCTTGTGTGGCGGCCAACGTCCGGGTCGATTGGGGTGGGGTGGATCGCAATGCGGGCATTGACGGCGACCCGGCAGCAGGTGGCGACGGGGAACGCAACGCCTTTCTTTTCCACCCCTCGCTCCACTGACGCGTGCACAAACTGTTAGCCCGGCAGCTGCGACAGTATGTTGGTTCGGCCAGTCCCCTGCCCGCCGAACTGCAACCCCTCTTGGCGGCAGTCGAGCGGGCCTACGAGGACGCGGACCACGAGCGCGCCATCCTGGAACACTCGATGCAGACCGTGTCGCGTGAGCTCGAGGATCGGTTTCAGCGACTCCAGGCCGCACTACACGAGAGCCAGCGCGCGAAGGACGAACTCGATCGCGCCGTCTCCCTCTTGTCCGCCACGCTGGAATCGACCGCGGACGGCATCCTTGTGGTCGACCGCAAGGGCAAGATCGTGCAGATGAACCAGCGGTTTGTGGAGCTCTGGAGAATCCCTGACGTCGTCGTCGAGTCGCGCGACGACGACCGGGCCCTCGAGTACGTCCACGAGCAGCTCGCCAACCCCACCGAATTTCTGCACAAGGTGCGCGAGCTGTACGACCAGCCGGAGGCCGAGAGCTTCGATGTGGTTCCGTTCCGGGATGGGCGCACCTTCGAGCGGTATTCCATGCCGCAGCGGGTCGGGGACGAGATCATTGGGCGAGTGTGGAGCTTTCGCGATGTGACGGTCCGGCGCCAGTTGGAGGAGCAGCTACGGCAGTCACAGAAGCTGGAGGCCGTCGGCTCGCTCGCCGGCGGCGTCGCGCACGACTTCAACAACATCCTGACGGTGATCCGCGGCCACGCGGGACTCCTTGCCGACACCTTGCCCTTGGAGAATCCGGGGCTCTTGGACCTTCGGGAAATTTCCCGCGCCGCCGAACGCGCTGCCGCCCTCACCCGACAACTCCTCGCCTTTCAGTCGCAAACAGGTCTTGCAGCCGACGGCCATGGACCTCAATGACGTGGTGACGGCGTTGATGTCCATGTTGCGCCGGCTGATCGGTGAGCATATCCAGGTCACCTTCGACCCCGCACCGGCGCTCGGCATCGTAACGGCGGACCCCACTCAGATGGAGCAGGTGATCGTGAATCTGGTCCTCAACGCCCGTGATGCCATGCCTGCCGGAGGGCGCGTGCGAATCGCCACCGAGAACTTGGTGCTCAATGCCCTTGGCGACCATGAGCGCGTCCACGGCCTGCCCGGCGGACCCTGTGTGGTCCTGACCGTCTCCGACAACGGACACGGCGTGGCCCCCGAGCATCGCGATCGCATCTTCGAACCGTTCTTCTCGACAAAGGAGGTCGGCAAAGGCACCGGCTTGGGCCTGTCGACCGTGTTCGGGATCGTGAAGCAATCGGGCGGCCACATCACGCTGGACTCCGAGGTCGGTCGTGGGGCCACCTTCCGAATCTACCTGCCGATGTCCGGGCCCACTCCTCAGCCAAGCATCCCCGTGCCGCCAACCGCGGCCACACTGCCGGGCATCGAGACCATCCTGCTGACCGAAGACGAGGACTCGGTACGTGTGCTGGTGCAGCGTATCCTAGAGACGCGCGGCTATACGGTGCTACCGGCGCGCGATGCCGCCGAGGCGCTTCGCATTCATGAACGCTACGCCCGCCAGATCGGGTTGCTGCTGACGGATGTGGTCATGCCAGGGATGAGCGGCGTTGACCTTGCCGCGGAAATCCAGCGGCGAAATCCAGCGATCCGCGTCCTGTACATGACCGGGTACGCGGCCGAAGACGTCGACCGGCACGGCGTCCTGGCGAGGGGTGCTCCCCTCCTCCGCAAGCCGTTCACCGGACCGGCGTTGGAACTGGCGGTGCGCGCCGTCCTCGATACCGGTAGCCTATCGCCAAACGGCTGACCTATGAATGCCCCCGCGCCACACGAAACGCCCAGACGCTGAGGCCCGCCGACACCAGCGTCAGCGCCAGGTACACCGGCTCCCTCATTGGCGACATGTGCTCGGTTACCATGCGCGCAATGTGCGCGACCGTAATGAGCGCGAAGAGCACTCCCGTGGTCATGACATACGTTCGCATCGGTGCTCCCGGTGGATGACCCTTGGCCGGCCTACGCCGGTCGACGCGCCGTCACCTCGATCTCGATCTTCATACGCGGATCGAAAAGCCCCGCGGAAATCATCGTGGCTGCCGGACGCGCCTTGGCAAAATAGCGACGCAGCACAGGCCAACTCGCCTCGAAGTCGGCGCCATTTGGAACGATATACCGCACCCGCACAACGTCATCGATCGTGGAGCCGGCCTGCTGCAGCGCCTCCTGGATGTTCCGCATGCATTGCTCGGTCTGCTGCACCATATCGTCAGCGATCGTCATGGTGGAGTAGTCGAAGCCGGTGGTACCGGAGACAAACACAAAGTCACCATCGACGACCGCACGCGAGTACCCAATGGTCGCCTCGAAGGTCGAGCCGGAACTGATGAATGTTCGAGCCATTTCGCCAGGGGACGGGGTGAATCCTGCCGAAGGGACACGTCGATCCGGAGGCAGGTCGTTCAGAACAAGCGCCTAACGCCAGTTGCCGATGTGCGAGCGCCGTGCGCTTCACCAGAAATCGAGCGAAACGCAGGGCGCCTCGCCAGTGTGCGCCACCAATCGCCCCATCGGGTACGCGTGTGTCGAGGACCCGCTCCATGGCCGACCGTACACGCGGCGGCACGCGACCGAGCGAAGGAATTCCAATTGCCACCTTACATGGCTACACTGACACAACCTATGATCGCATGCCGTACGACCTCTGGTCTCCCCAACGTGAGCATGTCATGCGCCTGAGCCGAGCCGGTTCTGCCCTGCTGTTTCTGGGCCTCGTCGTGGGAGCAGCAGCCGGACTGGGACTCGTATTCGGTTTTCAGCCGGCACGACTTCCTCCCGCGTTGCTCAACATTGCCCTCTACAAGCTGACCTTCCTTGCCTCGGGCGGCCTCCTTGTGGGCGGCGCCTTGCTCCTGAGGCGTGCACGACGCTCAGAGCAAACTGACCCTGCCGAACGGAGTCGGGTGCGGGGCTAGGAGCTCACGTCGGGGGCCAGATGCCAAGGGCTCGCCGAGCCAGCACCAGCTGGCCGACGTGGTACGCATTGTGGTCGATCACCAGCAAGATCTCGCGGAGAATGGTCTGCCCGGTGCCATGCGGGATCGCGGCAAAGAGATCGCAAGCTGAATCGCTCGCCAACTGTTGCAGTGCTTGCCGGTCGCGTCGGATGGCCGCGAGGCTCTCCTGCCAAGCCGACTCCGATGGAGGTGCGGGACTCGGCGGCCAGTATCCCTCCGGGAACTCGCGCTCGGCGTAGTTCGCGTTGACACAGAAGTCGAGGATGTCCTCCTGTGCCAGCCGAAGGTGCTCCGTCAGCTGCCACAGTGTGTGCTCCTGACCAGGGGGTTGTCGACCCCTGAACTCGGCGGGGACGCCGGCGGTTACGGCTTCGAAGGTTGCGTGGGCGTCGCCCCACTCGAGAGCGCGAAACAGGTGCGCGCGAAGTTCATCCAGGTGTTGCATCTCGTCAGGCCTCCCTACGGTCGTGCGTTGTCCATACGAACGGGAAAGGCGGAAGCATCTTCACGCGCGGTCCATCGCATGACGAGCGAGCATCGCCGTCCAACTGCGTGCCGAGGGTGGAGAGCGCCGACGAGCGTTGGGCGCCCGTTGCCTTCTCGGCGTTCGACAGGGCGGCCCGTACCTCCCCAATGCGGGAGGACGAGAGGCACTTCTTTCGTTCGAGCTGATCGACAAAGGCGCGAGCCAGTGCGAAGCTGGGCGGCCACTCGATCTTGGGCTGGCCTTGTGCGTTCAGGTGCGTCCAGCGCACGGTCTTGGCAGCGTCGATTTCGTTCTGCGAGATGTACGGGCTTGGCACCAGCTCGGCCACGTCCATGCCGCGGGCGATCTCGGAGCTGACGATCGAACCATTGTACCAGTACACGGACCAGGAACCACCCATGGCCATGCGCGTGGAATCGACCGGGCCGCGATCGAAGAAGGCGACTTCTTGCGGATGGGCGGGATCGGTCCAGTCGAACACCGAGATGCCGCCCTGATACCATGCCTGCACCATCACGTCGCGGCCGGGAATCGGGATGAGCGATCCATTGTGCGCGACGCAGTTCTCGTTCGCCGTCTGGATGGTGGGGATCTTGTAGTAGCTCTCGAACTTCATCTTGCGATTCACGATCGAGAAGATGGCATCAGAGCCCCACTCCTTCTTGTCGCCAGCGCGGCACTTGGGTGCACCACCGCCGCCCCACTCGTCGGAGAAGAGAATCTTGGAGCCGTCGTTGTTGAAGGTGTGGCGACCCACGGAGATCGGGCTCCCCGGCATTGGCGCGCTGCCAAAAACCTTGTTCACGATGTCCTGCAGGTTCGTGCGCAGGGTTGCGCTGTCGGCGCCGGTCGGGTTCCCTGTCCCGCCCCGGACCTTGACCAAGCTGTCCAGGAGCATACGGGCAAATCCACCACCGACCACAATGTCTTCGCCGCTCGACGGGACTTTGGCGGTGAAACCACCGGCAGCACGGGCAGCCGCGGCCGCCTTGGCTCCGGCTTCCTTATCTTCGTCGCTTGGTCCATGGCTCGGCGTGTACGTGAGGCCACTGAAGATGTTGGCGCGATTCACGACGGCCGATTGGTCTGGATGACTCAGGGGAACCTTGATGATCTCGATGCGAAGCAGTGAAGAACTCGCATTCTTGTCCGGCGCTTCACGCACGCATCCGGGTAGTTCGTTAGGCGAGCGAATGCCGGCTGAGCCCGAGACGTAGATGTAGACGTTGTCCGGGTCCTTTGGGCTCTCGACGACCGTGTGCGTGTGGGAGCCGCGGCACGTCTGGACGTTGGCGACGAGCTTTGGGCTCTTGATGTCCGTGATGTCGAACACGCGAACGCCGCGGAACCGTTCGTTGCTCACGGTGTCGGGCACACCACCCGGCTTGCAGTCCACACGACCATTGTTCGCCTCGGCCGACATGAACATCAGGTTCTTGTACACTGATACGTCGTTCTGCGACGCCGGACAGGTGTAGGCGGTGACCAGCTCCGGCTTGGACGGATTCGAGATGTCCCAGATGACGGGGCCGTTGTAGTTGCCCTGAATGACGTAGTTCCCCGTGAAGGCCATGTCGGAGTTGGTGATTCCGAGGAAGCCTTGGGGTGATGCAGCCTTGGATACGACCTTCAAGTAGGAGACTGCTTCACCCGCGTCCATCAAGCCGGCTTTGAGTCCGACGCGCGAGTCCAAGCGCGGATCGGCGGCGGGGGCCGGCACCGGTGCCGGTGTGGGTGTCGAGCCTGCGCACCCCGCGGCCACCACGAACGCGGTTGCGAGCGAGAAGCGCGCCATCAGGCGGTGAGCGCCAATCATTCCGGATTCCTCTGCGAGGGTGATGAGGGAGAAGGTGCTTCGATCAACATCTGGAGCATACGACGAATTTCCGTGGACTGATCGACTTCCACGTCCGACGCGAACTTGAAGACTGTCTCGTCTTGGCCAGCTCCCCGAGCGGCAAACAGGGAGCGGACCATTTCGACGGCGCCGCGATGGTGCTGAATCATGAACGTGAGAAACAGGTGATCGAACTCGGCGTTGCGCGCCGCATCCAACTGTTTGAGCTGCTCGTCATTGAGCATGCCGGGCATCGGCATGATGTGATCCATCCCGTCCATCTTCATCGGCATACCAGCCGGGTTGGGTTCCGGCGCTTCCTGGTTCCGATCGCGCAACCAGCTTTGCATCAACACGATCTCATCCTTTTGCGCATTGATGATGCGTTCCGTCAGGCGCATGACTGCGGGGCTGGCGCCATGCGTTGGTGCCCACTCCGAGATCTGGATCGCTTGCGCGTGATGGTGGATCATCCCTGACATGAAGTCGATGTCTGCCTTCGTGTACGGGTACCGAAGGCTATCGGCTTGGGCGCGAGCCTTCGCGGCCTCTGGGCCCATGCGCGAAGGAGCGGTGGTAGGATGCACGCGGGCACATGCGGAGAGTGCCGCAAACGCCGCGCTGGCGAGGATTCGGGTCGGTCGGTTCATAAGTGCGAGTACGTGATCGGACAGGAGTTTTGCTTCGGAGGTTGCTACCGGCTCCCTGTCGCCCGGTTTGGAGTCTTCCACCAGCCACCTTTCGGCAGCCTGAACGGGCCGCAGTCCCCCTGACCGTAGAAACGGGATTTTGGTGGATAGTCAACATGCACCCCGCGCCAAGGTTTCGCGATATCTGGGGGCTGTTCGGGCGAACCCGACTGCGCAGCGGCCCGCCACTTGGCACATTCCCCGACCCATCTTTGCGCCCGTCGAAGCGCGTGAGCCCGTTCCGCTCGTGGTGGCATCCCGAGCGGCGAGCCCTTGCCCCTGAGCGGAGAACGGGAGATTGTGCCAACCAGTTTCGCAAACTCCCGATGGCAATGGAGATTCCCGAGCTCTTCACCCGTTATCAGGCGATCATTCGTCCGGTCCTGCGCATAGGGCCGGTGTTCGGCGGAATTGCCATGCTGGCGTGGCGCGTTCGGGAGACGAGGGTGCCTGTCACCCGACCGGGAATCGTCATCCCGCCGCTCGCGATGAGTTCGGCGTTCGGCATGTTCTTTTCGCCGGCGATGCGTGTGCCGTGGTCTTGGGGAATTAGCGCGTTCGTGGTCGGCGCGTTGGTGCTGTCGTGGCCACTGGTCCGCTCATCGCGGCTCGAGCTTCGCGATGGTGTGGTTTTCATGAAGCGCTCGCGTACGTTCCTCGCCATTCTGCTGGTGCTTCTTGGCGTACGACTCGCGCTGCATGACTACATCGGGCACATCATCTCACCGCTGCAGACCGCGTCGCTCTTCTACTTGCTGGCCTTTGGTATGATCGTGCGTTGGCGGGTGCAGATGTACCAGCAGTACGAACGCATCACGCGCGCGCCCCTGGAACACTGAGCGCGCGATTCCAGAGCGCGCGCCCAGTGATCGTTGACTGCTACGGCTTGCGGCCAGGCGGTGGTGGCGGCGGGTCATCACCACCGCGCTTAGGCGGCGGCGGCGGAGGCGGCGTGTCGCCCCGCGGTCTGCCTGGAGGCGGCGGCTCGTCCCCTCCCCGCTTGGGTGGCGGCGGAGGCGGTGGCGTATCACCGCGCGGTCGGCCTGGAGCCGGTGGCGGCTCATCCCCTCCGCGCTTGGGCGGCGGCGGGGGGGGTGGAGTATCACCACGCGGCCTACCTGGAGGCGGTGGCGGCTCGTCCCCTCCTCGCTTCGGTGGAGGTGGCGGGGGAGGTGTGTCGCCGCGGGGCCTTCCAGGTGGCGGAGGAGGTTCATCGTCTCCGCGCCGTGGTGGAGGTGGCGGGGGGCGCGTTTCTCCGCGCGGTTTTTCCTCTGGTTCCATGTCGAGTCTCCAGTTGGATCGTTTGGACCGCACGCCTTCCACTGCCCTTATGGTTGCTTCAGCTCCAACAAGCGCGCCCGATAGCTGGCCGCCCTCGCGTCATCGTGCAACTGGTTCGCCGCCTGCGCGCGTAGCTCGAGGGACGTGGCCACGAACCCGCCATGGACCACCGATCGCGAGTCCAACACATCGAGCACGCCAATCGCGGACTCCAGTTGACCGCGCGCTATCATAACACGCGCGAGTGCAAGCCGCTCGATCGCGAGGGGCATGGCGAGGTCCCACTCGAGGCTCACGATGCTGCGACCGGAGAGCAAGAGCTGTTGAAATGCTGCGATCGCTGCCGCGGTGTCGCCGCGTGCGAGCTGCACGTGTCCCTCGAGGGAGCGCGCCATCACACTGTCTTCGTGAGTGGGCGGGCGTCCTGTGGGTTGCAGGATCCTTGGGGCAATCGCCGCGGCCTCGTCCACGCGCCCTGCACTGGAAAGGAACACACCGAGCAACCAGCAGCGGAGGGATGCCGTACACGCCGACGGATCGCCTTGCAGTTCCTTGGCGTCTCCTTCGGCCACTCGAGACGCCTTGTCGGTAAAGACACGCCAAGCCGCCGCATCGAACAGGTAGAGTGACGTGCCGATCTTCCAGCGCTCGAGGAAGTTCGCGATCGACCGCTCAGCGCCAGTCTGGTCGTGTAGCGAGAGCTGCAACCCCTGCAAGCCGATCAGCGCGTACCAGCGCCGTGTGTCGGCTTCCGGCGTCGCCCCGGTATCGATCGCCAGTACGGCCTCGTACGCGGCCTTGGCGCACCGCCACTGGCGAGCGCCGGCGCTCATTGTGACCGCCGCGGCCAGGAGTGGGCCAGGCGCTCGGTGTGCGGCGCCGTCCAACCCCGATGCGTTAGGCCCGCGACGCACGCAGGTGTGCATGATCTGCACCTGATGCGCCAGCGACGAATCGGGCCGAGCCGCAAGGAAGCGTTCCACGAGCGGCTTTGCACGCGTCGTGTCTCCTTGTCGGAGGCGTACCTCGATCAGGTGGAACAGGACGTTGGTGGCCGTCGAATCGCGTTGCATGGCCTGTTCCAACGCATACGCTTCCAGGGTGTCGGTCTGCCCCTGGAATGGTTGCAGGTGCGCATACACCTCACCCAGCTGCATCCATACGAACGCGCGGGCGGAATCGAGGGCCAGCGCGCGTTGCAACTGAGCGATCGCGGAATCGGCCCGTCCCTGCAGGAACGACCGATACCCGAGCGCAAAGGCCCGATGCCGGTCGGAAAGCCTGGAGCGCAAGGCTGCGTCAATCAACGTTACCGCGCCTTGCTGATCGTGGTTCCACGTCGCCGCTTGCGCCCCACGAATGGCCGCCAGGCCAAACGTGGAATCCGCGGCAACGGCCTGCAGGTACTGGGCTTCGGCCTCATCCAGTTGCACCCGACGGAAAGCCGATTCAGCGAGCAGGAAATGCGCGACGGCTGCTGGTGGACGCTGTGTCCACTCACTGACCACGTCGGGAATTGCGGTTGTGATGAGCCGTGGCAGCAGTTGTGTGGTGGCGGCTAACCCAGCCCGCCACACCTCCCCCACCGACGCCGTCGCACTCGGCCGCGCGACCACCGAGTCACCGGCGACGTCTCGCAATTCAAGCAACACCGTGGCTGAGTCCTTTCCACGAGCGGCAATTCGTCCCGTGAGGACAAAGGCACTGCGCTGTGCCTTGGCCAGCGTGGCCGCGCCTTCGGCGCTGAGGGTCCGGATATTCTCCCGAGACTCGGCGCCCAGCAGCTGCCACGCGTCTATCCATCGTAGTGGGCCTGCACCATCGACCGCGCTCCCGATCATCGTTGCCACGTCCTCACCGGTGCTCTTCGAGCCTGGCCAATCGCCAGGAAGTACCAGAGGAAAGACCATCACGCGGTTGGGATCGAGCGCCGGCTTGGCCGCCCATGGCCGCAAGGTCACGAGCCCGACCACGACGAGTGCGAGCACCGCCGCGAAAGCTGCGACGCGCGGCATCCGATCCCGCGGCGCTCTCGTGGGGCCAGCGGGGGTGGCCGCAGCTCGAACAACCTCCTCGCGAAATTCCGCGGCCGTGGCGAATCGGTCCGTTGGCACCTTGGCCATGGCCTTCATGACGGCGGCTTCCAACGCTGGCGGCACCGTCGATCGAACCGAGCGAATGCTTGGCGGTGGATCCACCGCGTGTCGTGCCATCACCGCTTGTGCGGTTGGACCAGCGAATGGCGGGGCACCTACCAGCAGCTCGTAGAGGACACAGCCCAGTGCGTAGATGTCCGATCGGCTGTCCACGCGTTCGCCCGCCGCCTGCTCCGGACTCATGTACGTTACGGTGCCTAACGCCAGCCCGGAATCGGTGATCCGCTCGGCGCCAGTCACGTCCAGCGCGCGCGCTACTCCGAAGTCGGCGAGGACCGCATGCCCGTGAGACAGCAGGATGTTCTCCGGCTTGATGTCCCGGTGCACGAAGCCTCGCGCATGCGCGTACGACAGCCCATCCGCAACCTCCACGACCAGCGCCACCGCGTCGGAGATCGCCAGCTGTCCCTCGCGTTGCAACCGCCGGTTGAGCGACTCTCCTTCCACGAACGGCATCACGTAGTACGGAACGCCGTTCACGTCGCCTGAATCCAGGAGTGGCAGGATGTTCGGATGCTGGAGCTGCGCCGTGATCTGGATTTCACGGGTGAACCGCAACGCGCCCAAGGCCGCCGCCAACTCCGGTCGCAACACCTTGATCGCGACCACGGAGTTGTGGCGGAGGTCTTTCGCCGAGTACACGGTGGCAAATCCGCCCTGGCCCACCTCCGCCACGATCTCGTAGCGGCCGGCGAGCGTCCGTCTCAGGTCCTCCAGCTGCTGTGGGTTGGACACGCGATTCGCGAGTGGGTTGGAGCCGCTGACAGCATATCGGCGGCGCCAGATAAGGTCCAGATCGCCAGTGTGTTTGGCTTGCGGCGAGCACCTCGGGTGCGAGCGGCGGCGGAAGCGCACGTCCTGCCTGGCAACGGGCCTCCGCTCTCCCGCCTCTACGTAGAGGGGCACCGGTATGGTACGTTGGTCGGAGTTGAGCTGATTGTTGCGGACGGCGGCGAGGGGCGCCGCGTGCCTCGCGTCGGCAACGGATGTTGGGGACCTTCAGCAAGGAGAGAACGATGGAGCTCACCGAACGCCTCGCGGCGACGAACCGCGCCTTGGATGTGCGCGATGTGGCGGTCGCTCGTGGGCTCATCGGCGAGCTGTTTGCCACGCACCCCAATCACCCCCAGGTGCTGTGGACCGCCGGTCGTTTTCTCGGACTCTTGCGGTCCTACGGCGCGGCGGCCGCGCAGTTCAAGCTGGCGGTTCAGGGTGATCCGGCGTTGAGCCACGTGGAGTTCGACGTCGCCGGGAAGGTCGTCCGCTTGCGCGACATCCCGGGCTCCACCTGGGCCGCGGACGTGCTCGACGAGTACGCGCGTGGCATGTACGGCATGGCGGAGTTGACCTTTGCCCCTGATGACGTGGCCGTGGATGTTGGCGCGCACATTGGCGGCGTGTCGGTCATCCTTGCCACGTTGCACCCGGAGATTCGCATCATCGCGTACGAGCCAGCCGCGAGCAACTACGCGATGTTCGTCGAGAATCTTCGGTGGAACGGCATCTCCAATGTCACCGCGGTTCGTCAGGCCGTCATGGGTGATCGAGGAACGCTCACGCTCACCTGGGCGCCGCACGCGACGGCCGGATCCACGGTCGGACTCCCAGACGCGGCGCGTGCGTCCCGAGAGGCGAGCGGGTGGACGAGCGAGACGGTCGACTGTGTGACGCTGGACGATGTGTTTCGTGAGCACGGGATTGCTCGGTGCGCGTGGCTCAAGCTGGACTGCGAGGGGGCGGAGTGGGGCATCATGGCCAAGACGGGTGTACTCGAGCGTATTGACCGCGTCTCGCTGGAGTTGCATCTGCCGGCTTCGCGCCAGGGTGAGGGGATCGAGCGATGCGTGCGGGACTTCTCGGCGCTGGTGAACCGGGTGCCGCGCGTCCCAACGGTCGTGGTGTCGTCCACCCTGTGGGTAGGCGACCTGTAATGCAGCGGCCGGTGGTCGTCGTTGGCGCCGGCATCAATGGGCTGGTCGCGGCGCATTACCTTCGGCGGGCCGGCCACTCGGTGACGCTGTTGGAGCGCGCCGCACGTGCCGGTGGCGCGTGTGTACGTGCGGAGGCCACGGTGGCAAGGCGCGTACAGTCGTATTCGTTAGGCGCGTCCGTCCTGGGCCTCATGCCGGATTTCATCTTCCGGGAAACAGGCTTGGCGTCGCGATTGGAGACCTTCGTTCCCTCGACAGCCAAGCGCGTGTACTTCCCCACGCCCGAGGCCAGTGCGTGGATTCATCGTGACCCGTTGCAACTGGACGCCGAGTTTCGGCAGCGATGGGACGAGCAGGGGGATGCCGCCGCCTTTCGGGCTGACGAAGCTCAGGTGGTGGAGTTCTTGCAGTCCGGTTATCGCTCCGCCACGCCTCCCAGCATCGACGCGGCCCGATTGGTGTTGGGCGATACGCTGACCCAGCTCTGGATCACCGGAAGTGCGAGGGATCTGTTAACGCACTACTTCACCGCCGATCGGACGCGGATCTACATGGCGATGACCGTGACGGAGAGCGGTCCGGTGTCACTGGCCGAACCCTACTCTGCCTTCACGCTGCCACTGATGGACTCCGGCTCGGTCTTTGGCGGCTACTACGGGTTTGTGAAGCCCGGGCTGTGGCGCCTCACCGAAGTGCTGGCGGAGATCGATCGCGAGATGGGAGTGGACCTGCGGCTAGGGGCCCACGTCAACGAGATCGATCCGGACCGCGGCGTCGTCCGGTACACGGTCGATGGACGTTCCCACGAGACCCCCTTCGATCAACTGGTACTCGCGACCGACCCGCTTTCGGCCGCTCGACTCGTCGGCGACCTGGATACGACAGAACGCGTCGCCGGAAAGCGATTTCTCGGATCGAGTGGGAAGCTGACCCTGATGTTCCAGAATCGCGCGCGCTGGAAGGATGCTCCCGAGGCCGACTCCGCCTTTCGGTTCGTCTTCTCCGTGGAGACGTTGGACGCTTTCGAGCGCGCGACCACCGGCGTTCGATCTGGCGAAGTGGCCTACGATCCGGGCTACGTGCAGATCTATTGTGAGGGGGCGGCGATGCGGCAGCTGGGCCTGCATGAACCGTACGACCGCCTAACGCTATTCTTCAAGAACCTGGCGCTCGGCACGCGCGGTGACGCGCTCGAGCACGTGAAGGAGCAGGTGACGGCGGACGTCCTCTCGCACATTGCGAATCCCGAGGACTGCGTGTGGGGGCGCTTGCTTGCCCCGACGGACCTGCAGGAGCTGTTCCTGTTTCCCGGAGGGAACCTCGATCACACGGAGCTGACGAGGGGACAGCAATTTGCCGATCGCGGATTCGCCGAAGGCGGCCGCCGGTTCTATCAGTTCGGACGGTGGCCAAGTCTCACGTATTGTGGTGCGGGCTCTTACCCCTGTGGTTCGATCGCGGGGACGCCGGGATACATGGCGGCGCAGGAGCTGCTTCGCGAGATGGCGTAGGTCTCGTTAGGTCTTGGACGGTGGTAGCCCTTGCGCGCGGCCTCTCGCTTCGGCGTCAGCCAGCCACCCGCGACCGATTTCGTCGGAGGGCACGCTGGTCAGGTACGGCTTGATGTCGAGGACCGGCGTGCCATTCAACATGTCAACGCCGCGCACCAGCAACCTTCGCTCCTCGCGACGGAGCAGGCGCACTACCGTGAGCGCAATGGGATTAGGACGACGCGGCGAACGCGTGGCAAAGACGCCATGTGGACGGTCGTCCGTTGGCGGCATGGAGAGCAGGTCAAAGCCGGACGACCGGTCGAAAGCCCAAATTACATAGAGGTGCGAGAACCCCTCGATATCCACGAGCCCCGACGCGAACTCCGGGAGCACCTCAATCCAGCCTTCGGCACTGTGCTGGGCACCGGGCCCCTTGGGAATCTGGGACGTTTCGGAGAACGGGCTTTGAACAAAGCCGATCGGCCGCATGATGAACGTGTTAGGCACGGCGTCGGTCATCGCTTGGGCTTGCGCTTTGGGGCAGGCTTCAGGACTGCCTCCTGTGCCCGGAGTCGTGCGATCCCAGCAATCAGCCGCTCAGGCACCGCTTGGTCGTAAGAAAGGCGAATCGTTCCCTTCTCCACATCGAGCGTTGCGAGCTCCTTCGCAAACTTCTCGGCGACCCCTTTCGTGACCGGATAAAGCGAATAGTGTGCCTTCCATCCGGCAAAGTAGATGACCGCTTTCCCGTTCAACTTGTAGGTCGGCATCTGGTAGGTGATGTGTTCTTCAGCCTTCGGAATCGCTTTCCGAATAGCCGCGTGAACACGCCGGAGCGCAGCTTGCGCGCCGGTTGGTTGTGCGGCGATGTATGCGTCTATTGACGCGATCGTAGGCATCCGAAAGTATCTCGCGCGATTGGGGATCTTGGGGCTGGAGTCCGCCAGCATCTGCTCCATAAGCTAGGACAGTCGGTGACGATGGCAATTGTCGATGGAGACCGCATGAGCAATTCGATAGCAGTCGATGTCGTGGAGTCGGTCGACGCGTCGCTGATGGACGCAATGGCCCGACTCATTCCGCTGCTTTCGGCCACCGCAAGCGTACCGACCGCGGAAGACATGTCGGCGATCCTCCAGCAGAATTGCGCCCGCCTGCTGGTGGCGCGAGATGGCAACGGGGGCGGGCGCATCATTGGCACACTGACTCTGATCGTCTTCCGCATCCCAACCGGTGCCCACGCGTGGATCGAGGACGTCGTCGTGGAGGAAGAAACGCGCGGCGCCGGAGTTGGGGAAGCGCTCACCCGTGAGGCGTTGCGACTGGCGGCAGCCGACGGAGTGGACGCGGTCGATCTCACCTCGCGCCCGTCACGCCAGTCGGCCAACCGTCTCTACCAGCGCGTCGGTTTCGAAAGACGCGACACCAACGTGTACCGGTATGCGGTAAAGCCGACGTGAGCGTCACCCCGCGGCAACCAGGTGACGCTGCCGCAGCACATAGGCGCCAATACCAGCTGCAACAGTCGCCAGGCCGAATCCAATGAACCCCCACCCGGAGGTGAGGAAGACGTAGGACCATCCGACCAAGGCGATGATCGAGGGCGCTGGATAGAACCACATCCGAAACGGCATGACGAATCCCGGGCGTTTCCTGAGCACGTGCAACGCCGCAATCTGCCCCATGAACTGGATGAGGATACGGGATGTCAGCAGCGCCGAGATGACATCGCCGAGCGAGAAGAAGCCGAGCAGGATGGAGAGTGAGCCCATCACCAGCACCGCGACGTGCGGGAATTGACCGGTCGGGTGTAATCGGGCAAAGATGCTGAAGAAGTCGCCCTGCGAGGCTGCGGCCCACGCAATGCGACTGTAGCCCAGCAGCAGCGCAAAGACCGAGGCGAGCGCTGTCCACAAGACGAGGATGGTCACCGCGGAGGCTGCGCGCGGTCCATACAACTTCTCGATGAAGTCTGAGACGATGAACTTGGAGTGCATCGCCTCACGCCATGGCACCACGGCGATGAGGCTGAGGTTCATCAGGGCGTACAAGGACGCGACCGTGATCACCGACCAGATGATCGAGCGGGGAATAACGCGCGCCGGATTCCGGACTTCGCCGGCGACATAGCAGATGTCGTAGTAGCCCATGAAGTCGTACATGGCGATCAGCATGGCCGACCCAAGCCCGGCCGCAAAGCCGAGTGAGAAGTTGAAGGCACCTGGCGGAAAATCGAAGACGACGGCCGAGTCGAAGTGCGCGAGACCGCTGACAATGACGATCACCACGGTCACCAGCATGCCTAACCAGAGTACGACCGTCAGCTTCCCGATGGCTCCGATACGCCGATACAAGAGCGCCATGACAAGCAACCCGACAGCGACAACCGTCAGTCGCGAGCCAAGGGTTCCCATCTGTGGCCACAAGTATCCCGCGTACTGGGCAAATCCTATGTAGCCGGAGGCAATCTCCAGCGGACCGCTTAGCACGAACTGCCAAATGAAGAGGAAGGGCAGCACGCCACCCAACCTCGTGCCCCGGAATGCCGTGCGGAGGTAGACGTATGTGCCACCGGTTTCGGGCATGGCCGCCGACAGCTCACTCCACACCAGCCCATCGGAGAGCGCGAGAATGGCGCCGAGCACCCAACCGAGCATGCACTGTGGTCCGCCCATTGCCGCGATGATCAGCGGAATGGTGATGAACGGGCCGACGCCGACGATGTTGCTCATGTTGAGCGCAATCGCCTGAATGAGCCCTAGGCTGCGAACGAGGCCGCCTGGTGACTCAGTCGGTTTGGATGAGCTGACGGGTGATCCCATGCGTGCGATAGCCGCTCACTTCTCCGAGACGGACGGCGACGATCTCACGGAACGGGGGTGGAAAGTGGGCCGGTGTGATCGCAGACGAACGTCGCCGTGAAGTGCGCCGAATCCGTGGCGCTGGCATTCGCACTCACCTGATGGATGTCCGTCGGGCGTTCATGAAACGTCTCCCCGCGGCGATACACCGAATCGGGACCGCCGCGCACGGACATCCGCACTGCCCCATCGATGACGTACACCACCACAGCACAGCCGTGCTTGTGCGGCGTGGACGAGTCGCCGGGCCCATACCGCACCTCCACCACCTTGAACGTCAGGTGCTTTCCATCCATCTCAGGGAGCGGTGTGTCGAACACCATGCGCGAACGCTGTGGCGCCTGCTGCGACGGCGACGAGTGCCAGGCAGCGGCTCCAACCAGGAGTGTCAGTGGAGCGAACATGACGCGAGCGAGATTCATCGTGAAATCCGGCGATCGGGAATGCGTCGACTTTCAAGGACGCTCTATTCTGCTCGTTCCGCTGGCCCCTGACGAGGGCCGCTTGGACGGAACGGGCTGTACCACTCTCGATGCGGCCCGCCCCACCGGCCGGCATTCTTGTGTTCACAGGCAGTAGGTGTTCCCGCCGCGTTGAAACCCGCCAGATCCGCACACGTTGAGTAGTCGCGCCCCCCGCTCACTAGTCTTGTTCCCGTCTCTTTAGCCCGAACCGCCATGTGGTCTCATCGCATCGTACCAATCGCCTGTCTGGTCGCCGCCGCACCCCTGAGTGCGCAATCCCTGGACGGCGTTTGGAAGACCCAAGGGTACGGCTTTGTCTTTCAAGTGAAGGACGGCGCGCTGACTGCCTGGGAAGTCACATCCACAACCTGCCTTCCTTCATTTGAGGCAACACAGGACACGTCCGCCGCCATCCCCGGGCGCGAGGCGACCTTCAGTACCAAGGACGGCGACGTCTTCTTCGTACGAGCTGGCGGAAGCGCCGACCATCGGCGCCTGCATGGCGACGGCGCGGCGTCCGACATGCTCATCGACCGGATCGATCGCGTGCCGGCACGGTGTTCCCCACCCACCGCGGACACACCGAGTAACAACTACGAAGTCTTCACCCGCACCTGGGCCGAGCACTACATCCTGTTCGATGACAAGCACGTCGACTGGGATGCCCTGGTCGCCGAGAATCGCAAGCGCATCTCGGACACCACCTCCGCCACAACGCTGTTCGACGTCATCGAAGGAATGATCAAGCCGTTCAATGACGCGCACACCTCCATCAGCGCTCCTTCGCTCAAGCGCGGGTTTCGCGCGCTGCGCGAGGGGACGGATCGCATCATCAACTCCACCGGTGGGTCCGCCACCTTCCGCAAGGAAGGGGTGCCGAAATTGTTAGGCATGGTCAACCAGCACTACCTCTCCGGCCCCATCCGGTCGTGGTGCAACGATCAGGTGCAATACAGCCACCTGAATGATTCCACCGGGTTCCTCCGCATCACTTCCTTCAGTGGATACGCAAAGGGAGGTTTTGCCGCCGGACTCACCGCCCTGGATGCCGCACTCGACACGATCTTCACCGATCCGCGGCTCAAGGGCCTGGTGATTGACGTTCGCATCAACTTCGGTGGCGCGGACCCTTACGGCCTTGCCATCGCATCGCGGCTCGCAACTTCCGAGTACCTCGCGTACAGCAAGGAGGCGCGGGCCGACCCTGTTGACCGGAACAAGTGGACGCCTGGCGATCGCAGCATGGTCAAACCCAGCACGCGCCCGGGCTTCCATGGCCCGGTGGTGGAGCTGATTGCCGGGCTCACCATCAGCGCCGGTGAGACGTTCACGCAAGCCTTGATGGGCCGCTCGCCACACGTCACTCGCATCGGCGAGAACACGCAAGGCGTGTTCTCCGACGTCCTGGGCCGCAGCATGCCTAACGGGTGGCGCTTTGGACTACCCAACGAGGTCTTCCGGGCCGCGAACGGGAAGACCTTCGACGGTGCGGGGATTCCACCAGACATCGCCGTGCCGGTCTATGCACAAGCCGACGTTGCGGCAGGGCGTGATCCGGCCATCGAAAAGGCACTGGACGTGCTCTGGCGTCGTCGCTGAACGCCGACGGCGCGCCTCCCCGTTCAAGCCGGTGGCGCGCCGGCCATATTGGGCTTCCCCTTCGCCATCTGGCGGGTGAGCAACCACCCGCCGGTCAGCGCACCCACGGCGCCCACACACACGATCGACCAGCCATACCAACTCGGCTGCGCCGACGTCACGCCGCCGCGTGCGCGTGACGCCATCTCCGTCGCGGCCACTACCAACATCACGGCCATCAGCGCGCCCGCGTGGGCCAGCGGGTGTTGCGGCGCCAACCGTGCCGTGATCCAACCACCGAGCGCCGCCGCCAAGAAGGAGTAGATGAAGTTCGCGACCAGGTACTGTTGGGTGTATCCCGGCGGATTCTGCTTCAGCAGCTCCAACGGAATCAGCAGCCGTGCGGCCAGCACTGTCAGCGCCACAATCACGATGGTGGTGGCGAAGTATCCAGACAGCACGGCCAGCAAGCTCCGGCCAAGAAAGCGGCCCTCCATCTACGGCACCACCTTCTGCGTCTGGAACGGCGAGGTCATGATGTCGGGACCCATGTTCTTGCGTGACTTGGCCACCATCTTCGCGACTTCCTCCATCAACCGGACGTTCTCCGTCACCACGCCGTCCTTGATGGTATGCACGATGCCCTGCGTGCGGTACATCTTCCCATCCTTGTCCAGCGTGAGATCCCCGTACGAGTAGAGGAACTTGAGGTTGTAGGCTGGGTTGTTGTCCACGATGGCCAGGTCCGCCAGGTAGCCGGGACGCACCAGTCCCAACTTTGGTTCGCCGAGTGTCGCCGCGCTGGTGACCGTAGCCGCCTTAATCGTCTCCAGGTTATGCATCCCGGTCTCACGGAGCAGTTGCAGCTCACGGATGCTGCTGAAGCCCGGTGTGGCCCAGATGTAGTTGTCATCCGTGCCATACGCCACCTTCCCGCCGCGCTTGTTGTACTCGGCGATCATGTCGCCCCAGAGCCGGAAGGCGTAACTCCAGTAGTACTCGTCGTCGCTCGTCCAATCGTAGTGGAAAGCGCCATGGAACGCCGGGTTTGGCAGATTCCATCCCCATAGGGATGCGTGCGTGTACTTCTCGTGCCACGGCAGCGACGTCGCGCGCGCCACGTCGCGATTGGCCTCGTACACCACCCGCGTTGGCAGCAACGTCACGCCGCACTTGAGCATGGAGTCCACCACCTCGCCGAGGAGCCGTTCGCGGTTGGTATATGTCCACACCCGGCCGGCCTCGCGAAAGCGATCGTTCTCGTTTCCATAGTTGTAGGTGCGCACAAAGTCCTGCGACTGGTTGTCGAGCGCGCTCTCCGCATACCCGTAATGGTGCTCGATCATGGTGATGCCCGCACATGCCGCGCGCACGGCTTGCGTCACCGCCGTGTTCGACGGCTGCAGGTGGAACGAGGTGATCATGCCGTTCGCCTTGGCGGCGTGGGCGATCGCCGTCACCAGCTCCAACGACCAGCCTAACGGATCCATGGAAATGACGCGGTTCCCATTGGCGGCCATCGCCTTCACGATCTCGGGCGCCTTGGCCGGGTCATCGCGGTCGGCTCGCGAGAACTTGGTACCGTCGCCATAACTCACCAACGGGAACATGCGCGGCGCCAAGATCTCGTTCTTCGCGCTCTTGGCGGCGTTCGTCATGGCCGAGTCAAAGCCGCGATCGGCGGCATTCACCATGGTGGTGACGCCATGGGCGAGCTTCAGGTAGTAGACATACTCGTTCTCCTGCGGTGCGGTGCGGATGTGCGTGTGCAGGTCGATCATTCCCGGCATCACGTACTTCCCCGTGGCATCGATGACGCGATCACCAGTGGGACGATCCGTATTGCCACGTCGCTCGGCGGTCACGGGATCGAAGGGGATCATCTGCGTGATCATGTTCCCTTCGATGACGATGTCGTACGGACCCGTCGGCGGGCCACCGTGACCCGGGATCACCATCGCGTTGCGGATGACCAGTCGCTTGTAGGGGCCAGCGGCCAGGTCTCCGAACTTCTTTGTCACCACTTGGGCCGGAGCGAGCGGCTGGATATTGCCTCCCGCCATCTGGGCTCGAGTCGTTGACGCCAGGAGCAGGGTGAGTGGGACGACGAGTCGATGGGCGCGCATACGTGTGTCGGGGATGGAATGACGGACAGTGATGACGCGAACGAGTTCGGTGCGTGCTGGAAGCAAAGGTACGAGGCATGACTGGCAAGCGGAAAGGTCGCTGAGCCTCTGTGGGCGCTGGGCATGAAGTCGTCGGGGTTCCCCGGACGCTGCGCCATCATCAGATTGCGAAATCGCGTCCTGTCAGGAGCCATTGTGCGTGCATCGAGTTTTCTCGCCGGCCTGAGCGCCGTTCTCGTTCTTTCCCACGGGGCCGCGGCCCAACAGGGTCCCGGTCGAGGACGCGGTGACGTCATCCAGCCCGGTGAGTCGTGTCCACCCGGCACCACGGAAGTCCGTCCGCATCGCTGTATGGCTCCGGAATTTCCTGCGCCGAGCATCCTTGATTATCGGCCGCGGTCCACGCTCGTGGCTCCGACACACATGGTGCGGCGGGCGAAGTATCCGGCGATCGACTTCCACGGACACCCGCAGTCGCTCCTCGGTTCGGCGGAAGGTTTGGCGACGTTGGGGGCGGCCCTCGACAGCTTGAACGTTCGGATGATGGTGTCCGCCGACAACATGTCCGGTGATCGGCTTCGTCAGGCGCTGTCGCTGGTGCGTGCGTCACCGATGAAGGACCGCGTGCGCATCCTGGCGGGGGTCAACTTCCGGGATGTGGGCCCGGGATGGGCAGAAAAGGCCGTCGCGCAACTCGAGGCCGATGTGGCTGCCGGAGCGGTCGGCGTGGGCGAGATCTCCAAGAGCCTCGGTCTTTCGATTCGCAAGTCGGACGGGTCGCGGTTGAAGATCGACGACGCGGACCTCGACCCCGTGTGGGACGCCTGCGCGCGGTTGGGCATTCCGGTCTTCATCCACACCGCCGACCCGCAGGAGTTCTTCAGGCCGATCGACAGCAGCAACGAGCGATGGTTGGAGCTGGCATTGTTCGGTGACCGCCGCTATCCGCAGGACCGCTATCCCAGCTTCGAGACGCTGGCACAGGAGCGCGACAACCTCTTTCGGAAGCATCCCAAGACGACGTTTGTGACGGCGCACATGGGCTGGGAAGCCAACGACCTCGGCAAGCTGGGCAAGCTGTTGAGTGAATTACCTAACGTGTTCACCGAGGTGGGCGCTGTGCTGTATGACATTGGCCGGCAGCCGCGCGGCGCCCGCGATTTCTTCATCAAGTACCAGGACCGCATCCTGTTCGGGAAGGATTCGTTCCAGCCGGATGAGTATCCGTACTACTGGCGCGTGTTCGAGACGGCGGACGACTATTTCGATTACTACCGGGGCTACCACGCATTCTGGAAGCTGTACGGGATTGACCTGCCGGACTCCGTGCTGAAGAAGGTCTACTTCCAGAATGCGCTGAACATCACGAAGGGATTGCCACAGGCGGGGTGGCCCAAGTAGCCACTTCACGCCGATTGGCTTTCCCTCGGATTCGCAATCGCACTTGCCGGAGCATCACAAGGTGGTTTTCGTACTTCGGGAGCTTGAGACAACCGCGCGGATCCTAACGATTCTGCCGGCGCGGTAGCGCGTGAATTACGACGGGTCGTGCCGCAGCTCCGGTGGCGGGCCAATCTTCTTGAGCAGTGCTTCGAAGCGTGGCACGCCACGCAACACATCCATCGCCGGCTCGCGTCCCAGCAGCGCCATCCACCCCACGCGCTCTTCGTAGGCCCGTTCCAGCAGGTCGAGCGCCATATCCGTGTCGCCCAGGTGCGCGTAGGCGAACCCCATGCCCATCGGCCACACGAATTCCGTGGCCTCGCGCGCGTGCAGGGACGACAGGATGTCGCGCGCCTCTGCCGCTTCACCGCCCACCGCCAGACCGATCGCCGCATCGCGTTGCCGACTCAGGTAGAGGATCCACGCCGTGTTTCCGCGAACCGCCATCGCCGTCGGGTCCAACTGGTTGGCGATGTCGTGTTGAACCAGTGCGTCCTTGAACTGGCCGACGCCGCACAGGTGCATGGCATAGTATACCCGGAGCAGCGGCGCGCTCTCGTTCAAGGACACCGCGCGCTGCAGCAGGTCCCCTGCCATATCCCACCGGTGCTCGATCCAATGGTAGTAGAGCCCCTGCGACGACATCGCCTCCGCACTGTTCGGATCGATCGACAAGGCCTTTGAGACATTGGCGAATCCCTCGGGAAAGGCATCGCGTGGGCGAATGCCCCAGTAGCCGCCACCCAGGTACATCTGCGCCTCGCCTAACGCGGCATAGGCGCGAGCGAAGTTCGGATCGCGGGCAATCGCTTGTCGATAGTAATCCACCGCCTTCGCGAAGTCGTCCGCGGTGACCTTGTTGTAGTGATGGCGGCCCAGGAGGTAGAGCGTGTACGCCTCCATGTCATCCGTCGGCTTCCGCGCCAGGAGGGACTTCTCGCTCGGACTCACGTGCGTGTCGAGCCTGGCGGCGATCTGCTCCGCCACTTCAGCCTGGATGGCGAAGACGTCGGTCAGTTCGCGATTGAAGGTCTCTGCCCACACATGCTCGTCGTTGCAGGCGTCGATGAGCTGGGCCACGATGCGGAGGCGGCTGCCGGACCGGCGCACACTGCCTTCCAACACGTGCGACACCCCAAACTCGCGGCCAATGTCGCGCACACTCTCCGGACGCTGCTTGAAGCGCAGGGT
>JBGAJQ010000108.1:0-5966 GCA_044224875.1 Gemmatimonadaceae bacterium | reverse complement strand
GGGTTGACCGTCAGCCCCAACACTTGCCTGGACCGCCGCCCCGTTGGCCCGCACGTACGCCGGGTCGGAGACCGTCGCCCGTACCGCAATCCCCTCGCCGGGTCCGGACTCATCGGGAACGATCACCTCCACGCGGTCGGGGACCTCACTGGTCAACCACCGCAGCACCTGGCGCCAAAACGTCTCGTGCGTCAGGTCTTCGACCGGCACGTCGGCGGACATCTGCCAGAGCCAGGAATCCTGGACGGCAAAGACCGCAGCCTTCCCCCGTCCGTAGCGCTGGAACGTCAACAACGGAAGGCGTGCGCGTTCATCGGAGGCCGTGGGTACCCCTTCCAGCAGGACGGTGGCTCCCGGCCTCGCCCGCCCGAGGCGGTTGACCACCGTCAGGTGAGGCATGGTGGCCCAGCGAACGGTGGTCCCAGAATCCGTTCCCGTCAGCTGCATGGCGGCGTGGACGGCACCGACCGGCGTCGGGACGACGGCGACCTCGTCGGCGGTCGTGGAATCGTGCTGGCCAGCTGTCATGGCAATCGGCAAGACGTCGGCCAGTGGCGTCCCCTCGTATCCTCCCTCGGCAAGGGCCCGTCGACCACCCAATGCCAGAAGACCGCCTCCGCGCACGTTCACGAAGTCGGCCAGCATGCGCAGCTGGTCGACCGTGAAGAAGCTGGCCTCAATGCTACCGAGTACGATCGCGCGATAGGCGAACAACTCCTCACGTGTCTTTGGAAACCCGGTCGCCAGCTCGACACTATCGTCCACACTCAAGCGAAGGAACTTGTCCTTGGCCGACCGCAACAAGGTGACCAGCTGCAGGTTGGCGTCATCCTCCACGGCGCGGCGCAGGAACTTCAGCTCAAACCGTGGCTCGCCTTCGAGGTACAGGATCTTCTCCCGGCGATCTCGCACCGTCACCAGCGTGTGTCGCTCGTTGTTCTCGGCGACCATCTCCGCGGGTTGAACCGGCACGCGCACCGTGAGAGAGCGTGCCCCGCGCTCGCTGGTTGGGATGCGAAGGCGTGTCACCACGGCCTCGCCATCACGTGGGAGCGTCACCTGCTTCGTACCCACAATGCGTCCGTTGTCCTCGACGACGACCCCCACCTTCTTCCCAGCGTATCCGCGCTGTGTCATCACCACGTCCACCGCCAGGGCGCCGTCTTTCAGCACGGATCGCGGCGCGTCGACGCGGGCGATCTCGATGTCTCGTTCGAGCTGCTCCTTCCCGATGCCGACAGAGTAAACCGGGATACCACGCGCCCGAAGCGCCAGCACCTGCTGCGAAATCGCCGGTTCACCGGCAATCGTCGACGTATTGTCGGCCCCGTCGCTCAACAGCACGAGACCGGCGACAGGGGCTCCCGTCAGCTCATCCTCGGCGCGCATCAGCGAGGGGACCAGCTTGGTTCGCGTCGCGTCGAACTGCAGACCATTGAGGTCGCTGGATCGACCGCCAGCTCCAGAGGTGCGGAAGAATCGCACCTGGAATCGCTCGGCGAGCGCCTTGACCAACGCAGAATCCTTGCTCCCGACGAGCGAGAGGACGCGCTGCGACCGCGGCGTGGAATCGGTGTCGGCAATTCGCATGCTCCGCGAGTCGTCCACGACGATGCCTACGATGTTTCGCTGTGGAATCGCCTCGCTCACCACGAGCACGGGTCGAGCCAGACAGAGGCACAGGACGGCGAACGCCGTCGATCGCAGGACCGTGAGCAACACCCGGTCGCGCAGCCGAAGGGAGGTGGCGCGCCGGTACGTCCAAACCGCCAGGCCGACAGCCAACCCGCCGATGAGCGCGAGCGCCCACCATGGCAGCGTCGATGCCGTCGCGAACGAACCGCGACTGAACATGACGGGCGTATACTTGAACAGGAATTCGAAGACCGAATTCACAACAAGCGCAGCCTCGATCCGCGGGGGGCATCCCTTCGTAGGTCGGATCGCACGATCGTGCGGTCCGAGCACCTGCTACGGAGTGCGTGGCACTTCCGCTGCCGTGCGATACCTAGAAAGTGATAAAGCGCGCTGCCGTACGGATAGGGCGCGCGACACGCGCTTCCGCGAGGACGCCGGAAAGCGACGCGCCGCATCCGGACCAAACCGGATGCGGCGCGCGCAAACTACAGAACCGCTGCTTAGGCGATGCGGCGCGCGCGCAAACTACAGAACCGTTGTTTAGGCGACGTACGTCTGGGGTCGCTCTCGAAGCTCGGCGTCGGGGCAGCAACTGCTGTAGGACGCGACGGCCAGCCGCAGGGCGAGGAGCGCCGACGCCTCCAGGTCGTATTGCATGGTGAGTTCACTGAACTTCGCCGGTGTGTGATTCGCGCCGAACTGGCGAGATCGCTGGTCGCAGTCGTGATGGCGACGCTCGTACTCGCGGCTCGCATGCCAAAGGGCGTTCGCCTTGTGCACCCACTCGTCTCCCTTGCTCCCAGGCGTCGCCGATGCCGCCTTTTCATAGTCCTTCACACTCTGCAGCAAGATCTCGTCGCATAGGCAAGCGACGCGAAGGGCTGTCCCCTGCTCATCGTCATGGGCCCCGACGGCGACCAGTCGTGCGTACCGTTCCCGCTGCCTCACGCATTCACTCGCGTTGCGGAACAGTCGGTCAGCGCGGCCACGCGGCGTATCCGTCGAGGTAATCTCGATGGCGCGAGGGATCTGCGGCTTCTTTTTTGGCATCGACTGCGAGGTTGGGGACATCGGCCGGACGGACCCTGAACCAGCGAGCCCGTCAAAGGGGGGATGATCTATACCTCCAAACCGGGGTCATTGGGAAGCCCCCAATTCGCGAGGTACGTCACACTCGTGTACTCCGCACGGAGACGGCGATGACCCGTGCACGGCAACTTTTTCGACAAAGTGGTGCCCCGTCCCGTGTTTTGGAGGGAGGACCCACGGCGGACGGACTCCGACACGGGTTTCTGGCGGCGGGCTCCGACGTGATCGCTCAGACCCGCGTCCCCCTATCGCTCAGGCGGGAACGGGCGGGGGCGGGACGCTGTCCTTTCGCACCAGCGCAGGAAGCGTGAACTCCTCGGACTGCGAGTCGAAGAGTAGAGTGACTCGCGCCTTGTCTCCCGCCAAGGCGCCGTCTCGCCATAGGCTATCGAGGTCCGCGGCGAGCCCCTTCTGCACCAAGAGATCAAAGCGCTCCGCCAAGAACAGGACCTCGCTCAACGCGTCACGAACCTCGGGCAGCGGCGCCCGATGGTGGGTAGAGACTGCGTGCGCGACGTTCACACCCAATCCCCACTGAAGGGCGGCAAGCGCACCAAAGTCCTCGTGCAACATGCGCAGAATGGCGGAGAGCGAAGCGTATGGTATGGTAAGGTCGCGCCGCAGGAGAGTGCGTAGCGAGCCGACGCGGTCGAAGATGACCATCTTGCCCGCGTCGTGCAGGAGCCCAATCGCGAATGCCTCGTCCGGGACGACTCCAAAGGCCGGGGCAAGGGCACGAGCGATTGGCGCCGTGCGCACCATGTGCGACCATGCCTTGTCCGCCAAGTCCTGATAAGATCCGCCGGGGCGACACAGCATGACTTCGAGCATGCTCTTGAGCACGACGTTGTGCACGCCACTCATGCCGACGCGTTGGACAGCGAGCGAAAGCGAGGTGCAGGGCGCGCCGGATGTCGCGTAGTAGGCGGAGTTCGCGTACCGAAGGAGCGCCTGACCCAGCGTTGGATCTTGCGCCACAAGTTCGACCAGTTTGCCGACGGGAGTCGCGGGATCGCGTGTCAACGCGAGCGCCTTTTGGGCCGCCACCGGGGGCTGCCTGATCATCCCCGTCATGGACTCCTTGAAGCTCTCGACCAGCCGGAGTGTGTCGTTGCTCTTGCCATCTGGCGCAAACGCCTGGTGCAGTGCCTCGATGCTCGCTCCCGCCTCGTGTTCGAGATCGGCCTTGAGGAGGGCGGCGTCCTCGGTGCGGCGGGCCAGCGGGCCGCCGATACCAGCCTGTGACACAGGCGGATTCCGGTGCGGAGCTGACGCGACCACAACCGCCTGTGGGGCGGTCTCAGGGCGCGACATCAGTTTGCGAAAGAAGCGACCGACCATGCCTGTTCCCCGAAATGTGGCAAAAGCTTCTCGTGCTACGGATCACCGCGAGGTCCGCGATGCCCATGTAAATGGAGTATCGGTCAGCGCCTTCGGTTCTTTGAGCTGCATGAGATCCAGGCGACGACTGCGGGTGCGTTGAAGCATCTGGACGTGGGGGCCTCTGTGGCTGGAGCGCGACAGGTCCCCGGCGGTGAAGTTCGCAGGAAGGCCGGCTTCGCACGGCGCGCGGGATTCCGCGCGGGGCAAGATCGTTAGGCGTGTCGTTGTTTCCGCCCAGTGGTGCGAAGAAACCTGCGGGTGCGAGACTCAATCTGGAGCGATGCGGCTTGTACTCATCGTTGTGTGGCGGATGCCCCACAGGCGAGTGCCTAAGCCTATGCAAGTCGTTGCTCGACGCTGTGCCAGCGATGCATCAGGCAGGCATATGAGTTGCAGACCTGATGTGGCGCGAGTGTCGCAGGTTCCGTTGTTTGGCGAAGTCGACGAATCGGCTTCGATCTGTACCTTTGAGTCTGGGGTTCGTTAGGCAGCGCGGCGGCTGGCCAGCGATTTCCGGACTCAGAGCCTCTCCCCCCGTACCACTCTTGAGGAGGTCCCGTGAAGAAACAGCTCGGAAGTGCGCTTCTGTTGGCCACTGTTGTTTCGGCGTGTTCGGATAACGCCACCAACCCGATGGCGACGGCGTCCCTCGCGCCCATGGCTGCGAGTGCTGCTGATCCGTCGGTGCAGCAGATTCCAAATGAATACATGGTGGTGCTGAAGAAGGGGTCGGACTTGCGGGCCGAAGTCGCGCGCGCGCGTGGCCTTGGCGCCGAGGTGATGGATCAGTGGCAGCACGCTCTGCTTGGCTATTCTGTTCGCATCCCGGGCTCGCAGTTGAACGCCCTTCGGGCCAGCAAGGCGATCCAGTGGGTGGAACCGAACGCCGTGATGCACGTGAGCACGGTGTATCCCTGCTCCACCGGTGGGTACGCCAACTGCGCCTGGGGCCTCGATCGCATCAGCGAGTCGAACCTGCCGATGGACGGAAACTATGTGATCTCGAACGCCGCTCCGACGCACGGTGCCAACGCCACGGCGTACTCGATCGACACCGGCATTCTCCTGACGCATAGCGACTTTGGCGGACGCGCGCGCTTTGGTGCGGATTTCATTCGTAACCCACCCGCGCCGGGCGATGATCATGGCCATGGTACCCACACCAGCGGCACGATCGGCGGTACGACGTACGGCGTCGCCAAGAGCGTCCAGCTCGTCTCCGTGAAGGTTTGCAACTCCGCCGGTTCCTGCCCGACGACGGCGATCGTCAACGGTGTGAACTGGGTGACGGCAGATGCTGCGACGCACAAGCCCGCCGTTGCGAACATGAGCCTTGGCGGTGGCGCGAACGCCACGATTGATGCGGCGGTCACCTCCTCGATCGCCTCGGGTATCGTCTACGGTATCGCCGCTGGCAACAGCTTCGGCGCGGATGCCTGCACGCAGTCTCCGGCACGCGTCCCGACCGCGATCACGGTTGGCGCCACCGGCAGCAACGACGGACTCGTGCCACCGGCCTCGCCGGACGCTCGTGCCAACTACTCCAACATCGGCACCTGCCTCGACATCTTCGCGCCGGGCTCGCAGATCAAGTCGGCGTGGAATACGAGCAACACGGCCACCAACATCATCTCGGGAACGTCCATGGCCACGCCACATGTGGTCGGCGTCGCCGCCCTGTTCCTCTCCGAGAAGCCGACCAAGACCGTTGCGCAGGTCACCGCCGCGATCGTTAATCACGCCACCAACGGCGTCGTGACCAACCCGGGTGCAGGCAGCCCGAACAAGCTGCTGAATAGCTCCCTGCCAACCATCGCCTGGCAGCAGTAGTCGCTCCATTCCTCACTTCGAAAGAG
>JBGAJQ010000107.1:0-6380 GCA_044224875.1 Gemmatimonadaceae bacterium | reverse complement strand
GATACGGCGTCGAAGTACTGCCGATGCTCACCGTGAAGCGCCTGCAGCCACTTTTCGTCAGCCGCAACGACCGACTCGGCGGCCGCCGGACGTGAAAGAACGGCTGAGCCCGCGCCTGCCGCCGCGATCGCTCCACCGAGGCGCGCCAGAAAACCACGACGTGGCTGCGCCGTCTCCAAAGAAATTGGTCGCATCGCGACCTCCAGTTGAAGGGTTGCGCAGCGCCAGCCGCCACGCGTCGCCAGATGCACCGATGCCAATGGGGGGTGCCGATCGCTACCGCACCAAGGTGCATTCGACGGGAGACAACCTATGCGTGGCAGGGGAAACCTGCAAACCAGCTCGTGAATTGTGGCGCGCGGACCACAGCGGGCTGAGCCCGTCGCTGGCGGTCCTTACACGACGATGCTCAGCAGGCGCCCTGGCACGAACACCACCTTCCGGGGCTCCGAGGTCACGTACTTGGCCACCCCCGCATCGGCCAAGGCCAACGCCAGGGCCCCCTGCTGCGTGACGTCGCGAGCGACAGTGAGCGTGCCGCGTAGCTTGCCATTGACTTGTACCGCCAGCTGCATCGTGTCTTCACGCGCCAGGTCGGCATCCCACGCCGGCCACCCCGCGTCGAAGACCGAGCCGGTGTGTCCATACCGCTCCCAGATCTCCTCGGCGATATGCGGCGCGAAGGGCGACACCAGCTGCACCAGTGGCTCGATCTCGGCGCGATGTGGCGTGCGTTCCCCCTTACGAAGGGTATTCATGTACTCCATCATCGCCGCGATCGCCGTGTTGTAGCTGAGGACGGGGATGTCCTCACCGACCTTCTTGATCGTCTGGTGCAACTTGCGCACGACTTGCGGGTCCGGGGACCCCGAGGGTGAAGCGTCCACGGCCGCCAGCCACAACCGGTCGAGGAATCGGCGCACGCCGCTGATCCCCTGGTCGCGGAAGTCGCCCCCTTCCTCGTACGGCCCCAGGAACATCAGGTACGTCCGGAACGAGTCGGCCCCCCACTGGTCAATGAACTGGTCCGGGACCACGACGTTGCCCTTGGTCTTGGACATCTTGGCCCCTTCCTTGATGATGAGGCCATGGGCGCGGAACTTCGTGAACGGCTCCTCGAAGTCCAGGTGCCCCATGTCGTGCAGCACCATCGTCAGGAAGCGCGAGTACAGCAGGTGCAACACGGCGTGCTCGTTGCCGCCGATGTACGACGTCACCGGCAGCCACTTCCTGGTGCGCGCGGCGTCGAACGGCACGTCGTCGCAGTCGGCACTCGGGTAGCGCAGGAAGTACCAGCCGCTATCGAGGAAGGTGTCGCTCACGTCCGTCTCGCGCCGCCCCTGCTTGCCGCACTTGGGACACGGCACGTGGTACCACTCGGCGTGCCGAGCCAGCGGCGAGATACCGGAGTCGTCCGGCCGGAAGTCGGCGATGTCCGGCAGGATCACCGGCAGGTCCTTCTCCGGCACTCCCTGCGGACCGCAGGTGTCGCAGTAGATGATCGGGATCGGCGGTCCCCAGTACCGCTGCCGCGAGATGCACCAGTCGTGCAGCCGGTAATTGACCACGCCCTTGCCGACCCCCTTCCCTTCCAGCCACTGCACGATGGCGCGGATCCCGTCCGTCACGTTCAACCCATCGAACTGCGCCGAGTTGACCAGGGTCCCGTCGCGATCGTGATGGTACGACTCGTGGAGTGGCGTGGAGGCCGTCTCTCCGGGAGCTGCAACCACACGGACGATCGGTAGGGAGAATTTGGTGGCGAACTCGAAGTCGCGCTCGTCGTGGCCTGGCACCGCCATGATCGCGCCCGTGCCGTAGTCCATCAGCACGTAGTCGGCGATCCAGATCGGAATCGCCTGGCCGGTGGCTGGGTTGATGGCGTGAGCGCCGGTGAAGACGCCGGTCTTCTCCTTGTTCACCTTGCGGGCAACGACGTCCTGATGCGCCGTACGCTCGCGGTACGCGACCACCTCTGCGCGATGCGCGGCCGCGGTGATGCGGTCCACCAGCGGATGCTCCGGCGCCATCACCATGTAGGTCGCGCCGAAGATCGTGTCTGGACGCGTGGTGAAGACGACGATCTCGTTGCCTGACGACGCCGCTTCCTTCCCGGGAGCGGACGTGGCGCCGCCAGACGCCGGTGCTGGCGCACCGGACGGTTGCATGCCCTCACGAGGCGCCCCATCGGCGCTCGCCGACGGTTGCCTGACTCGAAAGTGAATCTCCGCCCCTTCGCTCTTGCCGATCCAGTTGCGTTGGGCCGTCAGCGTTGTGTGCGACCAGTCCAGGTGCTCGGTGTTCTTGAGCAGTCGCTCGGCGTAGTCCGAGATGCGGAAGAACCACTGTTCGAGCTGACGCTGCTCCACCTTGGTGCCACAGCGCTCGCATTCCCCGGCGATGACCTGCTCGTTGGCCAGCACCGTCTTGCAGCTTGGGCACCAGTTGACCGCTGCTGTTTTCTTGTAGGCCAGTCCCTGTTTGTGCAGCTGCAGAAAGACCCACTGGGTCCACTTGTAATAGGACGGATGCGTGGTGTCGACCTGATAGCGCCAGTCGACCATCAGGCCGGCGCGCTCCAGCTGGCGGCGGAAGTTGGCGATGTTGCGGGGGATCAGCCGCATGGGGTGTTCGCCGACCTTCAGCGCGTAGTTCTCGGAGTGGATGCCGAAGGCGTCGTAGCCTAGGGGCTCGAAGACCGTGTGCCCCTGCAGGCGCTGAAATCGTCCATAGATGTCGTTCCCCGTGAAGGCAAAGAGGTTGCCAACATGGAGCCCCTCGGCCGACGGATAGGGGAACATCATGAGCGCGTAGAACGGTTTTTCGCCGCCGTCGACGTCGGTGTGGTTCGTTCCCCGCTCGCGCCACAGCCGTTGCCACTTGGCTTCGACGGTAGCGGGGTCATACCCGCCTGGCGCGTGGGGATGGGCGCCGGCGCTCGATTGGGAGCTCGGAGTTGTCATGGAAGTCTGTCGGGCGCTGGAAGTTAGGCCTCTTCGCCCGGCGCATCAAAGGAGTCGTTTTGAGGCAATCTAGCCAAGAGGGGAAGGCACACAAGCAGGGTGACGCGATCGAGTCGCGCTCCATGCAGACCGCCGTGATCCGGCTCGGGATCGTCGGGGCGGCCCTTCTCCTGACCATGATCTGGCTTGCCCGAGGATCCATGGCCCGCGCCAGTACCAGCCAGATCCTCATCGTGCTCGGCATGATCGTGGGTGGGGCGATGGTGGTGGGGGTGATTTTGTTCGCGACCATCGTGCTCCCTGCCCTGCAGAGTGACACCCAGTCGATGACCGCGGTGCTGACCCGGCTGTCGCAGCGCGACGTGTCCGAAGGGCAGCCGTTCGCGGTGTCCGGCTTGAACGAAGGGTTGGCCGCGGCCGTGCGTTCGTCGGTTGGCACCGTCCGATCGACGGTGAGCGAGTTGCGCGGGGCGACGCGCGAGGGAGCCGCCAAGGCCCAGGAGCTGAGTGTGCACCTGACGGCAGCGGCGCAGGGGGCCATCCGCACCATTGAGCAGAGCGCCACCGCGACGCACATGAGCCAGGAGGTCCTGAGCGTCGCCGAGCGTTCGCGGACCGAGGTGGAGCAACTGGCGGCGGCGGGCGGGCACGCGGCGCAGCATGCGGCCACGTTGCGCGAGCGGCACGACCAGGTGGTGCAACTGGCGCGGGACGGTATTGGCCGGCTGGACGCCAGCGCCGAGCTGTTGATGCAGCTGTCGGAGCAGATGAAGGTCCACAAGGGGGACCTGTCCGCCCTCACCGATGTGTCGGCGGAGATTCGCGCCTTTGTGGTGTTGGTGCGGAAGATGGCGCGCCAGTCCAAGTTGCTGGCGTTGAACGCGGCGATGGAGGCCGCGCGCGCGGGTGAACAGGGGAGTGGCTTTGCCGTTGTGGCTGGCGAGGTGCGCCGGTTGGCGCACAGTTCCAGCGATGCCGCTGAGCGAACCGACGCGCTGGTGAGCGAGGTGCAGGGGCGGGTGACGCAGGCCACCGTGACGAGCGACGGGGCAATTGACGCCATGGAAGGGGCGCGCGAGGCGATCGAGAAGGGGCGATCGTCGCTTGCAGTTGCTGCTCGATGGCGCGTTGGCGCAGCCGACGGATGCCGCCGGTGCCACCGATCCCGTGACGTTAGGCGCGTTGGTGGTGGCGACGTTGGATGAGGCGTTGCGCGGAACGCGTGCGGTGCTGGCGTCGTTGCGGGAGGTCGAGGGGGTGCATTCGCATCGCGACCGGGCGCACGAGCTGGCGGCGGCGGGGTCGGCGTTGGCGCGGCATTTCGGGAAGGTGGCGGGGGTGGCGGGGGTGGAAGGTGGAGGGGGTAGTGGTTCGGCGCCCCGGTGAGGAAGCGTCGGCTTCGGGGTCAGCCCTCCGAACCTGCCACTCGCGCCCGTTCTCCGGTGAAGCTGCCACAGATTCCCGGTTGAAGACCGTCAGGGTTAAATCAAGGGCGTTGCGTCAGGTTGAACTAGGCCTCCAGGGTCCCTGGCATTTCCCCCTTCGCTGCCGTGAGCAGGATCGGTGACGACCACGACTCACAACGCACCAACAGCGTACCATGCAGCTGTCGCAGTCGCGACGATGTCTACGTGTGCTGTGGCTAGAGCGACTGCCTTCACGCACAATTCTGCGTCTTCCAGCTCGCGTCAGGCGGCGTGTGTTTGCCTAACACGCTCAGCATGGGGCGACGAGTAGCCCGGCATCCGGGTGCCCCAGCGGCGGCAAGTCCGGTCAAAACACCGTCACATACTGATTTGTATCCTGCGTGTAACCGCTCGGCCCGCGTCCACCTTGCAAGAAGAGGAGGTTCCCGATGAAGGCAGCTGACGCTCCTTGGATACCCTGGGCGAGCGACGGATGGAACGACCACGTGTTCGTGGTCGCGTCGTACGACTCGATATTGCCCAGGAACGGAGAATTCAGCGTGTATCCGCCGACCACCACAAGCTTTGTGCCGAGAACAGCTCCCGACGCCATACCTCGCGCAGTCGGCATCGATGTTTTCTGTGTCCAAGTATCAGTAGCGGGATCATAAACGTCGAGCCTGTCGCTTGCGCGGCTGCTCAGATCGTATCCCCCGACGACATACAGCTTGCCCCCTATGACACCGTATGCAGGTGAGATGTAGCCCGCTGGCGGCGCGGCCCTTTGGGACCAAACGTTGGCTGCGGGGTCATAGCGGTAGAGCGATGGTGTAACAAGCTCCTGGTCGTGCGGAGTCGTACTCATTCAATGCATACAGCTTCCCCGAAATTGCCACGAGCGCACCATAGCCACCTGCTACCGGACAAGGTGCCAACTGCGACCACAAATCGGTGTTCGGATCATATACTAGAAGGTCCCCCGCACCGCGCGGGCTCCACGCGAATCCCCCTTGTACATAGATCTTCCCGTTGATCTGCGCGGCGCCATTTCCGAACTGGTACGGCGTGGGCAAGGGTTGCAGCGAATCCCACTTGTTTTGCGACGGATTGAAAGATTCCAGCGAGACAGAGGCTCCGAAGTACGAACTGGCTCCTCCGATGCGGTAGACGGTGCCGGAAATGAGCGCGGTAGCGCCATCCGCTCCATCAACCGTGAGCGGCACGGCCGTCGTCCACTTCCCTTTCGCCAGAAAATTGGTCGAGAGCAGAAGGTTCGGTGTCCCAGTCCCTAAGTTCGTGAGCTTACCCGCCGTAGCGCCCTTCACGAATGCCGTCGCAATCTGGGATGGCGTCGCGTTAGGCTTCTGATTCAGATACAACGCGATGGCACCCGTTACGTGTGGCGCCGCAAACGACGTCCCGAAGATCTGACACGCCGGGAACGATGGATCGAGGCAATCCGACTGAACCTGATCGCCGGGTGCCAGCAGATCGACGCACGTGCCGTAGTTCGATGTCGTCGCCCTTGCGTCAGTAATCGTGGTGGACGCGACGGTGATGGCTGAGGCGACGCGCGCTGGCGAAATGCCACAGGCATCCGTTGCTACGCCGTTGTTCGCCGTCCCGTTCCCGGCGATGACCACAGTCGGCACGCCGAGCGTCACCAGACTCGACACCGCCAGATCCAACGCCGCATCCGGGGCATCGGAGTACAGACTGACATTCGCTACCGACGGCGATTGATGGTGCAATGCGACCCAGTTGATGCCCGCTATGAAGTCCGAGGTCTGTCCTAGGTTGGAGCAGTCAAGCACCCGGACGGCATGAAGAGAGACACCCTTGGCCACGCCGAACAGGTTGCCACCCACGATGCCGGACACCTCGGTCCCGTGCCCGCCACAGTCAACCCCGAAACCGAATGGATTTCCGGCTTGATAGTCAAAGTCCGCGACCGCTCTTCCAGCCAGGTCGGGGTGCGTGAGGTTGATGCCGCTATCGATGATGTACGCGT
>JBGAJQ010000042.1:0-48131 GCA_044224875.1 Gemmatimonadaceae bacterium | reverse complement strand
CGTTATACGGGCTTAAACCTGTATCGAGGGTTCGAATCCCTCCGTCTCCGCTCCAAACGCGCAACGGGAGACATGAAGCGGGGAGTGCCCCTCCCTCACTCCAGGTCTCCCGTTGTGTTTTCCACACACCAACACAAGTAGAACCACGCTCGCCCGCTCATGACCCACCGCCTGCGTTTCGCGCCCTCACCCACCGGCTACCTCCACGTCGGCGGCGCGCGCACGGCGCTCTTCAACTGGCTCTTCGTCAGGCATTACGGCGGACAGTTCTTGCTGCGCATCGAGGATACGGACAAGGCGCGCAGCACGGACGAGAGCACACGGGCGATCTTCGAAGGGCTCGAGTGGTTGGGCCTCAACTGGGATGAGGACGTCGTCTACCAGGGCGCGAATGTCGAGCGGCACCAGCGCGACGCGCGGAGACTCCTCGCCGAGAACAAGGCGTACCGCTGCTTCTGTACCGCCGCCGAACTCGATGAGCGACGCAAGGCCGCTGAAAAGGCTGGGTCGGCGTTCGTGTACGACCGGCGTTGCGACAGACTGCCGCCTGACGAGGTCGAACGGCGCGTTGCTGCTGGCGCGCCATTCACGATCCGGTTTCGCGTGCCCGCGGGTACGACGGCGTGGGACGACTTGGTGCGGGGCACGATCTCGTTCCCGAACACGGACATCGACGACCTGGTAATCCTGCGATCGGACGGCACGCCGATCTACAACCTGGCCGTGGTCTCGGACGACATCGCCCAGGGGATTACGATCGTTATGCGGGGCGAGGACCACATCTCGAACACCCCCAAGCAGATCCTGCTGTACGATGCGCTGGGTGCCACTCTGCCGGTGTTCGCTCACCTGCCGAACATCCTGGGGTCCGATGGGAAGAAGCTCTCCAAGCGCCATGGAGCCACGGCGGTCGGGGACTATCAACACGAAGGCATCCTGCCGGCAGCGATGGTCAACTTCCTGGCCCTGCTTGGCTGGTCGCCGGGCGGCGACCGCGAAGTGATGACAAGAGACGAACTCATCTCCTTGTACACCACCGATGGCTTGCTCAAGAAGCCGGGCGTGTTTGACTTGAAGAAGCTCGAGTGGATGAACGGCCAGCACCTGGCGATGATGACGCCGGAGCAGCTCGAACCACTTCTGACGCCGCTGGCGGTGGCCGAAAACCTCGCCACGACAAGCGACCTGACGAGCCGCCGGGACTGGTGGTTGCGGCTGATCGACCTGTTGCGCATTCGCGGTCGCACCACGACCGAGATCGTAAAGCAGGCACGCCCATACCTCGTGGACGAGTTCGAATACGACCCGGACGCCGTGGCCAAGCAGTGGAAGGACCGGGCCGAGGCTTCCCGCCTGCTGTCAGCGGCGGGCGATCGCCTCACACGTGTGGCGTGGGACGCCGAAACCATGGAAGGGGAGATGCGCGGACTGGCGGAATCGTTAGGTGTCGGCGCGGGCAAGCTGCTCCAGCCCCTGCGCGTGGCCCTAGTCGGTTCGGCCGCCAGTCCCGGGATGTTCGACGTGTTGCTGCTGCTAGGGCGTGAACGCACCCAGGCGCGCATCGGCCGGGCGATCGCATTTCTGGCATCGCCGCCAGGGGCACATTGACCGGGGGCTTGCCGCGCCAGGTGCTTGCCGCGAGGTGGGGCGCCATGCCCGCGTCGCCGCGCCAGTTCACGCCGACGCGATCTACCTCATGAACGACCCGCTCACGCCGATCGAACGGCGCGTCTATCACTACCTCATCGACTATCTCGCCGAGCACACGTATCAGCCGAGTGTGCGCGAGATTGCCCGCCGTTTTCGCATTCCTTCCACCAAGAGCGTCGCCGAGATCATCGAGTCACTGGCTCAGAAGGGATTTGTGCAGCGTCCGGAGGGGCGGTCGCGCGGGGTGAGGTTGGTGGGCTACTCGAGCATTGGTCGCACGCAGCCGGTGCCTGTGTATGAACGCATCGCCCGCACCGACCCATATTTCGTCGACGAGAACCGGTCGCGGTATGTGACCAGTGATCGCGACCTGCTGCCCAGCGACGAGGCGTTGTACCTGCGCGCACCGGACGACCTGCTGCAATCGCAGGGCATCATGCGAAATGACCTGGTGTTGTTGGACCCCTCGGCGCGAGCGAAGGATGGCGACCTCGTGGCGGTGCGCGCGGGGGAGTCCCTGGTCTTTCGGCTACTCAACCACCGCGGAGCAACGCTACTTCTCTCGGGACCGCATGGGGTGGTGAAAGAGGTCGCGTTAGGCCCGAAGGATGACTACACGGTGCTGGGGGTGGTGTCGGGCGTGCTGCGGGCGTACGTCTATGACGAGCTGGACGACGAGGGCGAGGGAAGCGATCCGTAGTCGACCCACCTCATGGAAGGGCCCGCTTCGACACCTGGATTGACGCAGCTCGACTACTGCGGCGGACGCTCACTCGGGGCGATCACCCCGCGATCCGTTCGACGCCGCACCACCGCCACCGGCTCCGCCAGATTCTTCTTCTCGCGTTCCTTGCGCTCGCGTATCGCCTTCACGGCGCGCCGGAACTCTTCTTCGTTCATCGCCGCCTGCGCGTGCTCCATGATGTCGGCGCGCATCGCCAGTTGCCGGCGTGATTCCTCCGCGGCGATCGGATTCGACTGCACGCGGTTGAACGGCAGCAGCGCCAGGAGCGGCGTTGGGATGGAGAACTTGCCGAGGCGTATGTACTGCTGGTCGATGCCGTACTTCTTCCCGTTCTTCTCGACGGTCCAGTCTCCGCGCTCGAACTTGTTGGGCTGGTGGGTGGCAATCGCCACCGAGTCCTGGAACTTCTTCACGCTGGCCACCACTGCGGAATCCAACCGCTCCTCGCTGGTCTTGGGTGCGTTCACCAGCGGCCCCTCGGTAGCGCTCCAGATGCGCGGGTCCTGATACGACGGTTGCACGCCGGCGGTGACTCCGCGCCCGGTCACCAAGGGGCCACTCGCAGGGCCAGGGGGCGCGGTGATGGCCGGTCCACGCGTCACCGGCGGTAGGGTGGCCGGTACCTCGCGAGGCGCCACGAGCGGTGGAGCTGACGGCTGAGGCGGAGGCGTCGTGACGGTGGGACTCGGAGCGGCGTTCTGGCTGACGGGACCACCCGTGCGCGATGGAACCGTCACATACGTCAGCCGCTCCGTCTTGGGACGTACCGCGGAGGAGGTGTTGTTCAGGAACATTCGCTCGAATGCCGCCGGGAGCTTCAGTGCGTTCCAAAACACTACGGCCAGCACGATGTGCAGGAGCACGGACGTCAGCGTGTTCAGCGGCTGGCGGCGCTCTTCACGCGCGCGAGCCTCCCGGATCGCCTCCGTCGACCGCTTCAGCTGCTGAATCATCGCACTCCGGTTGCGCGTTGGCCGCTCAACGTCCACCTACTTGGAGTACCCATGGGGCCTCCGAGGTTTCCTCGAACCTACGAATTCCCAAAGACTTGGCTCGACCATACCATATCAAGGGACACCGGGAACTCACTGAACCCTGTTCACCACCCGGCTGATTCCTACGAGCTCGACTTCCACCTCGTCTCCGGAAGCTAATCGACCCACCCCTGCCGGTGTCCCGGTCGCGATGAGATCGCCGGGAACCAAGGTCATGATTCGCGAGATGTACGACACCAGGAAGGGGATGGAGAACACCATCTCCGAACTGAAAGCGTGTTGCCGCTCTTGACCGTTGACTCGCGTAACGACTTCCACCGCACGAGGATCGAACGCTCCCTCCCGAACATTGCCCACACAACAAAAGGTGTCAAAGCCCTTGGCGCGGGTCCATTGTGAGTCCTTCTTTTGCAGGTCTCGCGCCGTGACATCGTTTATCGCGACAACACCCGCTATTCCCAGTACGGCCTCGGACTCGGAAGCGTTCTTGAGCGTGGACCCGATGACCAAGCCAACCTCTCCCTCGAACTCCACGTGCGACGAGAACGCTTTGGGCAGCACGATCTGCTCCCCAGACCGGATGACGCTGGACGGCGGCTTGAGGAAGATGAGTGGCTCAACAGGCACGTCGTTTCCCAACTCTTTGGCGTGCTCGACGTAGTTGCGGCCTACACAGACGATCTTGCTGGGCGTTGGGATCATGGCAGTTGTGGAAAGGCGGGAGCGGTGGACGACGCGACTCCGAAAAAGTGCGGTGGTGAGGTCGCCAAGTGAAGTACACCCCACGTGAGAGGTAACCGTGGACACCCTCGAGGTGTCCGCCGAGGTCACGGCAAGACCTAACGACGAGCCTTGGTACGTCCGAAGAACCGGTGCAACGCCGACCGAAGGTCCGCCCAGTCTCCGTGAAGCTGCCGCGCCGGTGGCAGCGAGTCGAGGAGCACTTGCCCGTACCCCTTGGTGGCCACGCGTGGGTCCGCGATGACGATGGCACCGCGATCCGTCGAGGATCGAATCAACCGGCCGAAGCCCTGCTTCAAGCGCAGGGCGGCGTGGGGCAACATGTAGGTCTGGAACGGATCTTCGCCGCGCGCCGTGATCGCCTCGCAGTGCGCCGCGGTGAGCGGTTCGGTGGGCACCTTGAAGGGGATGCGGGCGATCAGCAGGGCACGCAGCGCATTGCCAGGCACGTCGACGCCTTCCCAGAACGACGCCGTGCCTAACAAGACCCCACGGTCGGTGTCACGGAAGCGCTGAAGCAACGCATCGCGCCGGTCCTCACCGTGCACCAACAGGGTCCATCGGGCATCGGCACCGCGTGCGCGCATGGCCTCTGCCGCCTGCCGCACGTCACGGTGGGACGTGAATAACGCGAACACGCCTCCGTCCGAGGCTTCCACCAAGTCCCACAATGCACCGACCACAAACCCAAAATGCGCCCCGGCGTCCACATTCGGCGCGATCGAGCCCGTTGGCACTAGCAGGAGTGCCTGCGACGGATAGTCGAACGGCGACGGGAACGACCGACACTCGGGCGCGACGTCCTCATGATCCAGGCCGAGCCGAGAGCGCAGGAACTCGAAGCGTCCGTCGGTGGAGAGTGTGGCACTGGTGAGCACCGCAGTCGTCGCGCGCTGTAACAGGTCGACTCGAAGCACCGGAGCCAGGTCGAGCGGCACCGCGGTGGCTGCGACGTTTCGCTCGCGACCACGTGCCTCCAGCCACCGGACCATGGGTGCGGCGTCGTCCTCGGGCGACAGCGTCAGCCGCAACGCATCTCCGGCAAGCTCGAGCCGACGGACAACGCCGCGAATCTCGCCAAGCACTGGTTGCAATACCTCCGCCAGGCTCGTATCCGTGTCCAGACGATCGCGAATCACGCGCAGGCCATCGCTCAGGAGTGAGATTTCCGTTAGCGTGTCGTCCAGCGTCGCGCGAAGACCGGCATTCCACACGCGATGCGTCGCGAACTCGGGCATCACGCGAAACACCGGTCCGTCACCGTCGTGCAGGACGGCGTCCAGGAAATCGAACACGGCCTCTCCTTTCTCGCGAGCGCCGCGCAAAGATGCAAACAGCCGCGATTGCACGAGGTCCCGTGAGGCCACACTCAATAGGTCGTCACGGCCGCTGAGACGCGTGACCAGCGTGGGCAGGAGTCCTCGCCCACGCCGCTCCAACCGTGCGAACAGGCGTTGTAGCCCACGGCGGGTGATGGTCACCCCGAGGTGATTGGCGGCGGCATCTTCGAGATGGTGGGCCTCGTCGACGATCAGACGAGTGTACGGCGGGAGCACGGCCGCGTCCTGCCAGTTTTGCGAGGCGCGTCGCACCGCCACGTCCGACAGGAGCAGGTGGTGGTTCACCACGATGACATCTGCCTGCGCCGCCTTGCGGCGCGCCGCGAAGAGAAAGCACCGATCGAAGTGCGGGCACTGAATGCGCGAGCACAAATCGGACTCCGCGGCAATCTCATCCCATACCTCGGGTCGAGGCGTGGCCGTCAGGTCGGACAGTGAGCCATCCTCTGTCCGTTCCGCCCACTCGGCGATATCCGCCAGCTCTCCCGCCATGCCCGGTTCGAGCAGGCTCGGCGCCGCCAGCCGCGCCTGCTCCAGCCGCTGCAGACAGAGATAGTTGCGCCACCCCTTGAGCAATGCAAAGCGCACCGGTTGGTCGTCCAGCGCATCGCGAAGGAACGGCAGGTCCTTGCCGACCAGCTGCTCCTGCAGGTTGATCGTGTTGGTGGAAACGATCGTGCGATCACCGCTTGCAGCAGACCATCGCAGTGCCGGCACGAGGTAGCCTAGTGACTTGCCGACACCCGTGCCGGCCTCCAGCAACCCAATACCACCTTTGTTGTACAGGGTGGCGATGGTCCTGGCGTACGCGCGCTGGCTGTCGCGGTCCTCGTATTGGTTGTGCTGACGGGCGATGGCCCCATCGGGACCAAGGTCAGCATCCACGGCCTCCAGCGAAATGGCGGACGCTGGCTTTTCGCGTGGCACCTCCACCACGACGTACAGGTCGCTGGCCTCGTTGTCGGTGATGGCGAACCCGACGCCCTGGTCGTGCATGCGCGCCGCGATCTCCATGTCCGCCCCCGACGGCTCCAATACGCCGGACGGATGGTTGTGGAGCAGCATCTCGCCACGCTGCGCGAATCCTGGCAGGGCCAACACGCTGCGCACGTCCCCCCGGGCGACCACGCGTGCGCTCTCCACGCGCCCGTCGTCGTCCATGGTGCACACGAAGCAGACTTCCCGCCCGCCCGCCAGTCGAATGGCGGCGCGAACGGCGCCGGCGGCAGCGGGAACGAAACGGGAGAGGATCGGCACCACCGAAAGATGGCCGAGCGAAAACGACCAGCGGGAGTGCCCACGAAAACGCGCCGATTCGTTCGCGGAAAAGAGAACCGCGTGCGAGGTCGCGCGCGGAGACTACGTCTTGAGCGGCTTCTTCTTCGCGGCGGGAAAGAGGACGTTGTTCAGAATGAGCCGATATCCGGGCGATGTCGGATGCAGCGCCAGGTCGGTTGGGGCCGCCCCGATATTGTGCTGCGGGTCCTCGGGATCATGCCCGCCGAGGAAGGTCCAGGAGCCCTTGCCGTAGTCCCCGTGGATGTACTTCACCCAAGGAGCTCCTTCCTCGCTGGCCAGGATGGTGTCGCCCTGTTTGAGCGTGGCACGCGTGAAGCTCGTGGTGACTCCGTAGAAGTCGGGAATGACGGTGCGATGGTTCTGGATGAGCATGGACGCCACAGGATCGAACTTGGCCGAGAAGGAGAAGAGCGTGAACTGGCCGAGTGGCTGGCGGCGCCCCGGAACGTTCACCTGATGGCCGTCGATGTCGCTCATGGAGTTCACAAACGCCGACTGCTCGAGGTGCACGTTCTGAAAGGCCAGCGAGCGGTCCCAATCGAGGCGGGCATCGGCATTCTCGTCCATCGGCGTGCCATCGGCGAACGAGGAGGCGATGTCTGTCTTATCGGATGCGATGGCCAAGGCGAGCGTCTCGGTGGCGCCACACATGGCGAAGAGGAATCCTCCGCGTTCCACAAACTGCCGGATCTTCTCGGAGACCGCCTTCTTGAGGGCGGGGATTGAGGCGTACCCGAGCTTCTTGGCGGTCAGCAGGGAGCGATCGCGTTGCTCGATGAACCACGGCGCGTCGCGGAAGCCGAGGTACAGCTTGTTCAGCTGTCCGGTGAAATCCTCATGGTGCAGATGCAACCAGTCATACTTGGAGAGGTCGCCGTTCATGACCTCTTCGTCGAAGACCGAGGTGAACTCGATGCCCGCGTATTGAAGTGCGAGGGTGACCGCGTCGTCCCAGGGCGGCGACTTGGCGGGTTTGTAGATCGCGATCTTTGGGGCGCGCTCCAGGGCGATGGCGTCCATGTTCGCGCCCTGCATTTCGGTGCGAATGCTGCCTAACGCGCCGGCGTCGAGCGCCTCGAAGGCAATGCCGTCGAGCGTGGCGCGCTTCCGGATATCAGACGCGTCGGGCAGGAGAAAGGAGCCGCCGCGATAGTTCAGGAACCACTCGGCCTTGCGACCGTCCTTGAGCGTGTTGAAGACGAGTCCGTACGCCTTGAGGTGATTCGTCTGCGCATCGTCCATGGGCACGAGCAGGCTTTGCGCCGTCAGGGGCGCGGCCGCGAGCAGGAGAGAGGTCGCGGCGATGGCGGCGCAGGCTCGTGGGTGCGCGGCGCGACGATGGTGGCGAAGAAAGGATGGGAGTCGCAATGAAAAGGTGCTGCTGGCGAGAGAAAATGGATGTATAGGTGTAGCGGGGGGGGCCCCCCGGCCTCGCGGCGCAGGCCGCATCGCCGTCGGACCGTCATTCACCGTCATGACCGATCCCCGGTGCTGTCGCGTTTCCGCGCGAGTTCAAGCTCGCGGCGTGCTTGCGGTACGAGGGCACTCTGCGGCCACGTGAGAATCAGGTGCTCCAGGTGGCTCACCGCCCCCGGCTGGTCGCCTCGCTGACGCAACACGCGTGACCAGGCCAGTTCCGCTTCCGCGGCCTCGGGCGCATCCGCATACGTGCGAATCACCGACTCCCAGATCGCGACACTCTTCGCCGTATCGCGCGCGGCGGCAAAAAGCCGGCCCGCCACGCTCAACGCGAGCGGTGCGGCGTCCTTCACTTCGTCGGCCAATCGTTCGAACTGACGAGCGGCTGACGCGCTGTCACCCCGCGCCAGCGAGAGGAACGCCTGTCCCGCCAATCGAGAGGAGTCCGCCCGCGTCCGAGACAGGAACGACATGGCCAGCACCGCATCCTGCGTGGTTTCGTCCGTGCGTCGGAGCCCCGCACGAGCCTTCTTGAGATCGCCCTGATACAGGGCAATCCATGACGTGGCACGTTCCTCTTCATCGCCGCCAGCCTGTGCCAGCGCCTCAGTGGCCTTCGTCAGGTCGCCGACCCGCACCCATCCCCACGCGATCGCGCGCATCGCCTGGTTGCGTGCCTCGGGATCCAGACGCGTGCCCGCATCGGCCATGGCCTGCACCGCCTCGGCTGGGCGCGCCAATTGCCCGAGCGCGCGCACCCGCAGCAGCGTCACACTCCCGACCAGGGAGTCGCCTAACGACGGGCCAAGCAGGGCCAACAAGGTGAGCGTGGACGCCGGCTCCCCGCCCTGCAGCGCCGCCTGCGCACCACGCAACGCGTACGTGCGGGGGGCACCTCGACTCACCGCGCCCGCGAAGACGTCGCGCGCCGTGAGCCATTCTTCATTCGACTCGGCATCGGAGCCGAAATCCACCCAGGCCTGGAGCGAGGAATCACTCTTGGGTACTTCGGCGAGCGCGTTCCATGCCGCGCGCGGCTGGCGCCAGCGGAGAAGTAGCCCAGCTTCAACCTTTCGCGGCAGTAGCTCCACCGGTGCCGCCGCCAGCTCTCCCAGGACGGAGTCGCGCGACGCGGCCGGCGTCGTCGTCAACGAGAACACCGCGGCTTGGTCGAGGTACGGCGACAGAATCAGCGCCTCGCGCCAGCTCTTGGCCGACGCGCGCCAAAGCCCCAGGGCGGCCCGCAGCTGCGCCAGCTCGGCGGCGAAGTCGCGCGTCGAACCGAGCCACTTCGTGGCCTCTTGCAAGACGGTGTCGGCGGCGAGTGTTCGCTGTTCGTCCAGCAATAAGCGGGCGTATTCGCGATAGGGCGTGGCGTCGCGCGGCGCCACAGCCACCCAGTGGTCAAACGCCTTCCGCGCCTCGTCATCGCGTCTCACCGTCACGAGAGTCCTCAGCTGCACCGTCCGCAGCGTGGGTTGCGTGGGCCGACGCGCCAACAGCGTGTCCAGCAGGGGGAGCAGTGAGTCGGGGCGACCCAGCTGAGAGAAGCCTCGTTCGAGCCCCAGGACCGCAGCCACCAGCTGCTCCGGGTCGGACATCGCCTCACGGTAGGCGGCGATGGACTCGCGCAGCTTGCCGGCACTCTCCAGGTCCAACGCCCGCGACAGGGCCGCGGCGCCGGGACTCGGCGGCGTGCCCTGCACCGTCTGGGCTGGAAGCGGCGCGTGTACCGTCGCTACCAGCGTGGCGAGGGCGATGAAGCTACGGGCGCTCCGCATTGATCTTCTTGAAATACTCCAGCACGAGCCGCCGCTCTTCGGGTGTCAGTCCGCGGAGTTCATTCCACGCCGGAGACTGGAACTTGGTAGCGGCCTTTCCATTAGCGGAGCCACTCTGCGGCGTGAAGACATCAGTACCGGTCCACGGCTTGGCCTCACGCTTCCCCGTGTCCTCTCGTTGGTCTTCTTCCAGCAGCTTGCCGGCATCGAGCATTTTCCGGAACAGGCGCTGCTGGCGTTCGAGCACGGCCGGGTCCAGCTGCGCCATCTCCAGCGCTTGCGCAATCTGCCGCTTCCTTGGCCATTTGTTCCGTGCGTCCACTGTCATCGCGGTCCGCCGCATCATCCAGCTTGGACGCGACGTCGCGTTGCTGCTTGGCGAGCTGACGGGCCTGCGCCTGCGCCGATTGTTCCATCTGCTGGCCCGGCTTTGGCATCAGGTCCTGCACGGCGCTGTTGAGCTGCCCCTGCTGCTGCGACATCTGTTGCAACTGCTTGAGCATTTCAGCAAAGCCAGACGCCGAGTTGGACTCGGAGGTGCGTTCGCGATCGCGCACGAGGGACGCCGCCGCCTGGTTCAGGGATTCCGAGGCATCGCGCATGGCGCTCGCCATCTGCTGCCCGGTCTGGGCCGACTGAGTCTGCCGAGTGGCGTCTTCCACCTTTCGCCGCGCGTCGTTCATCATGCGGAGCGAGCGTTGTGACAGCAGGGACGACTTCTTGCTGGCGTCCTGCAGGCGCTGACCCGCCTTGTCCACGCCCTGTTGCAGTGCACTTTGTTGCGATCGCAGGTCGTCCGGGGAAGCGCCCTTGCGCGCTTGTTGCTCCAGGTTGTCCTGTTCGCGTGCCAGCTGCAACATTTCCTGGATCGAGCGATCGAGTTCTCCCGTCAGCTCCTTCTTCCACTCGCTGACCTGCTGGTCGCGAGCCTTCGAGAGCTGGTCCGCGGCTTCCTCCATGGCCTCGGCGGCCTGGCGAGCGGCGTCTTCGGAGCTCTTGCCCTGGCCCTGCCCGGACTTTGCGCCCTTCTCCTGGCTCGTCTCCGACTTCTGCCCGCCCTGTTGCGACTGTCCCTGCTGCCCGGCCTTCTGTTCGCCGCCCTGCTTCTGTTCTCCGCCCTGCTTCTGCTCACCACCGGCCTTCTGCTCGCCTTGCTGCGCTTCTCCTTTCTGGCCTGCCTGCTCGCGCGCGGCGCGCTCCATCTGCTGGGCGGACTCCTGAATCTTCTGGTTGGCTTCAGCTGTCCGTTCGGCGCCACTCTCGGCCTTTTCGTTCTGCAGCCGCTTCTGCAACTCCTTCACGTCGTTGGAGAGCTCCTTGGCGCGGTCCGCCAACTCCTTGGCATCGCGTTGCGCCTGACTCCGCTCCTCGGCCCGGTCCGCCTGGCGCAGGGAGTCGACCAGGTCGCGTTGCTTCTTCGCCAGCTCCTTGGCCTCGTCCTTGAGCGTCTGCATCTGTCCTTCAATGGCCGCGCGCTTGAGCATCTCCACGCTCTTTTCCAGCTGCTCGCGCAGCTTTCGTTGCTGCTCGGAGAGGTCCTGCATGGCCTTGCGGGCGTCTTCCTGCGACAGCTTGTTCGACGCCTGCTCCAGCTTCTTCAGCTGTTCCTGCAACTCGGGCGTCAGGGCATCGCGCAAGAGCTTCTGGGCTTCCCGCAACCGCTCCTGCAGGGCGCTATCGAGCGCGCCCGTTTCCTTCAGCTGTTGTTCGAGCTGCCGAGCGGCCTGTTGCATCTGCTGCATGCGGTCGGCGAGCTGGCGCTGCTCCTTCGCCAACTGTTTGGCCTGCTCGGCCGACTCGTAGCTCATCGAGTTCTGCCCGGGTTTCTGGCGGGCCTTGGCGGCGTCGGCGGTTCGCTGCTGCAACTGCTTCTGGGCACTCGCCGTGGCGGCCGCCTTGGCGACGGCCGAATCGGCGGCGGCGCGGACGGCATCCCGTTGTTCGGACAGGCTCGGCAGCCGCAACACTAGCTCGCGGCTCTGACCCACTTGGTGCCACGGCGACCGATCGGCGGCCAGCGCCACCACGTGCAAGGCATCGCCCGGCGACAGCGCGCTCGTCGGGAACGGGGTTTCGCCAGACCACTGCGCCTCGGTCACGGTCGCCACCGGGCGCGTGACAGGTGCTCGAGTCTCACCACGACTGGTGACGATCCAGCTCTTGAGGAGGATGGAACCGATCCCGTGGTCGTCCGTCGCAAGGATGGACACGCTCAGCGTGTCGTTGGCGTTGACGGTTGTATCGCGGCCGGGCGCGAGGATCTCGACGCTGGGAGCGGAGTCCGGCTGCACGTCCAGCTCGAGGGCCGCTGGGACATCGGCAATGGGGCCGCCACTGCCGACCGCGGACCAACTGTACCGACCGCTGGTGCCGGCCACCAACCGGCCACTGAACGTGCGCCCCGTGGTCGTCAGCTTCAATGTCTCGCCCTCGCGAGCCAACGTGACGGCACGCAACTCGGTGGACGATTGCCCATCCAGCTGCAACACCGTGCCGCGCGGGACGCGGGCCGGCTCGCCGAGGGTGATCGTCTCGTCGCGACGGTCCAGATAAGCAGGGAAAGACGCCTTGATGGTGACACTGCCAATGAATGGCCGCTCCACCACGGCGATCGTAGCCGTGTCGGAGGTGGCTCGCCCGTCGGTGGCGTACACCGTCAGCGTGGCATCCAGTGGGTCCAGCCGAATCGTTGCCACATTGGATTCGACGCGGTGTGTCGATCGAAGCCAGGAACCACCCGTGCGACGTTGGGCCACCTCCACCGTGCGACGACCGGGAGCCCGTACCTTCAGCGTGACGCGCTCCCCTCGCAGAACCGCTGCCGGCGCCGGCTCCAACGACACGCCGTCCAGCAAGGTGCCCTTCCAAGCGCGAACGGGGTGCATGAGTGCTGCCCACCCGTCGGGCGCGGCGTTGGCCCCGGTGACGATTCCCAGAACGCCCGCTACCGCCACCAGCCCTCCAACCGCTGCACGCGTAAGCGCACGCTTGTGCGCCTGTGGCGCCAGCACCGGCTCGCCCAGTGCCGCCAGCCTCGACGCCATCTGTTCTGCACCGAGGCGTCCCAGCGCTCCACTGTCGGCCACCTCCAGCACGCCCCGCAACGAACCAGCGCGCAGCTTCCGCTCCTGCTCCACCGCCAATGCCACGTCACTCAGCCGACTGGAGCGACGTACCAGCGCCCGTCCACGTTGCAGACCCAACGCGACCAGGAGAATGATCAGGGTCCACAGCAGGAACGGCAGGATGCGCGGCAACGTCAACCACCGGGCTCCTCCCATCCAAAGAATCCCCACCGCCACGGCTACGGCCACGAGCGCGACGACACCTGCCATGACCGTGGTGCTGGTTAGGCGCGCGAGTCCGCGACGCTCCCTTTCGACGAGATCGTGGAGGGTCATGAGGCCGGTCTGCTCGTGACGACGTACGTGAAGAGATTCACACCCATACGAAGCGCTGCCTCATGCAATTCGGGGGGGTCGGAATACGTCCCTGGATCTTCCCAGCCATTACCCAGATCAGACTCGTGCGTGTAGTAGACCGCCAACCGATCGCCAATGAAGATCCCATAACCGCGGGCGGGCTTGCCGTCGTGCTCGTGAATCTTGGGAACGCCCTTCGGAAAGTCATACACGATGTGATAAATCGGATGCGAGAGCGGCACATCCACTAGGGGACGATCCGGAAAAACCCGGGCAATCTCCTTTCGAAACGTCTCATCCAAGCCGTAGTTGTCGTCCGCGTGCAAGAACCCGCCTCGCAACAGGTACTCCCGCAGCCGGGCCACCTCGGCGTCCGAGAACTTCACCACGCCGTGACCCGTCATGTGCAGGAACGGGAAATCCCAGAGACGCTCGTCCATCAACGTCACTCGCGCCTCTGTGGGTTCGACACGCAGTGTGGTCCGTTCGTTGATGGCCCGGAGAAGATTCGGCAGGCTCGATGGGTTGGCATACCAATCGCCGCCGCCTTCGTACTGCAGACGCGCGATGGTCATTCGGGGTGCCGGCTCCGACATCGCGAGCGCGGCAGCAACAACCGTCAGAACCGTTCGACCAATCATGTGCCTTCGTGCGCTAGACGGTACGCGAGGTTTCGCGAGGCACCGTGCTCCTCCTGGAGCGCGGTCGCGATTGCTCTCGAACTATAGCCCCTCACGCGCAACTCGCGCGCGATTCCGCGCAACTCGGGCTCGGACACGGCGACATTCATCCGAGCCGACACGACGATGACGACCTCTCCCCGCGGCGCGTGTTCGCGATAGTACTGATGGAGTTCGTCGACCGTTCCGCGACGGTATTCCTCAAACTGTTTGGTTAGTTCACGAGCGACCACTGCACGGCGGTTGCCACAGCCAGCCTCAGACAGGTCATGGAGAGTAGCCACCAGTCGAGTTGGCGACTCGTACAGTACGCTTGTGTGGGGGCAGTCGCTGACAGCCTGGAGCACGTGTTCGCGATCGCCCCCCTTTCGAGGAAGGAATCCCAGATACGTGAAGGCGCTGGTATCGAGCCCGGCACCAACCAGCGCGGCGAGAAGGGCGGAGGGACCGGGTACAGGCACAACCGGAAACGCCGCCTCGATCACCGCGTGCACCAGACGGTGCCCAGGGTCCGAGAGAAGTGGCGTTCCCGCATCCGAGATGAGTGCGACGCGTGCGCCGCGCGAGAGTTCCTGTAGCACCCGAGGCGTCATCTCTGCTTCGTTGTGCTCATGATAGGCTTCCACCCGCGAAGCGACGTCATAATGACGAAGCAAGGTCCGCGAGTGTCGTGTGTCCTCGGCGAGTATCAGGTCGGCGGTCCGCAGCGTCTCGATCGCGCGAACCGTGATGTCCGCGAGATTGCCAATGGGAGTCGATACGACGAACAGCGTTCCCGGGCTCGACATCAACGAATCGACGGCATGACCCAAGGTCGGTCGCCAGCGCGTCGTGACTCGGCGTGAGCGCGACCTCGCGCGAGGTGGCGAGCGGGAATTTGCAGCACAGGGAGGGACAAAGCGTGTCTCGTACGAGATGGGCGTGAGCCAGTAACAGAATCGCCCGAGGGCAGGAGCCCTCGGGCGAGAAATTGCCAGCCCGGAACGGGCCGAGCAATGCGGCTAAGACTACGCTGACGCGGACCCGAGGTTCGGGGTGACGACCGCGTGTTGCTTGAACTTTGCCTCCAGTACCGGCTTGGGTACTGCCCCGATGACCTGATCCACCACCTTGCCGCCCTTGAAGAAGAGCACCATGGGGATGGAACGAACGTTGAACCGCGTTGCGGTTTGAATGTTGGTATCGACGTCGACCTTTGCGACCTTGGCCTTGCCGTTGTACTCCACGGCCAGCTGATCGAGAATCGGCGCGATCATCCGACAGGGCCCGCACCAAGTCGCCCAGAAATCGACCACGGCAAGACCTTCGTGCTTCTCGATTTCCTGTGCGAACGTCTGATCCGTTACAGCGACCGCCATCGACATTGTCCCTTTCTCCATCGAGCGACTCGTGCCACCCGATTTTCCGAAGTTAGCTTCCGGCGCACCGATTCCGGAGCGCGCGTTCGATGACGACGTCACCCCTGCCGCCCCTTCGCGGCACCAGGATCGCCCACATAGGTGTGGCGGTCCGTGGCTTGGAGGACATTCTCCCCCTGTACCGCGATCTGCTCGGCATGCCCCAGGTTCCACTGGATAGTGCCGACGGCGCGCGCATTGCGGGTGTCGCGGCTGGCGAGTCCCTGGTTGAGTTCCTCGAGGCGGAGACGCCCGATTCGCCCATTGCCAAGTTCGTCGCCAAGCGCGGTCCAGGCATTCACCACATCTGCTTTGCCGTGGATGACCTGGACGCGACCCTCGATCGATGCCGAGCCGCGGGGATCCGGCTCATCGACGAAACCCCGCGCATTGGAGCTGAGGGAAAGCGCATTGCGTTCCTGCACCCATCCTCAACAGCAGGAGTTCTCATCGAACTCTCTGAGTACTAATCTCGCTAGGGCGTCAAGAGTTTCGCTACGATCTCAGGTCTTGCAGAACTCACGCATGGCGGTGTAGTCGGCGTCCAGCACGTACCAGCGGTCGCTCGGACCCTTCACCGTGGTAAAGTTCGGACTCTTGGTCTTGGAGCCGCGCGTGATTTCGACCTTCACGATTCGCTGCCCTCCCGTACCGGGCGACTCGCCGACGACGCGAAAAGAGTCGTGGCTGTAGCAGCTTTGCATGATGATCTCGCGCTTCTCGAGTTCGTTGCGCTCGATCTGATCGCGCGCGGGCCCTTTCGCGGTCCCCCACACGACGCTCATCGCCTGAAGGTCCTGAGCCTTCACAGCCCCGAGGAACTGCTCGACCGCGCGACGAGGTGCCGGAGCCCCCGTCATGGAATTCCCGGGTCCGGGTCCGCGGCTGCACGCCGCGACTCCAACCGCGAGAAGGATTAACTTCTTCACTCGCTACTCCAGGCCTGGGTGCAATGCGAACGTAATGTGTACGCCTTGCGTGAAGCAACGGCGTACGCAGGCTACCCCTCGTTACTGACGCCGTTCCGGAACCATGCGCGCACCGTACCAACGTCTATACATCAACATCGATCACGTCGCCACGATTCGTCAGGCGCGACGAACGTTTGAGCCGGACCCGGTTGATGCCGCCGCCGTGTGCGAAGGCGCCGGCGCCGACGGCATCACCGCGCACCTGCGAGAAGATCGGCGACACATTCAGGACGCCGACGTCGAGCGACTCGCAACGAGTGTGCGCACGGTGCTGAACCTGGAGATGGGTTGCACGGAGGAGATGGTGGCCATCGCGCTACGCCTCAAGCCCCGTCAGGTGACGCTGGTGCCTGAGAATCGACAGGAAGTGACGACCGAAGGTGGACTGGACGTGACGGGCGCGCGACCCGCGGTTGCCGCGGCCGTCAGCGCCTTCAAGAACGCCGGTATTCGCACCAGTCTCTTCATCGACCCCAGTGAGGAGGCAGTGCGCCAGTCACTAAAGCTGGGAGCACACGCGATTGAGCTGCACACCGGGCGCTACGCGCATCACCCTGCTAATCCGGAGACGCTCGCGTCCCTGCAGCGCAGTTCGGCGCTGGGAGCACAGATCGGCTTGGCCGTCCACGCGGGCCACGGACTTACGGTAAACAACGTAGGCCCGGTGGCGGCGATCGCCGAGATCGAAGAGTTGAACATCGGCCATTCGATTGTCGCGCGCGCTGTGTTCGTCGGACTGGCGGCGGCCGTGCGTGAGATGCGTGCGGCGATGGACGCGGCACGCGCGCGCTAGCGAGTAGTTATGCGCGCACGATATTTTGGACGCGCAATCCCTTCACACCCTCTTGCATGAACTCGCCTCCGGAACTGCTGCGGTACTTTGTCGCTGAAGCCGGAGAGTGCCTCGACACGCTCGAGCCACTCGTCGCCAACGTCATAGGTCCGGCAGAGGGGACCGAGGTCGTTGCGACCGCTCGCGCTTTGCGTGGTGCGGCCACGATTGCGCGCCTCCCGCGCCTGGCGGACGTGGCGTTTGCGATTGAACAGGTCGGTGGTGGGATACGCGACAGTGACACGGCGTGGACACCGATGCTGCAAGAGGCGCTGCGACACACGCTGGACGAATTGCGCACGATGTTGGGGTTGGTGGGACAGTGGGGGCCCGCCGAGGACGCTCGAGCGGCTGCCTGTGAAGCGTCGGTGCGACGCTGGGTGCCTAACGTTAGTCGCCCAACGCCGCCGATGGCCGCGAGCAGCACGCAACCCGTGTTCGTGGCGTTGCAGGCGTCGGCGATCGCCAGCGACCTGGACGCGCTCGTCCGCGCCCGAGACACGCGACCCGTGTTGGATGAGGTCTTGAGCCGCGTGCGGATCATGCAAGGGATCGCCGGGCTGCAGGAGTCGCCGCCCTTGCCGGACGTGTGCGACGCCATCGAGCGGACGTGTCGGTCGATCGTTCCCGATGCGCCCTTGTCGGCCACGGAAATCGAGCTGTTCGCGTCTGCCGCGGCGTTGCTCAGGCGAGCGTCGGACGAATTGCGTTCCCGTTCGGCTCCGGATCGGAATTCACCTCAGGTGCGACGCTTCGCGGACGCCCTCTCCGCGCTCGAGACAGCGCACCCGACGCCCGAACGCGTGGTGAACGTCGAGGAGTTGTTTTACCTCGATTCTGGGCCGCACGTGGTTGGTGCCCCGGGCACGCCGCCAATGACGCCCGCCCGTCGTTTCGCGGACGAGGTTGTGTCACGAGCGGAGCATGTGAAGCGTCTGATCGCCGACGCCCGCGCTGCCGGCGACGGAATTGCCCGCCAGCGCATCAGACGGGACCTCGCTTCCACGCTGCATGCCCTTGAACTCACCGCACAGAGCTTTGGCGCCGCACAAGTGGCCGCGTTCTGCCACGAGGCGGGGCATCGGGCCGATCAGCTTTCGTCGCTGGAATTGGACGCGTTGGACGCTGCCGCCACGTTGCTCCTCACGCCGACGTCAACCATCGACGAACTCGAGCGGCGAGTGGCCGTGTTGACGCGCCGCCAGAACACACCGCCGGGTGTGGCTCGCTTAGCGACGCCGGCCGCCGGAGTCGCTACTCCGCTGGGCTCGGCGATCGTGCCGCCGACGGGAACGCCGTCGCGCGGGACACCAACCGTTGCAACTCTGCGACCACCTGGCGCGTGGACGCCTGCATCTCCCGTCCCCGCCCAGCCTGAGGCCGCGAGGCCGCTGGCGGCGCCTGCCCAGCCTCCTGCAGGCCCGTTGGGCGCGCCAACGCCGACGGTGCGTCAACCCACGCCGTCGCGCACCCCGACCATCACGCCGACCGGGCGTGCCCTCCAGGAAATGTTGGCGACGGGGATCGCTGGATTGAGCGGACTGGAAAGCCAGCCGCTTTCACCCAGCGTGGAAATGCCGATGGACGACGATGTGGTTCCGGTGGAGTCTCTGCTGTATCGCGGGAGGGCGGCGTTGTTGCGCGCCATTCAGGTGCGCGATGCCATGCGAACGAGCGGCGCGCCGGACGCCGAGTCGCTGCGGGAGCTGTACGACTTGCTCGACCTTGCACGGACGGACTAGCGAATGAAGCTGGGATGGCGTGGGGTGCTGGGCCTCGTGGTGAGCGTGGCCCTGTTGGCGTGGACACTGCGCGACGTCGAGTTCGCGCACGTGTGGGATGTCCTTCGGCACTCCAAGCTTGGGTTGTTTGGCCTGTCGACGGTGGTGGCGACACTGCTCTTCCCGGTGCGGGCGATCCGCTGGCGCTACATCCTGGAACCCGTGGCGGAGCGGCTCCCGTTAGGCAGCCTGTTCCGCGCCACGTCGATCGGCATGATGGTGAACAACACGGTGCCGGCGCGGGCCGGGGAGTTGGCACGCGCCTATGCGCTGTCCCGCGAAACCAGTCGGGTATCGTTTCCGAACGCGCTGGCGTCGCTGGTGATCGACCGCGCGTTTGACGCAGTCGTGATCGTGGGGATCCTCGTGGCGGCGATGTGGTCGCCGACGTTTCCGGGAAGCACCACGCTGGCCGGGCAACCGCTGTCACGCATTGCCGCGCTGGTCGCCTTGGCGGCCGCGGCCCTGCTGTTGGTGCTGGCGACGTTGGCGTTCTGGCCGTCGGTGGCGCTGCGGCACTTCAACGCCATCGCGCGCCGGATTTCACCCGCGCTCGCCGACCGTGGCGGGACACTCCTCGAAGGTTTCGCCCACGGATTGGCATCCCTGAAGTCACCGCGGCTGGCGCTGCTGATCCTGTTCTGGACCGTGGTGCACTGGCTCATGGGGTCGTTGTCGTTTTACCTCGCCTTTCGCGCGGTTGGCATTCAAGCACCATTCAATGCGGCGTTGTTTCTGCAGAGCGTGATCGCGTTAGGTGTGGCCGTCCCGGCATCGCCAGGGTTCTTTGGCCTGTTCGAGTTCTTTGGACGTGAAGGGCTTGGGGTGTACGGTGTTTCGCAGGCGGACGCCGTCAGCTGGGCACTGGGCTACCACATCCTGTCGTTCCTCCCGATCACGATCATCGGCGCCTGGTACTTCACGCGACTGGGCATGCACCTCACCGACTTGAAGCGCAGTCCTTCACCCGCCGACGCCGAACCCGCATGACCCCAGTCGCCGCCCGCGTCCTGGCGCAGGCCAAGATCAACTTGTTCCTCCGCATCCTGGCACGAGAGGCCAGTGGGTTTCATCAACTCGAGACGCTGTTCACGCGAATTTCGTTAGGCGACGACGTCGTAGTCCGAGTGGACACCGACGAGCGAACGCTGCGTTTTACGGGAGACGCGCTGCCCCAAGAGGGTTTGGGCCCGGTGACATCGAACCTGGCGTGGCGCGCCGCCGTAGCGTTTGCCGAAGCGGCCGGCTGGCCGAAAGGGTTCTCCATCGACATCGAGAAGCGTATACCGGTTGGGGGCGGCTTGGGTGGTGGGAGCGCCGACGCGGGCGGCGTGCTGCGGGCTTTGAACGCCCTCGCCCCTGCCCCCATGTCACAGGAACGGCTGCTGGAACTCGCCGTAGCCCTGGGAGCGGACACGCCGTTCTTGACGCAGGACCAGCACGCGGCGGCGATGGCCTGGGGGCGCGGCGAACGGCTCATGGGGCTCCCCGCGCTTTCTGAGCGACAGGTGATGGTGTTCGGCTTTGGTCACGGCGTTCCGACGAAAGATGCCTACGGGTGGCTGGTAAGGACGCCCCCGCCGCCCCATGGATCCGTGTTGTTGGAACCACATCGACTGACGGAATGGTCGGAGATTGCGCGACTGGCGCACAATGACTTTGAGGCCGTCGTTCTTCCTCGATTTCGCCTCATTGAGTTGACCTTGAGTGGCGCCCGGAAGGCCATCGCGGCCGGCGGCTTTGGGGAGGACGCCGTAGCGCTCATGTCCGGCTCCGGCTCGTCAGTCTTTCTGGCGCTGAACCCAGAGACGGAAAAGCGTCCGAACTGGATGATGCCCTTGAGCGCAGGGGTCAAGGTGCTGCTTGCTACCACGAGCACGCGCGTTGAGGCCGTTGAACTGATCGACTAGGTTTCAGGGCTCTTCTTGCCCCCTCGTTCAACGGTAGGACATCGGTCTTTGGATCCGAGAATGGTGGTTCGATTCCACCGGGGGCAATGGGAGGGGTCGCGTTGACTTAACCTCCAGTCACTTCTACGTTTCAGGGCTACGGCAAATGGACCATCTGCCTGGTGTTCTCCGCGGCTTCAAGTTGCTGTCGGGGACCGCCAACAGGGGACTCGCGGAGGAGATTGCCCGGTCGCTTGGTGTGGAACTCGCCAAGGTGACCGTCAACCGCTTTGCGGACGGCGAGATCTTCGTGCGAATCGACGAAAATGTTCGCGGCGCGGACGTTTTCATTGTCCAGCCGACCAATCCGCCAGCGGACCACATCATGGAGCTTCTGCTCCTGATCGATGCCGCGAAGCGGGCGTCGGCCGCGCGGGTGACCTGCGTGATGCCGTATTACGGATACTCGCGGCAGGACCGGAAGGACCAACCGCGCGTGTCCATTGGCGCCAAGTTGTTGGCCAACATCATAGAAACGGCCGGCGCCAATCGTGTGCTCGGGTTGGATTTCCATCAGCACCAGTTGCAGGGGTTTTTCGACGTCCCCGTCGATCACCTCTATGCATCGCCGGTGCTGGTCTCGCATTTCCGGAAGAAGCAGTTCACCGACCTCGTCGTCGTTGCACCTGACGTGGGGTCGGCCAAGATGGCTCGCGGATTCGCCAAGCGACTGAACGGCACCATTGCGCTCATCGACAAGCGACGTCCGGCGGCCAATGTCGCGGAAGTCATGAACGTGGTCGGCGAAGTCGAGGGGCGAGACTGTCTCATCCCCGACGACATGATCGACACCGCGGGCACGGTGACCGAGACGGCGAAGACGTTGAAACGGCTGGGCGCGCGTGACATCTACGTCTGCGCCACGCATGGGTTGTTGTCTGGTCCAGCGGTGCAGCGACTCTCCGAGTCGCCCATCACGGAAGTCGTCATTACCGATTCGATCGCGCTGCCGGAGGAAAAGCGGTTTCCGGCACTCAAGGTGCTGTCGGTCGGCGAGCTGCTGGCGAAGGCCATTCGCTTCACGCACTCGGAGCAGTCGGTGTCCAGCCTGTTCGACTAGGGCCTGATACCTCGCAGGTCGCACAATCAACGGCGGCGAAGAACAGGCGTGGGTTGGACGACCACTCCCCCTTTGACCTCCCCTTGACTCAGGTCCCTTTCGTCAGGTCCGTCCCATGGCTACTGCTCAACTCACTGCCTCAGCGCGCACCCAGTCTGGTAAGGGTGTCGCCCGGAAGCTTCGCGCCGCCGGTAGCGTGCCCGCCGTCATCTACGGTCACGCCCGCTCTCCACTCGCGCTGTCGATCAACAGCCGCGAGCTCTCCCGACTGCTCGAACATATCTCCGCGGAAAACACGGTGATCGAACTCACGGTGGACGGGGTGATGTCTCGGACCCTCATCCGCGAGATTCAGCGCGATCCCCTTCGCCGCAACCCGATCCATGTCGACTTCCAGGAATTGGTCGCTGGTGAGAAGGTCACCGTGCGCATCCCGATCGTCCTCGTCGGCACCTCGGTTGGCGTGCGTCAGTCCGGCGGTATCCTGAACCAGGTGTTGAACGAACTGGTCTGCCGCGTGGACCCCATGAACATTCCGAATCGCATCGAGTTTGACGTGACGGAGCTGAACATTGGACGCTCCGTGCACGTGAGCGAACTCAAGACGCCGGACGGTGTCGAGGTGATGGAGGACAGCGATTCCACGGTCTGCGTCGTCGCCGCACCGAAGGAAGAGAAGGAGCCGGTACCGGCGGAAGCCGCCGAGGCGGCGGCCGAGCCCGAAGTCATTCGCAAGGCGAAGACCGAGGAAGAGCCCGAGGAGAAGGAAAAGTAGTAGGCCGGCACTCGTTAGGTGCGGCTCATCGTCGGACTCGGAAATCCTGGGCGGGACTACGCCCAGACGCGCCACAACGTCGGCTGGTGGGTCGTGGACCACCTGGCCGACGTTTGGCATCTGGATGCCTGGCGGCGCGATGGCTCGTCCCTCATCGCCGACGGTCGCGTTGGTGGCACTCGGGTGCGCCTGATGAAGCCGCAGACGTTCATGAACCCCAGTGGCGCCGCCTTGCGTCCCTACCTGCGCCGCGCCACGTGGTCCCCGGCATCGACCTTCCCCGTGATCGTCGACGAAGTCGCGCTTGCCCTGGTACGCATCGTCTGCGTGCTCGCGGAAGTGCCGGTGGGCCACAACGGACTCAAGTCAACGGAGTCCGTGGTGGGAAGTCAGGACTATGCGCGATTGCGGATTGGGATCCGACCGAATGAGGAGCATCGCGAGATCGGCGACCTGTCCAACTTCGTGCTGGATCGATTCGGAAAGGACGAGCGAGAGGTGATTCTCGCGCTCATGCCGGAACTGCGTGAGCTGTGTGAATGTTGGGTACGGGACGGCGTGGAGAAGGCCATGAACAGGTTCAACCGGAAGGACTCGGGCGAGTCGAAGGCCGACGACGCGAATTAGCCCCGCCACGCGGCACGGGCGATTCGGTCGTAGTCGGCGCACTGCCAGGCCGTGATGCGCTGCGGAGCGCCGAGGCTTCCGCCTTCCCTCGAGCGAATCGTGCGGCTGACTTTCGCTCCAGCACGCGGAGCAGCCCCGCCGTCATGCGTCGAACGAGTTCCAGGCGCGCCAGCAGGCGCGTGCCTTCGGCCGGGGCAACAACGCCGACGGACTGCGAGAGGGAAATCAGGTATTCGAGCTCCCGCGCGAGCACCTGCGCGTGCTCGAGGAGGGCGGCGAATTCCCCGGGTGTGTGGCTTTGCGCACCGTTGTCGATCGCCAGTGGAATGGCGATGGATACCGCACGAAGCCGATGCGCCAGGTCAACGTGAGGCGAGGGCTCCGTGGCTGCCGTGGTTTCATGGATCCGAACCGCCAGCTCATGCGCCTTCCGCCATACGGTGAGATGCTGTGTGGAGGACATGCCGCGAAGGTGCTCGCGCAGACGTCGTCACACGTCATCTCTTTGTTGCACCCTGTTACTTTTCGTCGCCGCGGCACCGTTAGCGTCGAATCGCCGTCCACACCGGGCTGCTGGATGCTTCGGTCACCTCTTCCACTCCGGGCTCACACCGCGCAGTGGGAGCAGCGGCTCAACCCGTTCGGCGTTCGTGGTGAGCGCCGCGCGTTCCCTTCACCGTCCCCTGCATGCTTGCGCTCGGAATCGTCGGCCTGCCTAACGTCGGCAAGTCGACCTTGTTCAATGCATTGACCGCGGCCAAGGCCGACGCGGCGAACTACCCCTTCTGTACCGTGGAACCGAATGTTGGAATCGTCGAGGTTCCGGACCCACGACTAGTCGCCTTGGCCGAGGTGGTGCAACCGAAGCGCACGCTGCCGGCTGTGGTGCAGTTCGTGGACATCGCCGGACTGGTGAAAGGTGCCGCACAGGGCGAGGGACTCGGCAACAAGTTCCTGGCCAATATTCGCGAAACCGATGCGATCGTTCACGTTGTCCGGTGCTTCGAGGACCCGGACGTCACGCACGTCATGGGTGGCGTGGATCCCGTCCGTGACCGGGACGTGATCGAGTACGAATTGGCGATTGCCGACCTCGCGGCGGTCGAGAAGCGAATGGACAAGGTCCTGCGGTCGGCGCGATCCGGTGAGAAGGACGCGCAAGCGGAACTCCCGGCGCTCGAGATGGCGTATCGCCACTTGTCCGAGGGCCGGGGCATCTGGATGGCGCGTCTGGACGAAGAGTCGCTGACGCGACTACAGCCGTTGCAGCTGCTGACGGCCAAGCCCGTCCTGTACGCCGCCAACGTGACCGACCACGAGTTGCACGGAGATGAAGGCCCGCACTTGCGAGCGTTGCGCGCAGTCGTCGCCGAGAGTGGCGAACATGCGGAGGTCGTCCCCTTCTCCGCGCGCATCGAGGCCGAGCTGGCCGAGCTTCCGGAAGCGGACCGCGCCGAATTCCTGCACTCCCTCGGCCTGACGTCGGCCGGTCTCGACCGCGTGATTCGAGCCGGCTATCACCTCATGGGACTGCAGACCTATTTCACCGCCGGTGAGCAGGAAGTGCGCGCGTGGACGATCCACCAGGGCGATACGGCGCCGCGGGCCGCCGCCGCGATCCACACCGACTTCGAGAAGGGGTTCATCCGGGCCGAGACCGTCAGCTACGACGATTTCGTCGCGCATGGAGGGTGGAAGGGGGCCCGCGAAAAGGGGGCCGTGCGATCCGAAGGCAAGGAATACGTCGTTCAGGACGGCGACGTGATGCTTTTCCGCTTCAACGTCTGACGCGTCTCGGAAGCAGCTACAGCGTCGGCTCCTCGACCGGTTCGAGGAGCCCGGCGTCATCCTCCTTCGGACTGTTCACCCGCAAGCTGATCGGCCACAGCTCCATGTCGTCTGACGGGTGGGCCTGCATGACATCGCGGATCGCGGGCGCGGGTGTTCGCGGGTCGAACCACATGCGGTACTTGTCGGCGGGCACAATTACCGGCATCCGGTCGTGAATTGGTGTCATGAGCGTGTTGGGATCCGTGGTCAGGATGGCGCAGCTTGGCCGCCCCTCACCCCCCTCGGCAGGTCGCCAGAAATCCCAGATGGCTCCGAGCATGAACGGCTCTCGGTCCTTGAGCCGGACGGCGTAAGGCTGCTTGTGCCTTTGGCCGGGAACCACCTGCCATTCGTAGAAGAGATCGGCCGGAACCAGGCAGCGCCGCAGTCGCATGGCGTCGCGGAACGATGACTTCTCGAACGCCGTGTCCCCACGTGCGTTGATGCTTTCGGCCTTACCCGACTTGGACCAGTGCGGAATGAAGCCCCAGTGGACGAAGTCGGCGACACGCGTTCCGCCTCGGTCGCGGACCACGAGGATTTCCTCGCCCGGCGAAATGTTGAAGCGCGGCTCGAGGCTAGGCGCTTCGGACAGTCCCAGCCTCTTCAGGTCAAGGCGCTCTGGTCTGGTTAATCCGAAGCGGCCACACATGATAAGTCGTCAGGACGGGTGAGATCGCGTATGCTCTTGGAATTCTTCACCATATGGGAGTAGATTTCGCGCACAATCACAAGAGCCTCTGACGCGTCATCCCAAATAGGACGGGCGCAGAGCGTTCCCTCCCCTCGCTTCCGGCAACCAGCGAAGGGCGGCCACGACCAAAGGGAGGATTGCCGACACGTGTCTCGACGATACGAGGCGGTGTACATCTTCGATTCGACCCTCGAAGATGCCGCCATCCAGGAAAAACTCACCCGATTTCACGGGCTCCTTCACACGAAGGAGGAGATTCAGGTCGACCATTGGGGACGGCGCCAACTGGCGTACAAGATCGGTCCCCGCGACACCGGCTACTACGTCGTGGCCAAGTTCCATTGCGAGGCGAACGTCCTTCCGGAGTTCGAGCGCGCGATGAAGCTGGACGACGGCGTGATTCGCTATCTCATCACCATCTACGAGCACGACGTGGGCGCGCCGGCGAACTTGCTCGACGAAGACCTTGGTGTGGGACGCCGCCGCGACGACGACGACGAGGACGAGGACTAACCCATGCGACGAGCTCAAAAGACCTGTCCCTTCTGCGAAGGACGCGTCCACTACGTGGACTACAAGGATGATCGCTCACTCGGCCGGTTCATTACGGACCACGGGAAGATTCTCCCGAGTCGCCTGAGTGGTGTGTGCGCGCGTCACCAGCGCCAGCTGTCCACGGCAATCAAGCGCGCCCGCTATCTCGCCATCATCCCGTACATCCGCGGCCATCAGGGTTAGGGCCGGAGGGTCGTATTTCAGACGCCGTAGCTTCGAGCGCCGAGCAAGAGGCCCCGCAGGGCGAGCCCCTTCGGGAATCTGGGTGGCGCCGGTTCATACCGGCCCTCCTGCTCTTTCTCGCGGTGCCCGTCATCCCGCATCTCCAGATCGTTTCCCCTATCGAGGAAACGATCGTGTTGATCACGCCTACCATGGCGGTCTGCACGTTGCTGGGTTGGCGTGCCGGCGGTCGGTTCTCGCTGGCGGTAATCTGGACGGCGTTGGCCATTTGGACCGTCGCTCGGCCCATCTCCGGTGATGCGACCTACGACGGGATCGTTCGGGCATGGTCGGTGCTGTTGGCAGCGACGTTCGGGGCGGTGTCGTTGGCATATGCGAACCGCCCGCTGTTCCCACGGGCGTTGGCGTCCACCGCACTCACCTTCACGTTGGTGAGCGGCATGCTTTTGGCGCGTCCAGACGGATTCGCCCGGTTTGGCTCCTCGCTGCGCGGACAGATAGAGCAGCGTGGGAGCGACGCCTTGAGTGACTGGAACACCACGGCGGCGACGCCGGAGTGGAAGAAGTTGGAAGAAGGCAACCAGTCGGTGATGAACCTGTCGGCGGAAGTCGTGCGGTTCTGGACCGAGGTGCCGAAAGCGACGGCGGCAGTGGTGCCGGCGCTCCTCGCCCTGGAATCGATGGCGACGTTAGCCCTGGTGTGGGGGTTGTTCCATCGCGCGAGCCGCGTGCGCTTGGGGCCGCCCCTTGGCCCAATCCGCGAGTTTCGCTTCAACGACCAGTTGATCTGTGGCTTGGTGGTTGGGATTACGTTGGTGGTGCTACCGACACTCGCGTCACTGCGTGGTGTCGGGTTCAACATGCTGGTGTTTCTTGGAGTGCTGTACTTATTGCGCGGCCTCGGGGTGCTGTCCTGGTTCCTCGCACCGCGCCGCATCGCCCTCGCGCTGTTGATATTCGTCGCGATCCTCTCGTGGCCGATCATTGGGTTGTTCTCGATCGGGCTGGGACTGGGGGATACGTGGCTGGATCTGCGCCGGCGGGTGCGTCCGACTACATAACGAGAGTGGAGTGACCCAATGGAAGTCATTCTTCGACAAGCGGTGGACAGCCTTGGACATCCGGGCGATCTGGTGAAGGTGTCTGCCGGGTTCGCGCGGAATTACCTGCTTCCCCGCGGCATCGCGGTTGAGGCAACCGAAGGCAACAAGCGCCGGATTGCCCAGGAAAAGGCGCGGCTGGAAGCGGCGGAGAACTCGCGTCGTGAATCGGCGCAGGAGCTCGCAGCGCGCGTGGAGCAGGTCTCCCTGACCTTCTCGGCGCGAGTGGGTGAGGAAGGCAAGTTGTTCGGCTCGGTGACCGCCGCGGACATCGCTGAGCAACTCGCAGCCCAAGGCTTCTCCATCGAGAAGCGCCTTATCGACCTGCATGAGCCAATCAAGGCGCTCGGAGTCTATCGTGTGCCGGTTCGTCTCCATGCCGACGTCCGACCGGAGGTGAAGGTGTGGGTGATCAAGGCCTAGGGACGAACCGCCGACCGGGAGCAGCAACGGCCTGTAGAAGGTGCGTTTTGCCCCGTTCCGCAGCACCTTGAGGAAGCGTCGGTCGTAAGGTCTTGAATGGGTCCGGGAGCGCTATCTCTCCCGGACCCATTTCGTTAGGGGAGCACCGGGGCCCACGTGTTCCTGACACAGTGGAAAAGAGGCTCCTGACCAGAGGCGACGCGATGTTGCGAAGCGGGATTGGGCGTTATGCTTTGAGAGACCGATCCAAGGCGCCGCCGGCGATGGGTAACCCGTCGACGGATCGGCCCAGCTCACCCCCGCCCGTCCTGATGCCGTCTCCGAAAAACCGACCGGACCGACCGAGTGCCGAGCTTGCTCAACGAGCGGCCGCCCTGTGTTTGGATTTGAAGGCGAACGATGTGGTGATTCTGGGTCTTCGTGGGGTGTCGGACATGACCGACTACTTCGTGATCGCCAGCGGAACGTCCGACACGCACGTCCGATCGATCGCGGAGCACGTAGCAGAAGAGCTGAAGAAAGACGGCAGCCCGGCGTATCATGTGGAGGGACTGCCGCAAGGGCGCTGGGTGCTGGTGGACTTTGTCGACGTGGTAGTCCACGTGTTTCACCCGATGCTGCGCAGTTTTTACCAACTCGAGCGATTGTGGGGTGATGCCACTCCCGTTCCGCTCACGCAGGAAGGAGCCAGGGCATGAAAAAGCTTGGTGCGGCGCTGTTGCTCGCGTTGCTGTTTGTTGGCCGGCCGGCGCAGGGCCAGATGTACTTCGGCCAGAACCAGGTCCAGTTCGACAAGTTTCGCTGGAAGGTGATGGAGACGGACCACTTTCTGGTCCACTACTATCCCGAAGAGCGCGAGGCCGTGACCGATGCGGCGCGCATGGCGGAACGGTCCTACGCCCGGCTGTCGCGGCTCCTGAATCACCAGTTTCGCGAAAAGAAGCCGCTGATCTTGTATCGGTCGCGGGGCGATTTTGGCCAGAACAACGTAACGGGCGACTTGGGCGAGGGGACGGGGGGTGTGACCGAGGCGTTGCGCCACCGCATCCTGTTGCCGTTCACAGGCGACTACAAGTCGTTCGAGCACGTGCTGGCGCACGAGCTCACGCACGCGTTCCAGTACGACATTTTTGCGCGCGGTCGCGCGGGGAATGGACTGCAGACGTTGCAGCAGGTTCAACCGCCACTGTGGTTCATGGAGGGAATGGCGGAGTATCTCTCGTTAGGCCCGAATCACATCCTGACGCAGTCGTGGGTGCGGGATGCGGCGCTGAACGGCAACCTGCCGACGATCCTGCAGATGACGAACGAGCCCGAGCGGTATTTCCCGTACCGCTACGGCGAAGCGCTCTGGGAGTACATCGGGTCCCGCTGGGGCGACGAGGTGATCTCCGAGATCCTCAACTCGACGCCAAATGTGGGCATCGAGCGGTCGTTCAAGCGTGAACTCGGGCTCTCACTGGAAGAGCTCTCCGACGAATGGCGCGAGGCGATGCAGGTGAAGCACCTGCCGCAGGTGGCGAACCTGGACCGCGCCAGAAAGTTCGCAGAACCGTTGTTGAACCAGCGCAAGTCCGGCGGGTTCGCACAGCTCTTCGTGGCCCCGAGTCTGTCGCCGGACGGGAAGCACATCGCGTTCATTTCCCTTGGTTCCTTCCTGCGCGGCGAAGTGTTTCCCGACCTGTGGCTGGGCGACGGCGAGACCGGCAAGCGCATCAAGCGCCTGGTAAAGAGCGCCACATCGGCGGACTTCGAGGAGTTGCGGCTGATCTACTCGCAGAGCTCCTTCTCCCCTGACGGGAAGCAGATCGCCTTCACGGCGCAGCGCGACGGGAAGGACGTCCTGTACGTGATGAATCTCAGGGGTGGTTCTCCGCGCCGCATCGACATTGGCCTCGAGTACGTGACGTCGCCGACCTGGAGTCCGGACGGCAAGCAAATCGCCGTGAGCGGATCGCAAACAGGACTCACGGACCTGTGGATCATCGATCTGGCCTCGGGTAAGGGACACCGTCTCACCAACGACAAGTACGCCGAGTTGCAGCCGCAGTGGTCTCCCGATGGAAAGTCCATCGCCTTCGCGACGGACCGTGGCGGCGACACGGACTTCGATGCGCTGCGATTCAGTCTCTGGCGCATTGCCGTCATGCACCTCGACAACTCGCAAATCGATGTGTTGCCAGGGCAGGACGGGTTGAACCTGAATCCACAGTGGGCGCCGGACGGCAAGTCCATTGCCTACATCTCCGACCGCACCGGCATCGCCAACGTGTTCCTCTATGACACGGACGCCAAGCAGAACTACCAGCTGACGAACGTCATCGGCACGGTGGGCGCTTTTACGGAGTACAGCCCGGCGATCTCGTGGGCGCGACAGGCCGATCGCATGGCGTTCACGTACTACGAGTCGGGCGACTACACGGTATGGTCGGTGGCGAACCCTCGGAAGCTCAAGAAGGACCCGTACGTTCCGAAGCCGGTCGTCGTGGCCGACGCCAACGTGCCTCGCCTGACCAAGGTGGATTCCTCGGCACGGGTGGCCCAGCAGGCGCGCACCGCCGACATGCTGGCGGCGATCGAGAAGGCAACACGCAACGCCGACTCCACACGCGACGCGTCAGGTCGAACGGTTTCTCTGTACCGTTCTGCCACCGGCCTCCGGCCGTCGGCGGACGTCCCAACGAGTGCAGAGCGCTCGGGCAACGCCCCCGTCACCGTGGCGCAAATGCTGGACTCCGCCGCGCTCGCCTTGCCGGACACCGGCAAGTTCAAGAACTACGACTACTCGGTGAGTTTCCAGCCGGAAGCCATCTATCGCCCGAGCATCGGATACGCGCAAGACAACTTCGGCCGCGGGTTGTACGGAGGCGCAGGGATTGTCCTGAGCGACATGCTCGGCAACAATCGCGTGACGGTGGCGGGTCAGGTCAACGGACGCTTCAGCGAAGCCTACTTCCTGGGCGCGTACACAAACCTCGCCAGCCGCTTCCAGTACACGGCAGGCTTCCAGCAAACGCCGATCTTCTTTGTCCAGGGCTACGATGAGCAGTACCTGGGCGACGGCACGGCGCGGACGATCCAAACGTTGCAGCTGGCGCGCTACATCATTCGTGAGGCGTTTGCCATCGGCATGCGACCGTCCAACCGGTTCAACCGGTTTGAGACGGGCCTGAACGCCACCAACGTCCACCGGGACATCGCATACATCAAGCGCGGTGTCGACTACGGGAACGGCTACGCCACCGACTTCTTCACGGACAGCGTAGTGGCCCTGCCCGGCTTCAACTACGTGGCGCCATACGCCGCGTGGGTGTCCGACAATTCCCTGTTCGGCTATACCGGGCCAATCTCCGGGCACCGGTACCGCTTCCAGGTTCAGCCGGCAATCGGTGGCTTGCGGTGGACCGAGTATTCGGCGGACGCGCGCCGCTACTTCCCGGTGCTCTTCAACTTCCTCACGGTGGCGGTGCGCGGACAGGCCAGCATTGGCATCGGCCGCGACGAGGACAAATTCCCCAAGTACATCGGCCGACCGGACTTTGTCCGCGGCTACGATCGCGAGCAGTTCCAGTCCTACTACTGCGGCGGGATTGCCTCACAACAGTCTTCCTGCTCCGTGACCGAGCTTCTGGGCAGTCGCGTTGCCGTGGCAAATGCCGAGGTGCGCTTCCCACTTATCCGCCGGTTTGATCTGGGGTTGCTCCCCATCTCCCTGCCACCGCTCGACGGCCTGGTCTTCTACGACGCCGGGTTGGCGTGGAGCAAGGGTCAAAGCGCGAGCCTCAAGAAGCCCGATAACTATGACGACGCCACGCAGCGCTACGTGCTGCGCTCCTACGGAGCGGGGTTACGGCTCAACCTGTTTGGCTTCGCGTTGCTCCGATGGGACTACGCCATTCCACTGGACCGGTCGCCACGCAAGGGCTACTGGCAGTTCTCCCTCGGACCCAGTTTCTAGCCGCAACAGCCTCACGAACGAGAGCGGGCGCCGAGTGAAATCGGCGCCCGTTTTTTGTGATGTACAGTGGTCTGTCATGCGTACAGGCTGTCGGGTAGCTTTGTGCCGTGCGTAGACGAATTGCGGCGCTGCTAGCCATCGCGGCAGGGGTTGCGGCGTGCTCGGGGTCGGGCGGCCGCGACGCCGAGAGCGGAGTGCGACTGCCGGCGGGAAGCCCGGACCCGATCGTCCTGCGCATTCCGCTCTCAGGCGGCCCAGTACGCGCGTACCGCTATCCTGCCCTCGACTCACTGGCTTGGCGCTCCGTGGGAAGCGCACCCGAGTTCGGGAGCGTGCTGGCCTTCGACGCCGAAGATGGCGTGATCGCCTTTGCGGACTCGCAGGGTGTCCCCGGATGGATTGACCTGCGGCTGGGCGACGTGCGGCGCGCGGGGCAGAAATCGTTAGGCCTCGCCTCGTCGGCGGAAGGGTCGTCGATCTTTGGAGTCACCGAGTCCGATCAACTGGTGCGGCTGACGACCACCGGCGACTGGACGGAGGCGGTCGCGTCGGGTTCTCGCATCAAGCGGATCTTTCCTCAGCCCGACGGTTCGCTGGCTGTCCTCACGGACCTGGGGGGAGGCCGCAAGAAGGCTCGGCTTGTGCGTTACAACCCGCCGAACGAAGGATCCACGGACTCCATCGCCGTCGACCTGCCACAGCGCGGGACGGGAACCGCGCTCGGCGATCGCGTCTACCTCGCCATCGGTCGCGAACTCGTTGGAGTTCCGCTGGCCAACTTTGCTTCGCCCACACGGGTGAAGGCATCGGACGAAATCCTGTCGATCGCACCAACGCCAAGTGGTGACAGGATCTATCTGGCGACGAAGGGCGAAAAATCGCTCGACGTCGTCGACCGCTATGCCGGGAAGGTCTCCGATCATGTGCGCGTGCACGGGTTCGTCACCGAACTTCGTATGGACCCGCTCGGCCGATACCTGCTGGTGCGACCGATGGCGGGCGACTCGGCCTGGGTGGTGGCCATTGCGACCAATGAACTGATCGGCACTGTGCGCACGACGTGGCGCGAAGACCTCCCCATGGTTGCGCCTGACGGAGCGATCGGGACGCTGCGTGGCGCCGACGTGGATTTCGTGGACCCCGTGTCCCGAAAGTCGGTCGTGCGTGCCGAGGGCGGGGCTAGCGATTACTGGTACGCCATGCTGTGGAACGGTCTGCGGCCACGCGCCAAGGGACTCGATCGTGCCGTGACCTTCCAGACAGAGGAGGTGCCCCAGACCATGGACCCGGCGCATCCGGATTCAGTTGCGCGCGCGCCGGATAGCACGGTCAACACTCCACCCCCTCGCCCGCAGGCCGAAACGCCGAGTCGGCCAACTGAGCCGGCCCGTGAGCCGGTGCGTGAGCGTGGCGGCTGGACCGTTTCCTTCGCGGCTGTTCTGTCGGAGGATCGAGCGCGTGAATTGTCGCAACAGATTCGAGTCGATGGAGCGAACGCGCGCGTGAGCGTGTCGCGCTCGGACGCCACTCCCGTCTATCGAGTGGTTATGGGCCCGTATCCCACGCGGGCAGATGCGGAACGCGTCGGAAAGGCCTCTGGCCATTCCTACTGGATCATCGAGGGCCTCCCCTGAGCGCGCCGAGCGTATCGGACTTCGCCACCGTTTGGGAGTCGGCCGGCCGACGCATGGCCGGCGCGGTCGACCACGCGAGCGCGGTCGCGGTGCTGGGGGACGACCCGGTTGCCACGGCGGCGGCGGCCATCGGCGTGGCTCGGGCGCAAGCCATGCACCGCCGGGTCGTGCTCATCGATCTCTTGGGTGAGCATAGCGACCTGGCGCGACTGGTGGGTGATCCGGAGGCCCCGGGGATAACGGATATCCTGGAGTACGGCGTCTCCCTGCGTCGGGCGGCGGTGCCGATCCGCGAACAGCCCAACCTGTTCGTTGTGCCTGCCGGCATCGAGACGCCGCTGAATCCGTATTTCCTGTTGCACCCGCGATGGAAGAACTTTGCGCACGATTTTCGGGATGCAGGCGCCTTGATGCTGATCGTCGCGCCGGCGCTGGTGCCCTCTGCCGAACGCCTGCTGGACCAGCTGGACGGCCTGGTGATCGTACGAGGCGCTGCGGTGCCATCGACGAACGTGCCGACGCTGGCGGACATTCGCCTGTCCGCGCAGTACCCGCACACGATGCGTCGCACGCCGGCGATTGCCCGAACACGCATCGAGGTCACGGAACCACCGCGTTCGCGGGTGTTCTTTGTCGCGTTAGGCGTGGTGATCCTGACGGTCCTCGGTGGGGCCATCTGGTACCTGCGACCCTGGTCGAGTGGCCTGGGCCCGCGGCGCATTGCCGCCATGGCCAAGGAGTCCGCGCGAAATGCGAATATCGTCGGCGGCGACCTGGCGGTGGCAGGATCGCCAAACGCCGATTGGACCATTCTGCTGGCGAGCGTGAACAGCACGCAGGGAGCCATGCTGCGCGTCGCGCAAGTAGTGGACTCCATGCCGTCGGCGACGTACTCTCCTACGCTTCCCACGCAGGGCGGCGCGTGGTGGTATCGCGTAGTGGTCGGCGCCTTTCCAGACAGCGTAGCGGCGGACTCGGTCCTGGTCGCGCTTCGCCAGTTGGGCAAGGTGCCGGCGGGTAGTGGTCGAGTGATCGCGACCCCATACGCCTTGCTCCTCTCCGACAGTGTGTCGGAGGCCGATGCAGTGCGCCGGATTCGGGAGATGCACCTTGGGAATCTCCCAGCGTACGCGCTGCTCCTTCGGCCGGGCCGGGCGCGCTTGTATGTCGGAGCATTCGACAGTGAAGCCGCGGCCCTACCGCTCAAGGCCTCGCTGGACAGCTTGAACCTTCAGACGACCATCGTGAAGAGGGTCGGGAGCGTCTTTTAGGTGCGTTTGACCAAACTTGAACTCCAGGGATTCAAGTCCTTCGCCGATCAGACCAAGATGCGCTTCGACAAGGGCGTCACCGCCATTGTCGGACCGAATGGGTGCGGGAAGTCCAATGTCTCGGACGCGGTCCGTTGGGTCCTCGGCGAGCAGCGAGCTCGCATGCTGCGAGGAGCCAAGATGGAAGAGGTCATCTTCCAGGGCTCTTCCGCGCGTCGGGCGGTCAATGTGGCCGAAGTCTCCCTGTTCTTCGAGAATGACGACGGTTCCCTGCCTGTACCGTTCCGCGAGGTCGTGATCACACGACGGTTGTCGCGGTCCGGCGAGAGCGAGTACCTGCTGAACGGTTCCGTCTGTCGCCTTCGCGACATTCACGACATGGTCCGCGGGACGGGGCTAGGCGCGGACTCTGGCGTCGTCATTGAGTCCAAGATGATCGACGCGCTCCTCTCCGACCGGCCGGACGATCGCCGCGAACTGTTCGAGGAAGCCGCCGGAGTAAGCCTGTACCGGGACCGGCGCCGGAGCACCGAGCGCCGTTTGGAAGAGACCACGCAGGACCTGTCCAGGCTGGACGACCTTATCAACGAAGTCCAGAGTCAAGTGAGATCGCTGGCCCGGCAGCGTAAGAAGGCCGAGCGTCACACGGAACTGATGTCCCGTCGTTTTTCCGTCGACCTGACGCTGGCCTCGCGCGAGATGGAGTCGTGGCACACCGAACTGGGAACGCTCGAGCAGCGGTTGGCTGAGCTTCGCGAATCGGTACCGCTGGACGAAACGCGCACCACGGAAGCCGCCGCGGCGCGCGACCGGGCGCACGAGGCACGCGCCGCCGCCGAGGCCAAGCGCAATGAGCTGGGACGTTTGGTATCCGTGCACCAGGTGTCCGTGCAGGAACTGCGCGCCGAGATCGCGGTAGCCGAGGAACGACACCGAAACGCTGAAGCGCGGCGGCAGCGTGCCGATGAGGAACGCCGCGAGGGCGAGGCGTACGAGGAGCGTTTGCGCGATGACCGGACCCGCGCCAACAACGAGCGCGTGCAGCTCGAACAGGAGCTGGCCCGCGTGGAATCGCTTCTGCTGGAGCAGGCGCGCGGCGAGGAAATCGCGCGCGAGACCATGGGTGAGGCGCGACGCGCGGTGGAAGTCGCCGAAAAGGCCGCCCGCGACATCCGCGACCAGGCGCGTTCCCTGGAACTCGACCGCGAGCGCGCCCAGCGCGAGACGGTGGAGATCGGCGAACGCCTTGGCCTGATCGAGGTCGAGCAGCGATCGATCGCCGACGCCGAACAGGTGGTGGCCCGGGAGATCGTTGCGGCTGACGAAGCCATCGAGATCTCCCGAGGTCAGATCGCGATTGCCGTGCATACGCTGGAGACGGCGCGTGCCGCTGCGCGCGCCGCGCGTGAGCAGGAAGCGGCCGCTCGGAGCGCGTTGGCGCGCCTCGAGGAGCAGTGCGCGCAGATTGACGGACGCGTGAACGCCCTGGAAGGGTTGGAGCGCGAGCGTGTGGGACTCGCGCCAGCTGCCGCACGATTGCTCAGGGAGCGCGACCGATTTGGTGAAGGGGCGATCCTTGGCCCGCTGTCCGACTTTGTGACAGCAGATAGTGCGGCGGCATCGCTGGTTGAGCGGTTCCTTGGCATGACCGTGCACGCCGTGGTGGTGCGCGACACGGGCGTTGCTCACGTGGTCCGTGAATGGCACCAAGCGACCAACCCGGGCCCACTACTCCTGCTGCCGCTGGATGCCGTCGTCCAGGATGAAGGAGATTCGTCGTTACTGGCGCCGGTTGAAGCCGCGGCCCCGGTTGGTCAGTGGGTGCGCGCCCTCTTGAGTCGCGTCCGGACGTTAGGCGAAGGCGCATTCGTTGACGCACGCGGCGCCGTGTGGCTCCCGGGCAGCGCAGGTGGCCCGGGACCGCTTCGTCGGCGCGCGGAACTGTACGCGCTTCGCGGAGAGTTCGAAGCTGCCGCCGGACTGCGTCAGTCCGCCGCGGAAGCTGCCGACCAGGCGCGCCAGGCACTGCAGGCGGCTGACCGAGAGGTGGCGACCGCCTCGGACGCCGCGGGCCACGCCCAGGACGCGGATCGTCGCGTCAATGACCAGCGCGCCGAACTGGAACGCCGTCGGCTGCGACACGTTCGCGAACAGGAAGAATCGCAGGCGCTGGTGGAACGCCTCGTGGCGCGTCGCGCGGACCTCGCCCGGCAGCTCGATCATGTGGAGGATGGCGTGCGCGAACTGCTGCGTACGGCGACCGAACGCGAGGAAGAAGCGGATCGCCTGAGGCAGGCGTTGGCGCAGTCGGAGGCCGACTTGGAGGCAGCGCGAGAGCGTCGCTCCAGCGGTCAGGTCGAACAGGCGCAGGCACAGGCGCGCCTTCAGGTCGCGACAGATCGCGAACGTCGCTTGGACGAAGAGGCGTCAGGCGCCGCCACGCGCCTCGCGGGACTGCGAGAGGAACTGTCGGTGATCGACGAATCCGACCGCGCGTTGGCGGCGCAAATGTCCGATTGGCATGCTGACCTCGCGACACGCGTGGGCACGTTGACCGACGCCGAGCGGCACTTGAGTCAGGCCGAGCAGGAGGTTCACCAGTGCGATCTCTCGCTCACCGAGGCGGAACACGGATTGGATGCGGCTCGACGCGCCGCGCACGAGCGCGAGCAAGGGCTGCACCACGCTGAGTTGCGGTTCACCGAGCTCTCGGGGCGCCGCACGGCCATTCGTGAGCGACTGGAAACCGAGTGGCGGCGGCCGCTGGACGACTTGCTGTCGTCATTCGAGGCGGTGTTGCTCGACGAGGACTCCTTGCGCACGGAGTCCGAAACCCTACGCAACGAGGTGGAACGCCTGGGACCGGTGAACCAATTGGCCATCGAGGAGCACGAGGAAGAGGTGAAGCGTCTCGACTTCCTCACGACTCAGCGCAACGACCTCGCCGATGCCCGCAACAAGTTGCAGCTCGCGATTCGTGAAATCGACACGACCGCGCGCGAAATGTTCATGTCGACGTTCCTGCAGGTTCGCGAGAACTTCCGGCAGATCTTCATGACGCTGTTTGGTGGCGGCGAGTGCGACCTTCGCCTGGAGAACCCCGAAACGCCGCTCGACTGTGACATCGAGATCCACGCCTCACCGCGCGGCAAGCGTACGCAGCGTATTCACCTGCTGTCGAGCGGTGAGCGCGCGTTGGTCGCCCTGTCCCTGCTCTTCGGAATCTTCCTCACCAAGCCAAGCCCGTTCTGCTTACTGGACGAGGTCGACGCGCCGCTCGACGATGCCAACATCGGACGGTTCGTCCGAATGCTCAACCAGTTCAAGTCGAACACGCAGTTCATCGTGATCACACACAATCCTCGCACAACCACCGAGGCGGCGGACGCGGTGTACGGTGTGACGATGCAGGAGCCCGGCGTGTCGTCGATCGTTTCGGTGCGCATGCACGGATCGGCGGTGGACGAAGCACTGACGGACGACGCGGGAGTCGGCGAGGCCGTGTCCGCGCCGGCGTGATGCGGCGGAAGTACGGGCTGACGGCGATCCTCCTCGGCGCCACGCTCGTCGCCGCGGCACGGAGTAGCTACGCCACGCGAATCACCGTTGCCGGCCCCCCCGGCGACACCCTGCGCACGGTGCTGCCACAGTTCATCGTGCGTGCGTCAGACGTCGACCCGCTGGATCAGCCGCTCGCGCTTACGCTACAGGTGGCGGATCGTCCGGACTTTGCACCGCCACTGCTCTACGAACTCTCGGGGGCGGGCGACTCCCTCCGCGGCACGCCTCAACGTCCGCTTCCCGGCGGCCAGACGATCTATTGGCGAGCACGGGCTCGAACCGCGCGTGGCACGGACATCGTCTCCGACGTCACAGGACCGCGCGTGGCCGCAGCGTGGACACGCCTGATCGATCCCAACTCGGTTCGCGGGGTTACCGTCGATTCACGCCGACCGCGTTTTGTCTGGAGCCCTGCACCTGTTCCTTCGTCGTTAGGTAGCTGGCAGTTTGTCGTCACCGTGGAAAACGTGGCCACCCGTCAGGCAATTCGTCTTGGCCCAACGCCCGATACCACCGTCACACCGAGCGTCGATCTGGAGACGAATTCGTCCTATCGGTGGTCGGTGACGGCGTACCTGCCGACTGGCGACTCCTCCGTGACGCGGAGCGACGCCTCATTCGTGATCGTGGACCCTGGGGCCCCCACGGTCACGCTGCTCTACCAGAACTTCCCCAACCCCTTCCCTTCACCCAGCAACGCGAGCACCTGCGTCTGGTTCGACCTGCATCGCGCGACTACGGTGACGCTGACGGTGCTCGACATCCGCGGGTCGCTGGTCCGAACCCTGGTTCCCGGCCCGAGCGTGTCTGGGGCCTTCGTGCCGGGACGTTACGGACGCGGCGTGGTCGGGAGCGACAGCGGCTGCGATGCCCGCTTCGCGTGGGACGGCCGGGCCGACGATGGGTCGATCGTGCCGACCGGTGTGTACCTGTTTCGGCTGAAGACCACGTACAGCGTGCAGTTCAAACGCGCGCTGTTTCGCGGGCGCTGAGGGCGTCGTGCGCCTAACGACCGTGGGAACCGGCACGGCGGCTCCCCACCCGCTGCGCGTGCAGAGCGCCACCTATGTGGAGGTCGACGACGTTCGCCTGCTCATCGACTGTGGCTCGGGAGCGGTGTTCCGAATGGCCGGGCTTGGCGTGCCGTGGAGTGGCATCACCCATATTGCCCTCACCCACTTCCACGCCGATCACACGTCGGACCTGGCTACCCTGTTGTTTGCGTGGCGCTGGGGTCAGCTGCCACCGAGATCCGCTCCGGCGACGATCGTCGGCCCGGTTGGCACGCTCGAGCTCGTCCAACGCCACGCCATGGCGCTCGGACTTTCCATGCTCGAAGCTATCCCGGAGCTGCGAATCATGGAGCTTGCCCCGGGCGACGCACTTTCCCTGAGCGCGTCCTGCTCCATGGAGGCGCGGAAGGTACCGCACACGGATGAGAGTGTGGCATATTCCGTCACGAGCGGTGCAGTCCGGTTGGTGGTTTCGGGGGACACGGCGTTTGACGAGGGCTTCGCGGACTGGGCCGGCGGGTGCGATGTGCTCGTGTGCGAGTGCTCGCTGCCGGATTCGCTGGCGCATGCGACGCACCTGACACCGCGTCAGTGCGGAGCGGTGGCGGCCATCACGCAACCCAAACTGTTGGCGCTCACGCATTTTTATCCGCCGGTGGAGCAGCCGTAGTGTTGTGCCATGACGGATGGACGCATGACTTCTGAGGTTTGACATGCTCGTGGTGATGCAGCATAACGCGACGCAGGCGGACATCGACGAAGTGTGTCGTGTCATCGAGAAGATGGGCTATACGCCGGCACCCATGCCCGGCGAGCAACGCACGGCCATCGGCTTGGTTGGAAACGATGGCCGGGTGGACGACTCGCGGATCGTTGGGCTTTCCGGCGTAGCGCAAGTCATTCACGTCAGCAAGCCGTACAAGCAGGTGTCCCGGGAATGGCGTCCGGAGAACACCATCGTGACCCTGGCGCCCGGCGTCCGCGTCGGTGGCAACGAGGTCGTTGTGATCGCCGGGCCGTGCTCGGTGGAATCGGAGGAACAGATCGTGACAGCGGCGCGCGCCGTTCGCGCCGCCGGCGCAACGGCACTTCGTGGCGGTGCATTCAAGCCGCGCTCGTCACCTTACTCGTTCCAGGGGCTCGGCAAACGGGGACTCGAACTGCTGGCGCTCGCGCGACGAGAGACGGGTCTCCCCATCGTCACCGAGGCCATGGATGAAGCGGGCGCCGAAATGGTGGCCGAGTACGCTGACTGCATCCAGATCGGCGCGCGGAACATGCAGAACTACTCGCTATTGAAGGCGATCGGCCGGCTACGCAAGCCGGTGCTCCTCAAGCGCGGCATGGCGGCGACGATCTCGGAACTGCTCTTGAGCGCCGAATACCTGCTGGCAGAGGGCAACACGCAAGTGATCCTCTGCGAGCGCGGGATACGATCGTTCGACTCTGCTGCGCGGAACATGTTTGACCTGAATGCCATTCCGATCGTGCATCGCGATTCGCACCTGCCGATCATTGCCGATCCCAGTCACGGCACGGGTTTGAGGGACAAGGTGACGCCGATGGCACGAGCGGCCGTTGCAGCTGGCGCGGATGGCATCCTCGTGGAAGTCCATCCCACGCCGGACCGCGCCCTCTCGGACGGCGCGCAGTCCTTGTATCCGGAACAATTCACGCGACTCATGGCCGAGTTGCGCGCTATCGCTCAAGCCATCGGGCGCGTGGTGGCGCCGAGCCCGGGAACTGTCGCGCTCGAGATCGGGTAGCAGGCACGTGCTCAATCCTATTTCTTTTCGGCGCTTCACCGTGGCCGCTACCCTAGTCCCCCTCTCCCTCGTTCAGGGTGGCGAAGCGAAGGCCTCGGGTAGCAGGCAAGCGCTCGCTCTCAGTCTTGTTCGCCCCGTCACGCTGGCCGCTTCCCTCGTCGATCACTCCCTCATCCAGGATGGCGCGGGGAAAGCCATCGACCAGGCCGTCGCCGCGTACGCGCAGGTGCGGACGGCGCGCGCAACGTTCGAGCAAACGATCACCAACTCCCTTACCGGGACCAAGCTGTCGTCACGAGGGGAGTTTCAGCAGGCACGTCCGGACCGGTTTGCCTTTCGTTTTGCTGAACCCAAGGGCGACGTGATCGTGTCCGACGGGAAGAATGTGTGGATCTATCTTCCATCGTCGGCACCCGGTCAGGTGATGCGTTCGCCGGTCTCCGCCGATGCCGCTGGCAGCCTGGACATGATCGGGGAGTTTTTCAGCAATCCCCGCACGCGGTACACGATTGCCGATGGCGGCGCGGTCACGCTGGATGGCCGGTCCGTGCGCGTGGTGTCCCTCACCCCTAAGGGGCAGGCGGCCACCTTTACCAAGGCCAGGGTGTGGATAGATGCGGCTGACGGTACGCTTCGGCAGTTCGAGGCAGTAGAACCATCAGGGATCACGCGTGTGGTGAAGATCACGCACTTTTCGGCCAATGCCGCCGTGGGACCGGATGCGTTCGCCTTCAAGGCGCCAAAGGGCGTGCGCATCGTCGAGCGTTAAGGCCAGATACAGCCCAGCACGCCTGTCCGTTGCCGCAGGACGCAGCTCGTTAGGCACTCGTGGTGGTCGGGCACACATGCTCGGCGCTGCGTCCATCTGCTGCGCACAACTACCGCCCAGCCCGCCTAACGTGTGATCTAGCTCGCAGCTATCGGCCGACGCACAAACGCACCTTCTCGTGCACGATGACCGAGCTCGCAGCCGGACCCCGGCGAGCGCGAGCGCACGCTGACTCTTTCAAGTAGATGGTGGTGCAGATGCACAAGCACAGAATCCTCTTTGCGGCGGCTGCATTGGCGGCCGCAACCTTTGCTGGAAGCGCCAACGCCCAGGACACCACCGTGTCCAAGGGCGAGGTTGCCAAGGCGCCTTCGTTCAGCACCTTGCTCGCTGCAATCAACACAACGCCCAAGACCCTCGAGGCGATCAAGCAACACGGACCCTTCAAGGAGGCCGACGTTCGGCTCGTTAACGCCGAACCCCTGATCCAGGGACAAAACGACGCGGCCGTAAAGTCAGCCTTGGAAACGCACGCGGCGCACATTGAACAGCTGCGCACATCGTTCGATGCGCAGCCGGTCATCCTTGGCGCACTCGAGAAATCCACGCCAAAGCTCACGGCGGCGGACGTGATCGCTGCAGACGTTCATACTGACGGCACGATCGACGTCTACTATCGCCCGAAGCCCATGTAACCCACCGGCGCGGCCCGCCCTCGCGGCGGGTGCGCAGTAGAGAATCACACAGGCGACTTCGGTCGTCGCTCGCGCGCCACGCGTACCCGTTCCAACGGTGAAACGTGGCGCGTGTTGCGTCATGGGTCCGTACTCGCGGTGACGACTCCGGCTTGGACAATCCCTTGCGCCGTCACAGGAGCGCCGTGTCTCGCCGGCGGCGCTCCGGGCGAGCGCTCGACGCAAGGCAACGCCGGTCGGTAGTTTCCGGGATGACTGGCATTCCCTTTGTCGTCGGGCGCGGCCGCATACCGCAGGACGAGGCCCGACCTAGCCTGCGCGAGCGATGGAACGCGCTCAAGTACGTGCCCAAGCTCGTGCGCCTCGTGTGGGAAACGCATCGCGGGCTTACGCTCACCATGGGCGCCCTGCGATTACTGCGCGCGTTCGTACCCGTCGCGTCGCTGTACATCGGCAAGCTCATCATCGATGGCGTGGTGGCGGCACAGCGCGCCGGCACGGGGTGGCGCCCAGTCGTTCACCTGGTGCTGATTGAGATCGCCATCGTGGTGCTCGGTGAACTGCTGGCGCGCGCGGCCATGCTCTCGGAGGCGTTGCTCGGCGACCTGTTCAGCAATCGGGTCAGCATTCGCCTGATGGAACATGCCGCCACGTTGGACCTGGCGATGTTCGAGGACCCCGCGTTCTACGATCACCTCGAACGCGCGCGCCGCCAGACCGTGGGTCGCATTGGGCTGATCGCGCAATTGCTGGGCATTGGCGAAGGGTTGGTCACGCTGTTGACGCTGAGCGCGGCCTTGTTGGCATTCAGCCCGTGGCTCATGGTCCTGCTCCTGGTGACCATCCTGCCGAGTTTTGTGAGCGAGACACGGTTTGCCGCCATGCAGTATTCCCTCACCTTTCGGTGGACGCCGCAGCGCCGTCAGCTCGATTACCTGCGGTACGTTGGCGCGAGCGACGAGACGGCCAAGGAAGTGCAGCTGTTCGGCCTGGCACCGTGGCTGATCGAGCGCTATCGCCGTCTGTCGCAGCAATGGTACGACGAGAACCGCGACCTCGCGCTTCGCAAGGCCTTTGTCTCCTCCGGGCTGTCGCTCATCAGCACGGCGGGCTACTACCTGGCCTACCTGATCATCATTGCGCGAACCGTGGCCGGGGCGATTTCGTTAGGCTCCCTGACCTTTCTCGCGGCCTCGTTTGCGCGAGGCCGCGACCTGCTCCAGGGGCTGCTCTCGGCCGCTGGGGGCATCTACGACGCCTCGCTCTACCTCCGGGACCTCTTCGTCTTCTTCGAGATGAAGCCTACGATCGCCACCAAACCCGGCGCACGTCGTGCACCACGACCGATCCAGACAGGATTCGTCTTTGACGATGTCGGGTTCAAGTATCCGGGGAGCGACCGATGGGCCGTGCGCCATGTGAGCTTCGCCTTGCGCCCCGGCGAGCGCATCGCGCTCGTTGGGGAGAATGGCGCCGGCAAGACGACCCTCACCAAGCTCCTCGCGCGTTTGTACGACCCGAGCGAAGGACGCATCCTCCTCGACGGCGTCGACCTTCGTGACTACGACCTCGCGTCGCTACGTCAAGCCATTGGCGTGATCTTTCAGGACTTCGTGCGCTACGACATGCGCTTCGATGAGAATGTCGGCGTTGGCGGCATCGACATTGCCCAGACCTACCTCGATGCCGGAACGCCAACCGACAACGCCGCCATGCCGGCTACCACCACATCCCCTGTTCCCGATGCCTTGCGCGCCGCGGCCGACAAGTCCTTGGCCGCCTCCCTCCTTCCGCGGTTGTCGTTAGGTTGGCGCCAGATGCTCGGCCGTCGCTTTGACGAAGGGGTGGAGCTGTCGGGGGGTGAATGGCAGAAGGTCGCCCTGGCCCGCGCCTACATGCGCGAGGCACAAGTGCTGATCCTCGATGAACCGACCGCCGCGCTGGACGCCCGCGCCGAATACGACGTGTTCCTGCGCTTCTCCGAGCTGATGGCGGGTCGCACCGCCATGATCATCTCGCATCGCTTCTCCACGGTCCGCATGGCGGACCGCATCCTGGTGCTCCAGAACGGTGAACTGGTCGAGGATGGTACGCACGACGAACTCGTTGCCCGACACGGTCTCTACGCCGAGCTGTTCGGCATGCAGGCGGCGGGGTATCGGTAGTGCAAGGAATTGCTCCGCCCCGCAACCGAATGATGACGCGCCTCGCCTCCGAATCGCCGATCTTCTGGCATGGTACCATGCCCGCCAAGTTGCACCAGCAACGTCGAGGAGGATAAGCTATGGGTATGCCGCAACGCGCTCGGGAATGGACTCGGGACGAGGTACTGGCGTTGCCTGACGACGGCAACCGTTACGAGCTCATCGACGGCGAGTTGCTGGTGAGCCCGTCGCCATCGCACGTGCACCAACGCGCCGTCGGTGGGCTGTTCGCTCGGCTGCGACCGTTTGTGGGCCGGCATGCGATCGGTGAGGCGCTCTTCGCTCCAGCCGACCTTGACCTCAACAGCCAGCAGTTGTCCCAACCCGACCTATTTGTGGTCTCGAGGTTGGCGAGCGATCCTCCATACAGTGACTGGAGCGAAACGGGCGTTCCGTTGCTGGCCGTGGAGGTGCTGTCTCCCGCATCGGCGCGACATGACCGCATCACGAAGCGGTTGCGGTATCAGCGGTCCGGCATCGCCGAGTACTGGATTGTGGATCTCGATGCGCGGCTGATTGAGCGCTGGACTCCGCAGGATCTTCGACCGGAGATCTTGAACGAGATGCTCGCGTGGCATCCGGAAGGGGCAAGCGAACCGCTGGTGGTGTCCCTCCCGGAGTTCTTCCACGAGGTGTGGGGCGACAGGCAGGGGCCTCCCTCTGTTCACTGAGAGCAGAGGCGTGTCCAATCCAGGACGTTCGAGGGGGCCGTGGCCTTAACTCGCACCCCCGTCCGGCGGCGGGCGGACGCTGAATGTCTGCGTCATCGTCTTGCCGTCTACCGACAGCTTGGCCGTGAAGGCGCCGACCCGTTGCATGGGCCCGCGTCCGCCACCCGGCCCGAACGGGTCGCCGCGAGCTCCAACGACCGTGGGCCAGACCGCACGGTGCAGCCCCACGGCCCCCGAGAGCGGTGATGGTGGCTGACGCCATAGGGCCGTGGTGTTGGGTATTCCCGCCCCCGCGGGCCGGCCGCGGCCGCCCGGCGGCGTGTCGGAAGGATTGCTGGAGAGCGATCCTACGACCGTGCCCGCCGCATCCGTAATTTCGATCGTGACCGTCGACGATGCGGCGCGCGCTAAGTAGTAGTACAGGATCGCCCCTTCTGGCGCGTTCTCGGTTTGAGGCTCGTCCTTCTGGAGCGGCGTCCCGTTGTCTCCCCCTTGAATCACCGCGAACGACTCTGCTGGCTTGAACAGGTACGGCTCTCCCGCTAGCACTTTGTCGTCCACCTGACGGAGCGGCGTGATGTCGTCGATGACCCAGATGCCACGGCCGTGGGTCCCGACGATCAGGTCGTTCCCGTAGACTTCGAAGTCGCGGACGGAGGTGACCGGGAGATTCAGCTGCAACGGTTGCCAGGTGTCGCCGTCATCCAGTGAGACATACGCGCCACGTTCCGTACCGGCGAAAAGTAGACCGGGACGCACCGTGTCTTCCTTGATCGTATGGACGTACTCGCCAGCGGGAATGCCGCGCGAGATGCGCTCCCAGGATTTCCCCATGTCCCGCGTTCGGTAGATGTAAGGATCGAAGTCCTGCAGTTGATGGCGGTCCACGCTGGCGTAGGCGACGTTGACATCAAAGCGAGATGCCTCCAGCATCGTGACTCGACTCCACGGCGTCACGGCGGCTGGCGTCACGTCGCGCCACGTCTTGCCGTCGTTCGTCGTCAGCTGAATCAGTCCGTCATCGGTGCCAATCCAGATCATCGGCACCATCAGTGGCGACGGCGCGATCGTGTAGATGACGCCCCGCTTGCCATTGCGGTCGACATGCGCAGCGGCTGTGGCATCCAGCGTGCTCGGAACCCCGGGATCGGGGCGCGTGAGGTCGGCACTCTGCCTGGTCCACGTGCGCGCACCGTCCGTCGTCTTGAAGAGGAACTGGCTGCCGTAGTAGAGATTCCTCGGGTCTGCCTTGGAAAAGACGAGGGGTTGGGTCCAGTCGCCGCGCGCCGGCTCCTCGGAGCGCGGGACGGTGGTACCGGGCATGGGGGTATTGGTCTCCAGGTTCCATCGCTGGCCGGTGCCCCCAAAAATGATCCCAGGATGTAACGGATCGCCCGCGGTATATCCGCTCTCACCGCCAGCTCCAACTGGCTCCCAGTCGCGTGTGCTGATGGCCGCGAACTTCCCGCGCGACCGCACCGCCACCGCCCCACTGTCCTGCTGTGCTCCGGTCACCCAATACGGAAACCGGTAGTCGACGGAGATATGGTAGACCTGAGCCGTGGGCTGGTTGAGCCACGAACTCCACGTCACCTCGCGCGGATCCTCGCTCTTGGCGTTGTGCGTGATGATGGCGCCTTGATCGCTCGCGACGATCATCGTGTTGGTGTCGTCCGAGGAGATCCACGCCTGGTGGTAGTCATCCCCACCCGGCGATCCGCGGAGCGGCACCCAGCTCTTGCCGCCATCCATGGAACGCGACACCGAGACGTTGCACACGTACACGATGTCGGCATTCCTGGGATCGACGACGAGCTTCTCGAAATACCACCCTCGGCCCCAGAGCGCCGAATCAGCGGACAACCGCGTCCAGGAAGCGCCGGCGTCATCGGATCGGAAGAATCCGCCTTGTTGCGGGGGCGGCGGTGCCGCGCGCCCTGTCGCACTTCCTGCAGTTGCGGCTGGCGGTGCCCCCTCCTCCGGTAGCAGGCAGTCCACCACGGCATAGACGCGGCGTGCGTTGCTCGGCGACACGGCGATCCCGGTGCGTCCGATACCCGCCTTCGGGAGTCCAGTGGTCAGCGCCTTCCACGTGCTCCCGCCGTCCGTCGACTTGTAGATGCCGCCACCGGGCCCGTTGGTGGGGGCGTACGTGAACCACGGCGGCCGCCGCGTGTTCCACAGCCCTGCATAGACGACTTGAGCGTTGGACGGATCGATCACGACTTCCACGGCCCCGACGTTCTCGTCCTTGTACAGCACCTTCTGCCATGTCTTTCCGCCGTCCCTGGACCTGAAGACACCTCGGTCCGCGTTAGGTGCGTAGAGGTGTCCGATGGC
>JBGAJQ010000106.1:0-6044 GCA_044224875.1 Gemmatimonadaceae bacterium | reverse complement strand
AAGTTCGTCTGATCGCACTTTGGGTCGCGTCTTCTTCATATAGTTGTTCTCCCGATAACTGCCTCCGTCCTGTCTACGCGTGCACGCCGTCGACGGATTCGCCGCGAGTAGTCCCGCGATCCACTCACTACTGGAAATGGTGCGTCGAGGCTCGGAGTTCCGCCAAATAAAGCGGCCGCAGCCGGCGAGAACGGTTCACCGAATGCGGCCAGCTCTGTTTACGTCACGTTGGTAACACGCGTGGCGTGCACGGACCCGTAAGGCACGGTCGATGCCACGGTGGTGCGATCAGGAAGTAGTTACGCTGGGCCTACTTGGCGATCGCGAAGGGAGTTGGACGCCCCGCAGTGTCGCGAAACGACACGTCGACGCAGGACACGAGCGTTTCTTTTTGCTACGCGTGCTTTCGCGCCATGAACGTGCGGTTCGACATCTCGTCGCGAACGATCGAGACATCCCAGCCGGCGTAACTGTCGCGCAACTCGTCTTCCGAGAGCGCCGCCTGACCGGCCGCGAGCGTCTGCACCAGATGGATCCCGCCATCCAGGGTTGCACTCTTCAAGACCCCGATCACGCGTGCCCGCTCGTCCGCGCCCAGACGTTCGAATGCCGCCGGCGTGCACACGACCGCATTCAGTGGTTCATCCGGGAGCCACTGGTCGAGCGAAATGACGCATGGATTCACGCGCGAGGTCAGTCCGACCTGGCCAGCCGCAGTAATCAATCGATCGACGATGTCTGGGTCGTCCTCAACCGTTGTCACCTGGCACCCATTGGCCACCAGGAACATGGTGGTGCCTTCTTCACGGACACCGGCCACCAGCACATGGCGATCGGGCTCTTCGGTAGTCACCTCGCGCACGATCGGGGCGTCTGCCGCGATTCCCCATCGTTCAGGCCGACGGTACTCGACAATGAGCTTGAGCCGTCGATTGCGCCACGTGGCGAAGGTCGGGATGCGAAGACGCCGGCGGATGATGACGTCCACCTCCGCCCAAATGAGGATTTCGCTGAACTCGAGCTGGTTACGCTTGCGGAGCTGGTCCACCGCCTCATCGCCGATGCGGAGGAGAGCCGAACGCGGGATCGAGTCCTTATAGTTCTCGATCTCCTGCTCGACGTAGATGTCGTACTCGTGTCGGAGGGAGCGTGGTAACGGGTGCGCCATGGGCTCCGCGAGCGGCGTGAATGCACGTAAAGTTAGGCACTCTCGTCAGGCGCGCAAGGGTGTGCATCACGAATGCGTCGTGTGTTCATCTATGACTGCCTTACGAGTGATTGGGGATCGCCATGCCTGAACTGCCAGAGGTCGAATACGCGGTGCGCATCGTCAGGCGCGCGGTCGCCGGGCGCACCATAACGAGCGCCACCGCGTTGCACCCGTCTCAACGACGCGCGCTGCCTGACGAGGCCGCGCGAAGCCTGGTCGGTGAACGCATCGCCGCGGTCGACCGCCGCGGCAAGCATCAGTTGCTGCGCCTGACGAGCGGACGCACGCTGCACGTCCACTTTCGCATGACCGGGGACTGGCAGGTCCTGGCGCCATCGTCCCCCCGGTCGCCCGATGCCGAGCGCCCACGCCACCCGCGGTTCGAGCTGGTCTTCGACGATGGGTCTCGGCTGATCCTCGACGACCCCCGTGCCCTGTCGGCCGTCGTCCTGCATGACGCCGGCACAGACCCGCTGCCATCCCTGGGCCCCGAAGCCACCGACACCGCCTTCGATGCCGGGTCGCTCGAACGCGCCGTCTCCAACCGACGCATCCCGATCAAGGTCGCACTCCTCGACCAGTCGATTGTTGCCGGGATCGGCAACATCTACGCCTCCGAGGCCCTGTGGCTCGCTCGCGTCGACCCGCGGGTTGAAGCTGGTCGCCTCAGCAACGCCCAGCGCGGTAAGGTGATCGCGGGCGTGCGACGGACAATGGCCAAGGCGCTCCGCGATCCAGGGCGGTACTACGGGGCGGCAGCCAACGATCCCCGCCGCTTCAATGTGTACGACCGGGAAGGACAGCCATGTCGCCGCTGCAAGACAAAGATCAGGCGGCTCATTCAGGCCGGGCGCAGTACGTACTATTGCCCTTCGTGCCAAAAGAAGCGTTGAACCGCCGCGGCCGCGGCAGCCGCCGGAGCTGACGGCGCCATCGGTTCGGACCGCCCTTCCGACGGTCGGTCACACGGTCGTTGGCAACACTTCACCTCGCCGTGACTCATGAAGCGTTGACCACCCTCCTCCCCCCATGGCGATTCACTTCACGGTAAATGGCACGGCCGTCGCCTTCGACGGCGATCCCACGATGCCGCTCCTCTGGTACCTGCGTGACCACGCCGGACTTACCGGTACCAAGTTCGGTTGTGGCGTCGGAGCGTGCGGGGCCTGCACGGTACATGTCGACGGCGAAGCCGCGCGGTCCTGTCGTGCCGTTCTCTCGTCGCTGGAAGGGAAGCGCGTGACCACGATCGAGGGACTCACACGAAGTGACTCCGAACTCTCGGCCGTCCAGCGCGCGTGGGTTGAGGAAGATGTCCCGCAGTGTGGCTACTGCCAGGCAGGCCAATTGATGGCGGCGGTCGACCTCCTGCGGCGAACGCCGAACCCGACCGACGCCGACATCAATCGAATCACGAACCTCTGTCGCTGTGGTACGTATCCGCGTATTCGCCGGGCGATCCATCGAGCAGCCGCAATCATCGGCGGAGGAGGGAATCCATGACGAGCGCCTCCGTGGATCGCCGCGGTTTCATCAGGATCTCGACTTCGGCGTTAGGTGGAATACTCGTTTCCGTCTCGCTTCCCGGCGTAGCTGCGGCAAGCCGCCCGCGGACCTCTTTCGAGCTGAATGGCGCCATCAATGCGTTTGTGCGCATCGACGCGGAGAATCGCGTCGTCATCGGCGCGCGGAGTTGTGAAATCGGGCAAGGCGTTCGTACCTCGCTCCCAATGCTGATCGCCGAGGAGCTGGACGTGCCCTGGTCCATGGTGACCGTGGAACAGCTCGACTATGGACTCCTCCCGTCCAGCGAGTCCCCGGGATTCGTGCCGAAGTATGGCGATCAGGGCGCGGGTGGCAGCACCAACATTCCGGACGGTTGGGAAGAATTGCGAATGGTGGGCGCCTATACGCGACAACGACTGATTCACGCGGCAGCCGAGCGATGGGGGGCCGGAACCGAGGTGGCGACGCTTCGAACCGCCGATGGGTATGTGCTTCACCCTGACGGGAGGCGACTCAGTTATGGCGAGGTCGCCACGGCCGCGGCGCAGTTACAGGTGACTGACGCTCCGCCAACGCTGCGGAGCGCCGCGTCGTTCAAGGTGATTGGTCAACCCACACGCGTGGCGGACGCCGAGTCCATCGTACGCGGGCAGGCGGCCTACGGAATCGACGCGAAGGTCCCCAACTGCCTGGTTGCGGTAATGGAGCGCTGCCCGTACTTCGACGGGACGCTCGCCACCTTTGATGCCAGCGGCGCGATGGCCGTGCGCGGCGTACGCCAAGTGGTGGCGATCAAGGGGCCGGCCCCCGGCGAGCCGGTGGACGAGCAACTCGCCGATGGTGTGGCGGTGGTGGCTGACGACACATGGAGTGCCATGCAAGGAGGGCGCGCGCTCCGCGTGACATGGAATCCTGGACCGTGGGTGAAGGACTCCAGCCAATTGCTCAAGGCCAGCGCCCGATCTGCCCTCTCGAGTCCGGGAAGGGTGGCTCGCTCCGACGGGTCCATGGAGTCGGCGCGTGCCGCCGCGGCGAAGGTCGTCACGGCCGAGTACATGGTTCCCTTCCTGGCGCACGCCACCATGGAGCCGCCTAACTGCACCGTCGACATCGGGGCAGACCGCGCCCTGGTGATTGCCTCGTGCCAGAGTCCCGGCGAAGTATCGCGCCTGACGTCGAAGCTGACGGGAATCTCGCGCCTCAACATCGAGATTCACCTGCCACGGAGTGGCGGCGGGTTTGGCCGACGCCTGCGCAGCGATTACGTCGTTGAGGCAGTCAAGCTGGGCATGCTGTTGAAACGACCGGTGAAGCTGATCTGGACACGCGAGGACGACTTGCAGCATGACTACTATCGGCCGTTCGGTGTCCACGGCATGCTGGCCGCGCTCGATCAACAGGGAAGGGTGACCGGATGGTCGCACCGCGTGGCGGCGACTTCCAGAAAATTCCGGGATGCCGGCCAGCAGCGCGCCCCCGACTGGGTGGGCGTCTGCGATCCGGACAACTATCCGGCCGGTTTGGTGCCTAACTACGAGAGTACCTTTGCACCCGTTGAGTTCGGACTGGCGCGTGGATGGTGGCGTGCCCCGTTGCACACCTTTGGTGCGTTCGCGACGGAGTCCTTTGTGGATGAGGTCGCGCACGCTGCGGGTCGTGACCCGTTGGCATATCGCCTGGAGCTGCTGGGTGAACCGCGCCGCATGCCATACCGGGACCATGGGGGTCCGGTGTTCGATACCGGGCGACTGGCGACCGTTCTTCGCGAGGCGAGCCGCGCGATCGGCTGGGGAACGACGCCGGTTCCAGCAGGAAGGGGGCGCGGCATCGCGTGTCACTTCACGTTCGGCGGCTACGCCGCACATGCGATGGAGGTGAGCGTCGCGGACGGAAGAGTGCAGATCCACCGCTGTATTTGCGCCGTAGACGTCGGGCAGCCCGTGAACCCCTTAGGCATCGAAGCCCAGATGATGGGCGGGACGCTCGACGGCATCTCGGCTGCCTTGCGGCTGGAGATCACCGTCGAGGGTGGACGAGTGCAGCAGAAGAACTTCACCGACTATCGACTGCTGCGCATGTCCGAAGCGCCTGACGTCGAGGTGCGCATCGTCCCGAGCACGGCGGCCCCGAGCGGCGCCGGTGAAATGGGGGTGCCGAGTGCCCTGCCGGCATTGGCGAACGCGGTCTTTGGGGCCACAGGGCGCCGGATACGCGACCTGCCGATGGTGGGAATGGGTGGATTGGGAGGGTCGTGATCGACAGGGAACCTGTGCGCGTTGACCGGTTAGCATTCAGCTGCCTTGCACGATGCTGATTGCTGAATGGCAGCGGACATCACTCCGGTCTGGCAGGTAACCCATGAAGGGGATCCGTGGACGGGGCCAGCGCGCGTTGATGGTAGTGGTGGGTCTGGCAGCGGTGGCGACCGCGCGCGCAATCGATGCACAGGTGGTGCGGCTGACGGTGGTGGACTCTGCGACGGCCGAGGGGATCGCCGACGCGGCGGTCGCGATGATGGATGCCAGGGGACAGATCGTGAGTTCCGGCCTGACGCGGTCCGGTGGCGTGTTGCAGTTGAAGCCGCGCGCCACGGGAAGCTTCTCGGTGTTGGTGCGTCGACTCGGGTACAGGCCCACGGCGTCCGAGCCATTCGGCCTCATGGGAACGGACACCACGGTGGTTCAGGTGCGCATGCCCCGTATCGCACAGTTTCTTCCGGAAATGGCGATCCGCTCAGAGCGCGAAGCCATCCGCAATGAAAAGTTCTTCGGCCTGAAGATCGGGACGCTCAGTGCCACTGTGATCGCCCCCACCCAGGTGGACCGCGCCGTGCTTGGCGCCAAGGACTACACGGATCTCATCGCACGCAATCAGTCCGCCGGATTCGCCGTGGACTACGAGCGAAAGTGCGTCATGTCGACCCGCGGTTACCCCGGCGGTTGCTTACCCGTAATTGTCGATGGCCTGCTCGTCGGCAACACCGCAGAAGTGCTCCCGCCAGAGATCATCGACTACATCATCATCCTGCGCGGCAACGAGGTAGGAGTGATGTACGGGTCGATTGGCTCGCAAGGCGCGGTGGTTGTGTTTACCAAGCGCGGGGTCAAGCGCGGGCCACAGTGACGACGTCCGGCCCATCGCTATCAGAGCTCAATATCGAGTGGGGACAACCGGGGGATACGGTGGGGCGACGCGTTCCATTCGCGCCGCCCTCTTTCGGAGCGTCGCCATGTGCGTCGACTACGTCGCGCTTACCACGCTATCCCAGTGTCCTCCCCGTGGTTCGATGCCGCGCCCCAAAACGACCGGTGCTTTCGATCAAACCAGA